>JAWLBG010000027.1:0-87511 GCA_041395065.1 Prosthecobacter sp. | reverse complement strand
TTGGCCGAGTGCGGCCCCAAAAAACTCTTGCCACGAACCCCTTCGTTCCGGCACAACCCGCGCGCTCACCGTCTCATCGCCATGCCGGGTGGCCGGAGAGAAGCGGGGAGGTGAGGCTCCCAACCCACGCCGGACCTTGCGCCGCCACCCAAGAAAACATTGTCTTGGAATTCGTAGGTGGCATGAGCACGGCCCCTGCCTGACACGCTCTCACAACTGTGAAATGCCGCGTTCACACGATCAGACTTTGAATGGGGGCCACCGTGCCCAAACACCGAGCTATCATTCAGAGCGAAAAGCTGTGCGCCCACCTCGCACAGGTCGCGCGTGAGTGCCGGGAGGAGGAAGGGCTTTCCCAAAACAAGGAGGCGGAGGCCGGGGCGCTGAGCTGCCAGATGATCGGCTATGTGGAGAAGCAGATGCGCACGCCCCCCATCGACGTGTATTTCCGCATGGCCATCGGCATGGGCCGCAAGCTCTCCGAGATGATTGAGGAGGCCGAAAAGCGAGCCGGGATCAAGTGAGCGCGGCTCACCGGATCATCACAACTGTGAGATAGGCAGCGCGGCGGCCTTTTGATGAAATCCCGCTCCATGCCGACGCCTCTTACATGGGATTCGAATCTGGTATGGGATTCTTCCGTGCCGGGGATTGCATGGGATGCGATGGCCCCAACCACCAACCCCAACCGACCCATGGCCTCAGACAATCGCATCTCATTGGAAATCACGGCGGAGCAGAAGACCGCCATCGTTGACGCCGTCATGGCGCTCAAAGCCGCGCTCACCGGCATCACCATCAACCTCACGGCGGAGGAAAAACAAAGCCTGCCGCGCATCGCGGACAACACCCTGGCCTTTGATGAAAAGTGCGCCGCCTACATGGCCAGCCGCGCCGATCTGGTGCCGAGCTTCCTCGACACCGCCGAGATGGCGAAGGACCGCAAGCTCGTGGCCGACCTGCTGCCCTGCCTGCGCGAGATCGCCCCGATCTGCGAAGGCTTGGAGGACACCATCATGCTGGCGAACTCGGACAACTATGTGGGTGACCTCGCCTTCTACCAAAACGTGCGCCAGGCGGCCAAGCGCGGCATCTCCGGCGCGGACACGATCTACAACGACCTGAAGACGCGATTCCCCGACCGCCCGAAAAAGGAGCCAACCCCGCCCGCCAATCCCTAAACCGGGGTGAAAGTGCCATTTTCCATAAAAAGAGGCGCTTTCTGGAGGAAAAAAGTCCCTCCGCCATACCAAAAAGTCGGTCTGACCGGCTCAAAAGTCCCTCGGACCGACCTTTTTCCTCTGGCGAGGACTTCGTAGCCACCTCGGCGATCCTTTGAAAGTATCTGCGACCGACCTTTTGGACGGTCCGAGGGAGTAAAAAGCCCCTCCGAGGGACAAAAAGCTCCCTGCTACCCAGAAAAAGGTGCCTGCGCCGGACCTGCAAAGTCCGGCTGACCGAGAAAAAGGTCCCTCCGACCGTCTAAAAACACCCTCTGACCGTCCAAAAAGTCCCTCCGACCCAGATTCTCCACGCTGCCACCGAGCACGCCGACGCTCTGGCCGCCGACTCAGTTCGTCATTCGTCATTCTGATTTCGTCATTCCTCAAACGCCATGCCCTTCGCCCCCAGCCTCCCCGCGCCGAACTCGCCTCTGGAATCCCAAGTGATCCGCGACCAGTTCCAGGCGCTCTTTGTGCTCATCAACAACATCGTGACCATCTCCGCCGCGCAGGTGGACAGCACGAACACCCTGCCGCCCGGCGTGCCCGCGAATGTGAGCGTCAGCGTGGTGGGCAACACCCTGCACTTCAGCTTCGACATTCCGCAGGGAAATGATGGCATGGCAGGCAGCAATGGCAGCGATGGTGCCCAAGGACCTCCAGGAAGTGACGGCAGCCCCGGCGAACCGGGACCGATGGGTGAAACCGGTCCGCAGGGACCGCCCTTTGCCACGGCGGTGGTGGACAGCGTGAGCACGCTGGCCCCGTGGGAAAACGCCACGGTGGACGCCTCCTTCGACGGCACGAACGTGCATTTCACCTTTGGCATTCCACGCGGCAATGACGGCAACAACGGAGCGGATGGTGCCAATGGCAGTGACGGTGCTCCCGGCGAGGTGAGCCAGCAGCAGCTCGACGATGCCATCAGCGGCACGAGCGCGAACACCAACGGCGTGAACACGCTGGACAACAGCTACGCTGACACGGATGCGGAAGACCTGCGGCAGAAGTTGAATGAACTGATCAACGCGCTGCGGAGGTAGTGCCTCTGGATTCGAGTCTCCACCGAAGAGCAGGCCGAGGGCGACAGCCCGGATCATCAGCGCGTCCGGGCGGAAATGGTTGCCACCTCCCGCGGATGGAAGGTTCTGGAAATCTACGACCTTGCAGGTGTGAGCGGCAAGAGAGTGGCCGACCATCCCGACGCCAAGCGCATGCTCCGGCTCTATCTCGATGGCAACATCGGCGCGGAGGACTTCAAGAAGTTCAACCAGCCGCTCAGCGACCAGTGGTCGCAGCTCGACGAGGAACTGGCCCGCCTCAAGGCCGAGATCGACGTTCTCAAAATCGACAACCTCTCAAGTGAACAGATGGTCTCCGAGGCCATCGACCTGCATGCCCGCTGGCCAAAGATAAGCCTGGAAGAAAAACGCCACGTCGCCGAACTGATGGTGCGCAGCATCATCGTGGGCGACGGCGAGATCGAATTCAACCTCGTGCAGCTTCCCAGCTATCAAGAATTCACAAATTGGCAAAATACGTATCATGCTATTTTGCCATTTTGCTTTTTCACGATTCGGGCCACCAAGACGTCGCTTAGGATCAGAAATCTCAGACATAAGGGATTCAATATCAAACCAGAGACTCTCGGGCAACACCTTCGCTCCAAGCGTCTGCTCCTAAACCTCACTCAGGTTCAAGTCGCCGCGAACTTGGGCACCATTAAAGAACAATATGATCGCTGGGAACGCGATGAAGTCACGCCGATTGCTTCACATTGGCCTCGCCTGATCCGTTTTCTTGGCCGCTACCCCGCCCCTGAATGCTGCCCCGGAGATCTGATACTCAAGGCCCGCCGGATGCTGGGTTTGAGCCAGGATGCCTTTGGACGAAGAATCGGGGTGATCGCCCAACGTGTCCGAAGTTGGGAACACAACGAATCAGAACCTCCTGCCGTCCTGTTGCAGAAAATCCTGGCGTTCAGCATCACCTAAGTTACTTCGCTGCGGGCACAGGGGCAGAGGTTGATGGAGGGTTTGCGGATGATGGCGTGGTGGCCGATGGCTGCTTTGACGACGGAGCGGGAGAAGAAGGACGTGCGGGAGCGCCCGGTGTCGAATTTGGTGCACTGGCAGGCAGATTGGACGGACGAGGCGTTGTTATGTTAACCGGCGCTTTGGGACGTGCGCTGCCAGTGGGTGAAAGCGCTCCATTTGGCAGTGGCCTGGGCTGGCCCGGGATTGGGGCAGACTTCAACGGTGCGACCTGACCAGCCGGCCTTAGAGCTCCCGGATTGACGCTCCCCAGACGATTGAGACTGCTGGTGCCGGGAGCCGACGGTGGCGGCAATGATGGACGCGCGGCTTCGTGTCCGGCGATGAAAAACGCGCAAGCCAAGGCAAAGTAGAAGGGCCACACCGAGGAGGAAACCAGACCAGCGAGACCACCCAGCGTATGGCCACCACTCAAGGGTGCATGCGCTTGAAGGAGCTCTTCCACACCCGGCTTCTTGCTTTGGCGCAGCTTCGCCAGCAACCGTGCGGCTTGAGTCGCGTAAGCCGCATCGGCCAGCAGCAGGACCAGCACTGGAGAGGCAGCCCAAAGCATCGAGTCATTGCCGATCCGGGAGGAATGCATCCACGCGAGCACGCCCGTCACCAAGGCTGTGCTCCACAGCTTGCAAGCGGCGCTCTGGCTGGCGAGCCGTTGCAGGGATTGATGAACGAGAGTGGCGGTGTCGGTGGCGGGATTCATGACGCGTGCGTTCTAACAAAAGCCCCACCCAAACGCAGCAACATTTTCATCCGGTGACAAGATTTGAAACCTAGTGCATCGGCGCGTTCGGAAATGCGGATCATGCCACGGGATTGTGCTTCAACTGACGCAAGGCATAGAGCGGTGAGTCCGCCTGCGCGATGCGTCTCGCTCCTCGCTTCCGCTTCGGGCTGAACTGCTCGCGCTGCGCTTCGAAGATGCCTTCCACAAACGCCTTGCTGCCCAAGACGGCTCCGTCGCTGAAGTAGCGCACGCGCAACCGTACCAGTTCCGCTGAACTCAACTTCCCGCGCTGTGCCAACACCGCTCTCGCAGACTCCACTCTCACACCGCGTTCCACCACCTTCTCGTTCTGCGCGTCCTTCACCTCGCGGCCTTCGTCGAAGAGGATGCAGCGATACGCCTCCGCTGCTCCAGCGCTCTGCCAGCCATCCACCGGCTTGCCGATGGCCTTGCACAGACCTCGTTGCGCACGGCGGCTGCCGCCCAGTGCCTCGGCATACCCACACCAGCGGTAGTCCTTCGGATCCTTCACCAGCCCGGCTCGCACCGGATTGAGGTCGATGTAGGCTGCCATCGTGCGCAGCGCCTCGCCCTTGCCCTCCACCAACACACTCTTGAAGCGGTCCATCCACAGCGTGCCTTTGCGCCCACGCCGCTTGTTGAACCACCGGCTGAAGCGCTCCTTCACCTCCTTCACGAACAACGACAGGTCGCAGAAGCGTTTCTTGATCGCTTCCAGCTTCTGCTGGACGAGCATCTCAAGCCCGCGCTTGCGCAGGTCGGCGATTTCATCCCGCAGCAGGCCCACGTAGGTCTTGCTGTAGAGGATGCGCAGGTGCTCCAGCAGCTTTGCCTCGCCTTGCGGTCCGTCGAAGCGTTGCAGCCACGTCTCGCGGTGTGGCACCTCGGCCAGCAGGTGGAAGTGATTGCCCATGAGGCAGTAGGTCACGACCTTGATTCCGCAGAACTCGGTCATGCGCCAGATCACGCGCCGCAGCGCCTCTTTCTCGACGTCATCAAAGAAGATCTCGCCGCCGCAGGTGCGGGACATGACATGGTAGCAGCAAGACTCCAATGGTCCCTTGCCGAGGATGCGCCGTCTGCCGCCAGACCATGAACGCGCGCCGGGATAGAGCCCGGTTTTGGCGTTTACGCCAACGAGCTGCTCTTCGAGCGGAAGCGATTGAGGATCAAGGGATGGAGCGGCTTTCATAATGGCGGAAAGTGACAAAATCGTGGGTAGTTGCAACAACTAAATGCCTGGCATCTTTTTTCCCAATGGTCCCTTGCCGAGGATGCGCCGTCTGCCGCCAGACCATGAACGCGCGCCGGGATAGAGCCCGGTTTTGGCGTTTACGCCAACGAGCTGCTCTTCGAGCGGAAGCGATTGAGGATCAAGGGATGGAGCGGCTTTCATAATGGCGGAAAGTGACAAAATCGTGGGTAGTTGCAACAACTAAATGCCTGGCATCTTTTTTCATGCGCTGTAGTGTGGCGAGGCTCTGCGAGCGCACAGTAGGCCGCCGGGTCCCTCCGTAGGCTTGCCGAAGGAGGGTGGCGGCCAACTGCACACTACTCCGCATTGTGTGTGGGCTACCGTCTCGGGTGCGGAGCTGGCGAGCTGTGCGAGCCACACTGAACAACGGTTGGTTCATTGAAGCTGGTGCGGAGCTGCGGCGTTACGGAAAGCCGCACTGTCTTTGGCGGCAGGGGCGGGAGCGGGCGGAGCACTTCGGCGGTTGGCAACGGTGCGGAGCCGCGAGCTTTGCGATGCGCTGGAGTTGCGGCTTGCCGGTTGGCTGCTGCGTGACGAGTCATCGGCTTTGCCGATGACTCCATAGCTCAGCACGGCGGGGACGGGGCAGGGTGAAGGCTGTGTGCGTTGCGTCGGATCATGGCTTGAAAGGCGATGGCTTTGGTGGGTTCGGCTTTGCTGCTTCATTGCCTTCGACTGGAGGCAATGGGTCTTTGAAGCCCATCTTCCTCAGATCATCATCGGTCATGCCATTGGAACGATAATACCGAACCAACTCGCGATACTTTTGGGGATTCGCCTGCCTAACTCGCTCCACATCAAATCGGTAGCCACCAATACAGCCGGATACCATTGCTCCAAGCACAAGGCACAGCAGATGCTGACGGAACATACTCATCAGCGGCGAGGAGGTTTGGGTTTGGAGCCAAGGTCGATGCCGCAGGCGTTCACACCGTAGTAAACTTTGGCTCGGCCTTTGTAGCAGCGCGCCTTCCATGCCGCATCAAATCCATTGGCACCACTGTAGCACTGCATCAAATGAGCCTCCTTCAGCTTGAAGCCGTTCCCGTCAATTGCACCCAAGATGTTGTTCACATACTCAAAATCACTTCCAGTTCCGCCAACGATGCCTGGAAGTCCATGTCCGTAGATGCTCAGGCCGATGATGTCGCCGCGATACTGGTTGATGGTGCTCACAATGGCTCCAGGACTGGACACGTTCACTGTCTTCCTGCTACCCGTGAACGTGAACAGGTCTCCGATCTCATCACCAGGATTGGTGTAGATGTCGCGGAAGCTGTTGATGCCGTGAAGCATCTTCACCATCACCCACACGTTGGGCGTGGTGAAGCGGCACGAGTTCTTTTCATCAGGCTTGGCCCAGCGTGACGACTCCTGCGGATCAAGATCAACTTTCTTGGCAAGTTCCTCGAACGTGTCCTTGGCCGGATCGTCCCTCTCCCAAATCAGGCGGCGCTCATCCTTCGTTTTGCCGACCTTGCGCCACTTCAAGCCGAGGAAGTCGTAGCCGTTGACCGGATCGTTGCGGACGAACCCGTAGAGGTTGGGGCCTTCCTCCATGAACTCGGGGTGCTCGCCGGTGATTTCAAACATGGGGTCTCTGGACAGCCACCGTCCATTCACTGCATCGTAATATCGGTGCGTGTAGTACAGCAGTTCCGTCTCCGCATCCAGATACTTCGTGCTGAACCGGATCGGGTTCGCGTCCGCGATGGCGTCTCCATCGACGCTGATCGTCTCGCCGAACGCGCCGTATTCGTAGCGGGCGCTCACGCTGCTGTTGGCGAGATTGACGAGTTCGGTGATGTTGCCGTTGCCATCAAAGCACGGCGCGTGCGCGCCGGTTGACGGTGGTTGACCGTTGTTTACGGTGGTTGACGTGGAATGGAACCGTTCAATCAGGAGGCCGCCGACGCCGCCTGCTCCGTCCATGGTGGTGCTGAGGTCGATGCCCCACTCGTAGCTGCGCAGCAGCCGGGCGGTCGTGGTGGTGTCGATCTCGGCGATCATGTTCCAGCCATCGTAGAGGAACACAAGACTTTGTTTCAACACAAATGTCGCACTCGTACCTTCAGCGGTGAGCACACGTTTGTAGATGCGCCGACCCTGGGCGTCATAACCGCACTCGATCCTCTGTCGCTTCTCCGGCGCACTGCCGGGTGGTTGCAGCAGGATGGCGATGCTTTCCTCCGCCGCGATGAGACGGTTCTCCGCATCCCAGGTGTAGCTCCAGTGTGCGTTACTTGTCTGGTTGCCATCGTCATCGTGGGTGACGACCTCCACAGGCGGAGGGATAAACAGGGCTCCCTTCTGCTGGGAGGTCAATGACGCGTTGTTCATGCCGCCGTCGGGGCGTGTGGCGGTGATCTCGGCGACACGGCGGACGGCTCCGGCGCTGTTGTCCACGCTTTGCTCATGGTGCCAGAGCGCCCCGGCACGCAGGGTGGGTGGATTGCCATCAATCGTCACGCTGGCGGCGGGATTGGCACTGCCGCGCAGCACCATCCAACCGGGCTGCGGATGGGTGATTTCGGTGTACTGGTTCAACGCATTGGCCGTGTAGCCGGTGGTGCGCAGCACCTCGTTGTCCGCCACGCTCGACACGGTGCTGCTGGTGCGGTTGCCGAGGCCGTCGAAGCTGAACCCATACTGCTTGCCCGGCTCGGGCACCTGCGTCGCATCCTCCTTGGCAGCGCTGGTGACCTCGCCACGCAAGTTGTAACCGTAGGTCCACTTCGAGCCGTCCTGGCGCAGGGCGGCGGTGCGGCGATTCATCTCATCCAAGGTGTAATCATGGCCGCTGAGCACGGCGCTGGCACCATTGGCCCAGAAAACGGCATCAAGCCGACCGCGCGTGTCCGGGGTGCGGGTGCTGGTCAGTTTCGTGCTGCTGCCCACGGTGTAGGTGACACCTTCGTTCCAGCCGGTGGCGGCCGTGCTGCGGTAGGTGGCGGTGACCGTGGCATCGTCAGGTCCGGCGGTGCTGACGCTTTCCAAGACTCCGCTGCTGGTGGAGTAAGTGTAGTTCACCCCCGGCAGGGTGATGGCACCCAGGCTAGCCGTTCGGCCACTGCGGCGGCCTGCGGTGAGATCGTAGTCCATGCTCAGGCCCGACCACGGCGCTCCCGCGCCGTTCACGGTCCAGGTATCAAGCTGGCTGCCATCGTAGGTGAGCGTGTGTTCCCCTGCGGCGTCCGTGGTGCTGGTGCGGCGTCCGGCACGGTCGTAGCCATGCGCCACGTCGGGTGTGGTGTCGTCGTAGTCGATGCCGGTGAGCCGGCCCGCGCCGTCGTAGGCGTAGGTCGTCACCACCCCGCGCTGCCAGGTGCGGGTGTGCAGCAGGCCGCTGGCGGTGTAGGTGTAAGTCGGGCCGCGATTGGCCGCGTCGAGCTTGCGCGTGAGCTTACCGCTGGCCGGGTCATAGACCCAGGTGGTCACATCCCCGGCCTGCGTCAGGTCCGGGCTGGCGGCACGGTAGGTGTGCAACTTCCATAGGCGGCCCAGCGCGTCGTGCTCGTAGCGCAGCGGGTAGCTGGCGGTGCCGGTCTGCGTCAGCACCCTCCCGGCGGCATCGTAGGTGTAAGTCGTCGTGGCGTTCTCGGCGTTGGTGAGCGTTTGCAGCCGCCCCTCGTGGGCCGCACCCAGCGGGTAGTAGGCGTAGCTGGCCTGGGTGATGAAGCTGCCGCCGACGGGTTTGAGCTGCTGCTCCTTCACCCGCGAGCGGGCGACTCCCGCCGTCGTGTCATCATAGACGGTTTTCTGCACAACGCCCTCCGGTGTGGTCACGGTGTCCAGCCGTTCCAGACCGTCGTAGAGTGTAGCTCGTCGCGGTGGTGGCGGTGAAGCTGGTCTCCGACTGCACCAGCCCGTTGACGACGATGCGCGTGGCCGTGCGCGTCGCCCGGCTGGAGGTCGTGGTGATGGTGACCGTGGCCGTCGGGCGGGCGACGCTGGTGCTCTGGGTGGTGGTGGTGCCATCGGCGCTGATGGAGGACTGCACGGCGTCGGGCCCGGTGCCTAGCTGGCGCTTCTGCGTGGTGACCAAATCGTGCGCCGTGCTGGCATCGGTGGCCTGGCTTGTGGTGCTGACCTCCCACAGTGCGTCGCCCTCGGTCTCATAGCTCCAGGTCCGCGTCGTAAGAGGGTCGTCGGCGGATGCGGTGCCGTTGTCTCCCAGCAGCACGCGCTGCACCGCCGTGCGGCCGAGGCCGTCGTAAAGAACTTTGACGGGGGCCATGCCGGTGATCTGGGTCGTTTCCAGGCGGCCGTTCTCGTCATAGACATACTGCGTCACTTTCTCCACCGCCCCGCCGTCCTGAGGCGGCTCGATCTCTTGCACGAGCTGGCCGAGGCCGTTGGTCACCCGTTTGCGGTATTGCGCACCCGCCACCGTGCCGTAGCGCACCGTCTCGGTGGTGAGGCCGTCCGCGTCGATGTCGTAGTCGTGATACTCCGCCACCACCGCCGGGCCTTCGACGGACTGCAACTGGCCGTCGAGATACTGCCGCGTCGTTCGGAGCACATTGTTCGCCACATCCTTCTCGATCACGGTTCGCCCACCGTCCTGGTACTCGTAGTTCGTTGTCACGCCCTCTTCATCGACCTGCTGCGCGGTGCGGCCCTGCGCACCCAGCGTCACAGAAGAGGTGCGGGTGAGTCCGCCGCCCGTGGTGGTGGTGGTTTCGGTGAGGCCGTCCTTGCTGGTCGTGGTGGTGAGAAGCGCGGTGGTGCCATCCACGGCGAGCTTGGAGCGGCTGATCATTTCACCGGATGGCGAGGTGATGGTGCGGGTCTTGCCGCCGTAGGCGTCGGTTTCGATCTCAATCTGATTGCCATCGTTATCGGTGCTGGTCTCCAGATCGTAGATCGTGTGACCGTCCTGCACGACCTGGGTCTGACGGGAGGTGATGGCATCGTAGGTGTAGGTGGTGGTGCTGACCACGCTGTCGTCGGCAGCCCAGGTCTCCGTCTTGAGCAGCCGGTCTTTGCTGTCGGTGTAGGTCACCTCCCGCAAGGGGGCGACGGTGGCGGGTGCCCCTGCCACCCAGGTCTGGAGGGCCTGGGAACGAACGCGCCGGGTGACGGAAACGCTCACGCCGGAAATGGTCACGGTGTCAGGGAACTCCTCGTAGGCCGTCACGTTGCCGGCTTCATCGCGGGACCAGTCGGTGCGGCCGGTCGTGTTGTTGACGTAGGATTCGCTGCTCAGGCTGAGCGCTCCCTCACCGGGCAGCGTGCGGGTGGTGGTGTAGCGGGTGTAGTAGTGTTTCAGATTGCTGCCAGAGTATTCCGGCGGCAATGGCGAAGGCGCGGCGTAATAGTGGGGATGCCTAAGACCGCCCACCGAACTACTCTGAGTGGTCAACACCACCTGCCCTGCGATGGATTCCGTGACGGTTCTGCCGTCCGCACTGGTCAGGGTGCTACGGGTGTTTTCCACTGTGGCCAGATCCGGGGAGGCGGGTCCGTCTTTCCAGGGCCGGTAGCTGCGTGTCTCACCGCTGGAAAGGTAGTCATACCTTTCCCAACTGCCGTCGGAGCTGGTACGCCACTTGAGCTTGCTGTAGGTGTTCGCCTGGGAGGCGATCTCGTAGAAAGCATAGCCGGTCACTTCCGGCACAGCCCCGGCGGCATCCGAGTCATAGACGCTTTCCTCGACAACCTCCACCCCCCAGGATTTTTTGACCCGGCGTGTCACCACCCGCTGCACGAACACGGCACCGCCATCGCTGAAGGTGGACTCGTCGATGATCTGCTCGTTGTTGGTCCAAGGCGATTCCGTTCCGGCGCGCACGCCACCGTCCGAGTCTTCGATGTGCCAGGAACGACCTCCAGTGGCGGCGGCAGTGCCGGCCACCACATCCACCCGGCTGCTGGTTCCGGCGGTTACCGTGTGGCGGACGGCCGGCATGCCCGCGACGGTGTCGAGTTCAAATTGATGAACGATACCCGGCGCAACCTCATCCCCCTTGAAGCGGCGGACCTCCACGTTGCCAGGAGCGAGTTCGACCACCTGGAACTTGATGACGCTGGCGGCGAACGCGGGAAAATCGTCGAGCGTCGTCATGAGGGCGCTCGACCTGTTTTCAAGCTCGGAAATAGTCTCGTTTACGGCGGCCACATCCGCCATCCAGACGTCCTCTTCCCTGGTTAAGGCGGTGTATTCGACTTCGAGGGACATGAGATTGGCGTAGGCATCCTGCAGTTGCGTTTCCAGATTTCCCAACTCCACCTGGAGGGCCGCCTCGTCCACCGAAGGAGGCGTCACAAGCCAGCCCTGCTGCCCCGCAGGAATTCCTGACAGAGCCGACACAATCAAGTTACCAGACTTGCCGGCACGCGTGCTGAACTTCGACAGGTCCAGCGGACTCGCCTCCGTCAGGTCGGTGATGAGCGCCAATGTGCCGACAAGCTCGCCGTAGGGAGACCTGCCCGCATCCCACACCTAGGACATGGGCAGCAACTGCGGATCTTCGTCCAATCCTGGAGGCGGAGCAGGCTGGATGGACACGCCTCCCTCACCCAGTGAGCCGCCCTCCCCTCCACCCGTTCCAGTGCCAGGCAGGCCAGTCCCGATCTTCATTTCGTCCGTCGTCTGATCCTCTGGTGGCTGGTAGGTATCTTCAGGATCAGGCGGCCCCTCAGTTCCATGCACAGGGCAGTTAGGATCCTCCATGCCGGGGTCTTCCACAGGATCGCTTGCGGGAACCATTGGAACAAAGTGCTGCCGAACAGCGGAGAAGCCCCAAGTGCCGTCATTTTCACCAGACACGGAACCTTCCACCCTGTCAGTGTCATTGTTGTTCGCCTGGAGTGCATCCAATGCATCCTGAGCCTCTTCCTGCGTCGCATAGCCGACCCCCTCAAGCGTGCCAACATCCTCCCAATGCGCGTCAACCTGTTCCGTGCCCGGGATGGTAGAAGAAGGTATGCATGTGCAGGCTGCTTCCGACGGCTGGCCCGGGTCAAAAGCAGCGTAATGCCAGAGGGACAGTTTGGATTTCGACGTCTTCAACGCACATCCGGAAAAGGTCGTCTTTACAGAAACGTCCTTGTCGAAGGGAAACTGTGTCAGAGTCGCCTTGACGTTGACGTCCTTAATCAACCCACAAGTGGCTGACGTCACAGGCACCGCTCCAGAGTTCATATCGACATTTACGAAACCTGTTACGGTCTTTGGCAAGCTGTCGGCGGTGAATGACTGATTCTGATTCTGTTCGCCATAGGTCAACTGAACCCCGCAACCCGCCGGCACTTGCATGCCAAAGCCTATCCGCTTTTTTCCACACAAAGAGCACTGAGCTCGGGCCTCTCCATGAAATCCGATGAACGACAGAGCAAGGGCCGTCACAACAGGGAGCCAAGCGGCGGATGAGAACGCATACCGGGCATGGGATCGGTGCTGAATGTAGCAACGCATGTTCATGATTTTGGAAGTGGTGCGGGGAGGATGGTTGAGTTTAGAGCGAATCGATCGGCGTGAATATCCGCAAGCCCGTCATGGCGGCGATATTCGACGAGGCGTTGAGAGGATCGGTGCCCTCGGCGAGTTCTTGGCTGTCATTGACCCCGTCGCCGTCTGTGTCGGCGCTGAGCGCACTGGTCCCCAACGCAAGTTCCTGCTCGTTGGTGAGGCCATCGTTGTCGAAATCCTCGTCACCGTCGGCGACGTTGTTTCCATCGCTGTCGCCAGCCAGCGGACTGGTGCCGATGAAATACTCAAACAGGTTGCTCAGACCGTCACCATCCGCATCACCTTCAGAATCTTCCACTCGCAGTTGCAAACCGTTGGCAGGGTACTTCCACCAACCATACTGATGTTCCCATGCGTCAGGCATGCCGTCTCCGTCCAAGTCATCCGACAACGCACGGGTGAAGTGGCAGAAATCAGGGGCAGTCGGCGTGCTCCGAACAGCATCGGCCCAATCGGGAATGCCGTTTTCATCAAGATCATCCTGGGGAGGGGTGCTGCCGTCAGGATAGCGGGCGCTGAGCATGAGGAACTGAAGATCACCCAGTCCGCCGAGCTGCAGCGAGTCGGCGTTCATGGGCGAGACAAGCAGGACTTGCTCCTCGTAGTTGAGCACGCCGTCGCCGTCCGCATCCAGCACGGCGTCCGCAGGATTGCTCTTCGAAAGGACCTGCGAATAGGCATCCTCGAAAACGTCGGTCATGCCATCACCATCCGCGTCGTAAGTATCCAGATTGGCGTCGAGAGCGATGCCGGCGTTGTATTGGTCGATGTTGCTCATGCCGTCGTTGTCACGGTCGAGGAAGCGATCGTTATACCAGTTGGGGTTCAATCCATAGTGCTGCTCGATGCGGTCAGGAATGTCGTCGGAGTCCGTGTCGGTGGTATCCACAAGATCACCGTCCGTGTAAAGGTCACCCCACCCGCGGCCCTGGCTTATGGAATAGGGATTGGCGGGATGACTGCCATAAATGTTTACCTCCTCACCGTCGGTGAGTCCGTCGTCATCGGAATCGACATCGCTATCGCTGGTGCCCCAGCTTTGCTCGGCGGCCTCGTCGAGACCATCTTCATCGTTGTCGGGGGGAGGAGGATCCCCATAGGGCGTGTCATCGTCAAAGTTGATGATGCCATCGCCGTCCAGATCACCCAGAACATCAGAGTACCACCACTGATAATTGACGGGACTGTAGTTGGACGCATCGTCAGGAGCGGGGTCGTTGCTGTCGAGGTAGCCATCGCCGTCGGTGTCCACATTGGAGTCGTCGTAGGGAGTGTAGTCGTAGAAGTTGACGATGCCGTCATTGTCCGAGTCTCCCAGGGCGTCTCCATACCAGGCGTTTCCGTTGTCGTAGCTGTAGTTGGAGCTGTCCCACGGTGCAGGATCATCGTAATCCGGAATGCCGTCTGAATCGCTATCGTAGGTGTCCGTACCGTTGCTGCTGTCGTAAGGCCAGGGATCCCAGAAGTTGGCCGTGCCATCGTAGTCGTCATCGTCCAAGGCATAGCTGTACCAGTATGTGTAGTTGTAGTCGCTGTAGTTTGAAGCGTCCCACGCTACCGGGTCATCGCTGTCCAGAATGCCATCGCCGTCCTCATCCGCATTGTAGCCGCCCGTACCGTCGGAACTGTCGTCGGGCCAGGAATCCCAGAAGTTGGGCGTGCCATCGTAATCGTTGTCGGCCAGGGCGTTCTCATACCAGTAGGTGTAATTGTAGTCGCTGTAGTTGGAGGCGTCTGCGGGGGCCGGATCATCGCCGTCGGCGATACCGTCGCTGTCAGAATCGAACGTCGTGGGATCCTGTGGGGAGAGTCCTCCCAGTTCAGGATGCCGTCATAGTCGTCATCCCCAGAACATTGGGCCCCCAACTGATCTGGTTTACATCGCTGTAATTCCCGCCATCGGTCGGATAGGGGTCGTCTTCGTTGGGAATCACCCGTCCTGATCGTAGTCAGGATCGCATCGTAGGGTCATACGGGCAGGGATCCTGCCAGTTGTAGAGACCGTCGGAGTCGAGGTCTTCGAACATGGCGGTACCCCAGGCCGTCTGGTTGACCTCGCTGTAGTTGGGCGTCCTCAGGAAAGGGGTCGTCCTCATTGATCCAACCATCCCCATCGTAGTCCTGCATCACTCTATCGCGTGTCGTTGGGATAGGGATCGTAGAAGTTGACTTCTCCGTCATTGTCAGAGTCCTCCAATGCGTAGTAATGCCAGTAGGTGTTGTTGTGGTAGCTGTAGTTGTCGGGATCGTCCGGGGCTGGATCGAAGTCGTTCTCAATGCCGTCACCGTCGTTGTCATTGGAGTAGATGCCGTTGTCATCGTAATAGGTACCGTTGTCCCCATCGTAGGGCCAGGAGTCGTCATAGTTCCAGACCCCGTCCGAGTCCGCGTCGCCATAGACATCGTCATGGTCACCATTGATTGAGCTGTAGTTGAATAGTCGTCCGAGAAAGGGGTCACCCGTTTTCGAAACCATCCCCGTCCGAGTCGTGCACTGCCGTTGCCAGAGTCGTAGGGCGACTCTGTCCAGAAGTTGAGGGGATGGCATCATCGTCACTGTCACCCAAAGCCTCACTGCCCCAGTTATACCCGTTGGCGGGCGCTGTAGGTGTCAGGATCTCCGAGCAGGATCAATGTCATCGTCGATGCCGTCGCCATCCGCGTCGTTGTTATACGGATCGGCCGGATATGGGTCGAAAGGATTCTTGATGCCATCTCCGTCGTAGTCCGAATAGGTCGAGCCATCAAAGGCGGGAAGCTGCCCGCCCGGGTAAGTCACACTAAAGCATCCGTAAAAATCATCATGGTCGCTCACCTCGTCCCCGTTGCTGTCCCAGTTAGTGAGCGAATACCCCATGCCATACTGCTCGTTGGCCATGTGAATCTCGTCTCCGTCGTTCAAGCCGTCATCATCCGTGTCGAGATCGAAGGGATCGGAACCATAGTTCAACTCCTCGTCGTTGTAGGCTCCGTCGTGATCGATGTCCAAATCCTGGAGATTCAGATCCTCCATGGAATAGACCAAGCTTTCAGCGTCCTGCCACGAGTCGTTCAACGTGTCGCTGTCGGAGTCAATCCACTCCGAACGCCCCCATGGAGCCGGTAACAAAAACAGCGTTGCTATCAAATAGACATGTAAGAGATAGGCGCGACGCGACCAAGAGCGAAACCGATTCATGGTTGGAATAGTTTGAATTCGCGCATTGGTTTATCAGCCGCCAAAGGATTTGGGAAGCCAAAATGAACGACATCACCCGAGTTTTTTTCTGAATATCCATTTAGGTGTTCTTCCGCACATTGGCAGTTCTGCCAATAGCCTCCGGCAGAAGACTCTTGTGACTCCTGCGAAGACGTACCTTTGCAATATGGAAAGGTAGCTCTCTCGCTTTCCAACCATGTGGATAGAGCGATCATTCATTCGCCACTCTTGGTTCAAGAGTGGTTAGAAAACTTGTGGCACCACAAGATCAGCAAGCGACGAAACGGGAGTCGGTGTTTGATAAACCAAGCCTCAGTCAGGAATCGCACTGAATCAGGGACGAGTGGGATCGAATTCGCCAATGTCAGAACCTGCACGGATGCACACTGGCGTTAAGTCTGCGTGTCCGGTCTTCAGCTGCTCGATTCCTAGCATGAAGAGGTTATTTAAAAAAAGTATCCTCGTGGCTGTAGGGTGGAGCGCAGCAGCAGAGAAAGTGTAGTGTCTGTGACGCGGTGATCTGATGCCAGGCGCCAGGCGGGATGAGGATGGCGTCCCCGGGACCGACCTCCCGCGTTTCGCCGTCTATTTCCATCGTCCCCCGCCCTTCCTGAATGAAGTAAAACTCCTCACTGAGCTTGTGGTAATGCCGCTCCGTGGGACGCCCGACGGGCACGACTGCCTCGGCGAGCGACTGGTTTTTCACAGGTGCGTTCGTCTTGTCGAGGATGCTGCGGATGGTGCTGCCGTCCTTGGTGGTGAATGGATTCTGTTCGGAAAGCTGGTTGATGGTCATTACAGGACTGTGTTACTGCTTTGATCACTCATGGCGAACGGATTTCCTCTCGAAAACTGCACGGCGATCATCACCGGCGCCTCCTCGGGCCTCGGCGCGGAGTTTGCCCGGCAGCTCGCCCCCCTCGCAGATTCCCTCGTTCTGGTCGCGCGGCGGGCGGAGGCACTCGAGGAGGTTAAGAAGACCTTGAAGTCGCATGGAGCGAAGATTCACTGCTGTGTGGCCGATCTGGCGACCGATGAAGGCCGCGCGGCGTTGCCTGCCTTTTTGGACGCGCACGGCGTGAAGCCGAACCTTCTCGTCAACAATGCCGGCATGGGCGACTACGGTAGTTTCTGCAGCTCCACGCCTGAGAAGACGCGCGCCCAGATCGAGCTGAATATCACCGCGCTGACGATTCTGACGCACGCGCTCCTACCGCAGCTGCGGACGCCGGGCGGCATTCTAAATGTCAGCTCGCTCGCCGGAACACTGCCAATACCGGATCTCGCGGTCTATGCCGCCACCAAGGCTTACGTCACCAGTTTGTCGGAGGCGCTCTCCGTCGAACTCGCCCCTCGCGGCATCACCGTGACCTGCGTCTGTCCGGGGCCGACCCCGACGAATTTTGGCAAAAACGCCAAGCGCCCCGACGGCACGGACACCAACCGCGACGGACAAGGCCTGCTGCGCATCCCGCCGACTCAAGTCGTCGCCGAAGCGCTGCGGGCGCTTCGGAAGGGCCGGTCGTGCATCTACCCCGGCCTCGGCGTCTCCATTGCCTCGCAAATCTTCCGCCACATACCACGTGTGCTGCTACGCGCGGGCCTGCGCCGTCGGCATGGCAGGGATTGAGCGTTGCGCTCCGGCAAATGCCGGGATTAGTATGCGATCGTGCGTTGTCCCGCCTGCCGATCCGCCGCTGTTGAAAGTGATGCCGCCTGTCGGCAATGCGGTTTCACGCTGGAGATGGCCGAGCGGGGATTCGGAATCCCCCCCGCTCTGAAAGGTCCGGTCGCGGACCCGGAGAACGTGCTTGGCAGACTGGAGCGCCGCACTGCCGAGCGGGCCATTGCCGACGTGGAGCGCCGTTATCCGCAGATCGGTATCGCCGCCGTACTGCTCCCGGTCCCACCACAGGCACCGCTGCCTCCCTACGCCGTTTGGATTTTCAATCGCAGCCAGCTTTCCAGCGCGGTGGAAAGAGGCGGCGAGAACAGGAGGGTGATGTTTCTCATCGATTTGGAAACGAATCGCGCTGTGGCGATGGTCGGTTACGGACTGGAGCCTTTCATCCAAGACAAGCATCTGCGGAACTGCCTCAACGCCGCCCTCATCCCGTTGAACCGCGCCCAGTATGGCCGGGCCATCGAGGCGTTTGTCCGTGAGTTTGAACGGCAGCTTCAAGAAGTCTGCCGCCTGCTGCCGCAGCAGTACGGTCTCGTGGATGACGAGCAGTGGCGGGATGCCACCCAGCCGCTGGAGGATGCCTTGGAACCTCTCGAAACCCTTTACTGAATCCCGATGAGACGACGCCCCTTTCTACATGCATGCGTCGCGGCGGGCCTCGGCGGTCTCGGCAACGCTGCGGAGCACCTGTCACAGCGCGTCACCTTTCTGGGCGATGACAAGTTTCGGCAGCTCGTCGCCCGCGCCATCGCGGAAGACTGGGCCTCCCTGCCGATGGGTTCGCGGGTGGCTCAGTTCGGCCTGGGCATGCGCGGCACGAAGTATGTGGGATGGACCCTGGAGATCGACGACCGTGTCGAGTCACCATCGGTGAACTTCAACGGCCTCGACTGCTGGACCTTCTTCGAAGTCGCCCTCGGACTGGCGCGCATGATCGGCCGGCGTCAACGCAGCTACGCGCCGTCCGACCTGCTTCGAGAGATCGAGTGGACCCGCTATCGCGGCGGAGTGTGCCGGGGAAACTATCTCGACCGCATTCACTACCTGGACGAATGGTTCACCGACAATGCGAGACGCGGAAACATCCGCTACCTCACGCGTGAGATCGGCCCCACGGTTCGCCTCACCGGACGCAGCAATGACGAGATGTCCCTGAATCCGAAGCTCTACCGCTACCTGCGGGCGAATCCCGCGCTGGTGCCCGCCCTGAATCAAATCGAACGCCAGCTGGAGCGCGTGCCGTTTGACTACATCCCGAAGGAGCGGGTGGCGGCCTGCGAATCGCGCATTCAAAGCGGCGACATCATCGGCATCGTCACGAACCGTCCGCACGTGTTCTGCTCGCATGTGGGCCTCGCCCTGCGCACGAGCGACGGTGTGTGCAGGCTCATGCACGCCTCGTCCACGCAGAAAAAGGTCGTCGTAGACAAGGCGATTCACGATTACCTGAACGCCACGAAAAGCCACGCGGGCATCGTCGTGGGCCGTCCGCTCAAGCCCTGAGACGCGCGTGGCGATACGGCAGTGAGGACAGACGGCTGCTGCACGGTCCGGGTGTGTCCACCCACAGCATGCGGCTCGCAATCTTATCATAGGCTCGACGGTGTGCCACGGCGGCCTTCACGGCGACGAAGGCCATCTTTTCCACAGCGATGCCCTGACTGTGCCACTGGCCGAGATCAAAGGGGGGCGTCTTGACACTGGTGACGAGGATTGTGATGCCGGCATGTTTCACCACGGCGCAGCGGCCCATGTCAAAGCTGTCTCCGCTCATGCTGGCGAGGTGGCTGTTTTTATCCTCCAATTCAAAACGACCGGCTTTGAGGGAAACGAGTTCAACTTCCAATTCGAGCGGCCCCGGATCGAGCCGACTGCCTTTTCCACCAAGCCGAATGCGCCGTGCACCGCCTTCAAGCTCCCGAACGGACTCGGGGTCGTTGATGCAAACGGCGGCATTCTCCACACCATGGCGAAGCAGAGAGCGCAGCAAGCCGGTGCCGTCTCCAGGCGCGCCTCCGCCGATGTTGTCTGAAGGCTCGACGATGACCGTCAGCCCTGCGGGCGGCGGATTCAAGGAGGCTAGGACTTCGTCGGCGGGAGGATCGGTGATGCTGCCGAGATGGGCGAGTTCGAGGGCCCGCTGGCAGAGTGCATCGAGCTGTCCTGCAGCGTCACCCGTCGTGCAGGCAACAAAACTCACGCCCGTGTCCGGAGTGTCTGCGAAGCTGAAACCCGCCACCACGCTCATGGCCCACAGGGCCTCGTCTTCACGCTCAAACTGACGCGCCATCGCCTCGAGGGAAAGCATCGGGTCCGCAACCGTGCCGGTGCCGGTGGGAGGCCAGATGATGCCGGGCTGCTTGAACTGCATGCGCGGTCGCACGCCGCCGGTGAGGCAGCGCTGTAGCAGACGCGCGGAGATCAGTGCGGCTTCGCGGGCGTCTGTGTGCGGATTTTCACGGTAAGCCACGAGGCAGTCCGCCAGTTCGGCCATCGCAGGGGAAAAGTTCGCGTGCAGGTCGAACACGCCAAAGATCGGCACGGACGTGAGCTGGCGCAGGCGGCGGAGGATTTCGCCTTCGACATCGAGATTTTTTTGCGTGGCCATCGCACCGTGAAGCACGAGGTAAACGGCGTCATAACCTCCCTTCGCAGTCGCGGGAGCCAGATCGCTCCAGAACTGCTCGATGACTTCGTCTGCGACGGTGGCGGATGGCTGGGCACGATAGTCTGCCGCAGGGAGTATCTCCCAGCCGAATTCGTCGGCGATTTCCAGCACACCACCGAGAGGTGATGCGTCCCCCTTGCAGGCGAGCATTTCAGCGCCGCGACGAATCATGAAATTCTCAAGCGGCGTCACCCCATCGAGGAAGGTGTGCGTTTCGTGAAACAGGGCGGCGAGCAGGATGCGTGGCATGGCGCCAAGATTAACGCACGATCACCCTCGATCCTGGCCGGATAAGAGTCGGCAGGCGAATGGCGTCCCAGTTGGCAAAGCGCACGCAGCCGGCGCTGCGCGCGCGGCCGATGGTGCGCGGCAGGGCCGTGCCATGCAGGCCGATGCCCGACTTGCTGATGCCGCACCAGATGATGCCCACGGGACTGTTCGGCCCCGGCGGGATCTGATACGCCTCGTCACCGCGCACGCCCTGCTCCAGGAACTGCTTGTCGTAACGGAAGCTCGGCGTGTTCATGATGGTCTTCACCGTCCAGTCTCCCACCGGAATGAATTCCGCCTTTCCCGGCGTGATCGGAAATGCCGCCAGCATCATCTCCTTCGCGCTGTAAACGGCGGCCATGCGCTCGGTCGTGTCAATTACGATGGTATGGGAACTCAGTGTGGTGTCCGACTTGTAGCTCTGCATCGGCTTCACATCCTCGATGCGGAAGGAGGGGACATTTGGCACGACGACGATGTCGCCGGGTTTCAGCGCGGACATTTTCTTCTGCGGATTGATGAGGGCAAGAAAGCTCTCGTCGGTGTGAAACCTCTCGGCGATCAGCTCCTCAAGACTGCGGTAGGCCATGAACTTGAACTTCGCCTGCTCCGCCGGATCCTCGGGCAGTTGTGGATTCACGTAAGTCAGCAGGTTTTCCCTGATCTTGTAGGCTGCGTACGGCACCGGCACCTCCTTCTCGGCCGCCTCCTTCACATGGGTCCAGCTGTAGATGTCGGGGTGCCCGTGGGCGTAGTTGTAGTTCACCACCGCCTTGTAGGTGAACTCGCCGATCGCCCCGTCGAGCTTGCCGGGGCCGAAGAGGTTGCGGTCCAGAAAAATCTGAATGCGCAGCGCCGTATCGCGGTCCCTCGGCACGGTGAGGTCGTCTTTGCCCGGTCCGGGATCCTGGGCGCGTACCGTCACGGCCAGCGCGGCAATGAAGAGCAGGGGTTTCAGCATTGCCGCATGCTAAAGCAGCGCGGCGAATGAGCAAGGCGGCGCGAGTCCTTGCCTGAAACGCATCCACCGCGTATTTTTCCGACCACATGCCTGCCGCCGTCACCGAAACCCGCACCCGCGACCAGCTCCTCCAACACTACGAGGTCGAGCGTGAACTTGCCGACAGGCTGCGGAACGCCACGAAGGAGGAACGCCGCACCCTTTATTCCGAGGTCTATGACGAATTGTTCAAGCGCGTGCCCCTGCACCCGCAGCACACGAACCACGCCTCCCCGGAACGCCTCGCCGCTGACATCGCCGAGAAGCTGGAAATCCTGGCCCCTTTTCTAAAAGCGGACGCGACTTTTTTGGAGATCGGCCCCGGCGACTGCGAATTCGCGAAAACCGTCGCGCGGCAGGTTTCCAAGGTGCTGGCCATCGACGTCTCGGATGAAATCACGCGCACGCGCGAGCTGCCACCGAATCTTCAGGTTGTCATCTCCGACGGCAGTTCCGTTCCCGTACCGCCGGAGAGCGTAGACATCGCCTACAGCAACCAGCTGATGGAGCATCTGCATCCCGACGACGCCGTGGATCAGTTGAAGCAACTGCACGCGGCGCTAAAGCCGGGCGGAGTTTACCTCTGCATCACTCCAAGCCGTCTGACCGGACCGCACGACATCAGCGGTGAGTTTGAGCGCGAGGCGACCGGCTTTCATCTCAAGGAATACACCGTGGGCGATCTCACGGCGCTGTTCCGCCAAATCGGATTCTCCAGAGTGCGCATCGTTTTCGGAGGGCGCGGCCGTTTCCTGCTCCTCCCGCCCTGGACGGCGATTGTTTGGGAAAAACTCCTCTCACTGCTGCCTCACGGACTGCGCAAGGCTGTTGCCTTGAAGCCGCCCTTCCGCTGGCTGTTCGGTGTGCGGCTCGCGGGCTTCAAGGACTGACCCTCCATGAAAGCGCTCTTCATCACCTTCCTGCTCTTCGTCTCGGCGTTTGCGGTCTATGACCGTTTAATCACGCCTCCCGGACTGCGGGTGTTTTTCGAAAACCCGCCTCTGGAACTGCCGGAGGACGAAGAGCCAGATGCGCGCCGACAAGCGTTGGATCGGTCCACCGCGGCGCCCGAGATGACCGAGGAGTTCGTCCCGCCGACCTTCGAGACACTCGAATCAATGACAAAAAACTGGACGGTGTTTCCACCCACGGCTTTTCCAAGGCTGATCAAAATCAGCAAGCCCGTGGAGATGCGCATTGCGGGAGGCGGCTCCACGCTGCCAGCCGGTTCCACCGCCTACGCCCTGGCCGCGCAGGCCAACGTGCTTCTCGTCGCGCCCACCGAGACGTCCGACGCCCGCGGTCAAATTTTTGTCCATGACACGGACCTCCCGACCCAGGTCCGGGCCTCCTATGAGCAGTGGAGACGCGGCCGCATCGAGATGGCGCTGGTGGCTTGGAAAAAGCGCAAGGCAAACGCCGCCAGCATGACCAGTCTGGCGGGAGCCGTCGAGCCATCCGGCGCGCCCAGGCGTAATGCGGACGGCAGCTACGACCTGCTGCTCGCGAGCATGAGTTCCGGGCAAGTCACCGACATCGACCCCGACAAAATCCAGCGTTGGGGCACCCCTCAGGCGCGAACCATCGACAACCTTTCCACCTGGACCGTCAATGTCTATTACCACTCCATGACGATCTTCGGCCCCATTGATGCGGAGGCCCAGGCGCAGGTGCGTGACGGCAGGATCATTCGCTGGATTTATCCCGGATCAGGTGAGCCGGTGCCGTGATTCAATCCACAGCAGTCTCTGCTTACTCCCGCAGCGACTGCATCCAGCGGTCCAACTGCTGAATCAGTTCCGGTGGGCCGTCCTCGGGAAAGTTTTCGATCAGCCAGTTCACGTCCTCGCTGGCCGCCGCTTTTTCGCCAAGACGCTGGCGCATCTGGGCGCGGGTGAGGCGCTCGGCGGCGGCTTTGGGATCGATGGCCAGGACAAGATCGAGATACGGCAGCGACTCGCGAATGGAGCGCGTTTCATCGAAGGCGGAGCCGAGCAGGTTGCGCAGCATGCGCAGCAGGATCTCGCTCTTTTTGGCGGCCGCTAGCGCCTGCTCGGGGAACTCGCCGTAGTCGCTGAGCTCCATCGCCGCCTGCGCCACGGTCACCTCCTTGCCGTTTTCAAAGACATCGACAAGTTGCAACTCGCCCTCCGGACCGTCGCGGTATCCCACCATGAACTTGCCCGGCAGCGGCACGCCAAAGACACCCTGAATGCCGAGTTTGGAAGCCAGCTCGACATAGAGCACACTCAGCGTGATGGGCAGGCCCTCACGATCGTCCAGCACTTCGTTCATGTAGCTGTTGCTGCGGTTGGAGTAGTCCCCCCGGCTGCCGTGGAATCCGTTTTCCTCGAAGAAATAGCGGTTGAGTCTTTTCACGGCGGGAATCGTGCCTTTCGCGATTTCGGGGTCCTTCTTCAGATCAGCGACCATCGACTTGAAGGCGTTCTGGTAGGCCTGCACGTCGATCTCCGGATTGTCGTGGCGTGCGAGCAGCAGCGTGCAGCGCAGCAGATTGATCTCGGGTTCGGGCTTTCCGAGTTCCGCCAGAATTTCCTGCGTCACAGCCCGGCGATGCAGCTCACTTTCCAGATCACGCAGCGCGGCGGCTTCCTCTTCAAGCTGCCGACGCTGCTCGTTGATCACGCGCCGTGCCGCTGCGGGATTCTTCAGCAGCCGCTCGAGTGTCTTGTCACGGGTTGTGGCTTTGGCGAGGCTGGATTCGATCTCGCTGCGAAAGCTCGACGCCAGCGCGGGATCCAGCGCCTTCTCAGCGAGGTCGGCGCCGATTCGGAAGTTCCGAAAATCGGCCACGGTCATTCTGAATTTGCACAGCCCCGCCATGCCGCCGCGCAGGCCGGTGTCGTTGCTCTCGATGACCTGCTCTCCGTTCACATGACAAACGATCTTCTCAGGCTCCACGCGGACACGCAGCGTGTTCCACTCTCCGGGCTTGTAGGCGTCGCTCGGCACGTCGGCCAGAATCGTCCAGGAGAAAACGTCCGGCCCGTCGAAGCGCGTGAGCCGCAGTTTGCCGCCGGAGGGATAGAAGCCGTAGTGCCGGTCTCCGCCGTCCGAGCAGAAGACCAGTCCCGCCGCGCCGGATTCATCATCGAGTCTGACGTTGGCGGAGACTTCGAAGATGTCCTTCGGCACCTTCTGGGTGGAAAGGCAAAGCGCACGTCCGCCGAATCCGCTGCCCGGAGTGTCCACATGGATGATTCCCGCGTGCTGCGTCCACTGCGCGCCAAGATGCAGCTTCCACAATTTCGGATTCAAGACACCGATGGTCAGCCAGCGGCTCATGGGCACCGGGTTCGGTTTGGCGATGAGTTCCTTCAGTGCGTTGACCGGCATCGCAAAACCGAGGTTGTCGGTCTTGACGTGCTTGAGCGTCAGGATGCCCAGCACGTTGCCCTGCATGTCGAGCAGCGGTCCACCGCTGTTACCCTTCTCGATGGGAATCGCCACCTGCAGCATCTCGTTTCCATCGATCTCCCTGGTGGCGGACAAAACCCCCTGCACGATGCTGAAGCCGAGCCCTTCCGGCGCTCCCATGGCGACCACGCTCTCGCCTTGGCGCACCTTGTCGGAATCACCCAGCGGCAGAGCCTTGAGACCCGGGGCATCGATCTTGAGAACCGCCAGATCGTGATGCACGTCCGTGCCGTGCACGGCCGTGACGTCATGCGTCCTGCCATCGTGCATCTCCACCTGCAGGCGCCGTGCCTCGCCGATGACGTGCAGGTTCGTGGCGATGAAGCCGTCCTCGCTGACGATAAAACCGGAGCCGATGCCGTCCGTGCCCTCGCGCCCGAGCTGGGTGATCTTGACCAGCGAAGGCCGGATCGTCTCTGCGAGTTCAGCCGCTGTGTGCGCGACGGACTCGGGCGGCTTGGGGCTGGCGGCGGGTTTGGGCGCGGCGATCAAGCCGACCACGGGACACACGGAAAGGAGGAGAAGAAGTAACTTCATGGTGTGCAGGCAAGAAGGGGGTTTTTAGAACCGCTGATATAACGCTGATTCGACGCCAATCATGAAATGTATTTATCACCATCACATTAGCGTCTAAAAAGCAGTTTAAACTAGTTCTCCCCAACCATGAGCATCCCCCGCGCCATTCTTTGGTCCCTTCTCGCCCTGCCGGCTCTCGCCGAGGAATTCCCGGCCATCTACGACACCGAAAAAGGCGCGCCGATGCCCGCGGAAGAAGCTGCGGCCTCCATGGAACTCCCGCCGGGCTTCAAGTGCGTCGTTTTTGCCGCCGAGCCGGATGTGCGCCAGCCAATTGCGATGGCTTGGGATCCGAAAGGCCGGCTCTGGGTCGCGGAAAACTACACCTACGCGGAGAATCCCAGCCGCTGGGACACGAAGCTGCGCGACCGCGTCATCATCCTCGAAGACAAGGACGGCGACGGCAAACACGACGGCCGCAAGGTCTTCTGGGAAGGCGGCAGCTACCTCACCAGCGTCGAGATCGGCTACGGCGGCGTCTGGGTGCTGCACAACGGCACGCTCAGCTTCATCGCGGATAAAAATGGCGACGATACCCCCGATGGCGAGCCCGAGGTGCTGCTCGACGGCTTCAACGTGAAGACCATCGGCCACAACATCGTCAACGGCTTGCGCTGGGGCCCGGACGGCTGGCTGTATGGCCGCCACGGCATCACCGACACCTCCGCCGTCGGCGCACCCGGAACGCCGATGGAAAAGCGCGTGAAGATCAACTGCGGCATCTGGCGCTACCATCCCACGCGGAAGGTCTTTGAAGTCGTCTGCCACGGCGGCACGAACTCCTGGGGCCACGATTGGAATGCCGAGGGCGAGCTCTTCTGGATCAACACCGTCATCGGCCACCTCTGGCACGGCATTCCCGGCGCCTACTACCGCCGCATGTTCGGCACGCACCTCAATCCGCACGTCTATGAAGTCATCGAGCAGACCGCCGACCACTTTCACTGGGATGCCGGCGCGGAAACCTGGAGCGACATCCGCAAGCTCGGCGTCACCGGCAAGACCGACTCGCTCGGCGGCGGTCACGCGCACGTCGGCATGCTCATTTATCAAGGCGGGACGTGGCCGGAGAAATACCACGGCGCCGTCCTCACCTGCAACCTGCACGGCAACCGCATCAACATGGACACCCTCCACCGAGAAGGCTGCGGCTACGTCGGCAAGCACGCGCCCGACTTCATGAAGGCCAAGGACAAGTGGTTCCGCGGCATCGACCTCATCACCGGCCCCGATGGCAACGTCTTCGTCGCCGACTGGAGCGACAGCGGCGAATGCCACGACAGCGACGGCATCCACCGCAGCAGCGGGCGCATTTACAAGATCGTGTATGGGGAACCGAATAAGTCGGAGCCGATCAATATCGCCAAAGCAAGTGACAGCGACTTGTTCGCAGTATTGATGAAGAATAAGAACAATTGGTGGACACGAATGGCAGCGAAACGCCTCTACGAAAAGAATCCTCGCTACCCGGACTCATATATGGATGCCTCCACGCATGCAATCGTCATGAATTCACTCGAGTGGCAAAGGCTTTCTCCAAAAGTAACTGCAACAGAGTACGAAAATGCCTCCGGTGACCCCAAACTTTATGAGAACAGACGCCGAAATAGCGTCATTTCGAATTTGGAACAAGGAAGTTATGATAATCCATTGCCAGACAGTTTCCTGACTGCAAGCGAGCTTGATAGACGACTGAAAGAGCTTCGCGGCGATCCTAACCAGCGTGATAAACACCCGCTGCTAGAAAGTTACTACCTCGGTCTTTACGAAGCGGCCTTCGATTCATCCGGACTCGTCCGCCTACATCTCGCCTCCGCGCTTCAGCGTCTTCCAATCAAAGCCCGCTGGCCCATCGCGACGGCGTTGGCGAAGCACGAAGAAGACGCGAACGACCGGCAGCAGCCGCTCATGATCTGGTATGGCATCGAGCCGGCGGTCGCGGCGGACCCGATGAAGGGCGTGGAACTCATCCGCGAGGCGAAGATCCCCACCGTGCGCCGCCTTGTCGCCCGCCGCATCGCCGAGATGATCGAAGCGAAGCCCGAGGCCGTCGATGCGCTGGTCGCTGTCATCGCGAAGGTGGCGGATGCACGTGAAGACGTGCTGCGCGGTCTCGCTGCGGGCCTCGATGGTTTCAGCAGTGCGAAAAAGCCCAAGGGCTGGGATGAAGTCGCCAAGGCGATCGACACCGATGGCAGCGACGAATTCAAAGGCATTGCCCGCAGCCTCTCCGTCGTCTTCGGCAGCGGTCGCGCCGCGGATGAACTCATCGCCATCGTCAAGAACAACGACGGCGATGCCAATGCCCGCGTGAACGCCTTCAAGAGCCTCACGCGCACGACGAAGCCCGAACTGCTCGTGGTCATCCGCTCGCTCATCAACGACAAGGTGCTCGGCACTGCCGCACGCAGCGCCCTGGCCGCTTACGACGATCCCAACATTCCGAAACAGCTCCTCAACGCCTGGCCGGTGCGCAGCGAAGAACAGCAGGCCGCCACCGTGGCCACGCTGACCTCACGCGCGAGCTACGCGAAGGCCTTGCTCGAAGGCGTGAAGGCCAAAAAAGTGCCCGTGAGCGCCATCACGCCCTTCCAGGCGCGTCAGATCCGCAACCTCGGCGATGAATCGCTCACCAAGTTGCTCACCGAGACCTGGGGCGAGATTCGTGACACGCCGGAAGCGAAGAAGGCCGAGTTCGCGAAGTGGGAGGGCGTGTTGAAGCCTGAAACGATCGCGAAGGCGGATCGCTCGAAGGGCCGCATGGTCTTCATGGCCGCGTGCAGCGCCTGTCACAAGATGTTCGGCCAGGGCGGTGCCATCGGCCCCGAACTCACCGGCGGCGACCGCCGCAATCTCAAATTCCTCCTCGAGAACATCCTCGACCCGAGCGCCATCGTGCCCGCCGACTTCCGCGTGAGCGTCTTCCAGCTCAAAGACGGCCGCACGCTCACCGGCGTCATCCCCGAGCAGACCGAACGCACGCTCACTGTCCAAACACCCGCTGAACGTCTCACGATCGAGCGCACGCAAGTCGTGAAGCAGGACCAGCTGCCGCAGAGCCTGATGCCGGAAGGACTGCTGACCGCGCTCGGCGAGGAAAATGTCATCAATCTCATCGCCTACCTGATGGGTGAGGGACAAGTGGACTTGCCAAAATGACTTCGCCTTTCGACTGGATCGCCGCCGCACGTCCGAAGACGCTCGGTGCCGCCATCGCCCCGGTGGCAGTGGGATGCGCACTGGCAGAGAAAATCTCCGGGAAACTCGACTGGACACTGGCTCTCTGCACGCTGGGAAGCTGTGGAGCGCTGCAGGTCGCGACGAATTTCTTCAATGACGCGCTGGATTCCCTCAAGGGCGCGGACACGGAGGCGCGGCTCGGACCGCGACGCATCACCGCCAGCGGGGCGGCATCGGCAGGCAGCGTGAAGATCGCGGCGTGGCTCATGCTGCTGCTGGCGACGCTGCTCGCCATCCCGCTCTTCGAGGCACGGGGACTGCCCATTCTCTTCATCGGCATTCCATCCCTATACTTCTGTTTTGGCTACACGGGTGGACCGCTGCCACTGGCTTATCGCGGTCTGGGGGAGCTGTTTGTCATTCTCTTTTTCGGCCTCATCGCGGTCACCGGATCGGCTTTTGTTCAAACGGGCGAATGGTACGAGGCGGCTGTGGTCGCCGGTTTCCAAATCGGCTGCCTGAGCACGGTGCTGATCGCCGTGAACAACCTGCGGGACGTGAATGAAGACCGGCAATCGGGCAAAAAGACGCTGGCGGTGCGCCTCGGTGTCGGTTTCGCCAGGGCCGAGATTCTGCTGCTAATCGTCGCGGCGCATGCGACGGGCTACTACTGGGTGAAGCAGGGCTGGGAACGAGCTTTTACCCTGCCACTTGTGACGCTGCCGATCGGGCTTTTCGTCGCCTGGCGCGTCATCGTGGAGCCGCCGAGCCGCAGCCACAACCGCCTGCTGGCGATGAGCGGGGTGCAACTGCTGGCCTTCGCCGTGCTGATGTGCTGGGGAATCGTCAAAGCGCAGGACGTGATGCCCTAGCGGCAAAATGTCGAATGACGAACGAGGGATGACGAATGAAGATGCCGGTGCTTTGAGTCAGGGAATCACGCCGCCAATCCATGTCCATGAATATCAGCTGCGCAGTGGCGCGACGCTGAATGCGGCATCGGAACGACGTGTGTTCGCAGGAGCGCTGATCCGGGTCGGTGAGGGCTACGGATGCGTGCACCCCTGGCCGGAGTTTGGCGATGCACCGGTGGAAGAACAACTGCGACTGCTCCGCGAAGGCGTCACCACGCCCGTCACGGCCATGGCGCTGCACTGCGCGGAGATCGACGGCGCTGCCAGGCGTTCGGGCGTGAGTTTGTTCGAAGGTCTGGAGATCCCACGAAGCCACTACTCGTGGAGCTTCGCCGCGGATTCAGAGTCCCAAATGCAGCGGGTGCTGGACGAACGCTGGCCGGCCATGAAGGCGAAGGGCAGTGCGAAGCATGAGGATACGCACCGCTTTCTGGAGCTCTGCGCCAACCGGTTTGAGGCAAAGGGCGTGCGCCTGCGGGTGGACTTCAACGGCGTGCTAGACCGGGAGGCGTTTGAAACCTTCTTGGAATCCCTGCCGCCGCAGGTGAAACGGGCGCTGGATTTTGTGGAGGATCCATTTCCCTACGACGCAGACGCCTGGTTGTCCCTGAGTCGACGATGGAACCTGCGACTGGCACTCGACAAAGGGTGGAAGGACGGCACACAGGGCTTCGACGCGGTGGTGGTGAAGCCGGCACGGCGCGACTGGCGGCGGGTGGCGCAAGCGCATCCCGGCACTCCCCTGGTGATGACTTCGGCCATGGATCACGCGCTTGGTCAGATGTTTGCCGCCTACGAGGCCGCTGCGGCGAAGGCCGAAGGCTATCCACTCGATTTTTGCGGCCTGTGCACCGAGCACTTGTTTGAGAAGGATTCATTCTTCGAGCGCGTGCACACACGTGGCGGCATCCTGGAGGCGGACCGCAGCGGCGGCGGCTTGGGTTTCGGCGATCTTCTGGAGGGCCTGTCATGGCGAAGACTCTGAGCATCGAACTGGAATTCTGGTCTGACGGCAGCAACTGGATCGCGCTGCCCGACCAGTGCGATGAAGGCAGCACACTGGCTGAATTTGCCTGGAACGGGTTGCAGGTGAGGAACTGGTGCTTCTTTCAAACAAGCGGTTCGGAAGGCCGGTGCAAGTGGGTGGGCCTGACCAAGGAGTCCATGCTCGTGTCAGCACGCGCCGTGAATGCGCATTTTGAAATCACCGCGAACGACCACTGGCTGCTCGCGCTGCCGGTTCATCATGTGGGCGGCTTCGGTGTCTTTGCGCGGGCATTTTTGAGCGGCAGCCGGGTAACGCGGCTGGAGCAGAAGTGGAATGCGGCGTTGTTCACACAGACCTGCGACGACGCAGGCGCCACGCTGGCGTCTCTGGTGCCGACACAGGTGTTTGACTTGGTGGCGTCCCGATTGCGCGCCCCCGAATCGATGCGCGTGGTGCTGGTAGGCGGAGGTTCCCTGAGCGCGGAGATTGAAGCCGCTGCGCTGGCCCTCGGCTGGCCGGTGCGGCGCACCTATGGAATGACGGAAACGGCTTCGCAGGTGGCTTCGCAAAACACCGAAGGTGGAGAAATGGAAATCCTGCCGATCTGGGATGTCAGCACGGATGAGGCTGGCGTGCTCACCGTCCGTGGCGAGGCCCTGGCGCAAGGATACGCGATTCAGGAAGAGGGCGGCTGGAGATGGGAGGCCGTTCCCGCTGCAACCGGCCTGCGGACACGGGATCAGGTCGAAATCTGGAGTGCGGGAGGGAGTCGATGCCTGCGCTTCAAGAGCCGCGAGGCTGGGATCGTGAAAATCCTTGGCGAGTTGGTCGCATTGAGGCCGATTCAAGAGCGTCTGGACACCCTGCGACTAAACTTGGGCCTGCATGCCGGCGAAGCCGTGATCTGCGATCTGCCAGATCCGCGCACCGAGAGGCGACTGGTGCTTGCAGCGAGCCAGATAACCGAAGCAAACGCCTCACGGCTGCTAGACGAGCTCAATGCAAGCCTTCGTCCCTTCGAACAGGTGCGGGAAGTGAGGATGCTCCCTTCACTGCCTCGCGGCGAACTCGCAAAAATCCAGTTTGCCAAGTTGCGAACCCTGCTGGGCTAAACCGGCTATTTCTTGGGCGCGGCGGCGTCCAGAGGAGTGATCACTGGACGGTCCTTCATCTCGGGAGAGATCAGGTAATTCTTGGGGTTGGAAGGATCAGGAATGAACGAAATCAGAAACAACTCCTCAATACGATCGGTTAGAGTCTCCTGGGATGTGCGAACGGTGGCGTGAATGAAACCCTTGTCTTTCTCAAGCACGAGTCCGAGAACGGTGATGTTGAGCGTCTCCTGCTTCCGCTTGGTGGCTTCGGGAGTCAGTTTGAGCTTTTTGTGCCAAGCGGCGCGATCCGTCTGGTAAAACTCCTGGGGCGTCATTTTTTCCAAGTCACGAACGCCGCTCACATTGTAGCCGGCGAGCATGGTTTCCTCATCGGTCATTGTTGGCGCGGACTTGATGATGGTGATGGTCTCACGCTGACGACGCTCCAGAGAGTCTTCGACCAGCATCTGGGAGGCCGTCTTCCAATCCTGCATGACGACCGCCGTGAGATATTTTTTCACCAATTCCGCGCAGGGGTGGTCGAGCGGCAGAACCTCGGAACGGGCAGCCGGAACGGCGGCGAAAAGCAGGGAGACAAGGAGGAAGCTGCTGAGGAGGGAACGCACTTGCATGGGGATCGGATAACGCTTGGAAAAGACGCTGTAAGCGCAGGGACAAAAGCCGTCAAACGAAGAAACCCGGCTGCATGGCGGGCGATGTGTCAGTTTTTTGTTTTCTTTGTGAACAAAGAAGCCCTAACCTCCGACCAAGCATAACGCTTAACATCCCATGAAACACATCCTCCTCTCCACCATCGCCGTCACTGCATTGTTCACCTCGTCCTGCTCCGGCCCGGGCGCCCAGAGGGGCGCAATCATCGGCGGCCTCGGCGGGGCGGCAGCCGGCGGCATCATCGGTAATCAAAGCGGACGCGGCCTCGAAGGAGCCGCCATCGGCGGAGCACTCGGCGCTCTGGGTGGCGCGGCCATTGGCAACGCCCAGGATCGCCGTCGCGGCTATTGATCGTCCCCCTTCCTTCACTGAACCAGGATAAACCCAGCGATAACACACCATGAAAACCCTCACTTCATACAAACACGTTGTTTCATCCATCTTGTGCGCCCTCTCCCTCGTTTCCTGCGCGACAGGGCCGAATGCGCAAACCGGTTCCGTGATCGGCGCCCTCGCGGGAGCCGGTGTCGGCGGCATCGTCGGTGCGCAAAGCGGTCGCGGCCTTGAGGGCGCGGCCATCGGAGCCGGTCTGGGAGCTCTTGGCGGCAATGCCATCGGCAATGCCAAAGACCAGCAGAACGCCCCCCGCCGCCAAGGGTACTACGATCGCTACGGCAACTACCGCTACTATTGATCGAGGCATGGGGGAGCGTGTCTCTCCATCATCCCCAATAAGCCTGTCCAACGAACTCTTCGTTGGACAGGCTTTTTATTTTGCGGGTAAGGTACTGCATGATGCAGCAGTTTGCCGACGCACGGCGCTTTTTCTCAGATAACGACTGGCGAATGATCCTGGCGAAGCTGAACGCCCGGGACACGCATCCCATGGTGCAGTTCATCAAATACGGCATCTGCGGCGTAGGTGCCTTGATCGTGCATCAAACGATCCTCATGCTTTGTTCCGCCCTTTTTTGGCCAGCCTTTGACAGCAGCCTGCCCCGCGACACCCGGGCGCTCCACCTCATGTATGGGAACTGTGTTGGGGTGGTATTCAGCACCGCCTTTGCCTATGCGACGAATGTGGTGTGGGTGTTTCAGCGCGGCAGGCACCACTGGGGCAAAGAGATCTTCTACTTTGTGCTGGTCAGCCTGGTTAGCTTTGCCGCCGGTCTCGCCGCCGGACCTTTCCTGGTCCACCGCTTCGGCATCAACTCCTATCTCTCCCAGGGGCTGCTAGTTGTGGTCTCGGTTATGGTCAATTTTGTGTGCCGGAAGTTCTTTGTCTTCAAAGGTTGAGCGGCATGCTGCATGTCGTCTTGTTCCAACCGGAGATTCCGCACAACACCGGTGCAATCGGACGTCTCTGCCTCGCGGCAGGCGCACGTCTGCATTTGATCCAACCTCTGGGCTTCAGCCTCGATGACAAAAACCTGCGACGTGCCGGCCTCGACTACTGGCAGGAGGTGGATGTGCGGTTGTGGGAGTCGTGGCAGGCGCTGCATGCCGGGATCAATCATGGGACTCCCGTGTATTTCATTGAGTGCATGGGCGAAGCTGCCCATTGGGACGCGGATCTGTCGCAGACTGAGACCTACCTTGTTTTCGGCCCTGAGACCCGCAGCCTTCCTGAATCCATCGTTGATCCCGCCACCTGTCTACGCATTCCAATGAAGGGCACGAGAAGCCTGAACCTTGCCACTGCGGCGGGAATCGTGATGTACGAAGCACTTCGGCAGCGTGCGAGGGCGGGCATCGTGTCTTGACGCATCGGCGCATCTGCGGAGCGTACGCGCACCTCTTATGAGTCAGGACGCCGCCCCATTAGCCGCCACAGAAGTGCATCGCACCTACCACCTTGCGGGGCACGATTTGCCTGTGCTTCGCGGTGTGAACCTGGAGGTCGCCGCAGGGGAAAAGGTGTTTCTGTGCGGCCAGTCCGGCGCCGGCAAGACGACGCTTCTCTACGTTCTCGGTGGATTGGAGCAGCCCACGGGAGGTGACGTTCTGGTTCACGGTCGCTCGCTCTACAAAGCGGCTGCGGCAGAACGCGCACGCACTCGTAATCAGGTCATGGGGTTCGTCTTCCAGCACTACTTTCTCCTGCCCGAACTGACAGCTCTCGAAAACGTCGTTCTGCCCGCCATGATCGGCGGCAGAACAGCGGAAGCCCGCGCTCGGGAGTTGCTGGACCGCGTCGGCCTCAGCCAGCGCTTGGATCACCTGCCCACGGAACTCTCCGGTGGGGAGCAGCAGCGTGTGGCCATCGCACGGGCATTGATCAACAATCCCGGCATTCTCTACGCCGACGAACCCACTGGCAATCTGGACGCCAGCACCGGATCGGGCGTCATCGACATGCTCATGCAGGTCGTCGATGAGGAAAAAAAGACTCTCATCGTCGTCACTCACGATCAAACCCTCGCCAGGCGCGGCGACCGCCGGCTGACACTCAAGGAAGGCCGGCTGGAAGAAGGCTAGCCCGGCCCATTCTTCCAACCGCCGCCCCAATAATCGCATGTCTTCGGAATTCCAACCCCCCCCACAAGACACCGGCAACGAACCGATGCCCGCAGCATGGCAGTCACCTCCGAAACGCGGCTGCTTCAACAGCTTCGCCCGGGTTTTGCTCCTCCTCATCATCCTCACCGGACTGCTTCTGCCCTTCACCCCCTACGCCGCAAAGATAAAGCGGGGCCTGCAGGACATCATCGAGGCTGCCAGCGGCACCAAGGAACGCATCATCACCCGTGACGTGCCGCGCGAGGTGATCAAGGAGGTGCCGGTGACGAAGGAGGTCATCAAGCAGGTGGAGGTCATCCGGGAGGTTCAGCCGCCCCTGCCTGAAAAGTACATTCCGCGCAAAGATGTGGATGTGGCCTCCCTCTTCAACGGCATCACGGTCAAGACCAAGCTGTTCACCGAAGAAGGCGGCTTCGCCAGCCTCGAACGCCTCGACCCCGAATCCTACAGGGCGGAGTTCCAGCTCAGTATCCGTGTGCCGAAGGCCAACCAGACCCTGCCGGAGCTCGCCCGTATCAACAAGCACCTGCCCGCCATTCTGCCGGATCTGGAGGCCATGCTGCCCGCCGCGAAAGTCAGCGGCTTTTACCACAAGCTCTACGAAAACAAGGTCAACCGCGTCCAGAACGAACTCACGCGTCTCAACCGCGCCCTCGATCGCCACAACTTCTACGACTGCGAAACCATCCTGGAACTCACGCACCCCGGCAGTCAACGCCGTGTGATGCTCATCCAGTCGGAGATGGATGTCGTCGCCGACGGCTCCGACGGCGACCGCATGCCGACGCTCGACGAGTACATCTACATGTCGGACTACTATCAGCCGTTTACCAGCTACGCTTGGGCGAAGAAAACCAAGACGCCGAACCCCCTGCTGGCCAAATGGGAGTCACGACTGCAAAAGGCCGAGGATGAGTACAAAATCAAAGGCCTCTCCGCCGCCCGCAATCAGGAACTGCGTTCCCTCATCAGCACGCTCAAAGCCGAGATCAGCGACATGAAGGCCCGCAGCAGCCTCATTGCCGAAAAAGACCCCTTCGTCGTCATTTCGCTCCTATTCCGCGGCTATGGTGACAGCAACAAATTCACCCCGCAGATCGGCGACTACGCCGCCGTCATTCACGAGGGCAAAATCTACCCCGCCATCTGCGGCGACTACGGCCCCAGCTTCAAGATGGGCGAGGCCTCCTCCTCATGGCCAAGACTATCAATCCCAAGGCCACCCCCTACATCCGACCCGAAAGCGACCTCAAAGTCACTTATCTGATCTTCCCCGGCACTGCGGACAAGACCCGAAATCCGCCCGACATGGTGAAATGGAAAGAGCAGTGTGAGAAATACATCGGTGAGATCGGCGGACTCGGCGCCGGTTACCCGCTGCACATGTGGGAGGATCCGTTCAAAAAGCCGGAGCCGACGCCTACGGCGCCAAGCACCTCCGATGCTTCCACTCCAGAAGGGACGGCCCCAACATCAGCCACTCCCGCTGCACCGCCGCCGAGTCCTCCTGCCACATCTGGCAATTCGGATGCTTCTGAGAAAAAGTGATTTGTGAGCAAAGATCCAACACAGCTTATCGGTGCGATCGGAATCGCCGTCCTGGGGCTGTTCGGCCTCTGGCTCGTGAGGCGTGACTCCGACTCGTTGTACAATAACTGGCGTGCTGCATTGTTGGTCAGCTTGTTCGGACGCGCTGGCACACGCTGGTTCTACGGGGGCATTGGCTTTTCCTGCTGCTGGTCGGTCTCACTCTGGTCCTGAGCTGGCTCTACGAACCATCATGAGCATCTCTGCGCATCCGCCCACTGCTTCGCAAAGTAAGTCAGGATCATATCGGCACCGGCGCGGCGGATGCCGGTGAGGGATTCGTGGACGATCTTTGCCTCGTCGATCCAGCCTCCGGCGGCGCCGGCTTTGATCATGAGGTACTCGCCGCTGACCTGATAGGCGGCGACGGGCAGCGGGGTGGCGGCGCGAATCCTGGCGATGATGTCGAGGTAGGGACCGGCGGGCTTCACCATGAGGATGTCCGCGCCCTCGGCCTCGTCGAGCGCGGCCTCGCGCAGCGCCTCGCGGACATTGGCGGGGTCCATCTGGTAGGTTTTCTTGTCCCCGGCCTTCGGCGCCGAGTCGAGCGCACCCCGGAAGGGGCCGTAGTAGGCGCTGGCATACTTCGCCGTGTAGCTCATGATCGAAACGCCCTGGAAACCGGCCTCATCAAGCGCGGCGCGGATCGCCGCCACGCGGCCGTCCATCATGTCGCTCGGCGCGACGATGTCCGCCCCGGCACGGGCATGGCAGAGCGCCTGCTGCTGGAGCACGGCGACGGTCTCGTCATTCAAGATGCGGCCGTCATCGGCGACGAGGCCGTCGTGGCCGTCGCTGTTGTAGGGATCGAGCGCCACGTCGGTGATGACCGCCAGCTGCGGATGGGCGATCTTCAAGGCGCGGATGGCGCGCGGCACGAGTCCGTCGTCGGCATGGCATGCCTCCGCGCCTTTCGATTTCAATTCATCCGGAATGCGCGGAAACAGCACGACCGCAGGCACGCCGAGCGCATGCGCCTCCCCCGCCTCCTGCACGAGGTCGTCGATGCTCCAGCGAGTGCAGCCGGGCATGGAGGCGATGGGCGTGTTCTCCTTCCCCTCCTGGAGGAAGAGCGGATAGATGAGATGCCCCGGCGTGAGTTCCGTCTCCCGCACGAGATCACGAACAGCGGGCGACTGGCGGTTGCGGCGAGGACGGATGGGGAGATTCATGACAGCAATGCAAAACAATGGCTCAAGGCAGTTCCTTGATCTGGATGTGACGGTATTCCATCACGCCGCGGTCACCTTCGAGGCCAATGGGGCCGGTGGGAGGAAGCTGGAGGGCGGCCTCGAGAACTTCGCCATTGCAGGTGCAGTGGGCGACGCCGTCCTTCACCTCGACGAGCATCTGGTTCCACTCCTGCGGCTTGTACTGCTTCAGGTCCTTGTAGGGCCCGGCGACGAGGTAGTCGCGGCACTGGAGCTGCGGCTTGCGGAGGAAGACGCCGCTGTCGGCGTTCACGCTGGCACAGAATTCGAGCTTCAGGATGAAGTTCTTCGGGAACTCGGCGACGGTGTAGAGTTGGCCGGTGAGCTTGTCCATTTCATCGGGAAAGGTGACGGCAATGACGCCGTCCTTCACGATGTAGCGCCCGGCGTCCGCGGCCTCGATCTTGGCATCGTGCTTCTCGGTGATCTCGCCGATCTTCGGGTCCTTGCGGTCGGTCTTGGCGCGGAAGCACCAGCCGGTGAGGTCCTTGCCATTGAAAAGAGAAGTGAATCCCGCGTCCGGCATCCAGTCGTCGGCGTGAAGGGTGGAAGCGGTGAAGGCGATGAGGAGGGCGATGTGCTTCATGGTCGGGTGGGTCAAAGGATTCATGCTGCGGCGGGCGGAGTTATTTCCCCCCATCGAGCGCCTGCTCCAACGCACGCCAGGCGAGCATGGCGCACTTCACACGCTGGGGGAATTTTTGCACGCCCTCGAGCAGCACGAGCTCGCCGAGCGCGTCCTCGTCCTGCGGCGCGCCATCGCCCATGACGATACGGCGAAAGTCCTCGCGCATGGCGGCGGCCTGCTCCTTCGTCTTACCTTTAATCTTTTGGGTCATCATCGAGGCGCTGGCCTGGCTGATCGCGCAGCCTTGGCCGGTGAACTTGAGATCCTCGATCGCGCCTTTTTCATCCACGCGCAGCCAGACGTCGATCTCGTCGCCGCAGGAGGGATTGTCGCCATGCGCATGCAGGCAGGGCGGCGGAATCTCGCCGTGATTGCGCGGGTTGCGCGAGTGGTCGAGAATCACCTGCTGGTAGAGGTCGCGGAGTTCGTCGGAAAGAGGCATCAGGAGAAGAATTGGTTCGCGGCATGCAGCACTTCGACGAGACGATTGATCTCGTCGATCGAGTTGTAAAAGTAAAAGCTCGCGCGGGTCGTGCCCGGCACCTTGAAGCGCTTCATCAGCGGCTGTGTGCAGTGATGACCGCCGCGCATCGCCACGCCGTGCGTATTGGCAAACTCGACGAGGTCGTGAGGGTGAGCCGCGTCGAGGTGGAAGGCCACCAGCGAACCTCGCTGGCCGTTCTGCGGACCGAGGATGCGGATGCCCGGCACCTCGCTCATGCATTGCACGGCATAGTTGGCCAGATTGTGGTCGTGGCGGTGGATGTTTTCGAGGCCGATGGACTCCAGATAGTCGATGGCCACACCGAGTCCAATCACGCCTGCGATATCTGGTGTGCCTGCTTCAAAGCGATGCGGGGGCGCCTTGTAGGTGCTGCCTTCCATGGTCACGGAGAGGATCATCTCCCCTCCCCCATGCCAGGGCGGCATGGCTTCGAGCAGGGCCATCCTTCCGTAAAGCGCCCCGATACCTGTGGGGCCGCACATCTTGTGGCCGGAGAAGACGAAGAAGTCGCAACCGATGTCCTGTACCTCGATGGGAAGGTGTCCGGCGCTCTGCGCCCCATCCACCAAGGTCACCGCGCCGACAGCCTTCGCCTTGGCGCACAGTTCCTTCACCGGATTGATCGTGCCCAGGGAGTTCGAGATGTGGACGAAAGCGAACAGCTTCACCTGCTCGTTCAGAAGCGTCTCGACTGCTTCCGGGTCCAGCGTGCCGTCGTCCAGCACCGGGATGTATTTGAGCGTGGCCCCTGTGCGCTGCGCCAAAAGCTGCCAGGGCACCAGATTGCTGTGATGCTCCATCCCGGTGACAAAAATGACGTCCCCTGCCTTGAGATTCTGCTGGCCCCAAGTGTTCGCAACAAGGTTGATGCCCTCCGTCGTCCCCCGGGTGAAAATGATCTCGTGCTGCGTCGCGGCACCGATGAAGCGCGCCACCTTTTGCCGTGCGGCCTCAAAGGCCTCCGTCGCACGGGCGCTCAATTCATGCAGCGCCCGGTGAACATTCGAATTGTCATGCTCATAGTAGTGCGTAAGCGCCTGAATCACCGCGCGGGGCTTCTGACTTGTGGCGGCGCTGTCAAGATAGACCAGCGGGTGCCCGTTCACCTCCTGGGTTAGAATGGGGAAGTCGGAGCGAATGCGGTGCCAGTCCATGGTTGTGGATACGATACGTCCCCACTTCCGCAAGGATCACCGGGGATTCAAGCAAAGGATGTCGCTCAGCGAAGACAAAAAGCCTCAGGGTCGTCAGCGGGAGACGACCGTCGCCGAAGCATCCGCTCCATGAGCCGATCCGGCTCCAGCGTAAACGCCCTTCGATTCAATCTGGCGGGCACGCTCCTCGATAGAGGAAGGGCCGTTGGCTGCATCATTTTCAACAAAATACCCCATCAAAGCAGAGCCGGTCTGATCCAACATGCGGACCGGGTAGCTGTTCATCAATCCCCCCAGAGTGCTGCAACTGGTCAGGCACGCGGCGAGGAGAAGGCAAAGGACGGAACGAAGGAGATTCATTGCGCAGGGGTTTATCATGAGGAGCGGAAAGTGTAAACAATTTAGATTTCAGCGGGCAGCCAGGGCGGACTCCGCGGCCTGGCCACGCACGGCCGACGGTGCAAAAATTCCGCGGCCCTCAATCTTCGCTCCACGTTCCAAATAGGAATCTGGAACGCGAGCAGCCCCGTCTTCCTCAACGAACATGAGCGCCATCGGAGCCAACCGCAGGGCTGAATTGATCAGCCCGCAGTTGGTCAACAGCACAGAGGCGGTCAAGCCAAGGAATAAACGGGAGAAAATTGTCATTTTGACGGGTCTATCATAGTCGACCTCGAGAGTAAATAGATTTTCCTGCCATCACCGCCGGCCTACAAATCAACGTTCGCTTGGAGCTGGCCGGAGGGGTGCCGCCTTCATCCAGTCCAAGACTCAGCCCGGCCTCCCGCCTCGAAACACCGCATTTTTTGATGTGATGTTTCGGATTGATCGGCAGTGATACACGCATGCAACCCGCCCGACTCATCTTTCTGACCGTTCTTCTTCTGGGTGTCACGATGTCTTTTTCGGCCGACCGGCCAAACATTCTCTTCATTGCCGTCGATGACCTGCGTCCTGAACTCGGATGCTACGGTTCGAAGGCGATCAAGAGCCCGAATTTGGATCGTTTGGCCGCCGAAGGCCGACGCTTTGACCGGGCCTACTGTCAACAGGCGATTTGTTCGCCCTCCAGGGCCAGTCTGCTGTCCGGCATGCGTCCCAACCAGACCGGCATCACACACAACTACGTCGAGTTTCGTGATCTGAATCCGGACGTCATTACGCTGCCTCAACATTTCAAGGCGAACGGTTACGTCACCGTTTCGATGGGAAAGGTTTTTCACCATCCCGGCGATGATCCACAGTCATGGAGCCGTCAGCCGGCTGTCGGCAAGATCCCGCACAAGAAGCCGAACTACACCTTTGCCGACCCCAAAAACGACGAACTGCACAAGCGGCAGCAGAAGGAAATGTTTGAGATATACGGCGAAGCGTCCAAGCGAGGCCTGGCCAGCGGTCCGGCCTACGAGTGCTATGACGTGCCCGATCACGCCTACATTGATGGATGGAATACCGAGGTCGCCATCGCCACGCTCAAGGACCTGCGGCAATCCACACCGGACAAGCCATTCTTCCTGGCCCTTGGGTTCAAACTGCCTCACCTGAACTGGGTGGCTCCGAAGAAGTACTGGGATCTTTACGACCGGGATCAGATCAAGCTGCCCGAACAGCGGACCGGCCCCAAAGATGGAGCGCAGATCGGGCTTCATCCTTCCTTCGAGCTTCGTGTTCGCGAACACATCCCCAAGATCGGCCCGATGGGTGACGATCTGTCCCGCACCCTCCTGCACGCCTACTATGCCAGCGTGAGCTATGTGGACGCAAACATCGGCAAAATGCTCGCCGCTCTGGATGAATCCGCGGTTCGTGACAACACCATCGTGATCGTGTGGGGGGATCACGGCTGGCACCTCGGCGAGATGGGCATTTGGGGAAAGGCCACCAACTACGAGATCGCAACCCGCGTGCCCCTAATCATCTCGACCCCCGACATGAAAATGCGCGGCGTCGGCACGGAATCACTGGCCGAGTTCGTGGATCTCTATCCCACCCTTTGCGAACTTGCCGGTCTGCCCCGCCCGGATCACCTGGCAGGCACCAGCCTCGTGCCGATTCTCGAAGACCCCTCGGCGAAAGTGAAGAATGCGGCATTCAGCCAGTTCCCCAGTCCCGCCCTTCGCGAATGGGCGGCGAATCCCCTTTCCGCGGAGATGCGCGAGACCTTCTTCGGACCGCTCATTGAAGAGGTCGAAGCGCGAATCATCGCCCAGCAGGGTGACTCCTGGGATCGCGATTTGTTTGAAAACCATCTCATGGGCTACGCCATCCGCACAGATCAGTATCGCTACATTGCCTGGCTCGACAGCCGCGACCTGAATCGCAACCCCCTGGCCGAGGAACTCTACGATCACCACGCCGACCCTAGCGAAACCGTTAACGTAGCGAAGACGAATCCGGAGATTGCGAATGAACTACTGATCCAACTGCGGAGTTCGATTAAAAAATGAGCGCTCGGACTCAGCCGGTGCCCTCCATCCCGTGCTCTTTTCACTTCAACAGCGTCAGTTTCCACGGGTAGCGCCGATCCGCGTTCCACTCGCCGACGTAGATGTCACCGGTGCGATCCACGTAGAGATCGTGACAGTGTTTGAAGACGGTCTCGGTCTGGTGCATCGGCTGCAGTTTGTCGTCGGCATAGACTGGCTCGCTGCCGCCGGGGGCGCTGATGACGCGTTTGCTTTTGCGGTCCAGCACGAGGACAAATCCCGATTGCGGGAGCCTTTTGCCGGTGCCGTTTTCTTTGCTCCAGCAGACGGCCGTGTAGATCTTATCATCACGAAAGACAAGCTGCCCCGCAAAGGTGCCGGGCAGTTCAATGGTGTCAACATGCCGTCCATCGAGCGTGAAGGCCTTGATTTGGTTCTGGCTGCGGGAGGGCACCCAGACGAGGGGGCCGCGTGGATCGGTCGCGTCGATGGAAATGCCATGAGCGTTGCTAAGGTTTGCGTCATCCTTCGTCGGGCCGCCCCATTTCTTGAGAAGCTTTCCCTCCAGCGTGAACTCGTAGATGAAGTTCGATCCGTAGCCGTCGGCGATAAGCAGCGTGCCGCCGGGAGTGTAAGCCGCGTCACAGGGCATGAATTTCCCCTCGTTGTCGCCGAGTTCCTGCGGCGTGGGAAACTTTCGGACCACATCGCCCGCTGTGGTTAGCAGAGTGACTCGTCCCTGGCCCGCCTTCGGGTTCCAGCCCTCCGCGGCAAAGTGCCAGCCGCAGTCGATGTGCAGCAGATATTCCGTCCCATCCTTTTCAAAAATCTCCAGTCCATGTCCCCCTCCAAGCCCCCGACTGATTGACCGCACATAGGTGCCGTCCTTCTCAAAAACAATGAAGTCGTTCTGCGGATGATCGGTTACGAGATAAATGCGCCCATCACGACTCTCGGCCAGTGCATGCGAGTTGATCACCGGGGCGACCGCCGGATCCGCCTTGGCCCATTTCATGTCCACACGATAACGGGACGGGCCGTGGCCGAGAATCACGCCGTCCGTTGACCCGGCATCTTGCTTAGCCGCCGCCAGGGAAACCAGAATAAACCATGCGATGGGTAGAAAAAGGAGAGAGTGCGTGAACATGTCGCCCAAGCATACGAACACGACGGCGATCCGCTATCCATGATCCCCGAGAGCAAGGTTGGAACGCACATTCGATGCATCTTTCCTCTCACTACTCACACATGTCATGGTAGTCTGCCTCCATTCCATGAGTTCCCCGTTGCTACCCCTCACCATGGCGCTCGCGGCTACACTGCTGCACGCTGGCACTCCATCTCTTCAAAACTGGCACCAAGCCGCCGGTCCCAACGGAAACTGGCAGGTGGAGGGAACGGCGCCCGCCGAATGGAGCGTGACTCGGAACGAGAACATCCGCTGGCGCACGCCGCTGCCGGAGGCGGGGATGAGCAACGTGACAATCTGGGGCAACCGTGTGTTTGTGACGACGCATGTTCCGATCAAGACGCTGGAGGAAAAGGAAGGTGTGAAGGACATCATCGGCTTTTGCCTCGATGCGAATACGGGCAAGATCCTGTGGCAGGTGGAATTACCCGGCAGCGTCTTCATTTCCCTCGCAGGAGGTTTCACTGACGGCACGGTCTTCGCTCCCGTCACGGACGGCGAGCACGTGTGGTTCTTCAACCGCTGCGGTTCCGTCGGATGCTACGACTTTGCGGGAAACCAGGTATGGCTGCGCGAATGGACGCCACGATTCAAACACAACAACCGCCAGGCGGAACCCAGCCTGGTCGGCGATGCGATCCTGTATGTCGAGGTGGCCAACAAGGAAGCAGGCGCGAAGATGCGAAAGTGGGAGGCTCCCGGCGTGCTGTCAAAAAACGGAACGTCGGTGCCTGAAGGAATCGAAGAAAAGGAAGTGTGGACCTACATCCACGGGATCGACAAACGAACCGGCAAAACGCTCTGGCGCGAGCATGTCGGCACCTCCATTCACACAACGCCCGTTGTGGGTCGCATGGCCGACGGCACACTCGCAGTCTCTCACGGACGCGGCGGACCACATGCGGTGATCGAGAAGCCCTATGGCCACAGCCTCACAAGCCTGGCTCCCGGGATGGAAGGCCGAACGCTCTGGAGCACGGAAATCCAAGGTTACGATACCTCCTTTGCCTGCCACTGGAACGAACACTACGTCTTCGGCTTCAGCATGGGCAAGCATCTCGTCATGGATGCCACCACCGGCCAAATCCTCAGGGAACAACCTCTCTATGAAGGAGCGACGCTGTGGCGGCACGATCCAGTAAAGAGTGACTGGACCAAGGAAACCAACGTCGCAATCAAGGCCGGAAAGGGACACCCCAACACCAACCAGGCAAACCTCGTCGTCGGTGACTGGCATTGGTTCCTCTCACACAATTATCACTACATCGGGCGCGTACACGCCGAAACGGGCGTGGTCGAATATCTCGAAGTTCCCGCGCAGTTAATGCCGAGCACGGAGAGTCGCGATAAGGACCTGCGCCTGTGGGGCAAGGGCAACCCGGAGAACCGCCCGCTCAATGCCGGGGGCTTCGCCATCGGCGACAAGGGTCACAGCGGCACCGGTTGGGGTCACATTTCCGCCGCCAGCTCGACGCGGGTCGGACGCCATCTCTTCCTTCCAGTCGTCACCGGAACGGTCTACGTGATCGATGCTGAGGCGGAAACACTCTCACCCGAATCCATCGTCGCCATCAATGATCTCGGGCCCGGCGGAGAAACATGGACGCTCGCTTCGCTGACGTTCGCAGACGGTCGATTGTATGCGCACACGATGAAGGAAATTGTATGCATCGAAGCTGCCAAGTCGAAGTAGGTCAAGCATCCGGGGGTATCGGCCATTGCCATGCCACCTCTCAGACGTCAGACTGCTCATGCTGATCAGTCACTGAACGGGCAACACCAAACTATGAACAAACCGAAAATCCTCTCTCTTGGCGAAGTGCTCTGGGATCTGTTTCCCGAAGGCCCCCGCTTCGGTGGTGCGCCCGCCAATTTCGCCTGTCATGCTGCAAATCTTGGTGGCGCCGTGACGATGGTCAGTTCCGTGGGCGATGACGAGCGTGGACGCGAAGCAACCCGAATTCTCGGCGGCTTTGGCATCGACACCTCCCTGATTCAGATCCACCCCACAGCGCCTACGGGCACGGTGGGGATCGTGCTCGACGCCAAGGGCAAGCCGACGTTCACCATTCACGAAGACTCGGCTTGGGACGGCATCATGCGGGGCCCCGAGTTGGAAGCCCGGACCAACGAGGTGGATGCCGTTTACTTCGGCACGCTCGGACAGCGTGGCGCAACATCGCGCACAACCATTCGACAAACGCTCACACAGGCGGCGGAGCGCGGCATCTTGAGAGTGCTCGACGTAAACCTTCGCAAGCCGTTTTACGATGCGGTGCTGATTCGCGACTCCATCGCACTGGCAAGTGTTCTCAAGATCAGCGACGACGAATTGCCGGAGGTCGCCGCCGCCTGCGGAGTGACACTGGACACGCAACCTGAAAAGACCCTGCTCGAACTCCGTCGGCGCTGTGAACTCGATCTTGTCGTGATGACGCGCGGTGCCCAGGGCGCTCTCCTCGCCTCGACGGAGGGAACGGTCGATCAGCGGGGCATCCCGACCACCGTCGTCGACACTGTGGGTGCTGGTGACTCATTCACCGGAGCCTTTGTTCTCGGACTCCTTCGAGGAGAGGCTCATGCAAACATTCTGCTCAAAGCCTGCGAAACCGCGGCCTACGTTTGCTCGCAGTCCGGTGCCGTCCCGCGGCTGCCCTGAAGCGCCCCGGCTCTATTCACCTGAGGCGTGGTGATCTTGAGAGAATCAAGATTTCGCCGCGTCATATGCGAATGAAAATTCCCGCGATTCTGCTTGCCCTGCTGCCCGTCACCCTGTTTGCCCAACCCAATGTTTTGACCGAGGACGAAGCGGCGAAAGGCTTTGAACTTTGGTTCGATGGCAAGACACTCGCAGGCTGGGAACACTCGGGAAACTGGAAGGTTGACGAGTCCGGCGTCATCTCTCGCGAGGGAAAAGGTGGCAGCCTGACCTACACCGCAAAGAAGGTCCCCGACGACTTCGAACTGCGTTTCGAGTGGAAGGTCGCCGCGGGCAGCAACAGTGGTGTTTACTATCGCCCTTCTCAATACGAATACCAGATCCTCGACAATAGCAGGCATGTTGACGGCAAGAATCCGCGAACCAGCGCTGCTTCCCTCTATTTCTGCATGCAGCCCAGTCACGACGCGACGAAACCCGTCGGCGAATGGAATACGGGCCGCATCATCTGCAAAGGCACGGTGGTGCAGCATTGGCTGAACGGCGAAAAGGTCGTCGACATCGACTATGCCGATCCAAAGAACGCCTTCCACGTCGACCTGCTGACAAAACGCGGCGGTGACCTGACGGCTCGTGGCGCAAACTTGAGTCTGCAGGATCATGGAAATCCCGTTTGGTATCGTTCCATCCGATTGCGACCGTTGAAGGACGAAGACCAACTGGATCACACACCCGTTACGCCTGCCATCATATCCCCCGACATCTTGGAGGCTGAGGCAAAGAAACTGGAAGGTATCATCAAGAGGAGGGAAGCCGCCGCATCGGAGGCCGCAAAGACCTCAAAGTAGAACTCCATCTCATTTGAGCCCGAAGGCGGACATGAGTTCCCGCTCCAAGCTCGCGACGAACGCCGCATGCTGCGGATCGGCGGCAAGATTTTGCGTTTCTCCCGGGTCGGACTGGTGATCATACAGCTCGCGGGCCACGATCTCGCCACTGCGCTTTTCCCACCATGCCACGAAGCGGTAACGATCGGTTCTTAGTGCGCGTCCCGTATTCTTCCCGCCAAACCGCTCATACTGACTGAGGGCGGTCCCGAGAGAACTCGCCCCGGGTTCACGCAGCACCGGCAGGAGACTCTCACCCTCGAGGTGGTCGGGTTTGGGGACTCCCCGCAGATCACACAGGGAGGGATACAGATCGACCAACTCAGCCAGCGCGCGCGTGCGGCCCGGCTTGATCCCCGGGGCGGCGATCATGAGCGGAACGCGGGTGGCGACTTCGAAATTGGTCATCTTCCCCCAGGCGCTGTGTTCGCCGAGATGCCAACCATGATCGGACCAGAGAAGGATCGTGGTCTTTTCGAGGCGGCCGGTTTTCTCCAACTCGTCCAGCAGTTTCCCGATCTGCGCATCCACGTAGCTGACGCACGCGGCATAGGCCTGCAGCAGTTTCAACTGCAGATCTTCGGGGATGACACCGTAGTTTGGAACGCCGACGTAGCTGCGCATCTCGTAGCCGTTCCACGCGATGCCCTCTTCTCGATTCGGCTGACCCGGCATGATGAGACCGTGCTTCTTCGCGCTGCCCACATAGCCGTCCGAGTTGAACCAAGCCATGACTGGGGAATCCGCCGGTGGCAGAGGATTCTTTGCCAGCCAGGAGGTGTCCGGCTGATAGAGGTCGTAGTATCGTTTGGGCGCGACAAAGGGCAGATGAGGACGGCGATAACCAACGGCGAGGAACAGCGACTCACCGTCGGCACGCGATCGCAACGTGCGTATCACCTCCTGCGTCATGCGTCCGGCAAAGAGCTCCTCATCGGCCACATCGGGACTTTGCATGACGGGACAGTCAAACCGCTCAGCGATGATGCTGGGGCTCCCGCGCTGAGATTCATCGACAATCTCCATCATTTCCCCTTCCCGACCTGGAAAAGACGGAGCCGACCAGTCGCCCGGCTCATCCCAGCCGTCGTGGTGAATCTTGCCGAAGCTGCGGCTGTGATAGCCGTGCCGCTTAAACCATGCAGGCAGAGAGACCGCATCCGGACGACGTTTTCGAAACGCCCTCACATCAGCTTCATTGTGACTGAAGACAGCCACCGCCGCCGGTCGCAAGCCACTGAGCAGCGAAGTACGCGACGGACCGCATTTTGCATACTGGCAGTAGGCGCGTTCAAAGACCACGCTGCGCGCCGCCAGCCGGTCGATGTTCGGCGTCAGAATATGCGGATCCCCATAACACCCGAGCATGGGACGCAGATCGTCGATGGCGATCATGAGGACATCCCCTTCGGGCGAAGCCGCACTGAGAATGGGAAGGCCGGTGGTCAGTAGGGCGAATGTCGGAACAAGGAGGAATTTCATGGCAACCAAACCAAAGAGCACGACTTTTGCACTGCGGACAAGACTTTATGCCCCTCCCGCGAGAGGTGGGTGCTTTTGAGCCATTATTAAGTGTGACCCCGGGAGTTGATTGCCGGTCCTGTTTCGCTTTCACTGCCCGCACTCACAGCTCATGTCCGACGCTTTCAATTCCAACTACCCCTCCATCGAGCACCTTCGCGAAAGGGCGCGGAAGCGCACGCCTCGTTTCGCCTTCGAGTATCTGGAAGGCGGGTGCTTTTCGAACATCAACCTCCAGCGCAACACAGACGAAATTCGGGAGATCCGGCTGCGTCCATGGTATCTGCGCGACTACCCGGGCTCAAACCTGAAAACCGAACTCTTCGGCACGACCTACGACGCACCGTTCGGGGTCGCCCCTATCGGCCTTCAGGGCCTCATTTGGCCCCGCGCCACGGAGATCCTGGCCAAAGCCGCGCATGAGCACAACATCCCCTTCATCCTGAGCACCGTCGCGACGGCCAGCATCGAAACTGTCGCCGAACTCACCGGGGGGAAAGCCTGGTTTCAGCTCTACCATCCCACTGAGGACTCGCTGCGCGACAAGCTGATCGACCGCGTGAAGGATGCCGGATTTCCCACGCTCGTCATCCTCGCTGACACTCCGACCTTTGCCTACCGGCCCCGGGAAATCCGCAACGGTCTCTCCATCCCGCCTCGCATGACGCTGCGCAATGTGATCCAGATGATGCTGCATCCCACTTGGTCCTTCAGCCAGCTCGCAGCCGGTGCGCCCGAATTCAAAACGATGAAGCCCTACCTGCCCAAAGGGCTGAACATGAAGCACCTCGGCCTTTTTATGAACAAGACCTTCTCCGGTCGCCTCAATCCCGCGAAGATCGCGGCCATTCGGGAGAAGTGGCAGGGCAATCTCGTCGTGAAAGGTGTCGTGACCGAAGAGGATGCTGAAACTGCCCTGGGACTTGGAGTGGATGGATTCATCGTTTCCAACCACGGTGGGCGCCAACTCGACGCCGGCCAATCCACCATCAAACCCCTCACCGAACTGGCGAAGAAATTCGGCGCTCGCACCACCGTGATGATTGACAGCGGCCTGCGCTCCGGTCCGGACGTGGCCTGCGCCATTGCCAGTGGTGCCAAGTTCGCCTTCATGGGGCGCTCATGGATGTACGGCGTGGCGGCTTTAGGCCGAACTGGCGGAGACCACACCATGATCATGCTCAAACGCCAGCTCAAGCAGGTGATGGAACAGGTCGGCTGCGAACGCGTCACCGATCTGCCGAAGCACCTTGTATGACGCTACGGATTGACCGAACGCCACAGTCCTAGCAAAAAAGCCCCACGGGATTGCCCAGTCTCAGCCGAGGCCTGTTTCTCGGCCTCACGCACCTCTTTGACGAGTTCCATCGACTTCAGCGTCCCATCACGCAGCGCATTCAATCCGCGTCCCCACGCAACGCGGACACTTTCCGTAAGCGGCTCATCCAAGCGTGCGTTGTAATCGGCAAAGAATCCCTTCGTGGCAAAATACTGTGCTGCAGCGACGCGTGGATCATCCGACGACACATCAAGGTCGTTGAAAAAGCTCAGCATCACATGGCTCGAAGCCAGTTTTCGCAGGAGCAGATCTGGATCGAGTTGCGCGGGCGCGATTTGATTCTGCAACGCGAGCACCGTCGCATGCCCGGCGGATTCGCAAAGGTTCATCCATGTCGGCTCCAGACGAATCGTGCCCCACGCGACGTGCGTGCTGCTCAAACACACCGGCACAAGCAGATTGTCCACGCCCTCAGGCAGAATCGCCCGATACGGCACCTGCCCGGGAAAGGTCTCCACATCGAGCATCATCTTTCCCTCCTCCAAAGCACCTTCAATGTGGCGCGGCGTGCAGGCGTGCGTGTCGAGATACCACTCCGTCGCGCCAATGCTATCCCCATGCACCGGAGCACGCTCGAGACCCTCGGCCAGCGTCGCATCATGTTCGGTGAAAACGTAACGGCCCTTGATGCGCCGGGCTTCGCGCACGTAGAACTCATACGGGCGATGCCCGTTGTCTCCGAACTCATCCTTCGCCAGACCGAACTCGCGCCACGATTTCTGACGCGCAGGCTCCACCGAAGGGTCGTTCTGCAAAAAGTAGAGCAACGCCATCGTCGCCTCCCAATGCGCATTCATGATCTTCTGCCGGCCGGTCCAATCCGCCTCGACGTAGGCTGAGTGAATCCCCACCAACTGCGGACGGTTCCAGCCGCGCTTCGCATTGGGAATCGGCGATACGATGGAGCCGTGCTCAAGAAGCTTCAGTTTCTCCGGATCGTAGTTCGCGGGTTTCTCCACCGGCATTCGATTCGCCGGATCGGAACTGAGAATCGTGCGGTAATTGAAAGCCTGCACGTTCCCATCCGCCTCGCCCGTGCTCTCCGGCTGCTTGATGCGCTGAAACCCGCTGAACTTCCGCAGCTTGAGCTGGTGATGCAGTTCCGCCGCCCGCGCCAGTTCCGGTGCTTGAGCCGCCTTGACGGGCGACATGTAAATCACACCTGCATGCGGCTCACCAAATTCCTCTCTCGACTCACGCCCCAGCCGATACGGCACCTTCGCCAGCGCAGCAAGGTCACCTTCATAGCTGCAATCTGCGAAGACCTTCGCGTGAACCTCATCAGGCTCGACGTTGGCCCACAAGCTCATGAAGAACACGGACTGAATCGTGGCACCATCACGCTTCACCGATGACGGCACACGATTCTTGATCACCCGGATGCGCGGTTCTTTGGCCACCAGCTCCGTGAGAATCTTCTCCGCCACCTTCGGCTCGAACTTTCCGTTTGTGTGCCCGCTCTTGCCCGGCAACGCATCGCGATACTGGCGGGAATCCTCGCCATACGTCGTGCGGTAGTGATCAAAGATCGCCTGACGCACTTCATCATAAACCGGCGCCCGTTTACCCTCCCACAGGGTATCCCACACGCCGAGCCCACTCGAGAGGATGCCGCCGAGATTATAATTGTGATTCACCAGCACCACCGACAACCCTTCCCTCGCCGCCCGAACCGCCATCGCGATGCCGCCGGGCGTGGCCTCGTAGATGCAAAGATCAGCCTCAATGGGTTGTGCTCGCACGCTCGATGAAGCCAGCAGTAGAAAAGCGAGAGTGCGGAGCGTGTTCATGAAATGCAGAGTCAAGGCTGGTCCTCGGGTTCGAAACGGAAGCTGTAGACTTTGCTGCGCGCGCCGGAAAACTCGACACAGACCTCGCGCCCGAGAAGAGCGGAAACATCCTTGTGTTCCTTCCAGGTGACCTTCGCATGAGTGGAGTTCGTGCGCAGAATGGTCGCTTCTTCGGCTTCATAGCCGGGAATGGAAACACCTTTGGCATCCGTCAATGCCACACGCATGTGCCCCATCGCCGTGGTGTCGAGATTCACCGAAAGGCGCGGCCCTTCCACCTTCACCGGCTGGGTCAAACAACGCCCGCCTTTGGCCTCGAAGTCCAACGAGACAAATCCGTCCACCCGCTGCACATGGCGGTAGATGGCACCGTCGGTCTTCCGCATGCGCGCCTCACGATCCCCGTGGCGTGAGGCGAGACCGACGCCGTATTGCCAGATTTCATCGCCACGGATGATCATGCCGGGGCCGATGAAGGCCATGTTCGCGCTTTCGCTCTCACGCAATCCCGGCGCCACATACGCGGCGCGATCGTAGCGCTGCCATTTCACACCATCACGGCTGCCGATGCACTGCACTTCCAGGCGGCCGTCGCTGCGATTCTTATCGCGCTGAAAAAAGGACGGAAAGCCGAGATACCATCGCGTATCCAGCGGATACGTCTGTGCGGAGATCGTATAGACATCGCTGTCGGGCGGATCGGCATCATCGGTTTCGAGCACATTGGGAAATTCGTCATCGATGACCGCATTTTTGTCCTTCCCCCACAGACGGCGGGCCTTCTCAAACGGCTCGATCTTCAAAGAATCGGTCAAACTCGGCAGATCCACGCGCACCACGGTCCGATAGAGCTTCAGATCCGGACGTTGTTCCCACGCACGAAGATACAGGGCGTATTTCTTCACCGGTGCATCCCAGAACGCTACGGCTTGGCTGTCGGCCCCGAACTTCAGGAGCGGCGCTGCATCTCGCTGCCAATGCAGACCGTCTGGCGAATGAAAGCGCACCATGCCTTCAGTCCATAGATGCGTGATGTAGTTATAGCGCTGCGACGCCGGCATGCGCTCGTCGCGATACACCGTGCCTTCAAGCGAATCGAGCCCCACGAGGTTGTTTTCCTTGCTGCCTTCGTATTCGACGATGCCGAGATTCGGCTTGATCCAGTTCACGCCGTCGGTCGACTCCGCGTAGGCGACGTTGGGCTGGTTCTTCTTGTCGCGGCAGATGTACCACATCCGCAGTTTCCCCTCGTCCTCCATCACGCTCAGATAAAAGCTGATCATGAGCTGCTCCCAAGGCTTGTCGTGCCGGATCACGATCTCCTGCTTCACGGGCGGATTCACATGCAGTGCGACGTTCCCCGACTGTTGTAGAAACGCCGGATCGAGAAACAAATGTCGCAGCGGCTGTGCCTGAGATTGCATGCAGAGGGTGAAAAGAAGAAGGCAGTATAACTTCATGTCGTGAGAGAAAAAATTGGCTCAAGGTGCGCGAACCGGGGCGCTTTGCGGTGATTCGTTCCCTGCGGCGTCGAGGTATGTGAGTGAGTAGCTGTGCGCGTCGCCGGAGTCGTCGGTCAACCCGTCTCCGCGCAAGACCTCCGGCGTAGAATCACGCGACGTGGCAAGAAACTCGGCAGACTTGAGCCCGATCTTCTTCCACAGCTTGCCATCGCGATACAGCAGCAGCCCGCGCAGACCGCCGGAGATTTCGGGCACGATGCGCCAGGTCAAATGCGCCCCTTTGGCATCACGCGTGGCGGTCAGTTCAGGCGCCATCAACTTCGGCTCGACGGGATGCAGCGTTCCCGTCTTCGAAAACTCACGCCACAGCTTTGCGAATGCTGCATTCGGCATCCACGCGAGCCCCGGATTCTTTTGATTCACCTCGTTATTCTCGACGATGTCCAAGGTGTCTATATCACCAAATACCCCTGCCGTCGTCTCGCCGGAGAGCACCGCATCGAAAAACGAAAGACTCATCAATCGCGAATCATCGCAGCCGTGTTCTGAGCGCGGATCGATCACGCGACAGACCTTTCCGCCCTGCCCGCGCAATTCGCGAAACATCGCGTTCATCGGCTCCCACGACACGTGATGACTGGAGGTCGGCACGGTTTCGCGTTTTCCCCATACAAAGAGCAGCGGCAGATCACGCGCCACACGTCCAAAGCGGGCACGAAACGCAGGATCGCCGAACTGCTTGTGACACCCGCCGCGAAACGAAACCGCCAGCACCCGCTCCGGATGTCGCACAATCATCTGTGCCGACCAGCTTGAACCACCGGAGTGTCCCCACAGCACCCACGGGGCATCTTTGAGTTCCGAATGCCCCGACTGCTTCGCAAAATCAGCCAGTGCCACCAGAAGCGCACGCTCGGAGCCGCTGTCAGGATCGTTCCACTCGTCGCAACTGACCGCCACGTGATACATCGGCACCAGCAACGCGCAGTCGTGCTTGCGCGCAAGCGCCCGCCAGTGCCAGTCACCCGTGATCGGCGGATGTTTGTCCGGCGAAGCATTCGTGCAGCCATGCTGATGAATGATCACCGCCCTCACCGGCTTGCCAGCGTTTGGAACCCAGCAGGAGAACTCAGCATGCTGAAATCGATCCCCTTCGACTGGCGGCACAACGAGCGAAAACGTTTCACCATCTCCGGCTTGAGATGTGGAACCCAAGAGAAGGAGCGTGATGGCGAAGCGGAATGTTTTCATCGTTCAGAGGCTCAACGCTTTTCAGCCTTCGGAATCAGCGGCAGCACGATGTGCGATGGATGATCACGATCATGATAAATGGTGTTCACCGCAGTGATTGTTCTCCGGCTGTTGTTTGCCGGTTCTCCACTGTTCGGGTTCACATCAAAGCGCGGGAAATTGCTGCTCGATATGTCCACGCGGATGCGGTGCCCCCTTTTGAACACGTTGCTGCACGGATCGAGTTTGATCGTAAATTCATAGATCTCGCCGGGTGTCATGAACCGCTCCTCCTTGTCGGACTCGCGATGGCGTGCGCGGATAATGCCGTCGCCCATGATAAGATCGAAACCCGCCGGAAAGTCTTTGCTGATAGGACACGCGTCGATCAGCTTCGCTGTGAAATCGGTGTCCACGGCGGAGGACGAGGCCCAGAGTTTGACGGTGATGGGGCCGACGACCTCCATGTCCTCCTCCAGCGGCGGCGTCATGAAAACAACGATGTCATTGCGCATGGAAAGCGGCATGACCTCCTTTGAATTCCAAATGTGCGAGCCGCCCCATTGGTTCCACGCACCCGAATTTTGACCGACGGTGCATCCGCCAATCGTCGGCACAGGGTTCTTCGGATCGAATTCAAAACGGGTCGATTGCTTGTCTGCGGAAGACGGGGAGGCGGACAGGCCACCGTCAGGCTGTATATAATAAGAGGTCGGCACCGCCTGCGGGAGCGGATAGTCCGGCTCATCGCGCCAGTAGCCGCCATGGAAGAGCTTGCCGTCTTCGGTCTTGTGATCATCACCCGTTCCCATCACGAAAAGCCGCACCGGAGTGAGGAAGGGCGCCTCCTTTCCAAACGAGCTTTTGTCATCCTTAAGCCAGCGATCAAACCAGGCTCGTTGAATGGACGTCATGCTGACGGCCGCATCCGGACCAAAATCCACCTGGGCGTGGGAACGCGAGGTGGAGCAATGCACCCAAGGCCCCATGATGAGATGCACAGGCGAGGTGTGCTCGCGTTTCAGCGCCATGTAGGTTTCGCTCGTGCTGCTGCTGAAAAGGTCATACCAGCCGCCGACCATGAAGAAGGGCAGGTCTTTGTGCTCCCTCACGTTGTCGATGATGTTGCTGAACTTCCAGAAATCGTCATTCCGTCGATGCTCGAGCATGTCGATCAGCATTGATTCATACTCGGGCACGGCACGCAGCGGTGTCAGGCCACGCCGGATGGGCATGTGATTCAGGTAATAGGTCCACTGCCCCGCCTGCTCCGTCAGGAACTCTTTCATCGCGGGATCCTGCGCCTGTGTGCTGCCTTTGGCGGCGTTGTTCAGCATCCAGTTGACGATCCGCAGTCGGAACGCGCCACCATAGATGACGCTGCCGATGCCGTGATTGATCGACGGATTCGAGGGAATGACCGTCGTCAGATGCGGCGGCTTCGCCATCGCCGCCAGATGTTGGGTGGCTCCGACATAGGAGCAGCCCATCATGCCGATCTTGCCGTTCGACCAAGGCTGGGATGCGATCCACTCCACGGTGTCATGTCCGTCCGGCACATCGTCGCTCATCCAAGTCCAGGTTCCCTCCGAATTCCCGCGGCCACGTGTGTCTTGAAACACCATCACATAGCCCTGCGGTGTGTAGTCCTTGGCCGCCTTTGAACTCTTGCCATACGGTGTGCGGGAAAGAATCACCGGGAACCGCCCTTCCATCACCTTGCCGTCTTTGGCCGGCAGGTAGATGTCCGTGGCCAGTCTCACGCCATCGCGCATCGGCATCATCACGTCCTTCTGCTCCACAATGCCATAGCGGGTTTCCTCAGTAGGCGCCGGCACAAGCGGCTGTGCCTGAGCCACCATTGGCAACAGCAGGAGGAAAGCGGACAGCAGGTGAGAAAAGAAAGGTTTCACGGCTTGAGCTTGTTCCAGAGCGCCAGCAAGAAGGCTCCCTGGCTTTGGTTCGTGTCAGGTGAGGATTGCGATTCCGCTACGTGAACAGCTTGTGCGCGTTTTTGCGGGTCCTCGAAGTCCTTCACCCAAACAGCCTCCACAGCTTCAGTGAGTGGCGCATCAAGTTTGGCCTCGTAGCTCGCGAAAAAGCCCTTCGTGCCAAAATACTCGGCGGCGGCGATCCGCGGATCGTCGGCGGTGACATCGATATCGTTGAAGAAGCTGATCATCATGTGACTTGCGACCAGTTTGCGGATCAAAACGTCGGGATCGAGTGCCGCTGGCGTCGTTTGGCCCTTCACGGCGAGTGCAGCCGCGAATCCGGCCGACTCACCGAGTTGCATCCAGCAGGGTTCGAGGCGGATCGCGCCCCAGCCAACGTGTGAAGCACTGATGGCGACGGGAACGAGTAGGTTTTCGACCTCATTCGTGAGAATGGAGCGATACGGCACCTGCGCGGGTCGTGTCTCCTCACCGAGGAAGAGGATGCCGTCGGTGTTACCGCCGGGAGCCTTGCGCGGAAGGCACGCAACGGAATCCACCGGCCAGTCAGTCATCGCGATGCTGTCAGCGTAGATCGGTGTGCGATCGATGCCTTCGGCGACGACGTTGTCCTGCTCTTTAAAAACGTAACGCCCCACGAGACGTCGCGCTTCTCGGACATAGATCTCATACGGCGCGTGGTGGTTGTCGGGAAACTCATCGGCGGCGAGACCATAACCAGCGAACTGCTTGCGCTCCTTCTCGGGTGCTTCGGGATCGTTCTGCATCCACCAAAGGCGCATAACCATGCCATCGAGATAGCGCTTCGAGATGGCCTCACGCGTGGGCCAGTCGGCAGCGGGATACTCGTTCTGCGGACCGATAAGACGCCCGCCGTTCCATGCCACTTTCCCATTCGGCAGGTTCGGCACAAAACCTCCACCACCCGCCGCCTTGGCGATGGTCACGTCGTAATTCGCGGGCTTCTCGACTATGATCTTGTTCGCCGGATCGCGGGTGAGGATGAGACGGTAGTTGTAGGCCATTACCGAGCCGTCCGCTTCACCGCTATTTGGTCCTTCGACGATGTCAGCCGTGGCATGGCTGTTGTAACGGATGTTCAGCGTGCCTTCGTCGGCAGCTTTCGGAAAGCCGCGCTGGCCCGGTTCCTTGTGACGTTCCTGGGTGTAAATGACACCCGCATGCTTCTCGCCGTATTGCGCACGCGATTCGCGACCGATTTGCGTCTTCACACCCGCGGCGGCCATGAGATCACCCTCATACATGCCGTCGGCGAAAACCTTGCCGCTGACGGTGATCGTCTTCTCGCCATGCATCGGTTTCAGCGTCACACTCTTGAGCAAAGAGCCTTCGCGTTCCGCTTTCGAGACGACGTGACCAAGCAACACCTTCAGCGTCTTCTCCTTCGCGACCATCCCATTGAACAGCATCTCCGCGATGCGTGGCTCGATCTTCGGACGGTCGATGTGCGCTCGGCTGGTCTTGCTCGGCATCGAAACGATGTGCTGCGGCGATCCCTCTCCGTAGGTTTTCGCATAATAATGTGCAGCGCCCGTGATCATCTCACCATAGATCGGTGAGCGCAGGCCGTCATACGGCGCCTCCCAACCGCCCGCACCACTGGTGACGAAGCCGCCGAGATGCTGGGTGTGATTCACCAGCAACACACTGAGTCCCTCGCGAGCCGCACGCACCGCACAGGCGATGCCGCCAGGCGTTCCGCCGATGACGACGAGGTCATACGATTGACCATCGATATCCTGCGGCTTCGCCGCGCTTTTCAAATGCATCGGCGGCGGGATCTTCACCGGCACGGGTGCAGCGCTCATCTTCACCGGAAATCCGGCGTCTGAGCGTGTGTTCCGCTCAGCGATCGCCTCCGCTTCGGGCACGATCTGCAGGCCATCGACCACAACGTAGCCATCCGCACCTGCGTTGGAGACTTCAATCGATCCCGACTTCCCTTTGGCGAACGCATAGACGCCCAGCGAGCGTGGAATACCGTCTTCGAGGCAAGCCTCACACTGGTTTTGCGTCACCACCTTCTCTCCGTCGGCGCTGCGGATCGTGATCGTCGCCTTTTGCGCACGATTCGAAGCGTGCACATACAGCAGACGCACCTCGTATTTCCCATCCGTCGGAATCTCGGGCGTGAACTTCGCCACGGCGGCCGATTTCTTCGCACGGTCGTCGTGACGATAGGATGCGCCGACGAGCGAAGGCAGTTTGTCACCCACCTTCCACGCGCCGGTGTATTCCGCTGCGTCATCATCGAGAATAATCCCCGCCGCTTTGCGCGAAACAGACGTGCCAGCCGACTTCTCCGCTTTGTCGGTTTCCGCGAGGGTGAATCGCGTGCTCACCACCGAGTTCTGCTCCGGACCGGGGTGATACTTGATGTAAGTCGTCGCGACCAGCGTGCCATCGGGCAGCTGTTCGAGCCCCGGATACCCACAGTCACTGCCTTTGTGGCTGTGCAGCAGCTTGATTTTGTATTCGCCGTCTTTGCCGCTGACGATGTCCTCGTAGCGACCGACCCATGCGACGAAATGGTTCTTCGTCGGGCTGTTGCGCCCCGTGTCGCGGAAACACACGATGAGCCGGCCATCCTTCGCATACACTGCCTTGTGCCGGTCCCCATGCAGCCCCGGTGGCAGCGCCCTCACCGCCGACCACGTCTGGCCCTCGTCATCGCTGGTGATGAAATGCGCCGGTTCGCTCCGCACGTTCTCGCGCATCATGCAGAGAAGCTGTTTGCCGTCCGGCGAACGCACCACTTCCGGTTCGCATGGCTTCAAATCACCGAGATCCACCAAGACCCGCCACGGACTCCACGTGAGACCGCCATCGGTCGATTCGCTCTGCGTGACGATGTTCGACTTCGTGTCCTTCGTCTCACCTGGACGTCGAATGTTCGTGAGGCCGATCAACTTCTTGCCGCCCTCGACCGGCATGATGGTGCAGAACGGCATCACGCATTCGAGATTGATGCTCTGCATCGGCGACCACGTTTTGCCGTCATCGAGCGAGAACGAACGCTGCATCGTGCCGTTGTCCGGCTGCCGCGTGCCGCCGGGACCTTGTCCGGCATAGATGATCAGCCGAGAAACGCCGTGAGGATCGGTCAGACGGTAGATTGCCGGGCAGTTTCGCGTCGTTTTCCAATTCTCCGGAACCGGCAGCAGATCGCTCCACGTTTTGCCTCCATCGTCGCTGCGCTTCATCGGCCCGCACGGACCGCCGTGTCCCTGCGTCCATACACAGAACATCGTCTTGCCATCCGGCAGCAGCAGTGTCGTCGGGTGTCCTTGATAAACCTTCTCCGTGCCGGGGGCGATGATGACGTCGCGGGTGGTGTCTTGAGAAAGGTCAACGACGGGAAGTGATGCGCCCCGGAGAAAATTACCGAGGGCACAGATCAGCGCTGGAAGTAAAACGACGCGACGGTTCATGCGGTTGGTTGGGGCTTGAATTCGATTGCCAATCAAATCTACCGGGATGGCCAGGTGAGGACTTGCTTGTGCTTGATCAGGACGGCCCTGAGCGCTTCATAGTCCACGTTTTGGACGGCCTGATCGGCATCCATGGCGAGAACGGCGGCAGCGGCGGCGCTTTGACTCGTGCACATGAAAACTGGCTCCATGCGGATGCTGGCAAATGCGACATGGCTGCTGCTGAGCGCGAAGGTGACGAACAAGTTTTCACACTCGCTCCGCTTCGGCACGATGGCGTCATAGCCGACAGCATACGGCGGTGCGCCGTCGCGGCCGGTGGCTATCTTACCCTCGCGAGCGACCACGCCGTTCTTCGCGATGCGGCGAATCTCATGCACGTCGGTTCCGTAGCTGCCGAGGCCGATGGACTTCGCCACGGGCTGGCGTCCGAAGGTATGGTTTTCCGTCATGACAAAGTCGCTCACCATGCGGCGGGCCTCTCGCACGTAGATCTGATGCGGCCAACCGCCGTTGTCGGTGAATTCATCCTTCGGCAAACCAAAGCGCTGCATGTCCTTGCGCACCTTTTCCGGCACGCGTGAGTCTGTGGCGAGAAAGTGCAGCAGGCCGCGATGGTAGTTCTCGTGCTGCTTCGCGGTCTTCTCGCGCTGAGAGTAGCTCGCCTCCGGCCAGGCCCACGAAGCGCCGGGCAGATTGCCGCCGAAGGTCGCCGTGTTGAAGTCCCACTTGTCATTCGGCAGCGCATCGTGCTTTGAGAACCAGCGCAGGTCCATGTCATCACCGATGGCGAGACAGGCCTCGATGAAACGTGCCACGATTTCGTAGCGCTTCGGGTCATAGTCCGACGGCGGCGTGATCGGGATCATGTTCGCCGGATTCGTCGTGAGACACAGCCGGTAGCAGTAGGCCTGCACACCCGGTGCCGGCTCGCCCTGCGTGCCGGGTTCACCTTCGTTGATCAGCGGCAGCAGTCCGCTCTTCGGATCGCCCTTCACGACATAGGGATCGAGCGGGAAATCGCGATCCCACACGCCCTGACCTCCCGGCACACGACCTGTAGGCCCCGGTTTGAGGTGATTCCTGCGCGGCAGGTATTTGTCCGTGTAATGAATGCCGTTGTAGGTTTCACCATACTTCGCATTCCCCTCGCGCATGAGCGTGTAGCTCACGCCCGCCTTCGCCATCAAATCACCCTCGTAGGTGCAGTCGATGAACATCTTCGCGCGAAACACGGTGCCATCCTCTGTAACGAATTCGGTAATACGCGCTCCGTCCTTCTTCGTCGAGGCCAGTCGTGCGTTGAAATGCACCTTCACGCCCGCTTCGCTCGCCATCGCGGCGAAAACCTCCTCCGCTTTGTGCGGCTCGATCGCATACGCACCGCCCGTGGCCGGACCGCCGCCTTTGCTCTCGAATGGCTTGTCCCACGCCAGCGTCACGCCCACCGTTGCCGCAAGCTTGGTAAAATACTCGCGCGCAATGCCACCGACCGAACGCGGATCGCCAATGTCAACTGCGCTAAGCCCACCGCTCGTCATCCCGCCCAGATGCCGCTCCGGCTCCGCAATCACGACCGACTTTCCCATCCGTGCCGCCTGCACCGCCGCCGCCACACCACCGGACGTGCCGCCGTAGACACAAACATCGGACTCAACGACTGCCGCAGTGGCAAGGGAAGACAGGAAGGCAAAGGTGGGCAGAAAGGGTTTCATGGTGGATTGAGTTGGCGATCGAAGGGTCGGATGCGTCGGATTCGATTGCGAATTGAATCTACGGCCTGCGGATGCCTGCCTTGCTGGTCAGGCGGGCTAACCAGCGGCGTGATGGGCAAGGATGGTCCCCTCGCAGCCCTCACTTGCCCGCTTCCGCTTCCCGCAAGCGTTTGACCTTGGACTTGTAGCCGGCGGAGAGGTTCACCTGGGTGGAGCGCAGATGGGTAAGCAGCTTTTCGCGCATTTGATTCAACATGTCGCGATGCTCGGGAATCTCTGACAGTTCGCGCTGCTCCAGTGGATCCTTTTCCAGATCGAAAAGGTATTCGCGTTCCTCATCCGCCCAATATTTGAAGCGGCCATCGCAGGCCATCATACGCAGTGGTGCCTTGTCACCGATTTCGCTGATGGCAACGGGCCGGATGCGGTCTCTCTCACCTTTGGCAATGGGAAGCAGCGATTTGGAGAAACGCCCGGAAGTCACTTCGCCGCCAACCGCCTCCACGATCGTCGGATACACGTCCATCATCTGCACCGGCGCTTTGCTGCGGCCCACTTTCACGTTTCCGGGCCAGCGCACAAAGAGCGGAACGCGCGCAGACTCCTCATAGAAACGGCCTTTTGTGAGATAACCGTGCGCGCCCATCATCTCACCATGGTCGGAGGTGAAAACGACCAGCGTGTTCTCCCAGGTGCCGCGCACTTTCATCGCCTCCACCAAACGCCCCACGCAATCATCGACCAGCGCCATCTTGCCGAGGTAGTTCGCCAGCATGCGTTTCGTCTTCGCGTGATCGAGTGCATGGCCGTCGCGCAAATACCTTTCCGGCACGCTCTCGGGCAGTGTGAGCTTTTCCGGATCGAACATCGTCGCGTAATCCCCCGGCGCATCGAGCGGCGGATGCGGCGAGTGCAGGCTCACGACGAGGCACATCGGCTTCTCCTTCGACTGCTTGTGAATGAAATCGACCGCCAGTCCGGTGGTGAACCAGTCGTGGTAGTCCTCCGTCTTCGCCACGCTCGCACGCGGTTCGAACTCGCCTTTCACATAGCGATCGTGCAGATCATTCGCCACCGCTTCCAACCGACCGATGTCGCGCAGATGCTGCGAGTAAGCATCGCGGCCCTTTGTTGAGTCGGGAGGCCCGGAAATGTCCTCCACGTGATCCAGGCCGAGCGCTTTGAAAAACGCACCGCTGTTCTTGAAGTCCTCATGCCACGACGGCCCTGCGGTCCAGTGCGTCTTGCCGATCTGCGCCGTCGTGAGTCCCGCACGCAGGATGTCGTGAAACATCGCCGCATCCTCCGGCTTCGGGTAGTAACGGGCGCCATTGCCCCACAGGCCATGTCCCGCATTGTGCGGATACAGTCCCGTCAGCAGCGACACCCGCGCCGGCATGCACACCGGCGACGTGGTGTAACACGCATCAAAGATCATCCCCTCCTTCGCGATCTGATCCAGATTCGGGGTGCGCACTTCCTTGTTATCCCAGCCGACATAGCGCGGATTCCACTGGTCGGCGATCACGACGAGCACGTCCGGCTTGTCCGCAGCAAAGAGCGAAGAGCCAAGGATAGAGAGGAAGCAGAAAAACGCGTGTCTCATGGGCTGGCGGAAACGTGCCAGTCATGGGGATGTGTCACAAATGTCGCCATGACCACCACCACGCTGGCTTTCAACCGGACGCGCCAGACCGAAAACCATCGAGGCTGCGTGCCGTTAAAGCCGGTGCGAGACGAAGTCGTGACGACTCATGGGTCGCCCTTCAGCCTCATGTAGTCGAGGTAGTGGAGGTTTGCCTGGATGTCGCTGGTGTTGGAGTAAACGTAAGCGGCGAAGAAATCGGCAATGGTCGCCTTGCGATTGCGGAGTTCCTCGGCCAGGCGGTGCAGCAGGGGAAGCTGGTCGGTGTTTTCGGCTTCGAAGGACGCCCACCATTTCAGCGCACTTCCCGTGAGCGTGCTGCCACCGAGTTTTTCGGTTTTCAGTTTCTCATACGAGGTGCGCAGTTCGTCATCGCTCCAGCCGGTGGTGTCGGTGATGCCGTCACGCGCCGGCTTTCGCGGCGTGTCGCGGGGCTTGGGCGGCAGACCGCGCAGGCAGTCGCGGCGGATCTCCGCGTCTTCGCGCGGTGGTCCGTCGGGACGCGACTCCTTCTGCAGCACGGGCTCCGCGCCGTCCTCCACACAGGCACGGGTAATGACCACCCGCGTCACACCTTGATCCGCCAGTTCCGGCCAGCGGGAGTCCACCGCATCCACCGCGCGCCCGATCAGCCGGTGCAGGCCGCGTGCCCCCGTGTTCAGTTCGGCGGCGTCCTCTGCGATGGCGTCCAGCGCTTCGGGTTCGATGACCAGATCGATGCCGTGCAGCGCCGAGTCCTCCACTCCGCCGCCGAGGATGGCACGCAGGTCGGCGACGCCCAGCTCATGCAGGGCCGTGATCGTGGCAAAGCGGCCAATGAACTCCGGGATCATGCCAAAGGCCACCAAGTCCTGCGTCTCTGCCTGGCACAGCGCCGTGTAGATCGGTTGCGCATCCGGTGCCACCTCCTCCAGCCCTTTGGGGGAAAAGCCGATCCGCCGCTGCTGCCTCCCCAGCCGCTTCTCCACGATCTCCCGCAGGCCGACAAAAGCTCCCGTGCAGATGAAAAGCAGCCGCCCGGTGTCCACGGCGATGTGCCGCCGCCCTTCCTGTCCCTCCGTGCTGCGGCCGTCCAGCAGCGTGAGCAGCGCGTTTTGCACGCCCTCACCGCTCACATCCCGGCCTCCCGTTTCCCCACGGCGGATTTTGTCGATCTCGTCGATGAAGACGATGCCCTTTTCCGCCCGTCGTGCATCGCCACCGGCGCGGTCCAGCAGAGTTTCCACGATCGTGTCCACCGAGTTCCCTTTGTAACCCGCCTCCACCAGTCCCGCCGCGCTGGCAAAGCCCACCGGCACGCCGAGAAAATCCGCCAGCGTCTTCACCAGATGCGTCTTGCCCACGCCCGTGGGCCCCAGCAGCAGGATGTGATGCCGCCCCAGGTCGGAGCCATGCATGTCCCGATGTCCTTGGGAGAAGTAGTGGTTGTAAACCGCCACCGCGATGTCCCGCTTCGCCGCCGCCTGGCCCAAGACGAAGCGGTCGAGATGCGCGATGATTTCTGTGGGAGTGGGGAGGGTCATGATTGGGAGGTTTCACTTGTGGTCGGCGCGATGGCGTCGGCGAGTTCCATCCAGTTCGCGAAAGTCACTCCCGCGTCTTGGTGCTCTCGAAGTTCACTTAGAATGGAGCTCCGAATCAGCTTTAGTTCCTGAGGTTGACTGATCCCTTTTCTCAAAACCTCCTCCATCGGCTGATTGTCAGGGGCCAGCCCCAAGACAGCACGAAGATAGATTCTTTGGGCACGGTCATACTCCTTCTTGTTCCAGGCTTCCACCGCCAGATCCAACAGATGGTCCACACGCTGAAAGGTGGTCATCAAGTGGCGTTTCCACTCCACCATTTCCGTATCTCCAGGCTCCTTGCGCACCTTGTTAATTTGCCAACCACTGCCGAAGATCGCGGAAGCGATCCGATCGAGGTTCGTTTCGTCGCTAAGGCACTCATGCCACTCACCGAAACCAAAATCCTTCACCCGCTTGGCCGCATCGTAAACCGTAGCACTTCGCCGACCCTCAGTGTCTTCGCGGATTCGTTTCTCAAACGCCAGATACCAGACGTTCCAGTGCTTCTTGAACCGCTTCCAGTGCTCTTGATCGGGATCACTCTGTGAAAAGTAAGCGTCTTCGAAGGCGGCAATCTTCGTCTTGGCGGGATCCTGCTTTCCTGGGGGGGATTGCGCCTGCCAGATGCGCATGAACTCATACATGCACCACGGGGACTTCAGATACTCCCAACTGAGAAAAGCAAACATGAAGTCCTTATCGGTCAGCGTGTCGAGATAGGCTTTCCGATCCGTTGTTCGGTCGATCTCATCCCGCCCCTGCTCGATCCGGTACTGCTCCACGCGGAAGCCCAGCTTCACCAGCTCTTCGGTGAGCGCACGCGGCCAGCGTTCGATCGAGTCCGCCGGCAGATCGCGCCAGCTGGTGCATGGCCCATTGAAATCCCCGGCAAAGGAAATGCCCACCTCGATTCCGTCTGCGTGAAAGGCACCGGGTTTGGCGCTCTGTCTTTCGGGCTGGTCGGGCTGTTTCAGGTCGGCCAGATCGGGCTCTTTGATCTCTGGAAATTTGACGGCTTCGAATCCCTGAAGCTTCTGGCACTCACGGAGGATGTCGTTCAGAAATTCTTCATCGTCGCCATAAAGCGTGATGGCCAAAGTACCGCCAAAGCTGTCCGGCACACGCGGCCGCCAGTCGAGATAGGCGAAGGACCGCGGGCGGTTGTGCTCCCACGAATGGGCGTGACGGAAGGATTCAAACTGTCCGCCCCAGCGCCAGAGAAGACCACTCTTCCGCCAGTCCTCTCCCATTTGCGCCAGCAGCTCCAGCACTGCATCGCGGCTTAAGTGCCGATGCTGCAGCGCCACGCGTCTCGTTTCCAGCGTACCAGCCCGGTAGTCGATTGCGAGCCGCTCCGTATCGGCGTTCCGCTCAGGCAGGGCATTGAGCATCACATATTCATCCGTGCCCGACCGTTCACCAAAGCGGAAGACCATGCCGCAGCTCTTCATGAACTGCAGGAACAGAGCCTGGTGTGCCGCCGAATAGCCCGCATCGTTCCACGCCCACTGAGCCAGGTCCTCCGCAGTGAAGCGCCCGCCCTTGGCCAAAAGACGTTTCCAGCTCCTCTCCCGGTCCAGTCCCGAATAGATGCCCTGAATCACCCAGCGCTGATCCAGCACGATTTCCGGCAGATAGCGAGGCTGATAGTACAGGAAGCCAGTCCAGTGCCACTGTTGGAGGAGCGTATCCGGCTTCTGATCATAGATCGTTCCCGCGCAGTGCTGTTTTACCAGCGCGTGAAACGCGTCCCTCGTCAGCGTGGGAAAGGGGGGCTGGGCTGGCCTGTCCTCCGCTTCGGCCGTGCGAAACTCGTTCGCATTCTGCTGCATGAGGGCACGCAGTTGATCCTTCACCGCCAGCGCGTCCTCGCGGATCTCCCGCTTGCCGCGAGCGCCCAGCACATCCGCCACAGCTTTCTTGATCGCCGTTTGAAGTGCCTCCAGACCTTCCCCCGACTCCGCGCCGAAATCGATCAGTTCCAGCCCCTGCAACGCCTCGCCACACTTGGTGATGAACTCCTTCTTTCTCTGCCCCGCCGGTGCTTCGTGATCCCGGTCTGCCTTGGTGCGGATCACCAGCAGCGGCGGCGGTCCGTCCATGCCGGGACTGCTGCCGAGCGCCTCGATCTGTTCCCGCCAATAGAGCAAGTTTCGGTTCACGTCCCAGCCCTTCGGCAGCAGATCATCGTCCTGACCATCGCCCTCGGGACTCGCCCCCGGGCCAGCCGCAGTGTCGCAGACGAGAAAGATCGCTTTGTTCTGAAAAAACAGCCGATGAGTGTGGTGATAGAGATCCTGCCCCGCAAAATCCCACACGTTCACCGTGGCCTTGGCGCTGGCGTGGGGTTCATCCACGGGGCTGAACTCCAGCGGGAAGGACCACAGACGAATCCCATGAGTCGTCACTTCGTTCGGATCGAAGGTGCCGGCGGACAGCCGCCTTGCCAGAGAGGACTTTCCAGCGCGTCCGTTCCCCAGCAGGATCACCTTGATCTCGTGATCCAGCGTCCGCGCCCTCTCGAAGTGGGCCAGCACATTCGGAGCTGAGTTATAGTCCACGCCCTCTCCGAAAAGTTCGTCTGGCAGCACCTTGCCCAGTCCCGAACCCTGCATCAGCAGTGTGCGTGGTTTGCCGATCTTGTCCGGCAGCCTTTCCAGACTTCGGGTGTCTCGTAGATCCACGTAATCCAGTGCATCAGGGAAGTCCGGCAGGTTTTCCACCGCAGACTCTCGTAAATCCAGCCGCCGCAGGAACATGGGTAGCTCGCGGAGGCCCTTCAAGAATTCCAATCGATCGGCCCGCAACACGGTCACTCGTTCAGGAAGGTCTCGGAGCCGGGTGACCTGGCCGCATCCCGAAAGGTCCAGTTCCTCCAACCTGGGTGCCACTTCGAGAATCGAGTGAATCGTCCCTTCCACCAACTGGGGACAATTGGTCAGTGCCAAGTCCATCAACGCTGGACCACAGCGTGCGGGTTCCAATGCCTTCAGACGAGGCGCATCTCCGATCACCAGCACCTCCAGCCCCTCAGGCAATTCCGGCAGTTCCTCCAGATCGGCGCATTTCCGCACGTCCAGCTCCACCAGCCCGGCGGGCAGCGGGGGCAGGCGGCGCAGGCCCTTCAGGCCCCAGAGGTGCAGGAGCTTCAGATTCGGAAAGCGGTCCGGGAAATCCTCCGGCAGGTCGCCCAGCGACAGCTTCTTGTCGGGGGCATCGGTCAGCTTGCCGATCACGATCTTCGTCACTTCTGGCGAGGGCACGGGCCATTGGGTCCAGTCCGGGGCGGTTTTGGGGCTATGGAGGTAGGGCAGCTTCATGGGAATGCGGAGGTGACAAAGAACTGATTGATGACTTAGATTTCGATTTTTGATCTTCTAAGTGCCGGGGCGTTTGTCATCGGCGGTTCGCGTGCTGGTGACAGAGATCGCCACGAGTTCATCGCACTCAGCGATGACGGTACTTAGTCGTTTTGTAGGCAGCATGCCGCGACGCTCGGCAGTTTGGAGGCAGATCAAGGATCTCGCGCAATTCCCTGAACGCAATCTTCACCTTGTGGATGAAGTCGTCCCGCGATTCAGCCCTATGGGCATTGCTATAATGACGCGCAGGGTTCGTCCCGTAACCCACCACCTGCCCCGCAATATGCCGTCGTGCCATGATGCAGGGCAGAGATTCTACAATACCAATAACTTTTGCGGCAAAATCGACTAATTGTTCTTCAAGGCCTTGTCGGTTCATGTCTTTCAAGAATTAGAATTCCTCATTTCTTCATTCCACCAGCTTCGCTCCTGTTGTCGTGCCTGTGGCTCTTAGGTGCCCGAATTCCAACGGAAAGGACGGCAAGCAGAAACGGAAGCCGAAGGTGTTTCTGCGCCAACCGTCGAAGCAGTCAAAGCGATAACCAGACTCGCACATCCAAGCTAAAGCGGTGCTCCAGCTCCCTCCCCTCGAGATATGCGGCCAGTCTTCGCGTGCCCAGTTTTCTTTTCCGTCCACGCACGGATCGAAGGGTGCAGTTCCCCGCTCTTGATAGCCATCGTGCCTGCAAGCATCTATGCACCACTCATACACATTGCCATGCATATCATAGAAGCCAAACGCATTCCTTTCCAGGAGTCCTACCGGCTGCGTGCTTCCGTTTGAGTTCTCACGAAACCACCCAGCTCGCCAAAGAGCCTCCACTCCATCCCCAGTGTGATACTCCGTGGTCGTCCCCGCACGACAGGCGCACTCCCACTGCGCCTCGGTGGGGAGGCCGCCTACGCAGCCTGGAAACCGCTTTTTGAAGTTCCTGGCAAAATCAAGAGCTTCATTCCAGGTGATGAAATACATTGGATGTAGCGGCCCCAACCCAGCCACATCATCATCCGCTTCCACAGCCTTACCAAATCGAATGTCCCCTCTTGCTTTCATCTCCAGCACAGTAGTTCCCATCAGAGCTTGCCACTGAGCCTGCGTCACAGGAAAGGTGGAAAGCAGGAACGGTCGGGTGATGCAGACCCGGTGGCGAGGCTCCTGGTCTTTCATCTTCCCCCGCGATCCCATGCGGAAGCCTTCCGGTGGTGTGGCGGGGACGTGGCTGAAAAACATGGGGACCCCTGGAGCCAGTTCCACCTGCAGGATCCCTGAGTCCGGCCTGCGTGCCTGCTGAGCAGCCCACTGCCAGCCGGGGGTCAAGTCGGCGTCGCTCATCTGACACCTCCTTTCGCAGGGAAGGTGGAGGGTGCGCCGCGCGCTCCGACCTCCGCCGGACCCGCAGACAAGCAAAGACGGAAGCCCCGTGAGCCCAATCGTCCTCCGACAGGATCCCAATAGTAGGTGGTAGGATGGAACATATGTCGGAACGCGGACCGGCAGTACCGGAACGAATCTTCCCACGAACCGCCTCGCACAACAGGATGCGAGTGAGCGTCACTCTTTACATCTGGTTTGCCGGTGGGTTTGAAGCGATTGACATACGCAAACGGATCCCAACGATCAGCACACCATTCCCACACATTTCCATGTAAGTCGTAAAGGCCAAAGGCGTTCATCGCCTTCTGTCTCACAGGGTGAGTCTTTCTGCCCGAGTTCCCGCTATACCATCCTCCTATTTCTAGTGCCGCCACACCATCGCCGGAGTGGTATTCAGTGGTGGTTCCTGCCCGGCAGGCATACTCCCACTGAGCTTCCGTGGGCAAAAATGCGGCCTGACCAGTCGGCAGCGCTCCACATCTCTGAAGCCAAGCCGCGGTCACTCTTGCCTCATGCCAGTTCACACTCTCCACAGGACGTAGGTCGTCGCCGTTGAAGTCGCTAGGCTCAGCACCCTTGTTTCCCTCGATGCTCTTCAACTCGCCCAGGCACTGCCCGGCCATGAAGCGGTACTGTGCCTGCGTGACCGGCGTCTCCGCCATCCAGAAGGCACGCTTGATCTCCACCCAATGACGCGGCTCTTCGTCGCTGTACTCTCCCCGCGAGCCCATGCGGAAACGTCCCGGCGGGATGAGGCGGAAGGCCATGGCGTGCGGCTGTCCTTCCCAGAGGATTTTGCGCTCCAGGTCGCAGTGGGTCGGCGGATGCAGGGAGGAACTCATGGGTTTGGCAAATTGGGTGAGACGGGGCGGTCGCGGTGCAGGTGCAGCCACTCCGCGTGCTCCGAGAGCGCCTCGCGCCCGAGCGCGAGCAGAAGGTCCTGGATGGCGGCGATGGCAAGCTCCGCCTGCGGGTCCGTGGTGGCATCGGGAGACAGCGCCCGGCAGCGTGCCTCCAGAACCCCGAGGTGGGCTTTCAGCCGCCTGGCCCCGGACTCAAACAGGCTGAGCATGGCGGAGTAGTTCCGTTCATTCTCCGTGTGAAAGCGCAGGGCGCTGGACAGGAACGAGCGGGCAGACAGGGCGAAGAGGATGCTTTTTCCCATGGAAAGGCACTCGGTGGCGGCGGGCAGGCAGCCCGCCTGATCCCCCAGCCCCAAGGCCAGTAGAACCACGAGGCCCGCCACAACCACGCCCAGCCCCAAAGCCCCCGCCATCAATGCTAGACTGGCGAGAGTCCTGCGGACGGCCTGCGGTGCCTCCTGGCGCACCTGCAACTCCTGCCCGATGACCGAGTTGTCATCCGGTGAGAGAATGGCTCCCGTCCGGGAAGGCTCCCACCGCGAGATCCACCGCCCCAACGCGCCCAGCCCCCCGACGGCGGCCAGAGCGAAACTGAACCGGATGAGGCTGGAACCGCTGATCGTCCCCTCCCAGCCGGTACCGGCACTGCACTCCAAGCCAAACAGCAGCATGGAAAGCAGCACGCCTGCGGCGAGGAAGGCAGTTCCCTGAAGCCGGTATCTCGTGCGCTCGACCGCGATGGTCTGCAACTGGCCGTGGAAATAGCCGATCTGGCCCTTCTTTCCCGGTGCCAGCAGCCAGCCCTCCACCACCCGCCGCAAAAGCGCGCAGCGCGCCGCCAACGGCATCAACTGAAAAGCCGAACGAGCCTGCTCATACGGAAACGACGCGCTGCTGAGAGCATTGACGATCCAGCGGATGGCCCCGCGCTGGCGCAAAAGGTAATTCGACGCGGCCGAGACACCCGTGCCCGCAGCCGTCCAGTAGAACTGCGCTCGCAATCCCTCGGCAATGCATCGGGCATCGATCTGGTCCTGCTCACTCCGGCCGGAACGAAAGCGGTAGAGGGAGAAGAGGCTCCCCACCGCAAAGGCCAGCGCCGCCAGATAGGCTCCCACGCGCAGCGTGCCTACCCACTCTGGAGCTGCGGATGGCACCCAGTGATCGTGCATTTGCAGCAGGACCACCGCCACCACCCCGGCGGTGAGAAACCGGCTCCGCCAGGCATCCACGTCGTCACCCGCCCGGTAGTTCCGCTTCTTGGCCCGGAATCTGGCTCCGGCGATGCGAAGCAGGCGGTCCCGCAGCACGGCGGGCATGTCCGGCAATGGAGCGTCCCCGCCGAGCGCCAGCATGGTCCGCATCTCCTGCCCTGCGGCCTTCGCCAGATCCGCGGAGGGGGCCGTTTCATTGAAGCGGGAAACCAAGTCCGCCGTTTCCCGGAGAACTTCGCGCTCAGCCTGATCCGCAACGTGGGTGGACCCGGGATCCGAGTAAAAGGAGAACACGCCCTCAGTCGCCGGAGCCACTCGGCCCGTCTTTTGCCAGGGCAGATAGACGACGGGCCCCGCATCCGCCCACGGCAGCGCGGGCTGCACGGGCAGCAGTCCGGGGGTGATGCCGTGCCGCCGCACGCGGATGATCGTCACGGCACCGCACTCATAGGCATGGGAGGGATCAAACGCAGGCGGCTCCACCGGATCGATCGCCCCGGTGAGGTCGGTGACGGCCAGTAACAGGTCGCAGTAGGCGGCGACGTATTCACCGGAAGCCCGCAGGTGGGCGTAGCGCCGGGGTTTCTCCGCATCGCCCGTCAGACAGACCTCACGCCGCCGTGCCGCTTCTTCAGGTGAAAGCGCGGCTTCATCCGCCAGTTCGACGTAAAATGATTCGTGCGGCAGGCTGGTGAGCGCGGCTTTTTCGGCATCGCTCGCGCTGGTGAAGGTGGTCGAACGCAAATACTGCTCCGGCGGAAACGGCAGCGGTGACACGACGCGAAAACGAAACTCCGCCTCCCGTGCGACCCCCGCCGCGATCTGGTCCACACCGGGCGCCATGCTGGAGAGCAGCACGACGGGCGTGTCCTTCAGCCCCAGACCCGGCCCCAGCCCGTCGAAGCTCTCCTCCTCCTCGGCCTGCAACCAGCGGAAGAACACGCGCAACTTCTCCCGCAAAGCCTCGGTCTTTTCCCGGGGAAGTTTCATGTGCCCGGTGACACCGATGATGAAGGGCGTCAAAAACGAATCGGGCGGCGGGGCATCGGCAGCAGGAGAATCTCGCATGGCGGTGGATTAACCAACCCAGCCCACCGGAAGCAATGAGAAAGTCAGCCCGCTTTTCGCCGCGCCAGTGAGGCCAACTCACTCCGCCAGCAATTGCACCGCATCGGCGCCTACGATGCCATCGGTGTCGCCGTTCGTGATGGTGATGACGGCGGGTTTGCCCGCCTCAAATCGAAACACGCCCAGGCTGAGGAAGGTCTTGTCGATGGGTGGCGCTTTCTTTTGGTTCACGCGAATCACCTCCTCGCCGTCCGCGTGCTGGATTTGCACGGGGGCGTTGCTGGCACGGTTCGGCGCGAACGCGTAGGACACACGAACTTCGTAGCGGCCGCTCGCGGGCACTTTGAGAGCGTAGCGAATACTCAAGGCTCCCTTCTCGGCATTCGCATCGTGCACGCTCGCACCATCAACGGGATTTCCGAAACTGCTGCCGGTCCAGTGACCGGTCTTCTCAGCCTGCTGGTCGTCCATGACGATGCCGGGCAGCTTAGCGGAGCGTGGCATGTTGGCGAGTTCGGCCAGTTCGAGCACAGCCTTTTGTTCCAGCAGCTTTTTGCGGAGCGCCTGCACGTCGATGCCCTGTACGCTTTGTTTCGCATGGATCGCCTGCACGGCGGCGAGCCCCGAAGCCTGCCCGAGCGCCATGTAAACGGGCTCCATGCGGATCGAGCAGTAAGCGATGTGGCTGGCAGACAGGCAGAAGGGAACGAGCAGGTTTTCGCATTCGGCACGCTTCGGTGTGAGGCTGCGATAGGCGATCTGATAGGGCAGCGCGGGCGTGTCCTGAAAGCTGCCTTCGTCACGCACCGTGCCGTCTTCCGCGAGGATGCGCTGCACGATGTGGCAGTCGATGACGAAGGAGCCCATTGCGACGCCATCCTCTTTGAAGATGTCGGTCTGCAGGTCCTTCTGCACCATCACGTATTCGCCGATCATGCGCCGGCCTTCGCGAATGTAGAGCGCATAGGGCCAGTGGTCGTTGTCGGCAAACTCGTCGCGGCAGAGGCCCCAGGAGTTTGCTTGATCGCGCAGCGGTTGAGGCACGCGCTCGTCGTGACCGAGGAACCAGAACATACCCTGCGTGAAGTCGATGTGATCCTGCCAGATGCGCGCACGCGTGGTGGCATCGCCATCCGGATAGTCGAAGTTTGCGCCGGGATAGTCGGTCGAGAAAAGCCCCTGCGCATTGAGGTCATACTTGCCGTGAGATGTCGAACCGATGTGAAACAGGCGCCCGAAACGGATGCCGGGAAAGGTTTGAATCAATCGCAGCAGCAATTCGTAGCGCGACGGATCATAGTTCGCAGGCTTCGGAAACGGGACGAGAATGTCCGGGCGCTGGGTCACGCAGATGCGGAAGTTGTAGGCCTGTGTGCGATTGTCCGCGTCACCGGGTTTTAAATCTGGGGCGGCATAGACGCCGAAGATCGGCTTTCCATCTTTGCCGAGCCCGGAAATGCTCGCGGGCGTGCCATGAACGTAGCTCGGCCCACTGCCACCGATGCTCGGGCAGTCGCTCTCCATGACCTCGACCGTGCGCGGCCGGATTTCCATCGGGTGATAACCGGCGAGCGGCTCGCCATACTGCGCGTTGCTTTCCCGTCCGACGATGTAGCTGACCTTCGCCGCCGCCATGAGGTCGCCCTCGTAGCTGGCATCGATGAACATCTTCCCTTCAAAGGTGGTGCCATCGGCCGTGGTCAGGCTGGTGATGCGTGCGCCATCCTTCGTGATGCTCTTCAAAGCCTGCGCCGAAACAACCTTCACTCCCGCCTCCTTCACCATCGACTGAAACGTGGCCATGTTCACACCCGGCTCCGCATACCACATCGTCGTGTCCGGCTTCGCCGCTGCCGCACGCGTGAAGAACTCGCGCGGAAAACCACCAATCGTCTGCTCCTTGCCCACATCCGAACGGCAAAGACCGCCGGTCACCATGCCACCGATCCATTTCGTCGGCTCGATGATCACCACCGACGCACCCTCACGTGCCGCGACAATGCCCGCGCTCAATCCCGCCGGGGTGCCGCCGTAGACGATGACATCGGCCTCGTAAGCAAACGCGGTGGTGGTGAAGAAGAGTGCGGCGGCCAGGAATTTCATCCCGGCTACTTAACCGGCTCGATGCCGAATTCACGCGCAATCGGCACGGCCTTCGCAAGATCATTCACCAGCGGAAAATCCACACCCGCCTTCCACTGCCGGCGCAGGCCTTCAGGCGATTCGTCATGGTAGTAGTTCACGCGCACTCCGGCTGTCTTGAGGAGCGTCACGGCATCGACAGGCACCTCGCCCTTGCCGAGAAGCTGGATGAACTGCGCCTTCATGGCGATCGTTTCCTCCGCGTAAACCATCGAACTGCCCTGACGCTCCATGTTGCAGATGAGGATGTCCGGCACCTCGGCCTTCGCGGCTTTCGCCGCATCGGCAGTGGCCGCGAGGAAGGCCTGATGCGCGCGTCCGGTCTGTGCAATGACTTTGGCCGTCGCGACGCCGACATCGGCACCGCCTTTGAGATGACAGTTGAGCCAGACGTTTTTTGGAAACACCGCCAGCGCTTCTTCAAACGTCGGAATGCGCGTGCCGGCGAACTTCGCATCGAGCTTGCTGCCGGCATCGAGCGCCTTGAGTTCCGCGAGCGTGAGATCAGCCACCTTGCCCTTGCCATTGGTCGTTCGATCCACCGTGGCATCGTGCATGAGCACCAAGGCGCCATCCTTGGTGAGTTGCACATCGAACTCGATCATCTGAGCACCGAGACGAATCGCCTCCTTGAATGCGGGGATCGTATTCTCCGGATGCGTGCTCATGGCACCGCGATGCGCGCAGAGGCCGCGAGCAGGCATGATCGGACGAGCACGCCAAGCAGGGAACGTGTCGAGATAGGACCAGCGGAAATCTTTCTCTTTCCGATAACTCAGATCGCGGCGGGACAACTGCTCCGCCACAAAGGCCTCGACGTTGGCGGGATCCAGAAACGGATCATGCATCTCGTTCTGCCCGGCCACCAAGGAGGCGATCAGGCGGTTTTTGACTGCCGCATGCTGCGGATCATCGGCGAGATCGTGCCATTCGTTGGGATCCGACTGGAGGTCGTAGAGTTCATACTTCGGCGGCAGCAGCCAGCGGTCCCAAGCCGCCCTCACCTGCGGGGCGAGGTCTTTGCAATCAGATGCCTTGGCGCCGGAAATCACGAAGTAAGGGTGCGATTCGTCGAGATAGGAGTGTGCGATGAGATTCTCGGTGTTCGGACGTACGCTGGAGATCAATTTGAATCGTTCGTCGCGCACCGAGTGCTGGATGAAGCAATTGCCCGGAAACGAACCGGTCGTAAAACCGAAGATGTAGCGGCGCCACGGCACGTCACGGTCATTGCCGAGCAGCGGTCGCAAGTCACGTCCCGGCAGCTCGATGCTTCCGGCAGCACCACCCGCCGCGAGCCAGGTGGGCAGCAGGTCGAGCGTGGAGACGAGTTCCTTGCGGACGCTTCCCGCCTTCGTGATGCCGGGCCAGCGCACGATCAGCGGGATGCGCAAAGCGCCTTCATAGACGGAGCCCTTGCCGCGCGAGAACTGCGCGCCGTGGTCGCCGATGTAGCAGACAAGCGTTCGATCGGCTTCGCCGGATTTCTCCAGAACGTCCAGCAGCAGGCCCACGCTGTGGTCGAGGCGTTCGAGGCAGTTGTAGTAGTTCGCCACCTGCTCGCGAATGCGCGGCGAGTCCACGCCCATCCATGGCAACGGTTTGACTTCATCTGCAGTCAGCGGCTTGACCGGCTGACCGTGCGCCTGCCGGACAAACGGAAGATGCGCATCCGGCAGGTTCACCGAGAGAAACCACGGTTTGTCACCAGACTCGCCGATGAACCGCGCCGCCTCCGACGCGTAGTCGGCAGGCGACTCTTTGCGCTGGAAATTGGATGACGGAATGGCGTGCGAATCGAAGGGGAATGCGGACTCGGGATTGACGTGCAGTTTGCCGATCAATCCGGTGCGGTAGCTCCGGGCCTTCAACAGGGTGACGACATTGGGCGTGTCCGGCCGGTAGAGCGCGAACTTGTGAGTCGCCAGGCCGATCTGGCCGTTCTGCTGCGGAGGGAGTCCCGTGAGGAAACACGCACGCGAAGGCGAACAGACCGAATACGGCACAAACGCATTTTCAAAACGGACACCATCCGTGGCCAGGCGATCCAGATGCGGCGTGCGTGCATACGGATCTCCGTAGCAGCCGAGTTCCGGACCGTTGTCCTCCGAGACGATGAGCAGGATGTTGGTCCGCTCCGCGGCACACGCTATCGACGTGAACATCAACAACAGGATGAATGAAAAGACGGGCTTCATGGAGCAGTCGGAGGCTTTCCGTTGGTGAGCCATTCAAAACTGAACCGCGCAAAATGCAATTCATCCCAGTAGTGATCGCTGCCCTTCTCGGCACGCTCGTAAATGTAGCCGATAGTGCCTTCGTTCAGCACGACAATGTCGGAATACGATCCTGGGTGCGGCCAGATGGTCTTTCCTGCGCTCCACGTTTCGCCGTCGTCGCGACTGATACGGATCGTAAGATTGTATCGGCCATACGGATGCTCCTTCTGCCGAAACGGTGACGCGGGACTCGAAAAAAGCAGTGTGTATGCATCGAACCGCTCCACACAGCCGTGACAGCGTGGCGTGATGAGCTCTTCGAGACGCCGGACCTCGCTCCACGTCTCGCCGCCGTCTTTGCTGATAGCCGTGAGGTGTCGCAGGTTGTCCGGCGCGTCCTCGCTGCTCTCATTGCGCGAGATGACACGGACGCTGCCGTCATTCAGTTCGACGAACTGGCACTCGCTCGTGTTGAGGCCGATCGTGCCACCGAGCTTCCACGAGGCGCCGTGGTCATCGCTGTAAAAGCAGTGGGCAAAGCTGCGCAGACGTCCCTTGCCGATGTCTTCGCGATGTCGTGCGGGAACGAGCAGGCGGCCTGATTTGAGCTGGATCATCGCTTTGCCCGGTCCGCAGCCGTAGCGCTGCGCCCAGCCCTTCTCCCACTGCACGGCATGGCTCTTGGGATTGCCTTTGGATTCTTCAGCTTTCCCCTTCAGCGTCTGCCACTTCGGTTGGATCACCTGATCATGAATCACCACCGGCCCGGTCCACGTCAATCCGTTGTCCGTGCTGGTGAGGTGTGCGAACTGCTTTTTATCCTTCAGGAAAAAGAGCCACAACTTTTTTGTCTCGCGATCGAGGCCAAGCGTGAGATCCGTGCAGACGCGATCTTCGTCGTCGAGAATGAGGATCTCATCGCTCCACGTCTTCCCCATGTCCACGCTACGCTTCATCACGATGTCGTGATTGCCGATGTCACCGGGGCCGTCGTTGCGCTTCTCACAGATAACCAGGATGTCGCCATTCGGTGCCTGGATGATACCCGGGATGCGGTAGTTCGGCTTGTTGTTCGGCGTCAGGGCAAAGAGGCACTGTGTTTCAAACAGCGGCTCGGCGGCGCTGAGGACACCCAGGCCGGCCAGCACAGCAGCAAGCGTGAATCGAATCGTGGGGTGTTTTCGCTCAGTCATGCGACGTCATTTCTTCTTCCGTTTCGACTTGGGAGCTGCGGGTTCGTAGTCGGGATTGGGTTCCATCTTTTCGGCACCCACCTCGTTTCGCCATGCTTCGAGCTCGCGTCGAAGCTCATCCACCTTGGATGTTTGTTCGGCGGCGAGGTTCTTCGACTCACCGAGATCATCAGCGAGGTTGTAAAGTTCGATGTCGGCGGGATCGAAGGTCTCGATGAGTTTCCAGTCGCCTTTGCGAATGACGCTGCTCGGTACGCTGGAGGGATGGCTGTTGTAATGTGGATAGTGCCAGAACAAGGCCTCGCGATCGAGGGACTCCGCGCCTTCCAACACAGGATGCAGATCCAGGCCGTCGCGATGTTGGGCAGGATGCGGAGGCAACCCAGCGGCGGCGAGGCAGGTCGGATACAGATCCGTGCTGGTCACGGGAACGGCGCTGACGTGGCCTGCTTTGGTGACACCTGGCCAGCGCACGATCAGCGGGACGCGAATGCCTCCCTCGTAGTAGGCGCCTTTGTTGCCACGCAGCGGCTTGTGATCCGTGGCTCCGGCGAAGCCGCCATTGTCAGAGGTGAAGATCACGAGTGTGTCTTTTGCGATGCCCAAATCGTCGAGCGTCTCCAGCACGCGACCCACGCCCTGATCGACGCTCTCCACCATGGCGGCATAAACCGGCTTTCCCTGACGCTGGTCTTCAGCGACCGCCTCATAAGGCGCGACCATGTCCTTCTTCGCCTGCAGGGGCGTGTGCACCGCGTAATGCGAGAGGTAGAGAAAGAACGGCTTTTCAGCGCTCCCACGGATGAAGTGAATGGCTTCGTCGGTGAGGCGATCCGTCAGGTATTCGCCTTTCTCTCCACCTTCGATCACGCGCCAGCTGGCTTTGAGCTTCGTAGTCGGAATCGGCCACTCGCCTTCGTATGGAAAGAAGTAGTCGCCGGGATTGCCGTGATCATTGGCTGCGATCGCCACATCGAACCCGTGGTGCAGCGGCGTGGAAAACGGTTCGCCACCCAGATGCCATTTGCCGATGATGCCCGTGTGATAACCGCCGTCACGCAGCGCTTCCGCCAGCATCACCTCTTCCAGCGGCAACTGACGCAGAAAGCGTCCGCTGCGCAGTTTTGTCTTCGGATCCCAGCGCCCCGACGGCAGCCACTCGGTCAGCATGAGACGCGCCGGATATTTGCCGGTGAGAATCGCCGCACGCGTGGGTGAGCAAACGGCGCAGGCGGCATAGCCATCGCTGAAACTAACACCCTCGGCGGCGAGGCGATCGATGTTCGGCGTGCGATAGTAACTGCTGCCGTAGCACGAGAGGTCCTTCCAGCCAAGATCGTCGATGAGGATGATCAGGATGTTGGGCGGCGCATCGGCAGGACGCGCTGAGACCATCGACGTCAACGCGCCCCAGGCAAATATCAGCGAGGACAGGCAGACTCGGAACGAGCGATGTGAAATGGCAAGGATGTTCATTTGTCAGAGGTGGATTGGGCGCCCGAGATGACTTTCCCTGTCTTCTTTTCTGTCCACGTAAACGCCTCGGGATCGAACTTGTAAGCACCCTTTGTGGGTGCCGACTCAGCCCATTGGCGAGGAAGCGATTTGGCCAGCTCTGCGATGATGGATGTGCTTTCGGGGCGTCCCGCAAGATTGTTCCATTCGTGCGGATCGGTCCGAATATCGTAAAGCTCCTCGCTTCCATCATGATAACGAATGTAGCGATGATGTTCGGAGCGAACGGCAGCATTGCCCTGATGATACTCGATGACCGCAGGACGGTCCCATGAGCGCCCAGGATTCCGGAGAAGCGGAACCAGACTGACTCCGTCGAGCGTTCCTGGCGAAGGAAGTTGGCACAGTTCGACAAGCGTCGGGTAGATGTCGATCAAGCTCACGGGTCGTGAACAACGTCCGGGCGCGATGCCGGGTATCGTCACGACGAAGGGAACACGAGTCGCCTCCTCCCAAAGCGTGGACTTGTGCCAGTGATCCTTTTCTCCCAGATGCCATCCGTGGTCCGACCACAGGATGACAATCGTGTTGTCCGCATGCGGACTTTGCTCAAGCACCGCGAGCACCCGGCCAATCTGCGCATCCGCGAAGGTGATGCTCGCGAGATAGGCCCGGACCGCCTCCTTCCATTTGTCACTGGCGCGGATCTTTTCGAAATCCTGCCGTCCCGCTTTGGCGAGTTCCTTTCCGGCCTCGGGCACATCGTCGAGATCATCCGCTTTGACCTCCGGCAGAACGATCTCATCGACAGGATAAAGGTCGAAGTAGCTCTGCGGCACATACCACGGCAGATGCGGACGAAAGATGCCGCAGGCCAGGAAGAAAGGCCGGCTTCTTTCGGCCTTCAGGAACTTGATGGCGTAGTCCGCACTGAGCTGGTCGTCATAGTCCGCCTCGGCGATGCCGAGCGAACCCCAGTCGTTTTCGTGTCCCAAGCCTGCCACCTTGCTGAACGGAAAGCCCTTCGGATACGGTCCTGACCTGGACCAGGGGTAATTCGACTTCACACTGCGAAACCATGGGTCGTTGCGAAAGGTCAGCCGGAAGAAGTCATCCCATTGATTCGGTGGATTGTTGCCCGCCGTGTGATGAAAGATTTTCCCGGCCCCGACCACTTCATATCCGTGACTGCGGAAGTGTCGTGGAATGGTGATCGCTTCGGGCAGATTCGGATACCACCAATGACCGTTGTCATACAGTCCCGTGGTGGACGAGCGCAGCCCCGTCATGATTGATACGCGGGACGGCGCGCACTTCGGCGAAGCGCAGTGCGCGTTCGTGAACAGGATGCCACGGCTGGCGAGCCGGTCGATGTTGGGCGTGTGGACCTTGCCCTCATAGCCGCCAAGGCAGTTCACCCAGTCCTTCATGTCATCGACGGCGAGGAACAGAACATTCGGCGCCGCCTCCGCATGCATCGGACTGCACCACAGACCCGCCAGCACGAAGAAGCGGAACAGGATGCTCGTCACCCGGCTTTCGCGCTTCATTCGAAGCCATGCGCTTGCTGCATTCATGGCGCGGTCAACCATTCGAGATTGAAACGTACACAATCAATGTCCTGCCCGGCCTCATAGAGACAGAGAACCGTGCCGTCTGGAAGGACGGCGAGATCCGAGTAGGCGGACGGGCCGGCGTCGAGTGTTTTGTTGACCGGCCACGTCTTGCCGTCGTCGCGGCTGAGTTTGATCGAGAGGTTCTGGCGCCTACCGCGTCCTGCGGGCATCTCCTTGCCATCCTTGTCGAGACCAAGGCTGTGAGGATTCGAGAAAATCAGCGTTCCCGGCTTCGACGGATGCGCCACGATGCTGGCCATGCAGACCGGCTCCCAGAGCTGCTCGTGAAAAACCGGCTTGCTCCATCCGGTGGCTCCATCAGGACTGATGGTGATGATCTTGCGATTCGGTTTCGACACGCTGCGCGTGACGAGCATCACGCTGCCGTCCGACAAGGTGGCGAGCATGGTCTCGTTCGGATTGTTGAAATTGCCCTCGTTCGGAACGGCAAGCTCGCCCGCCTTCAAGGTCTTGCCATGATCGTCGCTGTAAATCGTGGCGGCGGCGGAAGGAGAATGATCCCCCGTCTTGCCATACGCGAGCCAGATCGGCACGACGAGCCGTCCGGTCTTGAGCTGAATGCCGTGGCCGGGGCCTGTGGCGATGACTTTCCAGTCATAGTGTTTCCGAAACGGCTCAAACGCCGCCGTGATGTCCACCGGCGAACTCCAGGTGAGGCCGTCGTCTGTGCTGCGCATGGAGTAGCAGCGGGCGTAATTGATGCAGTAGAGGAACTCGATGGCGCCGGTCTCGTGATCGACGATGGCGACGGGATTGTTCACGGTTTGCTCATGTTCACCGCCTTCTTTCTTCCGGGGGTTGCCTTCGAGCCGGTCGCCAATGTGAGCGATGTGTTTTCCCGGTTCCCAGGTTTTCCCACCGTCGGTAGAACGGCGCAGATGAATCTCGATCTCGCCCCAGTCGGACGAGTTGTTCTTCCGTGCCTCGGAGTAGGCCAATACCGTTCCTTTCGACGTGACGACGATGCCGGGAATGCGGTAACGCGAGATGCCATTCATCCCCACTGGAAAGACGTCAATCTTTTCAAGCAATGGCTCTGCGTGGAGACAGGTGCTGACGGCGATCAATGGGAGAAGAAGTCGTAGTGTCATGGTGGTCGGATGAAGAGGATGCTTCGAGTGCTCGTCCGTGCTAATGGGTCAGCCATTCGAGATTGAATCGCGACAGCGTCAGGCGGCCGCCGGCGAAGGCTGCAACGCCATTGCCATCGCCCGCTCGTCCGTAGAAACAGAGGATGGTGCCGCTGTGAGTGACGGCGATGTCGGAATACATGCTGGGACCGTCTTCGATGAGCTTGTTGACGGGCCAGGTCTTCCCTTCATCGCGACTAAGTTTCACGCTGACATTTTTGCGGTCGCGGTTTTTGCCGGGCTCGGCCTTGCCCTTCTCCTTGTCGAGGTTGTGGGGATTGGAAAAGAGGATGAGACTCTGGCCGTCGTGATCGTAGCGCACGATGCCGCCCATGCAGATGGGCTCGAGCAAGGCATCGTCAAACTTCGGTGTGCTCCAGTTCGTGGCGCCATCGGGGCTGATGGTGACGAGACGGCGATGCGCCTTGGATTCGCTGCGCACGTTGAGCATCACGCGACCGTCTTTGAGTTCGATGGCAACGGTTTCATTCGGATTGATCCACTCCTCCGTGCAGGGCACCGCGATGTCGCCCGCCTTCCAGGTCTTGCCTTGATCGTCGCTGTAGATCGTCGCGGTGACGCTGGGGCGATGCGCGTTGCCACCCGTGCCGGTGGATAGCCACACGGGCACAACCAGACGGCCGGTTTTGAGCTGAATGCTGTGGTTCGGCCCTGTGGCGAGCACCTTCCAGTCATAGTCCTTCTTGAAGGCCTCGAAAGTGTTCGTGATCTCCACCGGTTTGCTCCATGAGATGCCGTCGTCATCACTGCGCTGGTAAAAGCAGCGCATGTATTCGAGGCAGAACAGCATGTGCACCGTTCCATCCTTGTCGGCGATGAGCACGGGGTTGTTATACGTCACGTCGTTGGGATCGACGTTCTTCATCCGCATGGCGAAGGGGTTCTTCTGCTTCGGTCCATCGACGTTGGCGATGCTCATCGGCGCACTCCACGTCACACCTTCGTCGGTGCTGCGACGCAGCAGGATGCGAATGTCATCCCAGTCACTGACGCCTGCCGCCCGTTTGCGTGCTTCGCACCAGGCGAGCACCGTGCCTTTGGCCGTCACCACGATGCCCGGGATGTGGTAATGGTTGTAATTAACGTTGTCTCCAACAGTGAATAGGTCCTGCTTGTCCATCCATCGGTCGGCGGCGGAGAGCGAACCCGAGAGCAGCAGTAGAAAGGCGAGGTGTTTCATGGTTGGCAACAGTTCATGGTGGGGTGTGAGACAAAAGCAAACTATGGCTGATCAGCCAAGACTTCGTTCCCTTGGAGCCTGGTTTGAACGCCATGATCTCGGATGGGCGCGGAAGTCACGTTGTTTCGAATAATGTTCCCCTTGGTAGCGGCATCGACTTCGATCGTGCCGGCGGTGTGCGTGTTGTCCGCCCAGATCCAAGCGCTGGCCTTGAGCGCCTGATCACCTGCGTGGCGGAACATGTTGCCGCGCACGGTGATGCGACGCGAGAGCATGTCAGCCGCAGGCACGGTCAGCAGCTTTCCCTCGAACACGTTGTCGGCCAGCAAGATGTCCTGAATCTTGGTCATGGCGGGTGTCGTGCGGTCGTAAAACTGCAGATCACCGTCGAAGATGTTTCCGGTCAACGTTATGGCCTCAAAGGTGCAGCCGCGCGATTCCTTGCGTGTCTCGAACCGCAAGGTGTGCTTGAATTCCGCGGTCTGATTGCGAAAAACGTTCCCGGTGACGGTGACATGCGAGACGGAGGTGACCAGCGGGAGCGGCTCAGTGCGAAAGACCAGACATGCACCCCAGCGGTTCAATTTCACCCCTGAAGCAGGCTCGACGACATTGCCGGAGACGGTGATGTGATGGGACCCCTCGGTAATGTTGATGCCGGTGCGGATGAAGAACACCTGATTGTCGCAGATGCGGACATTGCGTGAACCAAAGATCGCCTGCGGGCCGTCCTCGCAATTGGTGATGTAATTGTCCGCGATGAGGCCGCCGTTGCACTCGGCTAGCTCGACCGCCTTGTTCCCACAGGTGTCGATGAAGTTGTGATGAACCTGCCAGTTCTTGAACTGCGACGCCATGCGCTCCGGCGTGGTGTAAACTTCCGCGCCCGTTCCCTTCTTGCTGGCGGCCTCGGCCTCCGCCGCCGGGATGACATGCTTCGCCAGATACATGCTCGCCGCGGGTTTGGTGCAACCCGCGGCCTGCTTCGCATCATAGATCCAGCAGTTGCGAACGGTGACGTTGTCACAGGACAGCAGCATTGACTCGGGCTCGTCCAAACGCGCGTTGAATCCCATGATGGAGCCGCCTCCGATCGCTTTGTCATTGCCTGTGTAACGCAGGTTCTCGATCACCACGTTGTTCGCAGGCACTTTGGCCGACCCAATGCGGACGGGAAAGTAGCGCAGATCATTCGGCGGCGTCTTCGGATCGAGGAAAATGTGCGTCGCATGCCCCTGCCCTCGCAATGTGATGTTGCTCTTGATGATCACAGTTTCGTCCCCGCTCTTGCGCGAGAGTTTGAAATCACCCGCGCCAAGAATCACCACGCCACCGCCTGCCGCCACCACCTTGTCGATGGCCTGCTGCAAAACATCATCGGCATACACATCCGGCCCAGGCGCGGACACTTGAAGACCGAACGCAGTGTCCGCCGGACGCGACGACGGCCCCTGCGCAGCCACGGAAACCGTGCTCGCAACAAAGAGAATGCCCAGCAATCGCATCATGGCTTGATCTTGATTTTGCCAAAGTGGATGTGCGTGCGTGCTTTGTCCGGCGTGCCGCTGTCCCACACGGCGCGGAAGTCACCGGGAGCCACTTCGACGAGCGTGGGATACGAGTTCTTGATGCCGGCGTCGTAAAAGGTCTTCTCCGCGCTCCATTCGCCACCCTTCGACTGAACTTTGTAGCGCAACGATGTACGCCCGGTCTTCGCGGGCATCGCGGGGCCGTCGTTGTAAACGTAGAGATGGCTGCCGTCGGCATTGCGGGAGTAGTAGCCTTTGGAGCGCGCATTCCAGAGCTCCGGCTCCTGCTTCGCCGGCGTCCAGGTGCTGCCGCCGTCCTTGCTGATGCTCGAAAAGGCGCGAGGCGGATCGAGCGCACCCTTCTCTTCCCAATTCGCGGTGCGCATGACGATTTTCAACTCGCCGGGCTCGTCTCCTTCGGCGATGCCGCCTTCATGGAGGAAGACTTTGTCGCCAGTCTCCGGCTGAGGGATGTAGCCCTCAAACTTCCACTCGAGCAGGCTGGTGCTGCTAAGCACAAACTGATCGCGCGAACCAAGCGGGTCGTTGCGCAGCGTGTTGCGATGCGCGGGAAACAAGTAGCGCCTCCTGCCTTTGAACTCGGTTTCGATCGGCCCGGCGACGACGATCAACGGACCGCTGTAGTGCATCGCCAGTTCGACCGGCGTCCATGAGCGGCCTCCGTCCGCGCTGTAGGCGGCGACGAGTTGCGAGTCCTCGCTGTGGCGATAGCTCATCGGGCAGCGCATGGCATAGCACCACATCACCTCCTGATCGGACGGTTTGAACAGAATCGCATTCGCGTAGGCGAAGTGAATCGCACCCTGCCAGTGATTGTGATCAAACACCGGCACCGCCTCGCTCCAGGTGTCGCCATCATTGGTCGAAACACTCGCGTAGATGCTGCCCATGTCGGTCTTACCGGGAATGCCCGCGCCATAGGCCACAACGAGATGCTTCGGCTTCCACATCGCAATGTAAGGCTCCCACACCAACGAAGCGCCCGGATGCTGCTCCATCGTGCGCACAACGCGCACATCTTTGACGTCGCCTTTGTAGTCATCCGCAGCAGCGAGACTCGCGGCCGCAGTAAGGAGAAAAAGAATTCGTTTCATGGCTTGGTGGTTGGGTTCCAAATGATCCTGGCGAGCAGCACGCGATTGGGTTCGTCTTCGCGCCCCTTTGGAAAGGCCATCTCGCTGCTAATCACCCACGTCTCGTTCGCATTCACACCGACCGGCGCGTAACCGCCGCCGAGATCGACGCCTGTCTCGGGCATGAGGATCTGCTCAGTGGCGCGGATGAGATGCAGCTTGTCGGGATCGACGCGTGCGATGAAGATCGGGGCGCGATTGCGGAAGACGTGGTCGTTGTTCGCGCCTTTGCGGGTGTAGATGAGATAAAGGCCAACGCCGTGCGTGATCCAGTGCTGCTGGGTGTTCGCACTGAGCAGCGGTTGGCCGTCGTCGAACTTCCACTCGACGGTGGGCGTGTAGTTCAATCCATCGTCGCTGCGGGCGACGTGACCATTCTGCTCACCACGCATCGTCAGGAAGTATCGACCTTGGAAACCGCACACGGACGGCTCATACAGGCCGCGTGGAATGCTGATCGTGTGCTCGCTGCCATGCTCGACATAGGCCAGCGTTTCGCCATCGAAGGTGCAGCGTGTCACAACGGTGGTGTAAACTCGCGTCTTCGGATCCGCGCGATAGCGCACCGGCAGCAGCACCTCACCATTCGGCAGATCCCAGCGCTGGTTGCAGCCTGAATTTGGCTCGATGATGGGATGACCGGCATGATCCTTTTCCGGCATGGCCATGATCTTCATTTCCGTCCACTGGTCCGTGTCCGGCGAATACACGCAGTAGGCCACGCGTTCCTGTGAGCGGTCGTCCTTGGCCTTGTTGTCGTTGGGATTCGCGAGAAAGCCAAAACACTTGCCGGTAACGAGCAATTTACCGCTTTTCGCGTGCCACTGCGGGCAGATGTCGCCCATCACGCGCTCTATGCCGTCAGGGAAGAGCTTTCGATTGAGCGCGTCAATGCGCTTCGGTGCGCTCCACGTCTTCGCACCGTCGGTTGTCTCGGTGATATAGATGTCGCGATAGCCATGCGAACCGCGCTTCTCGATCTCTTGCGTCGTAACGATCACCCGCCCGCCCGGCAGCACCGCCGGCCGCGACTGTGACCAATGATACGCGCCCGTACTGGTGAGCACGGTCCTGTTCTCGATACGGAAGTCCGC
>JAWLBG010000026.1:0-87688 GCA_041395065.1 Prosthecobacter sp. | reverse complement strand
ACCAGTCGACCAACACCCGCCGCCGCCAATTCCAGTGCTACCAGTCCGCCGAGCCCACCGACACGCGAGATTAATACCGAGGAATTCTTAAGATGTCGTTGCCCCTCTTCGCCGACACCCGGCACCCACATTTGCCATTCATAAATGGCTCGTTCTTCGTCGGTTAAGGTCGGCAAATCGCTCATCTCAGGGCTGATACAACGGACTCAGAGCGGATGAGAAAACTTTTTTCTCAAGATTTTCAACGTTTTGCCATCCACCTCGACTAAGCCCCATAACAGTTTATGCGGGGCCTTCAAACAGCTCTCCATGGACTGGGTCTTGAGAGTGATTGGTTGTTCACTGAAACCCTGTTTCACAGCAGGCTTTTGTTGAGGTTGATCAAACCAGGGGCCAGGCGGAATCGGGAGCCGCCTGGCCCCAAATTTTTTTGTGAACTGCAGCCGAACTTGTTGCTCCGCATTATTTCTTTTTCGGCGGACTGCCCGGTTTCTTTGGCTGATTGCCCTGACTGGGTTTGCCAATCGATGGAGGGGGAGCATTCAAGGAGCCCCGGCAATGAGGGATGATAAAGACGAGAAGCATCAGCAGGATGGATGTTGCCGCAATGATCATGGGCGTCTTGTTCCTCGAATGAGCCGAGGGCGGCTTGCGCGGCGGCGCAAAGGTGCGGCGGTTGATGGCAGACTCGCCCGGTTTGATGCGCACCCCTCGGGTGACATGAGGTCCGGCTTCGATGGGGATCGTGCTGGACGTGACGTGCCGACTCATCGACTGGGCATTGGGAAGAGGGATCGCCGCCGACACAATTTCCGGCACGGCAGGTGCGGCAGTAGGGGCTGGCTCCGTGGTGACTGGAGCAGGTTTTTCCAATGGAGGCAGTTCGGGCAGGTTTGGCTCCTCGCGGCGTTCGAAGAGCATTCTCGCCACGCCCGCCTTCCGAGGTCGCTGCTCCGGGTCGGCGGCGAGCAGGTGCATGACCCACGCACACATCCAGGAAGGCACATGCGGCGCCAGTTTGCGCAGGGGCGGCAAATCATGAACCATGTGCTTGTGTCGCAATTCCTTCAAAGATTTGCTGTCAAAGGGCGGGCGGGCTGCCAGCGCTTCGTAGAGTACGCAACCGAGCCCGTATACATCCGTTCGGCGACGGGTGCTACCGTCTTCCCACTGTTCCGGAGCCGTGCAACGGTAGGCGCGCACTTGGGCATCCTTGGAATCTCCGCGCGAGGCAAACCCCTGACCAAACCCCTCCAGCGTGATCCGCCAATTCTTTGCTGCGGTACCGGTGATGCGAACATAGTCCGTGCGAAGGCTGCCGTGGACTTGGGCGTGCTCGTGCAGGGTATCCAAGGTGTTGAGAAGCTGGGTGGCCAGCGCTTCGAACTCCTCTTCGGTGAGAGGGCCGCGATCCAACACCTTCTCCAAAGTTTCACCGGCTGGCGGACCGGCCATTTTCACAAAAAAACCCTCCTCGTCTCTGCCGAAGTCCCCGACCTTCAAAAGATGATCACCTGGCAGGATGGATAGCTGGGAGAAAAGCTCGTTCAGCCCCTCGATCTCCTCCGGCTTTTGCGTCTTAAAGCGGCGGATGCAGCATTCAGCACCACTCGCATCCCGGGCGAGATACAGTGTGCTGGAGCTGTCTTCCTCCAGACGCTTCAAAGTTTCCATGCTGGCTGGCATCTTGGTACGCTCGCCTGTTCCACCGAATCCCGCAAGCTTCCTTGCCACAATCGTTGTTTACGGGCTACATTTCCCGTCACTCTCCTCCGCCCGCCCTCCCATTTATGGACGACTTCCTCGTGATTGACGACGTTCGCAAATCATTCGGTTCCCTGCGTGCCGTGGACGGGGTGTCATTGTCGATCCGGCAGGGAGAGGCCTTTTCCCTGCTCGGCCCCAGTGGTTGCGGCAAGACGACACTTCTGCGCATGCTCGCCGGCTTCGAGGCGCCTGACAGCGGGCGCATCCTTATCGGAGGAAACGATGTGACCGCCCTGCTGCCGGAGCAGCGTCCGGTGAACACGGTGTTTCAAAACTATGCTCTCTTCCCCCATCTCAGCGTGTGGGAAAATGTCGCCTTTGGACTGCGAATGAGCCGGCGTCCGCGCGAGGAGATCCGCAGCGGCGTGAACAGGATGCTGGAGCTGACGCGCCTTTCCGAGCACTCGCGAAAACGTCCCGCCCAACTCAGTGGCGGGCAGCGGCAGCGTGTGGCGATCGCACGGGCTCTGGTGAACCGTCCACAGGTGCTGCTGCTCGACGAACCCCTGGCTGCGTTGGATTTGAAACTGCGCCAGCACATGCTCGTCGAATTGAATGAGATTCACAAACAGGTCGGCACGACCTTCATCTACGTCACCCATGACCAGGGAGAGGCCATGAGCCTGAGCGACCGCATCGCCGTGATGAATGCAGGCCGGGTGGTGCAGGTGGACGCGCCGGAAGTCCTCTATGAAACGCCGAAATCAAGCTTCGTGGCCACGTTCATCGGCGACGCGAACTTTTTTACCGGAATGCCCGTGGAGCTTCAACACGAGGGCTATGTCCGTGTTCGGGTCGAAGGACTCGGCAGCCCACTGGTGCTTGGCGGCGACTTTGTCTCGTCTCACGAACCTGTGAGAATCATGGTCCGCCCGGAAAAGATCAGTCTCACTCTGAAGCGGCCGGAGAGCGGCGACCGCGTCAACGCATTTCGCGGCGTGGTGGAAGACAGCGCCTATTTCGGCACGCACGCACGCTATCATATCCGTGCCGGCGAGCATGTCGTCATCGCCCAACTCCAGCGCAGCCGTTTCAGCGGTGGGGGCATCAACCCGGAACTGGGTGCGGAAGTGTGGATGAGCTTTCATCCCGACGAAGGCCGCGTAGTGAGGTTGGAGGACGCGGCATGAACGGTGCCCGGCGAAGGTCAAAGGAATGGGTGATCACGCTGCCCTCGCTCGCGTGGCTGGGTGTGTTTTTTGTCATACCCGCAGCATTGGTCGTCATGACCGCCTTTCGTCCGGCAGATTTGCACGGCGGCGTGATGTCGGGATGGACCTGGGAGAATATCGAAACGCTGCGTGATCCGGCATGGCTGCCGATTGTGTGGCGCACGTTGTGGCTCAGTTCGGTGACGACCTTTGCCTGTGTCGTGCTGGCGCTGCCGATGGTGTTTCAAATGGCGCGCAGCGGCCCCCGGATGCGTCAGTTTCTGCTGCTGCTCGTCGTCATACCTTTCCTCTCCAATTTTCTCATCCGAATCTTTGCCTGGAAGTCCCTGCTGCATCCCGAGGGCATGCTGACAAAGCTGCTTGTCCACCTGCATCTGGCTCCCGAAAACGCTCTATTGCTGAACAACTCCGGCGCCGTGCTGCTGGTCATGATCTACACGCAGCTGCCCTTCGCCATTCTTCCGCTTTACGCCGCCTCGGAAAAGTTCGATTTCCAGTTGCTCGATGCGGCGCGTGATCTCGGAGCTGGGCCTTGGCGATCGTTCACTAAGGTTTTCGCGCCCGGCGTCAGGCGGGGCATTCTCTCCGCGGTGGTGATGGTTTTCGTCTGCTCGCTCGGCCAGTATGTGATACCTCAGTTCGTGGGGGGCGCCTCGGATGAAATGCTGGGCAACAAGATCCAGCAGCGCGTCTTTGCGGACCGGAACCTGCCTCATGCAAGCGCCCTTGCCGCAGTGCTGATGGCCGTCGTCCTGCTGCCGATGCTCGTCGTCACAGCCTGGCAGCGCTTTGGCAGAAGGGAGGATGCAGCATGAAAAGATCGCGCTTTCCAGCTCTGCTGACTCTGGGTGTCGTGGCCTTTCTCTTCGCGCCGCTGATCGTGCTGGTGGTCAATTCATTCAATGCCTCCCGCTTCGGGGGTGAGTGGGACGGCTTCACGTGGGGATGGTATGAAAAGCTGTGGGAGGCCGAAGAAGTGTGGGAATCCCTCGCCGTGACGTTGAAGATCGCGCTCTCGGCATCATTGGCATCCATGCTGCTCGGCACACTGGCAGCCTACGCGCTGCACTGCTTTCGCTCCTGGCTGCAGGGCCTGCATTCCATGCTGGTCACGCTGCCGCTGGTAATGCCGGATATTCTGATGGGCATGTCACTGCTGGCCCTGTTCGTCATCACCGGCGTGGAGACCGGTCTGCTGACAATCTGGATCGCGCATGTGACTTTCTGCATGAGCTTTGTGACGATGGTCGTGCTCGGACGGCTACAGGATTTTGATTTCACCCTGCTGGATGCGGCGCGCGACCTGGGCGCCACGCGCATGCAGGCGGTGCGGAAGGTCATGCTGCCGCTGCTGCTTCCGGGCGTGCTTGCAGGAGGTCTGCTGGCGTTCACGCTGTCCGTGGACGATTACGTCATCACATTCTTTGTTTCTGGTCCAGGCACTACCACTCTGCCGCTGCGCGTGGCCAGCATGATGCGCACCAGCCGCAGCCTGCCGATGATCAACGCCCTGAGCACTATCCTGATCACCGCCACTTTTCTGATCGCCACTCTCAGCTTCCGCCTCCAACGCCGCGCATGACCGCACTTCTTAAAGACCTCGTCGACTTCCTCGAACCCATCGGCCTGACCTGGTTGCTGCTCACCGTCATGACCGCTTTGCCAATGTGGAAAAAGAAATGGCGCCAGGCCCTGCTACCAGGTTTCGCATGGTTGATCCTGACGACGCTTTCGGTGCTACCCGTCTCCAACATGCTTCTCGCGAGTCTCGAAAGGGCGTGGCCGCCTGTGGATCTGGCTACGCTGCCAGAGTGCGATGCAATCATGGTTCTCGGCGGTGGACTCGAGCCATCCGCAACGGAGCCCTCCGGAATGCACATGAAAAGCGGTGCGGACCGACTCATGACGGCAATCGCGCTGGCCCGGCAGGGGAAGGGGCGTCGGCTCATCATCGGCGGCGGCATTTTCAAAACAGCGGACGGCGGGCGGGTTTTCGAAGCGGACGGCGCCCGCGAATGGCTGGCAGCCTGGGATTTGACCCAAGTGCCGGTGCAAAGCCTGGGAGGCTGCCATGACACGCATGATGAAGCGGTCAAGGTGGCCGCGCTGGTGAAGCAACACGGCTGGCAAAAGGTAGCGCTTGTCACATCCGCCTACCACATGCGCCGCACGCAGGCGGTTTTCGCCAAGGCGGGCGTCCCTGTTCTGCCGGTCCCCTGCAATTATGAGAGCACGGAGATGCGCGGCCGCGAGCTGCGCTGGCTGAGCGTTCCCAACGGCACGAACCTGCTCACCTTCGAAGTCTGGATGCACGAGATCGTCGGTTGGTGGGTGTATCGCCTGCGAGGATGGATTTGATCCCTCCACCGGCACGCTGGGCCTCGACATCACCACTGCCCCATGCGAGTTTCAGGGAATGCCGTTTCTGCTACGTTTCCTCGCCATCTCGCTTCTCACACCGCTTGCCGCTTCGGCGGCGGCAGCTAGGACGAAACCGCGCAGCTACTCCGCCTACGGCAAACCAAATGTTTTGTTCATCATCGCTGACGATTTGCGCGATTATGCCGGCTGGATGGGTGGCCATCCCCAGAGTCTGACGCCCAACATGGACCGGCTGGCGAAAATGGGTATGCGCTTCACCAATGCGCACTGCAACTACGCTCTCTGCAATCCCTCGCGCACGAGTCTGCTGACCGGTATGCTGCCCTCGTCCAGCGGGGTCTTTGGGAACGAGCAGGACTGGCGGCGCAGCATCCAGATCCAGGGCAAGCCGAAGCTGCCGGAATACTTTCAGATTCGCGGCTACACGAGCGTCGCCGCGGGCAAAATCTTCCATGCGAATCATGGCGGCCCCGAAGGTCGTTTGACCGGCTGGCACGGCGGCAGGCGCGGGTTTGAACTCGACTCGGCATGGGATGAACGCTTCCCCGCGCAGGGCGTGCAGATTCCCGATCTGCCAGTCCACACCGGTCAGAACTTCAACGGCTTGGATATCTGGCATTGGGACTGGGGTGGCATCGACGTGGCTGACGAAAAGACGGACGACGGCCAAATTGCCGATTTCGCGGCGGCATTTCTCTCCAAAAAACCAAAGCGTCCCTTCTTCCTCGCGATTGGGCTGTATCGCCCACACTCGCCCTGGTATGTGCCCCAGAAATACTTCGACGCCCTGCCGCCGGACTCGATCCAGCTGCCGGAGGTGAAGGAGGACGACCTTGAAGACATTCCTCCAAGTGCGCGGCCCCGTGCCGGAGGCCATCACGATCTGATCACCGGGAAGAACCTCTGGAAGGACGCCGTGCGCGGCTATCTCGCCAGTGTGGCATTCTGCGACGCCATGCTGGGTCGTATTCTCGAAGCCGTGGAGAAGGGGCCGAACGCCAGGAACACGATCATCGTTTTCACCTCCGACCACGGCTGGTATCTCGGTGAAAAGCGGATGTGGCACAAAGGCAGGCTGTGGGAGGAGGCCACGCACATCCCGCTTACCGTTTACGCGCCGGGCGTCACCAAGCCGGACACTTCTTCATCTCAACCCGTCGCGTTGATCGACCTCTATCCGACGCTCTGCGACTTGGTAAAAGTGCCGCTGCCGGAGCATCTCGATGGCAAGAGCCTCAAGCCGCTGCTTCTGGATCCCGCCGCAAAGCGCGACCGGCCTGCCATCACCTGCATGAGTGGCGGCACGCAGGCCGGATACGCCGCGCGAGACGAGCGCTGGCGCTACATTCGTTATACCGACGGCGGCGAGGAACTCTACGACCATGACAACGACCCGCACGAGTGGACAAACCTCGCCGACCAGGTCCAGCACATCGCCGAGAAGATTCGGCTCGCTGCCTTTTTCCCGAAGGAATTCAAAAACGCCGGGCGGCCTGCGGAGGAAATCGTCCATGCTGCCAGCCCCTCGGGGTCGGTCGATTTGATGCTGAACATCGGCGACGAATTGAGCGCCGAGAAAGCGCCGAAACTGCAGGGCAGGGGAGTCTTCATCGATGCCTCGTTTGAATTCGATCCCGATCTCGATCAGGACAGTTCCCTTTTGGCCCACGGAGACTCACAGTCCGGCTACGCGCTGCACCTCGTCGCCGCGCGCCCGACTCTCACCGTTTTTGTCGATGGCAAGGCCACCACCATCAGCGGCGCAGCGCTGGAAAAGGGTCGTGTGAATGTTCGCGCGCAGATCGACCTCGGCGGCGTCATCACCATCGCCGTGCCGGAGCACAGCGAATCGCTCGGCTTGGCTCCGTTTGAAGCCGGTTTTCCGCACGAGCCGAAATCCGGCATCGCCGTGGGGCAGAGTTTTGGCATTTTGAAGTCCGCCGATTTTCCAAACAGCACGCCGTTTGACGGCCAGGTTTACCGGCTCAACCTCACGCTCATGCCGCCCCGGCCCGCCCCGGATCCCATTTCCCCAACCCCACCCGCGAACTGACCCAGCCATGCGCGCACGCATCATCAAAGACTTCCGCTTCGAGGCCGCCCAGACACTGCCAAATCTTCCCGGCGACCACAAGTGCACCAAGATGCACGGCCACTCCTTCAAACTCGAAATCGCAATCGAAGGCGAGGTCGATCCGAAGATTGGCTGGGTATATGACCACGCCGAAATCTCCCGCGCCATGAAGCCCATCATGGACCGCCTTGATCACTCCTACCTCAACGAGATCGAAGGTCTAGAAAACCCGACCATCGAGTACATGGCCGCCTGGTTGTGGAAAAAGCTCGAGCCCCAACTCCCCGGCCTCTGCGAGATCGTCATCCACGAAACCCCCAACGCCCGCTGCGTCTTCCGCGGCGAGTTTTAAGCAGGCCTGCCCCCCAACGTCTTCTCACAAGCACTTGGTATTCAGGGCATCAGCCTGCTTCGAGTCGGCGTAGAACATTGGCATGAGCAAACCCGCCTTACATTCTCTCGCCCCAGACTTCACCGCTGCCGTCATCGGCGGTGACTATCAGGAGGGAGACCAAGTCACCTTGAGCGAGCTTCGGGGGAGGAGCGTGGTGCTTTACTTTTACCCGAAGGACAGCACGCAGGGTTGCACCAAGCAGGCCTGCGCCCTGCGAGACGGCTGGAAGAAGATCGCAAAGAAGGCGCTCGTCTTTGGCGTGAGCACGGACTCGATCAAGAGCCACGCGAAGTTCATCCGCGCTCAGGAGCTGCCGTTCCCGCTCATCGCCGACGAAGACCATGCCATCGTGAATGCCTACGGTGTGTGGGTGGAGAAGAGCCTCTACGGCAGAAAGTATATGGGCACGGAGCGCAGTTCCTTCGTCATCGACCCCGAGGGCCGGATCTCGGCCATTCTTGAAAAGGTCAAACCAGAGCTGCACCTCGATGCCCTGCTGGCGGTTCTTTGATGAAACGCAGTTCCTGGAGGTTGATAGGGGGCTAGGAACCTCCGGACCACTCTGCCGCATGGCGGGCGAATGCCTTTGCGGAACGTTCCAGCGCTTCTTCGATGTCTGCCTGGGAGTGAGCGAGGCTGAGGAACCAAAGACCGCGTTCAATTGCGCGCACGCCTTCTTCGAGAAGGCAGCGCCGGAGGTGCGCCCAGCGCGGAGCATCCTGACGGAGGGCGTAGTCGCGATAGTTTGTGATGGGACCTTCGGGTGCTCCCGGTTTGAGCATCGTCGCATGGAAGACGAGGCCGGGCCCCTGCGGACGCAGCGGGATGTCGTGCTGCGCGGCGAGTTTGGACAGACCGTCCATGAGTTGCCTGCCGAGTTGGATGATCTGTGCCGGATGCTCCCCACCGAGGGCAATGACTTGGTCGAGACACCATTTCGCAGCGGCGAGGCAGAGGGGATTGGCGTTGAGGGTGCCTGCGTGGACGACCTCGCCACTGAGGATCTTGGCAAACATCTTTTCCTTGCCGACGAGCGCCGCAAAGGGAACCCCGCCGCCGATGGCCTTGCCCAGAACGGTCAGGTCCGGTGTGAAACCCAGATGCTTCTGGGCGCAGCTGGCACCGAAACGGAAACCGGTGATGGTTTCATCGGCGATCATGACAATGCCGTTTTCATCGCACACATCGCGGATCGTTTCGATCATGCCGGGGACTGGCGGCATGCAACCGGTGTTGCAAAGCACGGGTTCGAAGATGATGGCAGCGATCTGGTCGTGATGCTCGGCCACACGCTGACGCAGGTGCTCGGGATCGTTCCAACGTGCGACAACGAAAGTGCCAAGCACCTCGGGAATCACCCCCTGGCTGGGATGCAGGCGGGTGGGGTTGTCATCCGTACCCCACTTGTCCGGCGGAGGCGCGAAACCGACGAGACCCTCGTCCGCCCAGCCGTGATAGTGGCCTTCGAATTTCAAGACGAGCGGTCGGCCTGTGTGCGCGCGTGCCAGACGCAGCGCAGCCAGCACGACCTCGGTGGCGCTGTTGTTGAAGCGCACGCGCTCGGCCCCCGGAATCATGCTCTGCAGGCGCTCGGCGACATCGATCTCCAATTCGCTCTGGGCGGCCCAGTGGGTCCCCTTACCGGCCTGTTCGGAGATCGCCTTCGCCATGCCCTCAGGCGCGTGTCCGTAGAGGATCGCGCCCTGGCCGATCTGGAAGTCGATGTACTCATTGCCATCGACATCAAAGAGCCGCGAACCCTTCCCATGATCGAAGTAAAGAGGCACGGGCACCTCCATTTTGCGGATGCCGCTGTTGATGCCGCCTGCGATGCTTTTCTGGGCGCGGGCGAAGAGGTCCGCGGATTTCGGGAAGGTGTAGGACATGGGACGTGGTCGGTGTCAGCTCAGGGGAGAGCTGTCATAAACGACGACGCGATCCCAGAAAGTCTTGCAGGTGTCGACGAATCGCTGGTGGTCAGGGCATTCCTTTTGGTAGAAATCATGATCCTGCATGTTTTTGAAGAGCAGGGAGAGGGAAAAGCTGAAGGAGTGGTCCGTGACCGGACGCGGCTCGGTATCGGCGGGTTTTCCGACAAAGCCGTGGGCCAGATAGCTGATTTGCGGGAGGCGCTTGAGTTCGGATTCGAAGAGGGCGCGCTGTTCGGAGGTGAGGTCGGGCTTGAGCCAGAAGTAAACGTTGTGAAGCATGGCGCGTGACGGGTAGGCGGCAGATTTTTGCATGCAATTGCTAATCCGGGCAGATTCGCTGCGTTATGTTGCTGTGAATGCCCTTTAAACAGCGGTTTTCACCCCGCACAAAGGACGATGGCCCCACTGGGAACGACTGAAAGTCCGCGTTGCACGTCACCACCAACAATGCAAACCTAGTACCATCATGAACATCCCCCCAACCCTCGCCGCCTTCGGCCCCCTCGGGACGCCCGAATTGATCATCATCGCCATCCTCGTTCTCGTGCTGTTTGGCGCCAAAAAACTCCCAACCTTTGCCCGCAGCCTGGGCAAGAGCATGGGTGAATTCAAAAAGGCCAAGGACGAGTTCGAACGCGAACTGCATCAGGCCCAGGATGAAGCGGAGCGCCCGAAAATCCAACAGCCTCAGGAGAAGCGCCAACCGGTCGCCAATGTGGACGACGTCTGATCGCAACGGCCACCTGGCATGACCTATTTTAAGATCATCACGCGGCGGGTTTTTGGACCCGCCGTTTTCTTTGCCCTCGCAGCCTGGCTCAGCGCTGCGGAGACGGAGCCTCTGACGTTCTGCTCCTACAATCTGAAGAACTGGCTCACGATGGACCGGTTCGACCTGAAAACCTACAAGACTCTGCCGGCTGCTTCCAAACCTGAGGATGAAAAGGAGCGGGTGGTGAAGATCCTGGCAGCCATCAAGCCGGACATTCTCGGTGTCTGCGAGATCGGCGACGCGGCAGATTTGGCCGATCTGCAAAACCGCCTCAAAGCGGCGGGGCTCGCACTGCCTTACACGGAACTGGCGCATGGCGGCGACCCCGTGCGCAGGCTCGCGCTGCTGTCACGGCTGCCAATCAAGCTGCGCGATTCGCAGTCCGAACTAAACTATCAAATCGGCGAAACAACGCTTCCTTTTCAACGCGGAATTCTGGACGTGACCATTGAAGTCACGCCAACCTTTGATCTGCATCTTTTGGGCGTGCATCTGAAATCAATGAGGGAAGTCGAGGAGGCGGATCAGGAGCAGATGCGGCGGAATGAGGCGCGACTGCTGCGGAAGCACATCAATTCGATCTTCGCGAAGGATCCCGACGCTTGCATCCTCGCTTACGGTGACTTCAACGAGCACCGCAACAAGTCGGCAATCTCTGAGATCATCGGCAGTCCGCGGACGAGTGATACCGCGATGCTGGACATCTGGCTGAAGGACCGCAACGGCGAGGTCTGGACCCACTTCTGGGATTCGGCGGATGTTTATTCACGACTCGATTACTGCTTCGCCAGTCGGCTGCTGCACCCGCACATCGACTACGGTCGCTGCTTCATCTACTCCTCGTCGGATTTTGACAAAGCCAGCGACCACCGTCCGCTGGTGTTGAAAATCAGCCCGGAGCCGGTCGTGAGAAAGAAGTAGGGACTCCGGCGGGTGCCGAAGTCCCGATGAGAATCACGCGTCGGCGCCTTCGAGCTGGGCTTCGGCCTTCTTCTTCTCGCGCTGGCGCACATTGCTGTCGAGGATGCGCTTGCGGAGACGGATGCTCTTGGGCGTGCACTCGGCCAGTTCGTCCGGGGCGATGTATTCAATGGCACGCTCGAGGCTGAAGCGCACGGGAGGCGTGAGCTGGATGCCCTTGTCGGAGCCAGCGGCGCGGAAGTTCGTGAGCTGCTTGCTTCGTGTCGGATTGACCGGCAAGTCGTCGGCGCGCGGATTTTCGCCAATGATCATTCCGTCATAGACCAGCTCGCCTGCACCGATGAAGAGCTTCCCGCGCACCTGGATGGTATCCAACGCGTAACCGGTGGATTCGCCAGCTTCCGTGCTTACCAGCGTGCCGGTGCTGCGGGTCTGCATGGGACCTGCATGCGGCGCATACTCGCGGAAGAGGTGGCTGTGGATGCCGTGACCGCTCGTCAGGTTCAGCAGTTCAAACTCAAAGCCGATCAAGCCGCGCGTCGGAACGTAAGCTTGCAAGCTGGTGCGTCCGTTGTGCGCGTTCATGTCCTCAATCTTCCCCTTGCGCTCGGAGATCGATTTCATCACGCCGCCGAGATAGTCATCCGGCACGTCCACATAGAGGGTTTCAAACGGCTCGCACAAAACATCGTCGATGCGCTTCATGATCACCATCGGACGTGACACGAGCACTTCGAAGCCCTCGCGGCGCATCTGCTCGACGAGAACGGCGATCTGCATGGCCCCGCGTGCGCTGACGTCGAAGACGCCGGCTGTGTCGGTGTCTTTGGCGCTGATGGTCACGTTCATCTTCTGTTCGCGGTCCAGACGGTCGCGAATTTTGCGGGACGTGACGTGTTCGCCCTCGCGTCCGGCCAGAGGGCCATCATTGACGGCGAACTGCATGACAATCGTGGGCGGGTCGATGGCCACAAAGGGCAGGGCCTGGGCATCAGGTGATCCCGCGACGGTTTGACCAATGTCCACGTCTTCAAATCCGCTGATGCCGATGATGTCACCGGCGGTGCCTTCCACCGAGTCGCTGGTGGTCAGGGTGGTGTACTGGAAGACTTTTGTCACCTTCACGGGCTTCGCCTTCTCCTCAGGAGTTTTGCCGAGAAGGAAGACGCGGTCGCCCAGCTTTACGCTGCCACGGGTGACCTTGCCGATGGCCACGCGGCCGACGAAATTATCCCAATCGATGTTCGACACGAGCATTTCAAAGCAACCTTCGACTTCCGCCTTGGGCGGCGGGATGTGCTCAACGATTTTTCCGAGCAGGTAGGTCATGTCGTGCTTCTCGCCCGTGGGGGAGTCGGAGACCCAGCCCGCGCGGGCGCTGCCGTAAATGAAGGCGGCATTGAACTGCTCTTCGGTGGCGTCGAGTTCGAGGAAGAGTTCCAGCACTTTGTCATGCACCGCGTGCGGGGACACATTTGGGCGGTCCATCTTGTTGATGAGCACGATGGGCTTGATGCCTTGGTCCAGCGCCTTCTTCAAAACGAAGCGTGTCTGCGCCTGCGGACCGTCGTAGGCGTCCACGACGAGCATCACGCCATCCACCATTTTCATCACGCGCTCCACCTCGCCGCCAAAGTCAGCATGGCCGGGGGTGTCCACGATGTTGATGATGTGGTCGTTCCAGTGAACCGAGGTGTTCTTGGCCTTGATGGTGATGCCCTTTTCCTTTTCGAGGTCCATGGAGTCCATGGCTCGCTCTGCGATGGCCTGGTTCTCACGGAAGTTGCCGCTGGAGCGCAGCAGGCCGTCAACGAGCGTCGTTTTGCCGTGATCGACGTGCGCGATGATGGCGATGTTGCGTATTTTATCTGGGGTCATGGGCGGTTTTTCGGGGGAATGAGGGGCGCGGAGGCTACACGCTTTGACCCGATTGGCAAACGCTCAAAAGGACGTTCTGAACCTGCGTGACACAATGGTTGCAGTGTCCAAAAGAAAGCCTCCCGACCTCAATCAGTTTGCAAATGAGCAACACCGCCCGCACGACTGGCCTACTTCTTCACCCAGCCATCCTTGAGGTTGACGGTCTGGTTGAAGACGGGAGCGCTCGGCTTCGAATCAACGGGGTCGGCGTAGAAATAACCGACACGCTCAAACTGCCAGTGGCTGCCAGGCTCGGCGGATTTCAGGGAGGGTTCCAGCTTGGCCGCCGAGATGACCTCCAGCGACTTCGGATTGAGAAACTGGGTGAAGTCTCCCTCCTCGCCTGCGTCGGCGTCCGGGGTTTCAACGGTAAAGAGCCGGTCATAGAGGCGCACCTCGGCGTCGATGGCGTGACGGGCGCTGACCCAATGGATGATCCCTTTCGGCTTAGGGCGCCCCTCCGGCTTCACGCCATGGCGCGTGGCATCGTCGTAGGTGCAGCGCAGTTCGGTGATGTTCCCTTCGGCGTCTTTGACGACTTCCGTGCAGATAATGCAAAAGGCGAATTTCAGGCGCACCTCGCCGCCGGGTTTGAGACGGCGAAAACCTTCAACGGGGACTTCCATGAAGTCTTCAGCGTCGATGTAGAGTTCGCGACACAGCGGCACCTGACGGGTGCCGGAAGTGGGGTCCTCCGGGTGGTTGGCAACTTCGAAATGCTCGACCTGATCCTCAGGGTAGTTTTCGATGACGACCTTGATAGGGCGCAGCACGCCGTAGGCGCGGAGGGCGCATTGATTCAGGTCCTCGCGAATGGAGTGTTCGAGGAGGGCCACTTCAGTCAGGGCGTTGAACTTGGTGAGACCCACGCTTTTGCAGAAGCCGCGGAGGGCGGCGGCGGTGATGCCGCGACGGCGCATGCCGCTGATGGTGGGCATGCGGGGATCGTCCCAGCCGTTGACGAGACCTTCCTTGACGAGGCGGAGCAGCTTACGCTTGCTCATCACCGTGTAGCTGACGTTCAGGCGGGCAAATTCGCGCTGGTAGGGCTGGCCGGGCAGACCGTCGACGTTGGCAATGAGCCACTCATAGAGCGGGCGGTGGATCTCGAACTCAAGGGTGCAGAGGCTGTGCGTGATGGACTCCAGCGCATCACTGAGCGGATGCGCATAGTCGTACATCGGGTAAATGCACCACGCGTCACCGGTGCGGTGATGATGTGCATGGAGAATGCGGTAGATGACCGGATCGCGCATGTGCATGTTTTGCGACGCCATGTCGATTTTCGCACGGAGCACCTTTTCACCTTCCTTAAACTCGCCCATTCTCATGCGACGGAAGAGGTCCAGATTTTCCTCCACGCTGCGCTCCGCATAAGGGCTGCGCGTCCCCGGAGAAGTGAGCGTGCCGCGGTTCAGACGGATTTCCTCGTGCGTCTGGTCATCCACATAGGCGAGCCCCTTGGTGATGAGCTGCTCGGCGAAGCCGTAGAGTTTCTCGAAGTAGTCGCTGGCGTAAAAGAGGTGGTCACCCCAGTCGAAACCAAGCCACTTGATGTCGGCCATGATGCTTTCGACGTATTCGACCTCCTCCTTCGTTGGATTTGTGTCGTCAAACCGCAGGTGGCAGCGCGAGTTCGGCGCGTACTCCTGCGCGATGCCGAAGTTCAGGGAGATGCTTTTGGCGTGGCCGATATGGAGATAGCCGTTCGGCTCCGGTGGAAAGCGGGTGACGACCTGGCCACCATTGCGTCCGGCCGCGACATCGGCGGCGATCATTTCGCGAATGAAGTCGAGGGAGGCTGGGGCGGGGGAGGCGGCTTCTGACATGGAGGGGCGGAGTTTGGGCCGAAAGTTTAAAGTTCAAAGTCTAAAGTTCAAAGTTGTGCCCCGCAGCGTCCGGCCTTCGGTTCCAGTTGCGCAGGTGCCGAATCCGTTGTTTTTCCGCCCAGCATGTCCCACCCCGCTCCAGCTCCCACGCATCTCGACTTTTCCAAACTCGGCGACCCGGTCTACCGCGGTTCGGTGCAGAACCTCTACGCGGTGCCGGATCATCCCGGCTTTGTGGTGTGCGAGACGACGCCCGCGGGATCGGTCTTTGACGTGGGTTCGATTTTCAACATCGAGGGCAACGACCTCAACCGCGCTATTTTCCGGCATGCAATGTATTCGCGCCTGGCGAAGCCGGAAACCTGGCGGCGCGTGAAGGCCGCGATCGAAGCGGCATCGATGGATCCGGCGTGGCGCGACGAGTTGCTCGCCGGCCCACTGGAAACAATGCTCGAGCGCGGTGCCTCGACGCATCACATCGGCATGGCGGATGCCAAGACGGGCGAAATTGTGCGCGAAGGGATGCCGGTGAATCCGAGCTGCTACAACGTGGTGCGCCGGTTTCCCGTCATGCATCCGCCGCTGCGCCGCCTGCTCGGAGCGCATGTCTTTGACTACGCCCAGTTTCACCAGAGCGCGACGTATGTCGTGCCGCTGGAGTACATCGTGCGCTTCGGCGTGACGAGTGGATCGTCCATTCTGAAGAAGTACCAATCCCTGAGCGACTCCGCGAAGCGCGCCTATGAACAGGAGTTGGGGTTGTCGAAACCGATGGAAGTCTGGGCGATGCTTGAGCGTCCGATTTACGATCTTACGAGCAAGTATGAGCCGGAAGACCGCGCGGTCAGCAAACAGGAAGCCCTCATCATGTCCGGGCTGAGCGGCGAGGATTTCCTGCACACGATCAAACTCGCCATTCTCGGCGGCTGGGCCGTGCGGGAACTGCTGGAGACGGCGGGCCTGCTGCTGTGGGATTTGAAGTGGGAGTTTGCCGTGGATCGCGAGGAACTGCTGTTTGTGGATACCATCGACGCGGACTCCTTCCGCGGAACAAGTTTCATCGAGGTGGAGGGACGCCAGCTGGTGGTTCATTTCAACAAGCAGGCCATGCGGGACTACTACCGGTTGGTGCATCCCGATTGGTTCGCCGGCATCAACGAAGCAAAGCTTCAGGCCCAGAAAATCGGCGAACCCTTCAAGAAGGTGCTGAGCGAAGGCCAGGCCACGGGCAAGTGGCCTGCAACGCCGGAGGTTGATGCAGAGTTCCTCGCCCTGCAGGCCCGCAAAACCTCGCTGATTCGCGAGCATGTGTTGTCGGAGCGCGATGCCGCTGACATTCGCGCCGACCTGCAGGCGACGGGCACGGCGGAGGCCGAGTTTTATCGCTCACGCAATTTGCTGGGAGAACTGCTGAAGATGAACGGGGTGGGCTGAAAAAACTGTGGGCTCGGCAAGCGACAAAGTGCTTGCGCGGAAAGCGGAAACGTTTATCAATCCGGCCCCCTTCTTCGGAAGGACGTGTGATTCCTGAGTAGCTCAGCGGTAGAGCGGGTGGCTGTTAACCACTAGGTCGTAGGTTCGAACCCTACCTCAGGAGCCATCCACGGCAGAGTAGCTCAGGGGTAGAGCAGAGGACTCATAAGCCTTTGGTCGGGAGTTCAAATCTCCCCTCTGCCACCACGTTGAAAATCAATGTGGTAGGCATCCTAAAGGGGGCATCATGGGAAGGGAACAAATCCCATCGCGTCCTGCAATGTCCGCGAGGTGAAGGACGTCGCAAACAAAGTCGACCGAGAGATCTCGGAGATCTTGGCAGCGCTTAAGCTCGTCCACCCCCAATCACCCGTTCGGTAGCAGACGCTCCCACAGAATATCGTTCATCAGAACATTGGTGATGAACTCACGGCTGCCTTCCTCAGAAGCAACTGGCGCGGAAACCAAAGCCGGCACCATTACATCAATGGTAAAGCCATTCACGGAGCGCGGAGAAGCGATGCGCCCGCCAAGGTGATAGGCGAGAAAAAAGGCGCCCATCAGACTGAGCCCGGTCCACTCCGAACTGGCGCTGGCATGGGTGAAGAATGGGTCAAACACGGATCGCATCACATCGGTTGGGAGGCCGGGACCGCTATCAGTGAGGTTGAGGTGCAGCGAACCTGCATCCGCCGCCTCGGTCGCTGTTCGGGCGGTAAGTTTGACATGGGTGCCGGCGGGCAGCAGATTCAACTCAGTCTGCAGGAGCAATTGGAGCATCTTCTCAAACGCGTGGCGGCTCACATTAAGTCCCTGCAACGCACCAACGGATTCAATCTGGATATCGACCCCCTTCGCTGCAAAATCGGGCCGCAACTGGTCGACCACGGCATTTATGATCGCCGTCACATCGGTCGCCTGTGGCTCGGCGGCGACTGATTGAAGATCCCCCAGAAGATCGGCAACATGACCGGACTGGCGCACCACATGGGCGTGAAAATCATGCCAGAACGTGCCCTGACGCAGGCGGTCGAGATCAAAACCCTGCTGGCCAAGTCTTGAACGAACAAGATCTAGGAAAGCATGCACTGCCCGCAAAGGCTGACGCAACTTCTGGCTTAAACCGGCGGCGACAACACCCAGCCCAAGAACACGGTCAGTGATGAGCAGGTTTTGCAGCACGGAGAGCTTCTCCTGAAGAAGTTCGTCCCGCTCTTGCTGAAGAATGTAGAACTCCATGGCGCGATGCAACGTGATACGAACGTCATCCACATCAATGGGTTTGGAGATGTAGCGGAAGATGTTGCCGAGATTGACCGCGTCAACGGTCACATCATAGTCGGCATAGGCGGTGACGATCATGCGCACGAGCTGCGGTCGCAGTTGTCTGGCGCGTTCGAGCAACTGGACGCCCTTCTCGCCAGGCATGCGCTGGTCTGAAAGAAGAACTCCGATGTCATCACCGTGCTGCTCGATGAGCTTGAGCCCCTCCGCGGAGTTATTGGCGGTCAGGATGCGGAATTCATCTCCGAAGGATTTTTCGAAGTACTTCAAAGCCTTTTCTTCGTCATCGACGTAGAGAACGGCGTAGCGTTTGAGGTCGTATTGGTTTTGCATGTGGAGATGTCCTTCTAGATGTCGGATTGTGTGTTCTTCGTGCTTCCAGCGGAGGAGAGATCGAGAATGAATTCGGTAAACTCGCCCTGCTGGCTGCGCACCTCAATGCGTCCCCCATGGTCGGCGATGATTCGATTGCAGATGGCAAGCCCCAGGCCCATACCCTGACCAACATCCTTGGTGGTGAAGAATGGATCGAAGATTCTGTCCCTGATCGCCTGAGGGACTCCGGGACCGTTGTCTTTGATGGTGAAGACGACCTTATCGCCGCGACTGTGGGCACTGAGGCTGATGCACGGGCATTCGCCATCCGGGTAGGTCTTCGTGTCCATGGCGTCGAGGCCGTTTTGCACAAGGTTAATGAGCACCTGCACGAACTGGTTGCTGTCCCCCCGGACATCCAACCCATCCGGGATGTCCACCTCGCGCTTGATGCCGTCCTTCCAGACGTGGGAAAAGAATCTTAAACCGGTGTTGACCGTGTCTTTCAAGTCAAAGGCGTGATTGAGTTGGTTCGTATTGCGGGTAAATCCGCGTAGATCGGAGATGATTTGAATCACACGATTCACCCCGTCCTCAACGTCCTTGAGCGTCTCGACAAAGTCAGCCCGATCCTCTTCAGGCAGTGTGCCCGCGGAGCGCCCAATCAGCCGAAGCCCCTGGCGGGCGTAGTTGAGCGGATTGTTAATCTCATGGATCAACCCTGCGCTGAGGCGGCCCAGCGAAGCAAGCTTCTCGTTGTGCACGAGCATGGATTCCGTTTCCTTGATCTGCTCGAGCGCGGCTTCGAGATGTTGCTTCTGCACCACGAGTTCCTTCTGGTAGAGACGCGAGTCCACGAGATTTTTCAATCGCACCCTAATCTCGGTAAGTGAGAACGGCTTGGACAGGAAGTCGCTGGCCCCGGCGGCGAGACAATCGAGCTTCGTTTTTTCATCCGCCCGGGCAGTCAACAACACCACGGGAATGGACTTGGTGGACGTGCGCTCACGGAGTTCCCGGCAGACCTGCAGACCGTCCTTTTCCGGCATCATCATGTCGGAAAGAATGATGTCCGGCAGGAACTGCGCTGCCTTGTCCACAGCCTGCTGGCCGTCCACGGCTTCGAGCACGTCGAATGCAAAGCTCAACTGGTTCTTCAAGAAGCGTAACATGTCAGGTTCGTCGTCTGCAATGAGCAGCTTTGGCTTGCGCCCGCTGCCAATCCCGGTCTCTACCGGACGCAGCGTGGCCTGAAGAGATGTCATGGATGGGAACATCTCGGCACGACGATAGAGATCAGCAATCCAGTCCTTGCCCCTGGGTTGTTCGACAAGGTCCTCGTCCGGCGCTGTCGGTTCGTGCTCCGCTGCAGTGGTCTCCTCACACTGCAGCGGAAGCTTCACAGTCATGGTGGTGCCCTTGCCGACCACACTTGCCGCGGACACGCTGCCGCCCTGCACTTCCGCGAGTTCCTTAACCAAGGCGAGGCCAATGCCCATCCCTTGAAACTTGCGCTGTGACGACGTGTCGGCCTGCCAGAATCGGTTGAAGATGTTCGGCAACTGATCAGCCGGAATACCCATGCCTGAATCGCGAACTTCGAGAACGAGCCAGTCATCGTGCTGCTCGGCGTTGAGTTCTACATGACCACCTGCAGCGGTAAACTTGAGGGCATTGAACAGGAGATTGAGGCAAATGCGTTCGAGTTTGTCGGGGTCGGTCAGCACGAACCCAAGTCCGGGTTGGATTCGAGTTTGCAACTGAATGCGCTTGTCATTGGCCACTGCACCCACGGCATTTGACAAACCGTGAAGGAACTCGTCGATTTGCACGCGCTGGGTCCGAATCTGCGCGCGACCAGACTCCAGACGCACAAGGTCAAGCAAGTCGTTGATGAGTTTCAGCAGGCGCATGCCGTTTCCATGCATCGTGTCCAGAAGGTCACGATCTTCTGGACTGCGGGTGGAATCCGCCTCGTGAATGAGGCTCTCCAACGGTGCGAGCATCAGCGTCAGCGGAGTGCGCAATTCGTGGCTGATGTTGGCAAAAAAACGGCTCTTGGTCTCGTCTAGCTCCCGCAATTTACGATTCGATTCCTCGAGCTCGGCACGGTTTTCATCAAGATGATATCTGAGCTGAAACTCGGACCGGCGGATGTTGTTGTAGTGCAGGCTTCCCGCCACGATAAAGATGCCGGTGACGATCAGGAAGTAGAGATTATTAAAGTAAATGTTCTGCTGTAGAACGGGGCCGTGAAGAAGAGTGGCGACCACGTAGGCGACCAGCGTCAGCAGAAAGATCAACGCGCTGTCACTGAAGGTCCAACGCAGCAAAATGGCGGAACCCAGATTAACCAGATTCAAACCCGCATAATAGGGCGAGGAAGCACCCTCGATCGTGTAGATCATCCATGAAATGGACAGCAGAGGAAAGAGGGCCACCAAGTGTCCAAGGAAACGATAATAGCGTGTATTTGGCCGGTAGTGAAGTTTCAACCAGAGGATGCCAAGCAGCAACGAACACAGCAGACGATGCGGCAGGAATGACATCATCACCTCCCGCCCATAAACCATCAAGTCAAGCACCAAGCCGGCAGGCATGAAAATCCCCGCTACAATACAGCAGATCTTCGCATTCTGCACACGGATGGGACGCTCGTATTCGTTGAACGAACGCTCCATGCTGGCCACTGGCGTTGTTGATGCCTCAGGCATGATCAGGCTTGCGTACTTCGAGATAGATGTTCACCCCAGTGGGATCCGCCTTAACCTGGCAGTCAGATGGCAGGGCCTTGTCAGGGGCAAGTTTGAGAAATTGCTCCCGGTCACGGTAGACAAGATGCCAGTCCACGACGTATTCCATCCAGTTGCGGGAGGGATTGGAGACATCCACGTTCGTGGCGACTAACAGGCCGCCGGGTGCAAGCAGGTCATAGAATACCTCCAAAAGACGACGGCAGATGCGATCAGAAAGATAGTCGAACAAACCCGCGCAGTATACGTAGTCATAGCTGCCGACCTCAAAGCCAGCCCCGGCACGGGCGGATTCCTTGAGGATCTGGTGCACTGATCTTTTTTGGAAGTTAATCCCCGTGCGCCGCCGATGCCGGGCACGCAGCGCCTCCAAATCGCGAGTCGTGTTGGTAATGGTCTCGTCATTAAAATCCAGCAGCAAAATATCGGCGCTGTCGCACAAGTCATCACCCGTCAGAAAGTGCTGCACCTCTCTGGCAGGACCGCAGCCGAGATTGAATATGCGGGCTATGCCCCCCTTCGCCGCCAACCGACTAGTCTCCTCGCGCAGACGATCGACCAGATAACCAATGCGATTGCGATGAGCAACAACGGGGGCCGTGTCCAAAAACAAGCGGTTGACGATCTTCGCGAACATTGAACTTCCTTCATAAGGGTCGCGCATCATCATGCTCACCATTTCATAGTCACCGGCATACCCTAACGGTTTTTGGAAAGTGCGGTAAAAGAAGGGAGAGCACAGAACCAGTGGATGCAGCTGGCGTTTCGCATAGCTGCGATGGACTGGAATCAGTCCCTGTGGAATTGCTCCAGAGGTATGCTCAAAACGCTCCAGCAACGGAGCCACAGCCGGCAAAATGGGAGCCTCCAACTGTTGAATAGTTTCACGTTCCGCCTGAATACGATCACCGGAAGGCAGCGAGCGCACCCCCAGTTCGACCTGCTCCATCCAGCGGCGAAGATCAGACAAAAGAGTGTGGATGTCCGCCACCACCAGTTTAAAATCGGGCACCACCCGGTAGTTTTTTTCCGTCTCCTTGAGGAATTCGGCAAAGTCCGCCAACAGCCGAGATTTGTTCTGCGCGGGGGAGAGAATGTCGATGTCGATCCATCCCTCGTCGGACAACGATGCCTCACAGATGAGCATGATGCCGGTGTTCACCAAATTCGCAATGACGGCTCGCCCAGAGTAAATGACCCGATCATTCATCATGATCCGAAAGTCATTCAACACCTCGGAGAGTTGCACAATGCTGTATGGATTGTACACCTCGAAGACCCCCAGATAGCGCGTCAGCCGGTGCAGTGTTCCACGAACTTCCGCCCCCTGGCTGTTACGGCAGACAATGAAACTCAACCGCTCGCCGGTAGAGACTATGTTTGGGAGTGAATTGTCGTTGTTTTCCATTTTGCAGATCCTCTCTTAAGGTCAGGTCATTGGAAATGGCAACTTTTCGCTGGTTTGTAATGTTTTATCACAGTCTTTGATGGAGATGAATTGTTGAAAGTTGTTCCGGACAATATCCGTCGGAATTCAAGTCAGAATCGCCGAGTGACACTCAGTGAGAGCACATGCCACCGCTGTCTGTAATTCCCATTAAAAGCCGGCTGGGACGCTCCGCTGATAGTGCGAGTCGGATTGTAGACGTAGGCATACGTCAGATCCACTCCGCAGGTCTTCCCGCGCCACCCAACCCCCAAACTGAACACATGCCGGTCATAAACAGCGGCTGAGGGAGTGTAGTTGAGCGCAGGCTGCGAGTTCTCTGAAAAAAGATAACCGCTTCGCACCGTCCAGTTGTCATCAATCTTGTATGAAACACCCGTGCCTAAATCAATCGAGTTCTGCCAACCAAAAGGCGCACTGTTTGAGGGCAACAATGCCTGGTTGTTTCCAATCTGAAGTGGAAGATCGTCGTGGGACGAATTGGCGGACCATTGAAAATCAAAACCCAGTGTCCATTGCTCAGAGAGATCAATACCGTAGCCCAACCCTACGGAGCCAGGGTATGTTAACTCCGTATCAAACCGGCTGGTCTCGGTAAAGCCGCCCGCTGCCAGAACAGCGGGCATGCCTTGTGTGGTAAAATCGCCCTTGTAACGGATTCTGACGGGGAGTCTGCCAATCAATGCCACACGGTGCCCCTTGGTGGGTGTCCAGTTGACTCCAAGGTAGGCACCCAACCCCCATCCCTTTCCGTGGAACTTCACTTCTCCGTCAGGTGATCCGGGCACTGGAACGCTCCACGGATAAATCTGCTTAAGTTGCAAGTCGGAGTAGATGACATCCAGCCCGATCGCCACCCTCAGATTGTCGGTGACTTTGTAAGCAACTGCGGGCGTAATATTGACAGCCAGCAGACTCGACTCATACGGAAGCACGTAGCGTAAACGGAGATCCATGTCCCTCGGATACACTGAAGCCAAGCCAAACGGTGTACTGATGCCAATGCCGACGGCCAACCGCCCTGTATCCAATGGAAGCACACCGTAGATGCTTGCCGGAAAAACCCATGGCCGACTCATCTGAACCTTGGCCCCGCTGCTTGCGTCCAGCTGAATATCCCCCTTCCATGCGGCCAGATTGACAAGCAGTTCAGGCTGCTGGATCTCCAGTATGTTGGCAGGGGAGACACGAACTGCCGATGCGTCATGCAGATTGGCGAATCTCCCTCCCACGATACCAAGCGCCTGAGCCGAATCGGGTACGACGGAGAGAGTTTCCGCCGCCCGTGCAGCATTGCAGATCATCCCGTAAAAAAGGATCAGACTAACTATGCGCGAATTCATGTCTGTGAGTTTGGTGGCTCAAGCGAGCCCATTGGTTTGGCAGTATCGGAAAATCTCGACCGTTCCCCGCAAGCCGGTTTTGCGACACAGATTGTGCTTGTGCACCGCAACGGTCCGGGGACTGAGGGAAAGGTCGAGGGCGATTTGCTTCAAGCTCTTGCCTCGTGCCAGTTGGATGAGCACTTCAAGTTCTCGATTGGAAAGCTTTTCATGCACCTGCCCGGGCGTTCCCTTGCGGATTGTCCTTTGCGCGAATCGCTGCGCCAACTCCCTCGAAATATAACGCCGCCCCTCAAGGGTGGCTCTGATGGCATCAAAGAGTTCCCGTGGCGCCGCGTCTTTGGCCACGTAAGAAAGGGCGCCAAGCAGCATTGTTCGCGTAACGAAAGTCTCCTCCTGATGCATCGAAACCGCAATAATTCGCGGAGGCACCGGCAGGGTGCGAAGCTCTGTGGTCAACTCCATTCCCGACCGGTCTCCCAGTTCAATATCCACGAGCGCGATTGAATACTGGCGCAGACGGGCTTCCACCATCGCCTCGGAACAGGTGCCCGTTTGAAAGACAGTCGCCTCCGGAAACTCACTACCCAGCATGGTCGTGAACGCCTCGCGAACAAGGGCATGGTCATCCACCACAAGAATGCTGAATGGGCGAACGGAACTCTTCATGTCGGTTGGGATGGGGTCGCAAGAAGTGAGACGCGGGATATGCCATCCGCTCCGCCGTGGGAAACCTGCATGCGTGATCCAAGTAGAATGCATCGGGCTTGAATCTCGGCCAGTTCTGGTCGGGTTCCTCCTGCCCAGATCGCAGCGTTCCCCTCATGAACTAATGTGACATCCAACTTTTCCGGGCAAGCACGGCAGGTCACCTCTACCCATGAAGTGCCGGCATGGCGCACACAGAATTTCAGCAGCGCTTCCATGAGGCGAAAGAGATTCAACCGGCTCACCATATCAAATCTTGGTTCTTCGCCGATGACATTGAGTACCAGGGACCCTGCGAACGTTTCACCAATTTGTCGTGCCAGTTGCTGTAATGCAGCAGTCAGGCCAAATGCTTTTAACACCGGAGGAAACTGTCGCTCCGTCAAATCACGGACCAATTGAAGTGCCTGTCTCAGGGTTGAGTCCAAGCTGGCAAGCATGTTTCTGACGCGGTCAGTCGCGCGCTCGTTCTCTAGCGAATGGCGCACCATCTCAGTTAGCGACACTCCAGCTACAAGGCCGCCGGCAAGATTCTTATGTAAACATTCAGCCAGTTCGATTCGCTGTCCATCATCGGTCTTGAGGACACCACTCAACATTTGCAGGAGTGAAGCCTCGATCTTGTTGGAATCTGGAATCATTAAAAAAGACGGGAAGTGTGGAATGTTCTATCAAAACAACAATCATGAAACATGGCCCCCATGCTCATTGCCCTGCGGCTTCCAAAGGCATGGTCACATACCCCCCTCAATGTTCATCTAAATCTTGATTTAATATTTAGATGTTAGCTTCACTCCGACATGAAGCTGACTTCGTGGCAACTAAAGCAACTGCGCTCCGCTACAGAATAAATACTTTTTTTATTAAAATTATTGAAAAGCAAATTTATTTTCTGGTCATGAACTTAAATATTGCAACACCCGCTCGTTCTGTCGGCTGCCGCATCCTGTTTGTTACCGAGGACCAGACGATTGAAGAGAGAGTGCGCCTTTCAATGGCGCTTGAATGTGTGGACCACCGTACCAGTTCCTCAGTGCTCCTGAATTCGTCTGCACAGTCGAACATACCCGACCGTTCAGGAGGTGGCCTAACCGAATTGGTGTGCTTACAGGATGAGTCTGCGATGACAGCCAGTGCAGAGGCGGCACTAAATGATCATCGCCCGTATGCTCTCGTCTTCGTAGATGGTCAGTTGCTCCACGGCAAAGACTACCGGCAGCTCCTTCGCCAGTTATGGCGAGTGCAGCGTGACCTGCATGTTGTGATTCATGGCATATCCCAAATGGAGTCCCCTGAGCACATTCCCGTCGAACTGGATTACCCCAACAACCTTCTGCTGCTCAGGTCTCGCCTGGCCCCTTTTGAGATGGCCCAACTGATTCGCACCCTTACCGGCAAACATGAAACGAATCGAAAAACCTTATACCGGGACCTCGATCTGAAAGCTGAACTTCTAGAGGCCGTGCGGAGCTACGAAGACGTCTGCAGCAAGCTGCGTTCCGAGCAAGATCACCGCAGCCAGTTGGAAGAGAAGCTTTGCCGAAAACAACGGTTGGAGACTCTCGGGCGCTTTACTGCGGCCATGGCCCACTTCTTCAACAACTATCTTACCGTGGTTCAGGGCCGTTTGAGCATAGCATCGGGCAATACGATTGAGAGTCCGGCTTTGCGCACCTCACTACAAGATCTTGTCGTCGCGACAAAGCGGGCCGCCAACGTCACGTCACAGTTTGTCGCCTTTAATCGACGTGAGTATCTGGACCCGAAGCCCACTGACATTGTTCAACTCATTGAGTCCCAAGCATCATTGCTCAGACAAGTTATCGGCGAGAGCATCACGGTTGATGTCAGTCATTGGGCGAATCTGCCCTTGGTCGAGGCGGATCCAGCCTGCCTGGAGCAATGCATGTTCAATCTTTTGCTCCACTCGAAAGATGCGATGCCACAAGGCGGAAAACTGACCATTCAGCTCAGGGGGTATCGAGTGGCAGATTCCAGCGCAGCCGCACAATCACCAGCAGGACTGAAACCGGGCGACTATGTATTGATCAGCATCGCCGACACAGGCATGGGAATGCCCCCGTCCGAACTCGCACGTTTGCTCGACTCGAATACCCTGCTGGAAGATTCGGATGAAGGAGCGGACATCGCGCTAATTCTCGCTCAGAGCATGGTTCGCCTTCAAGGGGGATGGCTTGCCGCCGACAGCGTCCCCGGAACGGGCACCGAGTTCCGAATCTACCTACCGGTGAGCGAGGGATCGGAGATGCTCCCGCCTGCTGAACGAAAACGCACTGAACTGACCAAGGTTCAAGAATCATCAACCATTCTCATTGTCGATGACGAGGAATCTGTGCGCCAAGTCATGGAATACGTGCTGACAAACCAGGGACACAATGTACTTGTCGCTTCCGACTCCAACGAGGCGTGGAAGCTATGGCGCAGTCGCTCCTCGGTGATCCAGTTGGTAATCACGGACATTCAACTTCCAGGAGGGGCCAACGGCTTTGACCTGGAGCAAGCCATCAAAGATTCAGACCCTACAATGCCGGTCGTTTTCACCTGCGGATACTGTCCGGAAAATTTAGGCAACGCCAAGGAATTGAAGGTCGGAGAGAATTTTCTTCCAAAACCCTTCGGCATGGTGGAACTGCTCAAGATCGTCGGCCATGCGCTCCAGAGGACGGCAAAGCTTTAATCCGAGTCGATTCGCAGAACATGGCGGAAAGAGAAAGCAAAACCTCCGTCCAATGCGAACCAGTCTGGGCCGATTCTTGGAACAACTGGAGAGTTTTTTGACCGAGACGACGCTCTTGAGCAATCACTCCGGCCCTTGCCTTTGAGTCAGGACATCGCTGAGTGCCTCCAACAACGGTTTGGCAGTGTAGGGTTTACTCAGGAAGTGTTTTACGCCCAGGCTGGCCATTTGATTCTGCATCTGATGGTTGAGACCACTGGCAGCAATGATCGGGAGATTAGGATTCGCCTCCTGCAGCACCTGAATCAGCGCCACTCCATCCATGTTCGGCATCATTATGTCAGTGATGATGGCCGCCGGCTTCTCAACGCTATTCTGAAACTTGACAAGGGCATCCGCGCCGTCGCAAGCGGTTGCAATCCGGTAGCCAAACGTCTCCAGCGTGCGCGAAGTCGCAGCAAGAATGGCGGATTCATCGTCGACGACGAGGATGAGTTGGCCCTGTCCGGGTCTTTCCTTTGTTTCGACGGTTCTTTCGTCAGCCACTTCACCCTCCGTTTTAGCAGGAACATAGATACGAAACGTAGTTCCCATCCCGACTTTGCTCGTTAGATCGATGAACCCATGGTGTGACTTCACAATACCAATCGTTGCAGACAAGCCCAAGCCCGTCCCCTTGCCAAGTTCCTTGGTAGTGAAAAAGGGGTCGAAGATTTTCTCTCGAATGGCCTTTGGAATCCCCACGCCCGAGTCGCGCACTTCAAACACCACATGGAAGCCTGCACGTGCATCCGGGTGCATGTTCGCGAAAGAATCGTCAACCACGACATTGTCTGCGGTAATCACCAACTCCCCCCCTGCGGGCATGGCGTCACGTGCATTGACACTCAGATTAAGAAGCACCTGATGAAGCTGCGTAGGATCCCCCTCCACATTCCATACGTCCTCGGCACAGCTGGCTCGGAAACGGATGGACTTTGGAAAGGTTTCTTGGACAAACCGTTCCATCTCCAGAACGATATCTTTGGGGCGCAGCAGCAGGTTGCGACCCTCGATCCCCCTCGCGAAACTCAATATCTGCTTGACCATATCGGCTCCACGGTTCGCGCTAGACTCCAGGCTGTTCAGCAATTCGATGTCCCGAGGCTCGTTGAGCTTCATCCGCAGAATCGTTAGCGACATCAAAATAGGTGTCAGCACGTTGTTAAGGTCATGAGCCACACCACCAGCAAGCGTGCCAATGCTTTCCATTCGCTGTGCGCGCAGGAATTGAACCTCCATGCGGCGCTTCTCCGTCACGTCCGTGATAAAGCCTTCAACGCACTCGATCTCTCCGCTTTGGGACTTAATGCCCTGCCCACGCTCCCAAACCCACCGCTCTGTCCCGTCCGCCGCACATAAGCGATAGGTCAACTCAAAACGTTTTCCGGATGCCAACGCCTCATCAATAGAAGTGCGCACCTGAACTTGGTCGTCTGGATGAATCAAGTCTCCGAATGACCTTACCCGGTTCCCTATCAATTGATCGGGTTCGTAGCCGGTAAGCTCGAGGCATCCCTCACTGATGAACTCCAGCGTCCATGAATCATCTATCCGTGAACGATACGCCGCACCTGGCAGATTCCCCATGAGAGTGGAAACCATTCGTTCGTTTTCTTTTAGAGCTTCAATTGCCTGCTGACGTTCCTGTTCTTTCGTCGTGGATTCGAGCGCAAAGGAAAGGTTGTCTGCCAGTGCAGTTAGTACACGTACCTCCTGCTCCTGAAAATACCCGCACTCATCCGCATAGATCATCAGGACACCGATGGGGTTGCCAAAAGGTTTCAAGGGAAAGCATGCGCAGGATCGGTAGCCACGTTCCATGGCCTGCTCCCGGTAGTAGAATCCATCATCCTGGCTAATGTCATTGGAGACCGCATGAATGCCAGTTCTGAACGCGCACCCAGCAGGCCCGCTCCCGCTCGGATCACTTGACCGCATGGAAAGTTTTTTTCCGTCCAGATAGCCATCAAACACTCCGGCCCAAGCTGCGGGCTTCAGTGTGTCGGTGGCTGGAACGTGCAAACCTATCCACGCCATTTGCATCGCGCCTTTTTCCACTGCAATGCGGACCGCCGCCGCGTAAAGCTCCTGCGGTTCACGAATGCGGACAATCGCTTCATTGATGCTGTTGGACATCGCGTGCAGGCGATTCAGCTTCATGAGGCGCTGTTCGTTCAGTTTTCGCTCGTGGATGTCTAAGGCTGAACCCGCCATGCGATAGGGCTCGCCGTCTTCGTGCCAAAGGGCCTGGCCACGCGCTTCGAACCACCGGTAGTCTCCGGACTTCACCCGGACCCGGTATTCGATGCAAAACAACAGGCGCCGCTCGAGGTGGTCTTCCAAGGCAGCGCGCACACGCGGCAGATCATCGGGGTGCATCTTCTGTTCCCATGCAAAAAACAAACCAGGAAACTCCTCCTGAGTGTATCCCAGCAACTCACGAAAACGAGGCGAATAGTAGACTCCTCCCGTTTGAATGTCCCAGTCCCAAACGCCTCCGGTGGATCCCTGTGCAGCGAGCGCGTAACGCTCCTCGCTCTTTCGCAGGGCCAGCTCCGAATGATGCCGCTCGAGCTCCGCCGCGGCGCGCACCGCGAAAATCTGAAACATCGCCTTTAATTGCTCACGCTGATCCAGCGAACGGTCGCTGAGTACGGCAATCGTGCCGATGATTCGTCCGTCGGATGTATACAGTGGCATCCCGATGTAGCTGGTCACTCCAAGGTCACGCACCAAATCACATTCAGGAAATAGGCTCTGTAGGTCACCATTGATGTATTGGATCTCTCCGGCAGCCACTTTATAACAGGGAGTGCCGACGAGGGAGTAGGTAACGTTTTTCCGAACTTTTCCATCTGCACAAAACCCCAGTGTTTTAACCATCCGGTCTCGTTCCGGCAGAACCATCGCCACCACTGCATACCTCGCACCCATTGTCTGGGCTAGGTGCAGACAAAGCGACTGAAAAAATGCTTCTCCAGTGCAGGTGTCCATACCCTCGGCCATCAAGCGCAGCGCCTCCTCGACTTTTCGATCCATCGTGATGTCAGAGACGAGTGAGAGGATTGATTGCATCTCACCCTGTTCGTTTAGAACCAGCGAATTGTGCCATTCGCACACTGCAATCCCGCCGTCACGGGTAAAGTTACGATGGATGCTTGTGTTGAGCTTCTCTGAGCGATTTAACAATCGGTTGATGGCCGCATCCACTCGCGGCAGATCATCTGGATGGATGAAATTCCATTCACTGGGATGCATGCCAACGACCTCTTCGGCACGCCATCCGAAAATTTTCTCGGCTTGTGGTGACCAGCTGCCAATGCGCCCGCGGCTGTCTGACTCCACGAGCGCCAGTGATGTGTTCTCCAGATGAAACAACAGCGCCGCATGCGTCTGCCTCTGCATGGCATCCTCCTGCTTTCGGCGTGCCGTGAAGTCACGCAGGTTGCCAATGATTGCCATCGGCCTGCCTTCACTGTCCATGACCACCGAGCGGTTGTCCGTAATCCAGCGCAAGCCTTCAGTCTTGTGCTGGAAGCGATATTCCACCACCGGCTGGAAGTCACCCAGATCGCGATTCTTCATCTTCTGCAGTCTGCCCTCGCTGAACGGGTGGTCCTCGGGATGGATTCTCGATGTCATGAAGCGAATCCCTCCGGCTAGGCACTCCTCCACCGTAAAGCCCAGGACCGGTTCCACCGCTGGACTGATGTAATCATAGGCCAGCGTGGACAGATTCAGACAGTAGACAGGATCCTTGGAATTCCCAAGCACCGTCCGAAAGCGTTCCTCGCTTCGCCGCAACTCGTTCTCAGTCTGTTTGCGCCTAGAAATGTCACGCACTGTCACGATCAGTCGAGCTGTGGCACAGATCTCCGCCAGACGCATGTGCACCTCCACCCAGAAAATCTGTCCCAGCCGCGAGCGTGCCTGCCATTCAAACAATTGCGGCCCCTCGCGCACTGCCTTTCGCATCCACTCCAGCGCCTCATCCTGCGTGTAGGGCGGCATGTTCGCACTGAGTTCCGATACACTCAGGGTCTTCATCACCTCAGCCTCACAACCATAGAGATCACAAGCCCGTTGGTTCACACACAGAATCGCACCCGTCCCGGGATCATGGATGAAAACGGCATCATTGAGACAGTCGAAGACTCGGCGACACCAGTCGCCATCTTCGTGCCACGCCACCGCATGTTCGCTCTCAGTCGTTGTCGTCATTGCAAAAGTTCGGGGTTTGCCTGCGGGGTCTAACAGGGGCCAACTCGTTTCGAATGCCCCGCTTCGGGTGTTGTCTCCTGTGGGATTGCGGCCTCGTCCAGCACCCGGAGAATTCTTGCCGCAAGCATCTTGACCCCCTCCTCCTTCGAAATGTATCCATCGACATTCGGGAGACGGAGAATCGGCAGCATTTCCGCGCAGGAATGATTGCTAAAAAGGATAAACCTGTGCTTGTGGCACGCCCTGTCTCTGGGTGCCGTCACCAGATCAACGGCCGAACCATCAGGCAGAGTCACATCCGCAACCACCACGTCCACATCCTGTGAACGCATGATGTTAAGTGCCTCGCCCACACTGCCAGCTGTCAGGACATCCAATTCAGACAAATACCAGCACAGTGCATCACGCACAACATTGCGATAGCCGACGTGGTCTTCAACGAGCAGGACGGTACTCGATTGATCGGTCGCACTGAATGGCCTTTTTGCCTGCTCCATGAATGATCCGTTAAATCTTAAAATTCGCTTATAATTGCAATAACATACTCCAAAACGAACGTGTGTATTATCAAAGGACGATTATGAATAATGATTTAGGTCAACGTGCAGAGCCTCCAGATCATGAATTCGCCTCTACACGCCTGACCGGGGCCGATCGCCGGGAGTTCCTCTCCAGCGTCGGACACGAAATCCGCGGTCCTCTCTCCAGCATCATCACCCATGCGGAGGTGCTCTGTGACGGAGTCTATGGAAGATTGGACGACACCCAGACGGCGGTGCTGAAATCCATTCAGGGAAGCGCAAAAGAAACCCTTCGACTCATCTCCGACTGGATCGAATTGGAAACGCTTGAAGCAGGCCAGCCCGCGACCCACCCGACCTCCTGCCTTGTGGTAGAGGCATGCGAACAATGCATTGGCGAACTGCGAAACGGCGCACGCCTCTGTGAGACAAGCCTAGTGCTCGATGTTCAGCCCCGTAACCTGCGGGTTTCTGCTGACCTGAACCAACTAAAACAGTTGATCACTGGACTTGTTTCGGCAGCCGCATTGACCGTTCGCACCACTGGACAGATACAACTTTGCATCACGCACCTTGGCGACGTCCTGCAAATGACAGCATCCGGCCCATTAGAGAACTCCACGCAACTCCGCCCATTGGATCATTTGCGAAAGTCGAATCCCATTGGCCTGGCTATGATGCAAAAGCTGGTGGCAATTCAAGGTGGCACCCTCGACTTTGATGCGCCCTCTGACTCATCGTTCAGGTGGTTACTCAGTCTTCCGTTGAAAATCCCCTCTGCTGAAGAATTCCGCCCCCCCGCGCTGTCTTCACCGGGCGTCAAAGCCGCCCCAACTGGCTCAGGCGGCGCTCTGACTATCCTTTTGGCTGACGACCAGCCTGAGCTCGTCTCTGTCGTCAGCCACTATCTTGAAGCCCTCGGTTTCCAGATCATCGTAGCGAAAAACGGAAAAGAAGCGGTGGAACAGGTTTGTCTCTATCACCCCCAACTTGTGCTCATGGACATACGGATGCCTGTCCTAGACGGTCTTGAGGCCATCCGGCAAATTCGTGCCTCCGAAGATCTGGCCGTCCGCGCAGTCCCCATAGTCAGCCTTTCAGGACTTGTCGGCGTCAAAGAAAAGGAGAAGTGTCTGGCCGCTGGCGCGAATGCCTATTTGATAAAACCCTTTGGTGTGAAGGAACTGGATTCGATCATCAAAGAGTTTGTAAAGCTCCCGCGGCAGGGGAATGAGGCCGCCAGGCATTAACGCGACCGACTGGCCAAAGAAAACAGACCAGAGCTAACTGTTAAACGGCATCGTCACCGAAGTGATCAAAGAGAGCCGCATTGAATCAACGAACGTCATTAAATTCTGACTTCTTCACCGGTCATCGGAGCCGCGTCGCGAAAAAAATCAATATTTGTGAATTTCGCCTCCAGAGTTGGCCCGACGGTTGCTCTATGAAATGTTAGGTTGGGGCGAGAGTCACGACCGAAGATCACCCGGGTTCGCTCGGGGAAACACACAACGAGCTGGAGAGTCACTTCATGGTTGGGGACTCTCCGGTCACCTAAAGGCCCGGAGGAATTTTGGTTGGGTTCCTCCGGGCCGAGTTGTTTCCAGACAATGCGATCCGTGTTTTTGACGGTGTCTGAAACCAGCCGCTTATCGCCTTGGAATCAACTGCCACAGGCCGACGACATGCTCCCAGCGGCGGATGCAGGTGTCGATCAGAAAGACGCCGAGCAGCAGAAGCAGCAGAACGGGCCAGAGTTCCTCATGCTGGATGGCCTGCCTTGTCTCGAGATTCGGCACACGTTCCGCGTTGTCGAGAAAGTCACCGCCAGTGATCTTAACGGCTTCTCGAAGCAGCGCCTCGTTCACGGTGCCCAGACTGGCTTCTGACGAGGGATTGTGAACGAGTCCGGTGGTGACCATTTCAGCGCCCGCACGGGCGCGCACGAGATACACACCCGCCTGCGTCGGATGGAAGCTGCTCTCGTAGGTTCCGGGTGCCGTCTGTCGCAGAGTGATCTGACGCACCGGCTTCATGGCGGCACCGAGAGCATCCGCCGCGACGTGAAACACCTCGGCTTCCACGACGGCGTTATTCTCGCGTGTGCCGGCATCGGCGAGGAGATCCACGCTGATCACGGCGTCATCACCGTCCATGCGTGTGGATAAATCCATCAGCCGCCCTTGGGGGGCGCGTGCGGTTTCGCGCAGCACCTGCGACCAGAAACGGCCATAGCCTTCCCACTTGGCAATCCAGAGCGAGGCCCAGCGGCTTTTTGCGTCGGACGTGAATGCGGTGCACTTGCCGAGACCGAAGCGCCAGTGCGCCAGCAGGGGATCACCCGTCTCCGTGACGAGCGGAACCTGCGCGGAGGTGCGGCGCGTCGTTTTCACATAGCCGAGCAGCGGCGGTGAATCCCAGTTCTCGAATCCGGCGAGGATCGGTTGTTTTTCCTTCAACTCCGGCATGAACGGATCCTCGCGGATCATGCGTCCCGTGTGCATCAGCGTGTCCTGCGTGAAGATGCGCATGATGCCGCTGGCATCGAGTGTCGTGTAGCTCTGTCCGCCACCGCTGGAGGCGACGGCCTGCAGCAGAGCCACGTGCGAGCCGTCGCCGATGGCCACGGTGGAAATCGTCATCCCCTCGCCGCGGCACTGCGAGGCCAGCTGTTCATAGCCGGTGCCCGCCGTCTGGCCGTCCGTGAGGATGATCATGTGCTTCACCTTCGCCTTGGTGCGGAGCAGCGCCTCGCGGGCGAGTTGAAACGCCGGCTGCAAATTGGTGCCGCCACCGGAGGCCACGGCAGCGATCTGGCCGGAAACGGCGTTCGTCGAAGTCAGGCGCGTCATCGGCGCGACGACGTGCGCTTCGGAGTCAAACGCCCACACGCCGAGCGAGTCGTTGTGCCCCAGGACTTCGGCGGTGGCGATCGCGGCGCTTTTGGCCATTTCGAGTTTTTCCCCCGCCATGGAGCCGGAGCGGTCCATCACGATGGCCACGGCGGCGCTTTGTTTCTCTTCTTCATCCGGCGCCTTGAGACGAACCGGCAGCACTTCCTCGATCGGCGTGCGGTGATAGCCGCCGACACCGAAGGAACCCGGCCCGCCAAGCATGACTAGACCGCCGCCAAGCTTGTCCACATAGTCCCGCAGCGCATTCATGAGCGGCTCGCCGAGTTGATGCGCGGGAACATCGGAGAGGATGACGCCGTCGTAGCCGCTGAGCTGCTCAAAGGTGAACGCGAGATTCCCCGGCTGCCGCAGGTCGAGCTCGACGCCCTCCTTTTCCATCGCCTGCATCAAATAGCGGCCTTCGGAGGCGTCGGACTCGATGTAAAGCAGCCGCAGCCGCCCGCGAACATCGACAATCGCCAACGCGCTGTCGTTCCCCGGCAGCGTGTCGCCCTTCAGACCTTCGAGCACGGCGCGGTATTGAAAGGTGTTCCGCGTGGACGGAGTGCGGGTGAAGACGGCCTCCTGCGTGGAGCCCGGCTTCAGCGTGACGGACCGCTTCTCCACCTCGATGCCGTTTTCGTAAAGCTTCAGGGTGGCCTCGCCTGCGATGGTGCTCTCAAACACGGCGGTCAGGCTCAGGCTGGCGCCTTCAAAGAGACGCGTGCGGTTCGGTGTGAGGGCGATGATGCGTGCGTCGGATTTTCGCGGTCCTGCCACCGGCAGCGCATGAAGAGTGATGCCGGAGACGGCGGCCTCACGCGCTGCGGCCAGCAGGCTGCCGCGCGTCTCATGTCCGTCCCCGATGAGCAGGATGTTGCGACTCACGCCCGGTGGAAACAGCGCCTCCGCATACTCGACGGCGGCGGCGTAGTGACTGTCACCACCGTTCTTTTTCTGCCATTCGTTCCTCATCGCGGCGGTGTTTCCTTCGGGAAGAAGTTCGGGTTGCGTGCCCAACTGGACAATGAAGGAGTCGATGCCGCCGCCCAGCGCCTTCTGCACGCGTTCGGCCTCCGCCACGGACTTGGTCAAACCCTCCTCTCCCATGCTCTGACTCGCATCCACCACAATGCCCAGCGCCTTGCGACCGGTTTGAGTCACATGGGCCGGCCCTGCCAGGGCGGCGATCGCCAGCATCACACCGACGGCGCGCACGACCAGCAGCAGCCGCTTTCTCAGACCAGTCACCGGATGCGACGACCGCGACTCGATCCACAGCAGCAGCGCGACCGCGAGCGGGATGAGCAGGAGGAGTTTTGGAGATTCCCAGTCCAAGATCACGAACAATACCTGTGGCCATCCCGTGAGCAAGACGTGTGATATGATGATTGGCAAATGACCCTATCCTGCTCAGATCTTAGATACCATCTTTACTTTGTAGTCTTTATTTCACACGCGTGTCGATAGTCGGACCTAGTCCTTTGAGGAACGCTTCCTCGTACGCATTTTCCAAGCTCCAGCCCGCACGTTCCTCGAGAGCCTTCTCCCATTGGTCGCCATATTTGCCTGGAAAATTAACTTCCTGTGTCAACTCACGTCGAAGATCAACAACAATATTGCTATCCATACCTGAGCGGGAATGTGGTGTCTGGTATTGATCGTGACTCAGTGACTGCAGCAAACCGTCGCGTGTTGGCGTGTCCATCCAAGCTGACCCAAGGGCGCTCGTAAAACGGGTGCGCTGCCGACCAACGAGGATCTGCTCAGACATAAGAATACCATTCCACGAGCGATGGCAATTTTCTCGGCCCAAAAGTTTGCTGAAGGTCGATTCGAGTTCAACGGGCCAGGGCAAACGGGAGATCGCTGCCGCGGACAAACGTGGCAACCACCCGATTCGTTCCTTGATTGCAGGTGGCAGGTCGTCGCCAAACTCGCTTTCAAGTTTATTCATAAAGGACTCAACATCGGATACTTCTATCCGAAGTCCCTCTTGAGGTGTCGGGGCTGCCTCAGATGTTACGAGGGTTCCGGGCAAGACTATCTTGACTGCAGCCACAGATCTTGGCGGTCGAAATTCCTCAAATGAAATTCCAAAAGGGGAATTATGATCCGACGTGTAGATCCAGCAATGCCCTGCTCCCATTTCAGCAACCGAAAAGTCGGCTTCTTGGATCTGTGCCCCACTGAGATTCGCCCCATGCAATCGAGCTGAATTGAAATTCGCTCCTTCAAGTTAGATGCAAAAAACGATACTCCCTGCAATTGAGAACCCGTGAAGTCAACTCCCTCAAATGAAGACGCGATTAGCTTTGCTCCTTGCAAGTGAGCTCCTCTAAGATTGGCACCTTGTAGTTGAGCACCCGACATCAAAGCGCCTTGCAGATTAACTCCTCTTAAGTCTATTCCCTGCAATTGAGCGCCCAAGAACCAAGATCCTTGCAGTTGCGCGCCCGCGAGCGAAACCTTGGAGTTCCACACCAGCATTCGTTTATTCTGGTTGTTGAATAGACCCGGCGCTACGAGTTGTTCGAGATCACGTTCCCCCAAATGACTGAGATCAAAAAATCCGGGGTCGCCATCTTTCAGAAAAGGACGCGGGGAGGGCAATTCGTCGGCTTCGTCGACTTCGAGGAAAGAGCCTGTCGTTTTCATAGCTTTTGGGTCCCAATTCCATAGGCAGTGATCCGGTCGCGTCGCGTCAATCGGGCCCAACCTGTGCAAGAGATGGATCAGTTCGATTGTTACCACATGCAGGGGTTCCAACGCCTCAAGGGCAGCATCGGTCAATGGTTGCGACTTCTTATGCGGTTGGTGACTTCGATTCATTGTTGCTGCCACACGGTCCATGCTCACGAACTGCCGCACGACGTCGCGAAGCCGTCGTAAGTTTGGCAGGGTGTACAATATTCGAACCCCTCTTGCAGATGAATCATCTAGGATCGCTCGGGGAACGATAACGAGCATTGCATCAGGCACTTCACGCAGAGCATACACTTGCTGTCCCGGAGTGCTATCCTCGTCGTGCAGCACCTTGCTGATTTGCTCGAAGCGTTGTTCTGCGTAAGCATTGGCCTGTTGAAATTCTTGCTCGATAGCAACGATGCGATTCTGAGTGTCTGTTACCTGAACCTGAGCTTGGCTAGAGAGATAGCTTGCAAAGGAGAACAACCCCATGACGATTGGGCTAATCAGGGCAAGACCTGCCCACAGGGTCACGGTGACAAAAAGGGCATTCATCAGCGAATCTCTATGATTCTGCCACACCAGTGATAGGTGCGCACTCCAAGCCAAGTCAGGTGGCTTGTCGATCAGGGAGTAAAACGCGAGTCGCGTTTCGCAAAAGTAATAGTGACCCCGGTGACGCCAAATCCATCGAGTGATTCCTCCCAGTGCCCCTATCAATAGAAGCGCTGCGGCAACCGCAGCGAAAATGGCCATCCAACCAAAAAACCGTATCTGCGCTCCCAAATGCTCTATACTAAGCACCAAAGCAGCACCCAAACCTCCGCCGAGAAGAAGAGAGATGGCTATAGAGATGATACCAATGACTTGCTTGCTGGCGGAGTGCGCGGTCAGAGCCTTCGGCGGCAATGGCTCAGCAGTGGGGGGATTGCCCTCATGATCATTCATTCAGCTTCATTTATTGGCTGTCGCTATTGGAAACTCAAGGATCGAAAGTGGAAACTCAAGGATCGAAAGTCAAAGCGCCCCGCGCAGCGTTGCCAGCAGCTTCTCGACATCCTCCGCCGTGCTGTAACCGTGGATGGCGATCCGAATGCGACCGACCTGGTGCATGACGTGGACGTTTTGGGCCAGCAGCGCCTCGTTGATCGCCGCCGTGTTTTCGTGGGTGAAGGCGACAATGCCGCTGGAATTGTCGGGTTGCGCCGAACACAGCGTCGTGATGCCGAGTTCCTGCAACCCGGCATGCACTTGTGCGACGAGCGGATCGGCGTGCGCGACGATGTTGGCGACGCCGACTTGATCAAGATAACGCAGCGAGGCGTTCAGCGCATAGAGCGCCGCGAAGCTCGGCATGCCGACAGAAAAACTGGCCGCGCCTGGTCGGATGCGTGCGCTTTCAAAACGATCGGCATCAAAGGCGTTCGCGATGTGATACCAGCCGCCCGCCTTGGTGGTGAGACGTTCGGCGGACTTCTTCGGAATGCCGATGATGCCGCCGCCATGGATGCCGAGCGTCCACTTGTGGGTGCTGGAAATGAGGATGTCCGCCTCCTGGCAGTCGAGCAGCACGCGGCCCAGGGCCTGCGTCACATCGACGGCCAGCACAGCGTTCGGCGCCAGCATCCGCACCATTTCATTGAGGCGGGGGAAGGGGATGCGGTGGCCGTTGTAGAAGCTGACAAGGCTCACCTGGACCAGCGCGGTGTTTTCATTCAGCAGCGGCGCGAGATCGACGAGGTTCAGCGCTCCGTCGCGGTTCTTCCACAGGCGCGAAACCGGACGCGAAGCCTCCGGTGCAGCGAGCCAGGGCGTTGCGCCAGCAGGGAAGTCGAGGTCGGTCACGACAACCTCGCTCTTCGGCGTGAGTTGCAGGGCGTTGGCCAGCAGGTTGTAGGCCTCGGAACTGCAGGAGCAGAAGGAGACTTCGTCCGTCGCCAGGCCGAGATGCTTCGCCGTGATCTCGCGGCAGTCCTCGACACGCGGGAAGTGAAAGTCGCGCCCGCGCATGCCCATGGACTTGTGCTGCATGTATTCGGCCACCGCCTCGTTCACACACAGCGGCGGGATGCTCTCGGCCGCGGTGTTGAGGTAGTGAATGCCTTTCAGGCTGGGGAAATCAGCGGCGCGTGATGAATCGGTGAGCATGGTGGGTGAGCGCTACTCGGCTTTCAATTCAGGTGCGTTCTCCGGCAGTTTGACCGTGGGATCGCCGCCGAGGTAGCCGAGGGAGATGAGAAAATCGTCCATCTTTCTGGCCGTCACCTGAATCCACGGCGCCCGGTTGAAAAAGCTGTGCGGCATGTCGGCGGCGGTCCACATCTCGGCGCGCAGTCCCAGGTCGCGGGCCTTCTTCACATACTCGTCGCCTCCGGCCTTGAGCTTGTCGGCGGTGCCGAAAAACTGGATCGAGGGCGGGATGTCTTTGGAGACAAAGTTGTTCGGGGTGATCGCCTCGGCCATCTCCAGCGTCATGCCGCTGTCGCCGGTGTCGCGCTGCTTGAAGAGCGTGGCGATGTTCATGGCGGGATTGAACAGCACCATGGCGTTCGGCTTCGCGGAAACGGACTTGTCGTCGGACTCGGCATCGTAGGCGGAGACCAGCGCCGTGCAGGCGGCGAGGTGGCCACCTGCGGAACCTCCCGCGGCGATGATCTTGTCCGGATCGATGCCCAGTTCGGTCGCGTGGCCGCGCACCCAGCGGATCGCGCTTTTCGCGTCTTCGACGGCCTTGTCCGGCAGCGTCTTGTGAAGGTTCAAAATGCGGTAGTCCGCCGAGATCGCCACGATGCCGCGGCTGGCGAGGTACTCGGCCTGCGGGACGAACTGCTGGTAGGAGCCGTTCTTCCAGCCGCCACCGAAGAAGAACACCACGCAGGGGCGCTGCACGGCGGTCCGCACCTCAGCGGGCGGCGGGGAGAAGACATGCAGCTTCAGCTCGCCCTGCGGCGTGGTTTTATAGACCAGTTCCGACGTCGCCACTTCGGCATCGGTCAGCTTGATCGTCTTTTTTTTCTGCTCCGGCTTTTGGGCGAAAACCGCGAGAGTCAGGGCGAGAAGGAGGGTCGGGAAGATGAGGCGCATGCTCGTTGGGAAACGACCACCGGCGCGCCTTTCCTACAAGCCCTGCGTGTCCGCCAGTTTCGCGTTGGCGACGATCAGTCCGGTCTGCTCCGTCCTGTTCAGATTCGCTGCGATGAGGTCCGCGTCCGTGAAGTCGGCATTCGTCAGCTTCGAGCCTTCGAGATTCGCCCCGGAAAGGTCCGCGCCGCGCACGTTGGCGCCGGTCAGGTCGGCGTTCCGCATGGACACACCGCCGAGATCGGCACCGCTCAGGTTGGCGCCGCTCAAGTTGGCTCCGTCGAAGTTTGCACCACTGAAGTCCGCTTCGGAAAAGTTCGTGCCTGCTAGATTCGCCTTCGTGAAGGTGGTGCCGACAAACTGGCCTTTGCTGAGGTTGAGGTCATTCAGCATGGCGCCGGCCAGGTTCATGCCGGTTTCGTCGATCTTGCGTCCGCTTTTGCCGCCGCTTTCGAGCCATTGAGTGTGAGCGAGGAGTTCTTCGGTGGTGATGCTTGCCATGCAAGTACGATGGACGGGACTGCGAATCGGCGCAAACGACACTTTCAGGGCAGGGGGCAGGCGTTCGCTCCCGGGCGCCGTGACGCCTTGACCCCCCGCCTCACCGCGCTACCCTCGCGCTCCTTTTTCCCGAACATGAGCGCCCCCGATCCAGCCAAGAAGAACTACAAGAACACCGTCCGCACGCCGAAGACCGACTTTCCGATGAAGGCCGATCTCGTCACGCGTGAGCCGCAGCGGCTGGCGAAGTGGGAGGAGGCCGGGCTTTACCAGCGCATCATGAAGCAGATGGCCGGCAAGCCGAAGTTCGTCCTGCATGACGGCCCGCCCTTCGCGAACGGCGACGTGCACATGGGCACCGCGCTGAACAAGGTGCTCAAGGACCTCATCATCAAATCGAAGACGATGGCCGGCTATCACGCGCCCTACATCCCCGGCTGGGACTGCCACGGGCTGCCCATCGAGTTCAAGGTGGTGAAGGAGGCCAAGGATCTCGCTCCGGCGGAAATCCGCACGCGTTCCGAGGCCTACGCGCGCAAGTTCATCGACATCCAGCGCCAGTCCTTCAAGCGCCTCGGCGTCTTCGGCGACTGGGAGAATCCATATCTCACGCTCGCGCCCGCTTACGAGGCCGACATCATGCGCACCTTCGCGAAGTTTTTGGAGAAGGGCCTTGTCTATCGTGCCAAGCGCCCCGTGCTCTGGAGCTACGGCGCGCAGACCGCGCTCGCCGAGGCGGAGGTCGAGTACAAAGAGAAGACCTCGCCGGCCATCTACGTGCCGTTTGCCATCAACAACCCGCCGCCCGGCCTCGAAGGTTCGCATCTCGTCATCTGGACGACCACGCCGTGGACGCTGCCTGCGAACCTCGGCATCGCGCTGCATCCCACCTTTGACTATGTGAGCGGCAGCTTCACGAACGCGGAAAAGGCGCACACCTTGAAGCTCGTCATCGCCACCTCGCGTCTCGAGGCCTTCCAGCAGGAAACCGGCTACGTGCTCGATCCCGCGCATGCGCCGGAGAAGTTCAAAGGCAGCCTGCTCAATGGCGGCGAGGCGCAGCATCCCTTCCTCCCGCGCGGCTCGAAGATCATCAACGCGCTCTTCGTCACCGACGACACCGGCACCGGCGCGGTGCACATGGCGCCCGGCCACGGCACGGACGACTACATCGCCGGACGCGAGCACGGTTTGGAAATCCTCTCGCCCGTCGATGATGCGGGCTGCTACACCGCCGAGTGCGGCTTGCCTGACTTCGTCGGCAAGCACGTCTTCAAGAGCAACGAAGGCATCATCGAGCTGCTGCAAAGCAAAGGCGCGCTGCTGGGCAACACGCCTTACGTGCATCAGTATCCGCACTGCTGGCGTTCGAAGACGCCGATCATCTTCCGTGCGGTGGAGCAGTTCTTCATCCGTATCAGCGACTTCCGCGCCGATGCCTTGCAGGCCATCGACACCGTGAACTGGCTGCCCGCCTGGGGCCGCAACCGCATCCACGGCACCGTCGAGAGCCGCCCGGACTGGTGCATCAGCCGCCAGCGCACCTGGGGCGTGCCGCTGCCCGTTTTCTACGATGCCAACGGCCAGGCCATCATGGATCACACCATCTCACTCAAAGTGGCCGATGCCGTCGAGAAGCACGGCACGAACCTCTGGTTTGAAAAAGACGACGCCTTCTGGAGCGACCTCGTCGGCCTGCCCGAGGGCTCGAAGCGCTGCAAGGACACGCTCGATGTGTGGATCGACTCCGGCTCGTCCTCCGTCGCCGTGTTGGACCGTCATCCCGAGTTGCACTGCCCCGCCGATGTTTACATCGAGGGCACCGACCAGCATCGCGGCTGGTTCCAGAGCAGCCTCATGGTCAGCGTCGCCGTGCGCGGTGCCGCGCCATATAAAACTGTGATCACGAACGGCTTCGTCGTCGATACCAGCGGCAAAAAGATCAGCAAAAGCGACCAGGGCAGCGACAAGGCCGCCAAGCCCATGACCGCCGACCACTACTACAACAAATACGGCGGCGACATGGTCCGCCTCTGGGCCGCCAGCGTCGATTATCAAAACGACGTGCCCTTCAGCGAAGAACTCTTCCAGCAAACCGGCGAATCCTACCGCCGCATCCGCAACACCTTCCGCGTGCTGCTTGGAAACCTGAACGATGCGCCTGCAGACGGGAGCGATGTTGTAGCCGGGGGCACTGACCCCGGTTCTGCTGGCAACACCACCCCCGGGGTCACTGCCCCCGGCCACAGCTACACCCTCATCGACCGCTGGATATTGGAACGCCTGCACTCAGTCACCACCGACTGCCTCGCCGGTTATGCCGCTTACGACTTCCGCAAGGTCGTCAGCACCATCACGCAGTTCGTCTCCGGCGACCTCTCCGCGCTCTACATCGACATCACCAAGGACCGGATGTACTGCGACGCCGAGAACAGCCCGCGCCGTCGCGCCACGCAGGCCGCCATCCGCGAGATCACCGAGACCTTGGTGAAGTTGCTCGCACCCATCCTCGCCTACACCGCCGACGAGACCTGGGAATTCCTCGGCCACAGCGACAGCGTCCACTTGCAGGCCTTCCCGCAGCCGAATGCCACCTTCGCCGGCACGGAAGCCACCGCCGCCGTCGAAGACCTGCTCAAGGCCCGCGCCGTCATCCAGCAGGCCATCGAAGCGGCGCGTCAGGCCAAGCAGATCGGCTCCAACCTCGAAGCCACCGTGAAGCTCACGCTTCCCGAGTCCGGCTTCAGCCACGCCATCTTCAGCGACCTGCCCGCCCTCCAGGAATTCTTCATCCTCAGCGACCTCCACCTCACCCGCGGCGCCGACCTCGCCGCCACCGTCGAAGTCTGCACCAACCCCAAGTGCGAACGCTGCTGGCGCCACCTGCCCGATGTCGGATCGCATGCCGAGCATTCGACGCTGTGCGGAAGGTGCGCGGAGGCGGTGGGGTGATTGTGCCAGAGTTCAACAAAGCTCATGAACACATTTTCTCAGAGACATGGTTTGGCACAACCTGATGCCGAAATCACGGTCCGTCACGAAGCGCCTGATTGGCTTAGAGATGTTGTGATTAGCCTGGCTTATGAGGAGGCAAAGATGAAGCCAAGCACGCTGCGTTCATTTTTGTGCCGCCTGCTTCTTTGCAGTGCTGATCGCAGCAACTGGTCTGAGTTCCCAAATATTGATCAGGAAGTCAGAGGCTTGTTGGGAGATGCGAACTGGTTTCATGTCTACGATCTTATCGAATGGGTCTACAGATGCCTAATTGGACAGGGGGAAGGTGTCGAATATGGCTTTTACGCAGAGCACGCTGCTCTGGCCTTCCAGACGGCTATCAACGATTGTTTCCGCCGAAAAGGTGTAGGCTGGCAAATGGTAGATGGGCTGATTCAAGTCAGGGGACCGGAAGTCTTTGAGCATGCGGTTCGCGAGGCTGTTGCTTTGACGGCAAATACATCGCGCGAAGTTGCACATCGAGAATTCCAAGAGGCGTTACGGGACTTGTCTCGCCGGCCGGAACCTGAAATAACGGGTGCCATTCAACATGCAATGGCAGCACTGGAGTGCGTTGCTAAAGATGTAACAAGGGATCCCAATCTGACTTTGGGCAAATGGATGAAGAAAAACTCAGCCGCCTTTCCGAAGCCTTTAGATGAAGTGATTCATGCTTTATGGGGGTTTAGCTCACAATACGGACGACATGTGATTGAAGGCAAACCAACGAGTTTTGAAGAAGCTGAGCTTGTTGTGGGGCTAGCAGGCACGCTGTCTGTATATCTGTTGAGAAAAGGCTAATTCCGAAAGTGGAAATGGGGTAAAGCTGGGGGCAGGGTGCAACTGGCTGAAAAATTTCCCCAGCCATCTAATCACGTCCCAAGCCCCTCCGAAGCCCGCATCCCGCGAAGGGCATGCCCCCCACGGCTCCTGCCGCCATCCCGCGTCTTGCTCCCGTTGACCGTGGATTCTCCCGCTTCGATCAGGCCCCATGAGTCATTACCATGTTGCAAGGACATAGGGCGGGCGTTCATATTGCCCGATGGCAGCCTCAAAAAACTCAATGAGCGTATGGATTAGCTACTCGGCAAACTTTTTGGGCCTCATAATTGGCGCTGCGGGTTTATGGTTGACGATCTGGACGATCAACAATGACATCAAAAGTCAGTTGTCTGACATCAGACAGGATCTGAAAGTCATGGATTCCCGTAAAACAAACCACCTTAGTCATGAGCAAGCACGTGCGTTGGTGTCCTACTATTTAGGACATGTTGGAGCGAATCTGCAAAAAGAAGCCATGACGTTTGTTCGAGACAAATTGCCCCAGTGCATTGCCACGAAAAACTCCGCGTTAGCGAGCAATTTTGTTCATGAACAAACAGATCAGTCGATCGAGCGTCACCGCACTCAACTGTCACTCTTTAGCCTAAGTGATCAATTAAGCCTTAAAACGTTTTTGGACAGAGCAAATCCGAAAAACGGAGACATCATTCTCAACACCAAAATGGACGTATTGGCGGTCTTTCAGAAAGCGATCGATCAACAGATTTCATCTGACGAAGCGGAACAGGAGGCGCTGGGATTAATTCGGGCAGCTAGAGACGAATCAGAATCGGCTCTGCATGCGAAGCTGGACTCGTTTTACCACGGGGAGACTCCTTCGTGGAAATGACATCATTAAGGAGCAACTCGCCCGAATGAAGACGCCGCCTGAGCCGCCGGACCCACTAGGAGGCAGGTTGATGCTTGAAGGGGCGGGGCGTGCGGTGGTTCTGTTTCTGGCTGCGCAGGGTCTTCGCAGCCCTTTGTATCAAGCTTTCGCCGACGGCAACTGCTCTGGATGGAGGCCGGACTTCAGTCCGCAGCGGGTCGTTTGAGGACAGCGGGAGCAAATTGAACATGCGATCAGCGCGAGCAGATGTCATGGGATTGCCGTTTCTCGCGAAGTCTGGCAAACTCAACCATGAAACGGAAAAAGCCCCCTATGCGTCTACAGCAAGACACTAAGCGAGTTGATGGGCCAGCTTCGTGCGCATGAGGGCCTGTCCCGAAGGAAGTGGCCGCCCGGGGAGGCATTTCGGAGCACACGGTGGCCACCTGCGAGCGCTACTGCGGGTATCTCCCGATCAACAAGCTCTTCAGGTTCATCCACGGCGTAGGTTTTGATTATCTGGTTGTTATTTTCGAGGTCGAAAGACGCCTAGAACTGGCCGGAAAACCCGGGATTCCGGGACAGAAGCTGCCGCGCCCGGGAGTTTTTTTCAGCCGCGACTATGAAGAGGGCTGGCGTGACCCCAAGGAGGTGAACCGGCAGTTGCGTATCATGCGCAAATTGCGCAAGACGGCGACGGCCAAATCGCGCTGAAGGGGAAAACGGGGGCGGTGTGCAACAGGCGGACGAACTCCATCCACACTTCACGACTGCTTCCGCTCAGGCTCGGCATCCTTCTTCTTCACCGGCTGCGGAACCTTCGGTGGCGGAATGAAGACGCCGCCTGAACCGACGGACCAACGGCTGAGGCGTGTGGATGCTTGAAGGGGCAGGCGTGCGGTGGTTCTGTTTCTGGCTGCGCATGGTCTTCTCGCCCCTCTTTGACCACCGCTTTCGCCGACGGCTATTGGTTGACCCGGCGTGCCATTCCGCGTCACAAGCCTCTTCCAAGAGTTGGAGCATTGCAGTTTGATGTCTGAATGCGGCCGTTTGCGGCTTAGTTGGTTTCCAACGCCTTCATGTCTGGCGTCCACCTCATGAGCGGCACATCAATGGCCACCAAGGCTCCGCCAGCGGTGCGCAGTACGTTTCCTCCATGCGTGTCGGAAGCAACCAACCCGTCTTCCGGGCGGAACCAAACCGTGTTTGCACCCCAGCGACGTTTTTCGAAGCCGGACTCCGTGAAAAACTGCGCCACTTCATCGACTTCAGCCGGATGACCTTCAATGGCAGGCTGGCTTGTGATGACACGAATCACTCCCGGACAATGTTCTTCCACTCCGAGCAGGTGAATCTGGTCCCCAAGCTCCTCGTTGCACAGCCGCAAACGCTCCAGGTAGCCGAGCGGTGTCGCCTCGCTGCCATCTGGCAGATGGCCGAAGGAGTTTCCATACGTGGCTTTGATCACCAGCCCGCTTTGTTCACCGGATGGAGGAAACCAGACCTCATGCTCATAGCCGAAGGCATCGGGAGGGCGGGTCGTCTCCTCAAAACTCCTCAGGCACCCCGCGCTTTCAGCCCACTGGCGGAGAGCTTCACACTCGGCCGCAAGCTGTGTCGAACCAAATAAGCTTCCACCTCGGCGAATTGCTTCAGCGCCTGCTCGCGTTTGAGCAAGGGCGATTTCAAGCGTGCCTGTCGCATCTGTTCGGCAAAGGTCTTCGGTTTCATCGGACATTCAAAGGGTGAACGGAGTTATGTTACCCACCTGACAGTGTCTTTGCCAAGCAATCTTTTCGTCCTCGGAAAACGAGGTCTGGCAGCAATTGGCTGACAAAATCTAATCAGCACTGGATGACGACTGCTTCCACTCAGGCCCGGCATCCTTCTTCTTCACCGGCTGCGGAACCTTCAGGGGCGGAATGAAGACGCCGCCTGAACCGCCGGACCAACGGCCGGAGGCGGGTTGATGCTTGAAGGGGCGGGGCGTGCGGTGGTTCTGTTTCTGGCTGCGCAGGGGCTTCGTGATCCTCTTTGACCACCGCTTTCGCCGACGGCAACTGGCTGCCCCAGCGTGTTCTTTCCGGTTACAGATCCGCAAACGACTCACGATACGTTTCCGGGTGACGGGCGCTGTGCAGCAAGGCTCCGAAGTAGAGCAGATCGTCTTCGACCAGGTAATAGATGATAGGGGAAGCGCCGGATGAGGCAACGCCGCACACGGCCCTCGATCACCCGCCAGCGCAGCGGATCGGCGGCGATCTCCAGACAGGCATTCTCCACGGTCTGCACAAACCGGCGGCCCAGTTCCTTGCTTTCGGCGCTGTAGCGCCCGGTGATGCAGCAGAGCTCGGCCTGAAAGTGCTCCGAATAGACGACCTTTATGCCACCAGCGCCTTGGCCGCCGCAAACACGTCGTCGTGACTCAATCCACGCTCACGCCCAGCCTTGAACGCCTCGAAGCGCCGTTCCACCTCGGCGGCGATGGTCGCGTCGTTCTCCCACTGAGCCGGCAAATCGGCATCCACCGTCTCCCAGATGATCTCCGCGAGGAATCGCCGTTCCTCGGCAGGAAGCCGGAAGGCTTGAGCAAGGAGTTCTCGGGTAGCCATGATGATGGAGGATAACGGATCGTGCTTAGAATTCCAAGCACAGAAAACGAAGTGCTTAAAACGCGAGTTGCGCTGGGTGCACATCCTCCAGCAGATCGTCCTCCGCGCTCAGCGGCTTCAAGACCTTGCCAAGTTGAAGCGGTGGCAAATCCAACGCGCTGCGCTGCTTCTGCGACTTGCGGACGCGCAGCGAATGAATCAACCGCTCCAAATGCGAAAGCTCATCCGCACCCAAATGCGGGACGGCCATTTCGATTTCGGTCAGAGTGCTCATACGATGAAAACTATGCCATCCAGGCAGTGCGGCAAGCCTTCGTTTAACAGTGCTTCGGAAAACGAGGTCTGGCAGCAATTGGCTGACAAAATCTAATCAGCACTGGATGACGACTGCTTCCGCTCAGGCTCGGCATCTTTCTTCTTCACCGGCTGCGGAACCTTCGGGGGCGGGATGAAGCCGCCGCCTGAACCGCCGGACCAACGGACGGAGGCGTGTGGATTCTTGAAGGGGCTGCGAGAGCGGTGGTTCTGTTTCTGGCTGCGCCGGGTCTTCGCGATCCAGCGAACCTCTTCAAAGACTCGCCCCCGACACTGTCTGCCGCAAACAGACGTCCCCCTGCCAAAAAGGCTGTGGCCGATGCCGAAAACCCTGTGGCCGATGCCGAAAAAGCTGTGGCCGATGCCGAAAAGGCTGTGGCCGATGCGGCAAACCCAAGGGCGGATGCCGCAAACCCTTCACCGGATGCGGCAAAAGGACGTCCCGATGTCGCCCGCGCTGGCCGTCTCAGGCTTTTGGCCGTTTGGCGCGGCGCTTTCGGGTCGCCTGCTTGCACGGGAAGCGGCAGGTGATGCGAACACCGCCGCCCGGTCTGCGCCCGATGTCGAGGGTGCCGTTGATCTGCTCGGCCCGATAGGCCATCACGCGCAGCCCGATGCCCTCGGCCTTGTCCGCCGCGCCGGGCTTCATGCCGCAGCCGTTGTCAGCCACGACGAGCTGACAGTGCCCGCCTCCGGCATGCGACAGGGTGATGGAAATGCGCCTGGCCCTGCCATGGCGGAGAGCATTGCTGACCGCCTCCTGGGCGATGCGGAAGAGCTGCGTCTCATTCTCCGGTCCGCCGGCGCGCACGGTGCCGTCCAGCTCGATCACGCACTCGGCGCGGTGGCTCTGGCGCACCGTGTCCGCCAGCAGACGCAGACTGCCGATGAGGCCGCGATGCCGCACGGCGAGTGGCGACAGGCCGTGGGAAAGCTGGCGAACCTCCTGGATGGCCTGCCGGACGAGCTCCCGCACGCGTTGCGCGGCCACCCGGGCTTCTCCATCCGTTTCCATCTCCAGGACATCGACCAGCGAGGCGACCCCGGTGAGCGTCTGGCCGACCCCGTCATGCAGGTCGTAGCCGATGCGCGCCTGCTCCACCTCGGCAATGCGGAGCACCTCGCTCTCCAAGCGCTGGCGCTCGGTGATGTCGAGCGCGATGCCGCCGATGTAGCGGTGGCCGACGGCATCGGTGAACGGGAACTTGGTGCTGAGCCAGAAACTGCGGCTGCCGTCCGGATTCTCGGCTTCCTCGACCATTTCAACCGGGCGATTCGCCGCGAGGACGGCCAGATCATTCTCGCGGAACTTCTCAGCAATCTCCGCCGGCCAAAACTCACGGTCCGTCTTGCCACGCCAAAGCTCCAGTCGTGCCCCGAAACGTTCTGCGAACTTCTGATTCAGATACACATACTTCCCGTCCTCGTCCTTGATCCAGGCGATCGAGGGGCTGTTGTCCATGAACAGCCGGAAGCGCTCCTCGCTCTCGCTCAAGGCCGCCTCGATGCGTGAGCGGGTGGTGATGTCCGTGGATATGGCGCAGACGCCGTAGGGCTTCCGGTCCGCCGCATGGAGGGGAAACTTGACCGTCAGGTAGGTGTGCGACTGGCCGTCCTTGTGTTTCACCGTTTCTTCGGACTGCAGCGGGCCATCGGCCTTGAGCGCGGCGAGATCGTTGCTCCAGAGCTGCCGGGCGATGTCCTTCGGAAAGAGATCGAACACATTCCGCCCCACCAACTCATGCAGGGGCGGTGCGTCCAGCACATCGAAACCGCGGTTGGCCAGCACCACGTTGCCTTCCAGATCCTTGATCGAGATCAGGGCGGGGGAATTGTCGAGAATGGCCTGAAACTGCGCCTGCTTGTGCGCCAGCTCCTCCTCCGCCTGCTTGCGGGCGGTGATGTCCACTCCCAGACCACCGACATACTGCCGGCCAGCCGAATCACAAAAGTGGAACTTGTGACTCAACCACCATGTCACGTTTCCGTCCGCGTCCCTGGAGGGCTCAATGACTTCGATCGGCTTCCTGGATTTGAGCACGGCGAGATCGTTGCGGCGAAACCCCTCGGCAATCTCGCGCGGCCAGACCTCGAAATCGGTCTTGCCCAGCCAGTCCGCCAGCCGCACACCGAGTCGCCGCTGGAAGTTTTCACTCAGGAAGACAAACCTTCCGTCCTCGTCCTTCAGCCAGCCAATCACCGCGCTGTTCTCGAGGAACGCCCGCAGCCGCTGCTCGCTCTGGCGCAGCGCCTCCTCCGCCTCCCGGCGCGCCGTGACGTCACTGGCCATGCCGAGCCATTCCTGAATCCGGCCTTTCGAATCGAGAATCGGGACCGCCCTCGAGAACGTCCATCCGAAGCTGCCATCCACCCGCCGAACACGGTGCTCCAGCTCGAAAATGCTTTTGGTGCGGATGGCTTTCCTGATGGCCACCATCACCTGCTTCTGGTCATTCCGGGGAATGTACTTCTGCAGCCAGGTTTGGCTCGGCTTCAAGGTGTCGGCGATGAAGTCACGCCCGACGAGATGGCGCATCTCCTTCCAGTCCGCGCTCATCGAATACACCACATCCGAACTGGCCCGAGCCAGCGCACGGAACCGCTCTTCACTCGACTGCAGCTGCTTGAAGAGTTCGTCCATCTGCCCGCGAGAGACGGCCTCGCTAAGACCCGACGACGGCGCCACACCTGCCGCAACGGCTTTGGATCGCTTGGATGCCCCGCGCTTCACGGCCGCCTTTTTCGGGTCGGTGGTTGAAATCTTGCGGGCACGCGTGCTCATGGGATTCAAGGCTGTTTTGCCATATCGCCGAATGATCCGCCATCTATTTCTCCCGGAGGCTTCCTGCCGTGTCCTTTGAAGATCCATCATGGAAAAGGGCGCGAAGATCAGTTAGATGGCGGGCATGAAAGCGATCCTCTTTCCTCTCGGTCTGCTCGCAGTGGTGTCACTCGCCTGGATGCTCGACCCCGCCGGGGCGGCACCGCCGGTGACGACGAGCGCACCCTTTGCCGGAGGGCGGTGGATCGATCTCACCCACGAGTTTTCCGCGAAGTCGCTCTACTGGCCGACCGCGCAGCGGTTTGAGCTCGAGGTGGAATCGCATGCGTTCACGGACCGCGGCTACTTCTACGCGGCGAACCGCTACCGCGCGTCCGAACACGGCGGCACGCACCTCGACGCGCCGATTCATTTCGCCGAGAAAGGCCAGACCGTGGACCAGATGCCGGTGGAGCAGTTCATCGGCGCGGCGGCGGTGGTGGATGTCTCGGCAAAGGCTGCTGCCAACGCCGACTACGTCGTGACGGTGGCGGATCTGGAGGCGTGGGAGAAGACGCACGGACGCATTCCCGACGACGCCATCCTGCTGCTGCGCACGGGCTTTGCCCACTACTGGCCTGATGCGAAGAAGTATCTCGGCACCGATCAACGCGGCGCGGAGGCGGTGGCGAATCTGCACTTCCCAGGGTTGGATCCGGACGCCGCGCGCTGGCTCGTCGCCGAACGCAAGATCAAGGCGGTCGGGCTCGACACGGCGAGCATCGACTACGGCCAGTCCACGCTGTTCGAGAGCCATCGCGTCCTGCTGGGGAAAAACATCCCCGCCTTTGAAAACGTGGGAGCGATGGACGAACTGCCAGCCACAGGCGCGTTCATCATGGCCCTGCCGATGAAGATCAAGGACGGCAGCGGCGCACCGCTGCGCATCGTCGCGTGGGTGCCGTAAAGGTGCGGGCGCGAGAGGATTTTCCACAAGCCCTCCTCCACACATCACGCGCTTGAAGAACTAGTTCAGGGCCTCGTGCACGGCTTGAGCGGCGCGGGCGTAGGCTCCGCCGCTGCCGAGAGTGGCGACGACCGAGGCGAGATCGGCCTGGAGGGCTTCGCGACGAGGGGCGTCGGTGAGGAGATCGAGCGTGGCCTTGGCGAGGGTGGCGGCGCTGAGGTCCGCCTGCACGAGTTCGCGAACGACCTCGCGTTTGGCCAGGATGTTGACGATGCCGAGGTGCTTGATGCGGACGACGAGCTTTCCGACGACGTAGGTGGGCCAGCTGACGTTGTAAACGAGGGTGTGGGGCAGGCCGAAGCAGGCTGCCTCGAGCGTGGCAGTGCCGGAGGCGACGGCACCGGCCTGGGCGCGCTGCATGAGATCATACACGGTGCCCGTCTCGACCCAGCGCTTGGCCTCCGGCATGCCGTGGGCGTCGGCGATTTCGCGCATGAATCCGGCGAGGGTTTCATTGGCGGCCGAGACGGTGAAGCGGGTGCCGGGAACGGCCTGGGTGATGATTTTGGCCGCGTCCATCATGAGCGGGAAAAGGCGGCGGACTTCGTTGCTGCGGCTGCCGGGAAACCAGCCAACGAGGTCCGGCTCGCGCTTCCAGTCGCGGCGCAGAGTCTGCACACGATCAACCATGGGATGGCCGCTGAATTCGGTGCGCAGGCCGCTCTTTTCATAGAAGTCCTTTTCAAAGGGGAAGATGCAGATCATGAGATCGAGCACCTTCGCCATGGTCTTCACGCGGCCCTTTTTCCAGGCCCAGACCTGCGGGCTGATGTAGTAGAGGATGCGCCCGCTGTAGCCGGCGGTGCGCAGGGCGCTGGCGAGCCGCAGATTGAAACCGGGATAATCGACGAGCACGACGCCCTCGGGTTTCTGATCGAGAATGGAGTCGAGGACATCGTTCATCTTCTCCTTGAAGTAGCGGTACATTTTCAGCACCTCCCAAAGGCCGACGACACCGGCCGTCTCCACCCAGTCCTCGATGCCATCGCCGACGATCTCGCGCATCTTCGGGCCGCCGAGACCGACGACTTTGAGGTCGGGCTCGAGTGCCTTCAATTCACGCAGGAGTCCGGCGCCGTGAGTGTCGCCGCTGATCTCACCCGCGATGATGAAAAGGCGGTTCATGAAGCTGCCAGCGCGGCGTTTTTCTCGATCTGGTCCGTGATCTCCAGTGCGATGCGCACGGCTTCAGCGCCTTCCTGACCGCCGACGGCGGGACTGCGACCGTGGCGGGCGCATTCGACGAAGGCGGCGATTTCGAGCTTCAGGGGTTCGTCCTTTTCGACCTCCACAGCTTCCCGCACGATCTGCATGCCGTCCTTGCGGTAGATCCAGCCGCTCTGCTCCTGATAGTCGAGGCTGAGGTAGCTCTCGCTTTGGAACACGCGGATTTTGCGCATCTTCTCGGGGCTGATGCGGCTGGCGGTGATGTTGGCGATGCAACCGTTGGCGAATTTGAGGCGGGCGTTGGCGATGTCCTCGCGCTTGGTCAGCACGGGAATGCCGACGGCATCGACCTGGACGAGCGGGGACTTCACGAGATGCAGGACGATCTCGATGTCGTGAATCATGAGGTCGAGGACGACGCCGATGTCGATGCTGCGATTCGGGAAGGGGGAGAGACGGTGGGCCTCAATGAAGCGTGGATTGTCCATGCGCTGCTCGAGTTGGAGCAGCACGGGATTGAAGCGCTCGATGTGCCCGACCTGCAGGATGACACTTTTCTCCTTGGCCAGCTCGATCATGGCCTGCGCTTCCGCGTAGGATTCACTGATGGGCTTTTCCACCAGCACGTGAATGCCGTTCTGCATGAGCGGCTCGGCGACCTTGCGATGGAAGATGGTCGGCACCGCGACGGTGGCGGCATCAACACGCTTGGCGAAATCCTCAAGGTCGCTGGCGGCTTCGGTGCCGTACTGCGCGGCGAACTCGGCGGCGCGTGCAGGATCGGCGTCATAGACGGCGGTGAAGGCCAAGGCACCGTCGCTCTTCGCGGCGATCTCCGACATGATGCGGGCGTGATTTTTACCAATGGCGCCGACGCCGGCGACTCCGATGCGGAAAGGGGAAGACATGAGAGAGAAAGGAAGGGTTAAAAGATGAGTCGGGACTTAACGGCGGAAGTTCATGCCGGGAGGAAGCTTCGGACCTTTGCCGCCGCCGAGACCTCCGAGAAGGCCGCCCAGCCCCCCCATGCCGCCTCCAGCTCCACCCATCATGGCGTTGGCCATCTGCATCATGGCGCCCTGGTTCTTCATCATCTTCTTCATCATCTCGAACTGCTTGAGAAGCTGGTTCATCTCCATGACGGGGCGGCCGGCTCCCTTGCAGATGCGCTTGCGGCGCTGGCCGTTGATGATCTGCGGACGGCTGCGCTCCTTCGGAGTCATTGAGAGGATGAGGGCCTCGGTGTGCTTCATCTTCTTGTCGGCATCGGCACCGACCATATCCTTCATCTTGCTCATGCCAGGCAGCATGCCGAGCAGGCCGCCCATGCCGCCGCCGGAGGTGAGCCTTTTCATCATGCGCATCTGCTGGAGCATGTCGTTGAAGTCGAACTGGTTCGACTGCATGCGGGCGGCCAGCTTCATGGCCTCCTGCTCATCGATCTCCTCCGCGGCCTTCTCCACGAGGCTGACGACGTCGCCCATGTCGAGGATGCGCTGGGCCATGCGGTCAGGGTGGAAGACTTCCAGCTGGTCGATCTTTTCCCCGACACCGGTGAACTTGATGGCGCAGCCGGTGACCTGACGCATGGAGAGCAGCGCGCCGCCTCGGGCATCGCCGTCCAGCTTTGTCATGATCAAGCCGGTGACTCCGACGGCGTCGTTGAACTTTTGAGCCACACTGACGGCCTGCTGACCGGTGGCGGCATCGGCGACGAGCAGGGTCTCGCTGGGCTGAACGATCTCGCGAATCTTCTTCAATTCGGCGAGAAGTTCCTCGTCCAGATCCTGACGACCGGCGGTGTCAAAGATGGCGACGCCGCTGCCCTGCTCCTTGAGCCAGACGAGCGCGGCCTTGGCGGCTTTCACGGGATCGGTTTCACCTTCCGCAGGTGCAAAAACGGGAACGCCAAGCTGCTGGCCGAGAACCTGGAGCTGCTTGATGGCGGCGGGACGGTAAAGGTCGAGCGCGAGGAGCAGGGGACGACGCCCCTGCTTCTTGAGCCAGTTGGCGAGCTTGGCGGAGGTGGTGGTTTTCCCGGCGCCGTTGAGGCCGGTCATGAGGATGCGCTGCGGCGGATCGACATTCAGGGCGACCGCAACGCCGAGGATCTTCACCAACTCGTCGTGGAAGATTTTGACGATCTGCTGGCCGGGCGAGACGCTGCGCAGCACCTCCGCACCGACGGCCTGTGACTTGACGGTGTCGACGAGATCCTTGGCGACCTTGAAATCGACGTCGGCCTCCAGCAGGGCCATGCGGATGTCCTGCATCGCATCGGCAACATTGGATTCGCTGATTTTGGCCTGGCCGCGGAGCTTCTTGAAGGCGTGCTCGAGTTTTTCAGTGAGGGCGGAGAACATGATGGGAAGGGGAATCGTCGGTGGAATCAGGGGCTAGGCAACCCTTTCTCTTCGGGGAGGATCGCAACCTGTGGAGCGGGGCGTGAAAAAGGCGGGTCAGTCTTCGTCGGCCCAGTCCTCCATGAGGCGGGCGAGCTTGCGCTTCATGCCGACTTTGGCGACGGCGTTCATGCGGTCGATGAAGAGGATGCCGTTGAGGTGGTCGATCTCATGCTGGAAGGCGCGGGCGAGCAGGCCGTCGGTCTCGATGGTGACGGTCTGGCCGTCGAGATCGGTGAAGGTCACCTTCATCTCGCTGGAGCGGCGGATGTCGGCGCGGAGACGCGGAAAGCTGAGGCAGCCCTCCTCACCGATTTCCTTGTCCTTCCCGAGTTCGAGCTTGGGATTCATGAAAACGATGGGCATGTGCTTCACCATGTCCACCTTTTCGCCGTTGATCTTCATGTAGCTGATGCAGTCCGGATTGTGCGAGACGTCGATCACGGCGAGTTGCACGTCCACGGCCACCTGGGGGGCGGCAAGTCCGACGCCGTTGGCCTCGCGCATCGTTTCCAGCATGTCGGCGGCGAGGGTGCGGATTTCAGGCGTGACCTCGGTGACAGGGCGGCACTTGGCGCGGAGAACGGGTTCGGGATAGCGGACGATTTTTCGGACCATCGGGGCATTTATCACCGCCTTCTCACCTGCTCAAGCGCGGGAGTGGTTTTGTCCTTGCCAATTGAAGACCGACTTCCTAGCCTCGCGGCCACCTATGACCGGCGCCTCCCAATCCACCATCAAGTTCAAGCTGTTCCTCATGATGATCCTAGAGATCGCGATCTGGGGGGCGTGGCAGATCAAAATCTTCCCTTACATGGGCATGCTGGGATTTGATCCTGACCAGCAGTGGCTGGTGGGCAGTTCCTTCGGCATCGCATCCATTCTGGGCATCTTTTTCAGCAACCACTTTGCCGACCGTCATTTCTCCGCGGAACGCTTTCTGGCCTTCAGTCATGTGGTCGGCGGCATAGCGCTCATCGCCACGGCCTTTCAAACGACGTTCTGGCCGTTCTTCGGCTGTTTCGTGACCTACTGCCTGCTTTACGTGCCGACGATCTCCGTGACGAACTCGCTGGCCTTCGCCAACCTGAAGGATCCAGCCAAGGACTTCGGATTCGTCCGCATGGGAGGCACGGTGGGCTGGATCATCGTGAGCTGGCCGTTCATCTTCCTGCTCAGTTCCAACGCCGGCGCCAGCGAGACGAAGTGGGTCTTCATCGTCGCTGGTGTCATCTCGTTCATTCTGGCGGCGTTCAGCCTGACGCTGCCGCACACGCCGCCGCGCAAGGACGTGTCCGAAGCCGACAAGGTCGCATGGCTCAAGGCATTCAAGCTGCTGGCCCATCCGTTTGTCCTCATCCTGTTCATCGTGACGTTCATCGACTCGACGATTCACAACGGCTACTTCGTGGTGATCGACGGTTTCCTGCAGAAGGTGGGCATCTCGGCGAACATGAGCATGGTTGTCAGCAGCATCGGCCAGGTGGCTGAAATCGTGACGATGCTCATCCTCGGTGCGGTGCTGAAAAAGATCGGCTGGAAGGCGACGCTCATTCTGGGCATCCTCGGGCACGCGGCCCGCTTCAGCATCTTTGCCTTCTTCGGCACACCGGAGAGCCAGTGGCTCATCATCGCTGTCCAGGTGCTGCACGGCATCTGCTATGCCTTCTTCTTTGTGACGGTTTACATCTTTGTGGACGCCGTGTTTCCGAAGGACATCCGCTCCAGTGCGCAAGGTCTGTTCAACCTGCTGATCCTCGGAGTCGGCATGGTGGTGGCCAGCAAGATCTTCCCGGAACTCCTCGCCTACTACACCAAGGACGGCGTGGTGGATTACCGGTCCCTCTTCCTGTGGCCCACCGGCATGGCGCTGGCCGGCATCGTGCTGCTGGCGTTGTTCTTCCGTCCGCCGACGCACGGTCCCGAGGGCGAGGTGCAGCACTGATGAAAATGCCTCGCACGGCTTGAGCGTGGCGTATCCACGCTCTAGTTTGCGCGATGAACCCGCCCGGCCTCGACGATCTCCTCACCTGCCTCCGTTTTCCTTCCGTCTCCACCGACTCCACGCACAACGCTGACGTGCGGGCCTGCGGCGCCTGGCTTCTGGACAAGCTTCGCGGAATGGGTCTGACGGGAGAACTGCACGAGACGCCCGGCCACCCGGTGCTGGTGGCGAAGAACAAGCACGTCGCCGGCCGCCGCACAGTGCTGATCTACGGACACTACGACGTGCAACCGGCGGAACCGCTGAACGAATGGAAAACGCCCGCCTTTGAACCGACGATCCGCGACGGTCGCATCTACTGCCGCGGAGCGACGGACAACAAGGGCCAGCTCATGGCGCATGTGCAGGGACTTGCCGAAACGCTGGCAAAGCATGCCGATCTACCGGTGAATGTGACGGTACTGTTTGAAGGTGAAGAGGAAATCGGCAGCCCGAATTTGAAGCCGTTTCTCGAACAGCATCGCGATGAATTGAAGTGCGATGTCGTGGCGATTTCCGACACCGGCATGGTGGCTCAGGGAGTCGGCACGTTCACTTACGGACTGCGCGGCATCGCCTGCCTGGAGGCGAAGGTCCACGGCCCCTCCATCGACCTCCACAGCGGCATCTTCGGCGGTGCCATCGCGAATCCCGTCACGGCGATTGCGCAGCTCACAGCGTCGATGCACGACGCCGAAGGAAGAGTGAAGATCGACGGCTTTTACGACGGCGTGCTTCCCATCGCCGACTGGGAGCGCCAAGCTTGGGCGGAACTCGGCGACGGCGATGCCGAAATGCTCGAACTGACCGGATCACCCGCACTCTTCGGCGAGCCGGGCTACACCGAACGTGAACGCCGCTGGGCGCGACCGACCGCCGAAGTGAACGGCATCGGAGGCGGTTATCAGGGCGAAGGCTCGAAGACAGTCATCGGCCACGAGGCGTTTGTGAAGCTGTCGTTTCGTCTCGTGCCGGAGCAGGATCCCGACGTCATTTTGCAAAAGGCGGAAGCGCATCTGCGCAAGTATCTGCCTGCGGGCGTGCGGCTTGAAATCTTCCCGGGGCACACCGGCATGCCTTACATCATGGATCCGCATTCCACTCTGGGCGCCGCCGCGCAGCGGGCTCTGAAAACGGTGTTCGGAGACAAGATCGCGCTGATCCGCGAAGGAGGCAGCATCCCCATCGTGCAGGCCTTCAAGGATGTGCTCGGAGTGGACACACTGCTGCTCGGTCTCGCGCTGCCGGACTGTCAGGCGCATGCGCCGAATGAGAACTTCCCAATCGCCAATTTCGAGGCTGGCGTGCGCTTGAATCAGGCGCTGCTTTCGGAGCTTGCGTGATTTTTTTTGTGCCTTCCGCAACCAATGCGGGGAGCCCTTGTTTCAGTCGTCGTGCTTCAATCAACCAAACGCACTCACGACATGAAAATCAAAAAAACATTCATCTATGGCATCGGCATCCTATGCCTGACCTGCACCGCCAGCGCTCAGGAAGGCCAACGTAAGGGACCACCGGAAGGTGGCAGACCCGGAGGTCCTCCCGGCGGCGGCGATCCCGCTTCACGCCTCGCGGAATTCATCAAGCGCGCCGACACGGACAACGACGGCAAAATCAGCAAGGACGAATTCGCCAGCATGGGCCGCAAGGAAAGTGATGAGCGCTTCAGCCGCATGGACGCCAACAGCGACGGTTTCGTCGATCAGGAAGAGATCGGCAAGATTTCCCAAATGATGCGCCGTGGCGCGGAAGGTCAGGGACAAGGCATGCGCCGCCCTGAAGGTGGTCCTCCCGGCGGTGGCGAAGGCGGCTTCCGTCGTCCCCCGGGCGAGGAAGGCAAACCCCGCCCCGAAGGTGACCGCCCACGTCCTGAAGGTGCCGGTCGTCCCGATGGTGACCGTCCTCGCGGCGGACCTCCTGAAGGCGGCCCTCGTCCGGAAGGTGATCGCCCCCGCGGCCCTGGTGGACCGGACGGAGGTCCTCCCGGTGGCCTGTTCGGCGACCCGAAGGAAGGCTTTAAGCGCATGGACGCTGACGGCAACGGCAGCATCTCCGAAGAGGAGTTCATCGCCGCTACCTCGAAGATCCGCGAAGCCATGCGCAACCGCATGCCTAGTGGACAGCCCGGTCAGGGAGGCGGCTTCCGTCGTCCTGAAGGCGGACCTCCCGGCGGTGCTCCTCGTGGCGGAGAAGGCGGCTTCCGCCGTCCCCCAAGCGAAGGCGAAAAGCCCAAGGATGAAGCCTGATTAGTTTAGCAGCTCAGCATGTGTGTGCGGGATGGTCGAAAGGCCATCCCGCTTTTTGTGCATGGCAACCAAGCGGCTGCGAAGGCGGCACGCTACATTACGGACGCGATCAATGCAGGAAGTGGCGGTGGCCGGTGAAGACCATGGCCATCTTTCGTTCATCGGCGGCGGCGATGACTTCCGTGTCCTTCACTGAACCGCCGGGTTGAATCGCGGCCGTGGCGCCGGCATCGGCGGCGGCAAGGAGGCCGTCCGGGAAGGGGAACATGGCGTCGGAGGCGACGACGCTGCCCTTGAGATCGAGTCCGGCCTCGCCCGCCTTCCAAACGGCGATGCGGCAGGAGTCCACGCGGCTCATCTGACCGGCACCGATGGCAAGCGTGCGATCGTGCGAGGCGAAGACAATGGCGTTGGATTTGACGTGCTTCACGACGCGCCAGCCGAAGCGCATCGCTTCGAGTTCATCGCGCGTCGGTGGCCGGGCGGTCTTCACCTTGGTTTCGAGATCTTCGAGTCCGAGCGCGTGGGAGTCGGCATCCATGACCATCACACCACCGGGAGCGGAGCGGATGACCGGCTCGGCAAGAGCCTCCGCAACGCCGGGAAGCATCTGAATGAGCCGCAGGTTTTTCTTCTTCTGCAGCAATGCTCGTGCGTCAGCGTCGAAATCCGGCGCGATGATGACATCGGTGAAGATTTCCGAAATGATGCGCGCCAAGCCCAGCGTCATGCTGCGATTCACGACAATGACGCCACCAAAGGGAGCCTGCTTGTCGGTCTCGAAGGCTTTCTGCCAAGCCTCGCGCAGATCCTCATCAGCGCAGCCGACCCCGCAGGGATTGGTATGCTTCAAGATGGCCACCGTCGGACGGCGGAATTCCAGGGCGATGCCGGCGGCCGACTCAATGTCGAGCACATTGGTGTAGCTGAGATCCTTGCCATGAAGCTTGACGAAGTAATCGCCGAAGTTGCCGTAAAGGGAGGTCTTCTGGTGGGGGTTGTCACCGTAGCGGAGTTCGGAATAGAGCGGCAGCGAGAGGTTGAAGGTCTTCTGAGTGACCTGCTCCTTGTTGAGGAAGCTAGCGATGGCAGCATCGTAGCTGCCGGTGCGTTGGAAGACCTTGCAGGCGAGGCGCTCGCGGGTGCCGAGGGTCGTCTCCCCCTCGTGCTCCTTCATTTCCTCCAGAACGATGGCGTAGTCGGCCGGATCGCAGATCACCGTGACCCAACGATGGTTTTTGGCGGCGGAACGAAGCATTGACGGGCCTCCGATGTCGATGTTCTCGATGGCTTCGTCGAGCGTCACGTCTTTTTTGGCGACCGTCTGCTCGAATGGGTAGAGATTCACGACCACGAGATCGATGACCGGGATGGCGTGCTTATCGGCGTTGCGCTTGTCTTCCTCATTGTCCCGCCTCTGGAGGAGACCGCCGTGCACCTTCGGGTGCAGGGTTTTGACGCGACCGTCGAACATCTCCGGAAATCCGGTGTAGTCGGACACATCGACGACTTTCAATCCGCCTTCCTTGAGGTGCTTCGCCGTGCCACCGGTGGACAGCAGTTCGACTCCGAGGGAGGCCAGACCTTTGGCGAAGTCGAGCAGGCCGGATTTGTCGGAGACGGAGAGCAGGGCGCGGGCGATGGGCATGAGGGAGTGATGGGTTGGTTCGGGGCGCGGAGTAAAGGGAGAATTGCTGGGGTGCCAACAGCATTCTACGAGCCGTTTTTGACCTCAAATTCAAGGCTGTAACGGTACAAACGGCGGGTAGTGCTTGCGGGCGCCGAACTCCATGTAGCGGTTTTCACCGCTTTTCAGGTAAACGGGTGCGCCCTCCCGCCCAAGGTCTTCCGCCTTCTGATAGATGAAATGACGCCCCGATTCATCGAGGTCGAGCTTAAACATGGTGGCGTCGTCGAACGTCTCCGCCTCCTCCGAACGGCGGTAAAGACCGGTTTTGCGGCCGGTGAGATGCAGATTCGGGGCGTAGCGGTCCTCTTGACCGAGACGAGTGTAGTAATTTGCATCGCCGAGCGCGGTGGGATACTCCGTCCACTCATAATCCGCCGGGCGCAGGTGAATGCGCCACCCCAAAATGACCAAGGAAGTCAGCAGCATGGCCCAGCCGAGGAGCAGGCGTCCGGGGGTGTCACGGATTTCGTTGGCGGCCATCAGGGATGATGAAACCTAGGCAGGCGGGAATCGGCAAGCACTGTCTTGGATTTTCGGATTGTCTTCTCCGGGCGCTTCGGTTTCGATGCACGGCATGAGCAAGAAATGGCGAGTCGCCGGCATCAATTTCGACCACTTCCACATGGGCGACCTGCTCCGGCAGACCTTTGATCACCCCAACGCCGAGATCGTTGGCATCAGCGACGAACAGCCCGAAAGGCTTGTGCAGGCGAGGAAGAACTTCGGTCTGAGCGACTCCCAAGTCTTCACCGATTACCAGGCATGCATGGAGCATACGAAGCCGGACATCGTGATTCTCTGCCCGGCAGCCTCAAAACACGGAGAGTGGGTGCGGAAGATCGCCCCGTTCGGCAGTCACATCATCATGGAGAAACCCTTTGCCGGATCGCTGGCGGAAGCGGATGACATGATCTCGGCCATGCAGCCCCACGGCAAACTGCTGGTCGTGAACTGGCCGCTTGTGTGGGATGCGGGACAACAAACAGTTCACCGTTTGATTCAGGAGGGCCTGATCGGAGAGGTGAGGGAATTTCATCATTACGGCGGCAATCGAGGCCCCTTGTATCACGGTGCGGACAAAATCGAAAAGGAACCCAGTTCCGCCGAAAAAGCCGCCAGTTGGTTCTACAGCAAGGAACAGGGCGGGGGATCCCTGCTCGATTACATGGGCTACGGTGCCACACTGGGAACCTGGCACCTCGGCGGCGCGGTCCCTCATGAGGTCACCGGAGTCTGGGATGAACCCGCCGACTTGGAAGTGGATGAACACGCAGTGGCCGTAATAAAATACGCCAAAGGTCTGAGCAAGAGTGAAACGAGGTGGGGGACATTCACCGATCCGTGGACCCTGCAACCTCAGCCCAAATGCGGCTTCGTTCTGAAGGGCGCGGACGGAACATTGTCGTGTTACGACTATGAAAAGACCGTCCGTGTGCAGACTCGAGAACGGCCGGAGGGTTACAATGTAACGGTTGATTCGATACACTCACCCAACCGCAATCCTGTCGAGCACGTCATACACCACCTAGAAACCGGCGCCCCGCTCATTGGCCCACTCCAACTTGGGATTTCTCGAATCGGCCAACAGATTGTGGATACCGCCTTCAAGAGTGCCCAAGAAAAGCGCACTCTCCCACTTACTCAAAACTAACCAATTAATTTCGTTGTGAACGTTACTATTTCACGACAACGCTTTATAAAACTCGCCTTGCTGACAGCGGCAACCGGACTGGCAGGATGTCGCCACGGAAGCATCGAAGAACAAGTGCGTGTCGCCGAACTCCCGTCTGGAGGCGTCACACCGCAGCGCGTCATCATCGGCGTGGAGCAGCAGAAGATGGTAATCTTTGACTGGCGGAAACCGAAAAAGATCTACCCGGTGAGCACATCCAAGTTTGGACTTGGCAGCCAGGCAGGCTCGTGGAAAACCCCCGTCGGACAGATGGAGGTCGTCAAAGTAGTCGGGAAGGGTCTGATTTTGGGCTCACGTCTCAAAGCAAGGCGGCCGACTGGTGAGATCATCCCAGTGAACGCACCCGGTCGCGACGCAATCGTTACACGCGTGCTCGTCCTCAAGGGAGCGGAAAAGAGCAACGCGAACACCCGTCAGCGACTTATTTACATTCACGGAACCCCCGCAGAGAACAAACTGGAGAGCCCCGCTTCCTGGGGTTGCATCCGTATGGCATCCGCAGACATCATTGAACTATGCGAGTGGCTACGCCCAGGAGCGCGAGTGGATGTTATTCCGGGAAAATTGCCACCACCTGAACGCTTACCCCATTAATAAACAAGACATTCAAGGACGTTATTCCGGATGATTCATAGATGTATTATAGGGGCCGGTCAAGGTGTAACGTAACGTATACTTCGATACTGTTTCGTTAGAGATGATTCGAAACGCAACCCAGACGATTGCGATTGGGGAAACGTCATCACCGAAGACAAAGCGCGATGAATTTCACCTTGGTCAAAAACTTCATCTGTAGCATTTACTGCGTAATTCTATTCAGACAATGCTGTCGCGGCCTTCATTGACGAGCAAGCTTGGGCTCTGCGTCTGCAAGCTTTCGCGTTGCGACTGATCAAGAAGGTTCAACCCATCGTGAGGCGCACAGGGAAACCCAGATCAAGCTGGTATTGAGTGTTCAGAGCATCAGACGTTTAATTAACTTCGGAAGGACGGGGCATTTCTTGGGGTATCGTGAAACTGCCTCCAACAGGCGCCTATTGACTGCGCGAAAGAAACTTTGAGAGGTAGGCAAGCCTCAGCTCATACCTCCGTTTCGGCTCAATGGTTAACTACACACAATCAATGTAAAACAAAGTAGGGAGTTAGATTTTAACTTCACTTCACTGTCTCATGACACAGTTGCGCTATTCGTCTCATCTTGGGAGACGGAAAAGCCGCGAGTTCTAGGGCTCGTTTCGTCTGTCGTCATGGCGATGTTAAACCATCGCCACATCACCGGTCAGACGACAACAGAGGTTTGTTTCGACACTGAGATGATGTCGGAGGAAATGCTCGCTGATCTCTCGGAAGCATGGGCACGAACGGCCAAGGTTCGTCTCGTTTTTTCCTACGCCGACACGTTGCCGGATTTCCTGCGAACAATCGCTGCGAGACCAAAACAGCACGACCTTTTTGAGCCGATTTGCGACCGCTGTGAGTGTCCGCGCTCTGAGTGCCTTTGCGGCCTCCCTGATGACCTCGTGATGAAGAAAGGAGGACTTCGGTAATGACAACGGAATCACTCCTTTATGGCGCTGCAAAGAACTTCTTTGGCGTGCGTGAAGTGGACGGACCTGCCTCCAATCCCATCATTCAAAAATGGATTCTAAACGCGGCTTCGTGGCTTGATCCTGATGACAGCGAAACGGCGTGGTGCGGATGTTTCCGCGCTGCTCTTTCGACACTGGTCGGTTCTGACGTTCCTGCGGCTTCTTACAGGGCCGTGAACTGGTCGGAGTATGGCGAGGGCATCATGCACTTGCCTCGCTCAAAATGGCCGCAAGGAGCAACGGTAGTGATTCGCACGAAGGCAGGCTATCACGTTGCTTTGTTGGATCGGATCGAAGGCGATACGATCTACCTTCTCGGAGGCAACCAGTCGAACAAGGTCAGCATAGCGCCCTTCCCTCTCGAATCGGTGAGAGCCGTTCGCATCGAAAGAGAAACCGCTTGCACCTGTCGCCGTTGCCAACTCAGCCAAGGTTGACAGTGGCGAGGAAATCGGCATCCTCCCCTTGCCGCTCTGGGTTTCCCCTTCCCAACGGCACCGACACGGCAGACTCCGCAAGGAACGCCAGAAGGCCCACTCTCGCGAGTGGGCCTTCGCTTTTTCAAAAAGAAGGGAAATCGAAGGATAGAAATTATAAAATTTCCTCCCCTGCCCCTTCCATCACTTGGAAGGAATTAAACCGGCTACGAGACGAGCGTTGGGCCTCCTACGTCAAGGCAGTTGCAAGAGAACTGCCGGTCGGAAAAAAAGGGGGCAAGCGGAGCGCGGAGCGCAGGCAGGACGGCTCCCGAGCCGCTGCTTGTCATTGTGACATATCTCGCCGCGCCTCCGAGAAAGCGAAGCATCCACGCGCCGCAAAGGAATCCCGCAACTCTCGCTTTGTCGTCTTCAAACGTGGTGTGCTCATAAAAGGCCGTTCCGGGCCTTTGAACGCGTCCGGTGGAAAGCGCGGTGATGTCACCACCTTTTCAACACGGAGCCGCATACGCTGCGCATGGGCCTTTCTGAATGCTGAAACCGACTGGCTGGCGATGGTGACGTTGACCTATCCGGTTGACCCTGATCCGAACGAATGCCGGGATCATCTGCGAGCTTGGATCAAGAGGTTGCAGCGCCATCATGAAGGCGACTTCGACTTTGGTTGGTGCATCGAAGCTCACAGATCCGGACGGCCTCACTTCCACGTCTTTTTCGGGTCAGGTGGAACCGTTGGAGACGCCATATCTCGCGAGAAAACGCAACGCATCATCCGCAAGGGAAAGGCCTACAGAATCATGCGCGGAGAGTTTGAAGCGATCGCTGTTCGTGCCTGGCTTGATATCCTCGACAAGAATGACCTCATGGGGGATCGCGACGAGACAGAGCGGTTCCAATGGGGCGGCATTTGCGAGCGTCTGAATTCACCTGATGCCGCGGCACGCTACGTCTCCAAGGAGGCCAGCAAACGAACACAAAAAGACGGCCAGCTTGGCAAGGGTTGTTTCTGGCGACTCGCTCGCCATCTGCGGGGCAAGCCTCGATGGATGTCTTCAATATCGAAAGAGGGACGTGATGTCATGCCGTCCTTCTCTCGACTCTTTGACAAGAGAAGCGCAGTCATCCTGGCCGACTGCAAAGAGTTCGCAGAGTTTGAAGGCGAGTCGGAAAAGGACGTCGAAAACGCCATCAAAGCGGAGAGGCTCGAAAGAGAAAAACGCATGACGAAAAAACGTCATCACTGGGTTGAGGCTTGGGACGAGGTAGATCAAAGCCGGCATTAACTTGCCTCATCACCTTTTCCTCTTGAGGCAAGTTAACCTGCAGATTAACTTGCCTCATGAAGACGTGTGATCACTGCGGCAAGTATTTTAGCCTCGACTCCAACTTTCACCGTTGGAGAGCGCCAAAAAGTGTGCGTTCAGCGTCAGCAAAGACTTGCTCCCCTGAATGCGCACGCGCACGAAAGACGCTGAAGCAACGCGACAGGAGAACCGGACAAAAGCACCTCCTATGAACGTCGAAAAAGACATCAAGAGACGGGCGCGGATCGTGGGAATAATTATTAGCGTCTTGTTGCTGATAGAGCTTTTAGCATTCGTCGAAAAATTGTTTCACTAGCGCTGCTGCCTGTCGGATTTTGGGGAGTCCTTCACGCCTTTGGGGCGTCCTAGTCTTCCCGTTCCTTTTCTGGACTCCCTGACTGAATCGAAGACAACCCGTTCTCTTTTTGCTCTTCCTGAAACCGGCTCATTGACGACAAGCCATCGAACAGTCTTTTTCTTGGGCCGTCCGGGACTGTCGTATTTCGGGGTGTAGATTTTCGCTCCAAACTTTGTCCTTTTATAGGGCTGCTCAGTCGAAACTCGCTGAGGCTTTTGCTGTTTCGGTGGCGGCGCGACTTGAGAAGAGAGGATTTTCTTTAGCTTGTTGTCCTTTGCTCTCTGCGAGTTTGGGGAATCCTTCACACCTGCGGGCCTTCCAACTCTGCCCCTGCCCCTGCGGGCTAGAGTGGCAGTTGCAAAGGTTTGACGTTGCCTCAAAACCGGCCCCACCATCGGTTCACCCTTCGGTGGTTGATTGACGATAACCCACCTTGTCGTCTTCTTTTCTGGCCGACCTTTGGGGCCTACAACCCTAACCCTTTTAGGCGGTGGTTTCTTTGGGCGTCCCCTGCCTCTCGGAAGTAGTTGTTGGGAGAGACGACTGCGCACGGGGCCATAAACTCGCCTCTTGCCATTGTCCTTTTTGAAGCAGTCCTCTTTAAAATCAAGGATAGCCTCACTGAATGCTACACCTGCCGATGTGACGAGGGAAAACCAGCAATAGGGATTAACGTCGCAAGGACTCGAAAGGCTCCTTTCTGGATTGTCTCCGTCAAGCCATCCTCTGCACTGGTAGTCTTCCACCCATATCGGTGAACGCTTACGCACGACAGAATACCAGTCGCCGCCGATGGAATGCAGAAACCCGTTGAAGTTTTCAAAGAACCCGGACGACTCAAGAGGGTTCGGGACACTGAGAGAGACTCTGACCGCATCGCAGTGTGCGATCATGTCGTATAGGTAGTCAATCAGTGCATCAACCGCACCGTTTACCGTGATGGCCCTTTTTGGAAAATCCTTCATTTGTCATTCCCCCTGCTTTTCCTTTTTGTTCTGATTCTTGGCTTTTTGTCGCCGGGGTCGAGAGCGTAGTTTTGCACATAATCCGCTATTCGATGCGTCAACAGAAACTCCTCCATGAGAGTTCCGATAACCTCTGCACATTTTATGTTCTGAGTTTTTGTCCTCGTTCGCACGGCAGTCATTTGCCCCACGGCAGTCTGTGTCGAAGTGCCTAGGCCGGTGTAAAATGAAGACTCAACAAAAGCTAAAAGCTGAATCATCCCGAGAAAAGATAAACCCCTGCCTGCTGTCCCTCCGTTCGGTGAAGAATACGGACTTCCTCTCGTTGAAGGAGACATGGGGCGAACGGTTCGGATGTAGGTTCTGGGTTGAGGGACTCTCGTGGTTTTGGGGGAATCGAAGCTGTAGTTGACGAGGCCGGAGTATGGGTCATCAAGATAGTTTGTGTAGGCCTCCTCCCACTGAAAAGAATTAAAAGCCTCGTCCATGAATCGGTAATCAAGCTCTTCAACGTGCCACATTGATTCGTAATACCTGACCCATTCGGGAAGCTGCTCCGTTTTCGTTTCCCAAGTCCCGTCCGGCTTCATGTAAACCTCTCTTCGGGTTGCATTGATCTCTTCGCCTGACGGAGAACGAAACCATGTGGCGTTTAGAATCGTCTGCTCCTGTCCGATGGTCGAAGGAACAAAATCAAAGGTGCCCTCGACATCAAGGCCACGGTCAATCTCTCCGAAACCGCAAACATAAAAGCTGTCTCCGTTTCCTCCCTCTAAAAGGTCAATGATTGAAGCTCTGAAAACATCGTCGCGTATCAATCCTGATGCAGGGTCAATCTGAGCATCCTTAAAAACCCATTCGGGAGGATTGGTGATGTCAAGATTGACGTTCGGGCACGGCTGATCCTTGAACATTTCGACGTAATTAAGCCAAGCGCTACCGCTCCATGCGAACAGGCCATCGCGGAGATTGAGAGTGATTCTCGACCTCCTTCCCGGAATCCCAAGGGCAGCGATAGCTCCCGACACATCACACTGCATCCATTCAGGGTGTCTTCGTAGTGCGTATCTTACGTCGTCTTCAGCCAATGGTTCGGCATTCTGGTTGCGGTCAAGCAACGGGCGTCTTGTTCGGTGTGCCGTGTTATAAAAAGAAATGCCTCCCGGCAGCATCATTGAATGCATTTGAAGGTATTGAATCCTCGCGAAGCAACGGTGAATCAGTTCTTCAACAGACGCCGTTGACATCAAGATTTCTTTCCATTCGTCCGATTCAAAATAATTACCTCGGACGATCTTCCCGTTCCATTCGGTGGTTAGCGAGGGCTCTCTTTGTGACTCTTCCAGCCATTTTATAAACTTGTCTTTGTCAATCATATTTTTTTATGGGGTGGTGAAATGGAATAATTTGCACTTATCTAAATTTTTTGCGCAGCAGGAAATCGGAAAATTTTCATTTAATCCAGAAAATGGCTCCGCGCTCTAAGGCGGCATCTTCGACCGACTCGGAAATTGCACTTTTTTGTTATATATTATCTACAATTAACTTGATAACAAAAAGTTATGAACTCCTTTGAGGGGATTGATTGCGGAAAACTCCGCATGTCCGAAAACACACATAAAATAGAAATGAAATCTTCTCCTGTCACTCCTCTGACGAATGACGACACGGCGTTTTTCACCGCTCAATCTCTGCTCACTCCTGCCGCTTTGGTCACGACCATTGCGGGCTTTGTCATCGCCGTCGCAAAGAAGGTCGAAGGCGCCATCAAGGCGATCATCGTTGATCGTGCTCTTAACGATCCGGGCGGACTTGGGAAAATCTTCATCCTTCCGGCCACAAACGCGACAGCAATCGAGTATTTCGAGGACGGGGAGAGCATGGGGAGTGCTGAGCCGGACTTTACCATGGTCGGGACGAAAACAGGTTCGGGCAGTTTGCTTCAATGGGGCGTTAATGAAATAAGCGCCCTTGATGTGGACACGGCAGTTTCTACCGCTCTCGCGGCTCTGAACATCGAAGAAGAGACCGGCATCGACCACGAAGGTCTGAATGCTGCGATTTCTGCAATCGTCGCGCCTGATTACGGCTCCCTCAGCCCCCGAACTGGTCTGGATAAAATTCTCGACGTTGCTGTCGAGCTTCGCAAGATCGCCGTCGATCAAACACCTCGCGGCGTCATTATGGAAGTGCTGCAAGGTGCTGACGAAGTGACGGTCAACTTCTACGTTGCCACAGAGGCGGCTATGTTGAATTTTGCCGTTGACACCTTTGCGGCTGAAGAAGACTTGATCGTCTCGGCCTCGTCAAGGATGCCGGAAGATGCCATCGTCGCCGCTTCGACTCCGAAACTCGCTCTTGAGTAGTTCAACCCTTCACCTGAATCTCTCATCATGAGCAAGACAGACCTCACCGACGGAATCGTTGCCACTGGAGGCGTTACCGTCGCAAACGTCCCCCTCGACGGCTTGCTTGAGCCTCTGCAAAACGTCGTTGTCGGCGTGGCATCAGTTCTGATCCTGCGGCTGTTCTCTTGGATCGGTTCCAAGCTCCGCTAAGCGCATTCGTTGTTGTTGCGTTGGCCCTCTCCCGTTCATTCGGGAGGGGGCTTTTTGTTGCTGCCGGTCGGAGAAAAAGGGGAGCAAGCGAAGCGCGCAGTTTTAAAAACTCTTTCGGCTTGATGTGACGCGATGGCGCATGATCTTCCATCGGTTTCGTGAAGCGCGAGACTATCAACAACAACTAGAAGCTAACATGAATCAGCTGGGAACACTCAATGTAACATTAAGTGTTTGGGTGGTGGGTCAGATGCTTTATGATAAATCAGTCCGGTAAGCGATCCCCAGCTTGCGCTCCACTGGATCAGGGCCGCCGCTCGTGGGATCGAGATACCAAGGCGTGCGTGGAGTCTGAGGCACAAAGGCTTTCGGATTCCGGCGCGGAGCCTGATACTTGAGGCGTGTGAACGCCTGCTCAAACTGGAGCCTTTCACGTTCGGCTAGATAGTTGTCCATCATCGCCACGACCTCATCCAGCGTCCACTGGTGGTCTGCAATGCCAGCGGCTTGTGCTGGCGTGCTCTTGATCGTGGAATGCTTGCGGCAAAAATTGTAGTTCATGATCGACAGCGCGAACATGTGGCAATGATTCTCGACCTTCTTGCTGAATGCGTTGGTCAGCCGTGTGAAGCGGCGGTTTCCCATGCGAATCGTGAGGTTGGAGCGCTCAACGTAGCTCGTGCTCACCAAATCAATGTCAGGCGTGCCAAAAACCGGCTCTTTGCGGCATCCCACGACGGTATCGAAGCCGTTCTTGTCCTTGCCGTAAATCTTCACAAGGCGGGCATAATCCACCTCGTTGAAATTGGCTCCCACAGCCCACTGGTAGGCTGGATGACCGTCAGTGTTGATTTGCAGCCGTCCAGTAAACCGGCCCGCCAGATCGGCGCAGAATGCAAAGGCAGTGTTGCCACTGCGGTCCCCCACCCGCCAAGATGGGATCAGTTTCGTGTCCGCGCAAAGTGCCGTCCACGTCCAGATGTCGCCTTGGTGGTCTTTGATGGCGTTTGCCTTCTGTGCCTCTTTGCAGCCCACAAACGACCAGATTTCATCCATCTGGAGCACCTTGCATGGTAGGTTTACCATCTTCTCGTGCATGTAGGATGAACAGGCATCACCCACGTCTGCCAGCAGCTTAACGATGGTATTCTTGGCTACACCGGTAATCCGCGACGTGCTGAGAATCGAGTTTCCTTCAATCAGGCAGCGAAGGACGGCGGCACGTTTGGCGGTGGCGAGCATTTGCATAATGCATGCTAAAATAACGATTTCATGCTTGCCAGCAAGGACTTTATCGGCATTCTTCAAGTATGCCTGCTAATTACCCATCCGATCCTTCTTCTAACGCCCAGTCTTTGGGGGGGCTGGCTCGCGCTGCAAAGCTTAGCGACCAAGAGCGAAAAGACATTGCCGAAAAGGCCGCGAAAGCCCGCTGGGACAAGGAAAAGTCTCCCCAAGCGCAATTGGACGGTCAACTCCTGCTGAATATCGAACTCATCCCCCATGAGGTAGAGGGGCAACTTATTGCTCAGAGAATGTGCGACGGGTATGTAAATGCAACAGCCATGTGCAAGGCGGTTGGCAAGCTGTTTGGTCATTACAACGCGCTGAAGTCAACACAGGAGTTTCTGGTGGAGCTTTCGAGCGATATCGGAATTCCGATATCGGGGTTGGTCGTCGTCATAAAAGGGGGCAATTCGTATGAACAAGGGACGTGGGTTCATCCAGACGTTGCCATCAACCTAGGCCAGTGGTGTTCACCTAAATTCGCCGTGGCAGTGGCAAAATGGGTGCGCGAATGGATGACTGGGAAATTTTCTGTCCGAGGCGAGCTTCCCTACCACATACGCAGATACCTGGCCAACCGTAGCGAAATACCTTCCACCCATTGGTCCATGCTCAATGAGTTGACCTTTGCCATTGTCGGACCATTGGAGAAGGAGGGATATACACTGCCCGATAAAATGGTCCCAGATATTTCCGAAGGAAAAATGTTCTGCAACTGGCTCCGCAAGAGCCAGAATATTGACCCCAGCGGCTTCCCCACTTATCGACACCGATACGAGGATGGACGGGTGGTTGATGCACGATTGTACCCGAATCAGTTATTGCCTATTTTCCGAGAACACCTGCATAGGGTTTGGATTCCTCAAAGGATGGTCTCGTATTTTCGGGAACGTGACCCATTGGCGTTGCCGTATATCAACAAGTCTCAACTCCTGCTGGAATCCATCAACAGCATTGCTTCAATCACCGCTTAGGATCGGCCTTCTCCAACAGCTTTGTAAAAGCCTTCTGAGCCGCAGAGACACCGCTCTCTGCGGCCTTTTCTTTGGCTTTGCGAATGGCTTTCTTTTTGGCGATGCGTGTCTTCGACATGCCGTCAGCATAGCATGCGGCTGGGATTCCGACCACTAAGTTTTCAGGGCTGTCGCCGCCGTTCTTGGATTCTCTGCACGCGGCAATAGTCTCGATACCGAGGGGCTAAAGCTTCTGCCAACTGCATGCGTGAATACAGCTTCCCTTTCAAAACCTCATCCAAAAGACGTTCGTAACGAGCTTTTGATTCGCTTTTGAGCGGCTCATCGCACGTCTCAAAATCGTAACGAGCCTGTAGAATTTCCTCCAGTGTTTTATGATTGAGCAAAGACATCGGCGAGCATTCGGTCTCGGAACTCGTCGGTCATGTCTCCATACCATTCACGCTCCTGGTATTCGAGTTCGGAAACCATTGCCGCAAGGTCTTCGTAGCTTACGCCGATGTTCTCAGGGTCAATGTTTTGATGACGTTTCAGTTCACCCTGTAGCAACAATCCTGTCCCCTTCAAAAATCCCAAAATAGCATGATGATAATCGTAATCCCGCTGTGACGGGGTTTTTAAAATCATCTTGTCAGTTGTCGATCTCTTCAAAATTCTGACGGCCATTTTCCAAATGGATAGCCTCGCCAATAGGGCGGTTCGACGTTCAGAAAGCTCTCTCTCAAACTCATCGAGGAGCATTTTCATTGCTCCCCAGTCCCTCTCATCAACTCCAAAATCCAGTTCAGCAACTGGCACGGAAGGCTTCATCGAAGCAGATTGCTTCGTGAAAAGATCCGTTGAAGTGGGGGTGGCAGTCATTTGATATAATTTATTTATACGCGCCAAACCGTCACCTGGTCAATTATCATATTTATATATTACACAAACATTAAATATAATTTCTCGCAAATGGTGTGACCCACTACCAGTGTTTGGGTGTTGGTGCCGTTTGATAGTCATCTCTCTGAAATCAGTCTGCGCTCGTTGAGCTGCTCCCTATCGAACGATCAAATCTGTTCACAGCAGTCAAAGAATGGCGGGCTTGGCGCTGAGACGCACGTTTGGTCGAACTTTTTGAGACGCTGGCAAGCCCGCGAAGATTGAGCGCTCCACGACCAGGTGTGCGCTGCCAGTCGGCTTCCAGAGTCTTGGCGACCACATCACGGTCACAGGCGGATTCTTCAACAAGGAATTCAAACAAGCACTGGGCCATTACTCGGAGGGCGATCTGGTGCGTGCGCCCCAGTCTGCCGTAAATCCAGTCGCTGAAGCGCATAAACTCCTCGAATGGCGAACCCGTCTCCTGCCACAAAAGCCGCAGCGCCGTTGTAAAATGGCCGCTGTTGGCCACCAGATCCCAGTAGCGGGCAAAACGGCGCATGCGCTGCATTTCATTGAAGGAAATCTCCTTCGTCCGCAGGATCTCGTAAGGCGGGTGCGGAGCGTAGAGCATGCCGTGTTCGGCATCGTGGCGGACGATGGGCGTGCCGCGCAGGCGCTTCAAAATGCCGACCTGAATCTCCTGAGGCCCGAGTCGCACGAGTCGGTCAAAACCGCGACCGAAGCTCTCGATCCCCTCGCCCGGCAGACCGACAATGAGATCGGCGTGAATGTGAACACCGGTTTCCTCGCGCAAAAAGCGGAAATTGGCCTCCAGGCGCTCGAGATTCTGCCTGCGGCTGATGTTTTTTGACGTGGATTCATCGAAAGTCTGGATGCCCACCTCGAACTGCACGGCACCCGGAGGAAACCGGCGGATCAAGGAGCGCAGCTGCTCCGGCAGCCGGTCCGGAATCATTTCAAAATGCAGGAAAAGCCCCTCCCTCCAGCGATCCAGGAAAAACTGCAGGATGCCCGTGCTCGTCGGAAGATGCAGGTTGAAGGTGCGGTCCACGAACTTGAACTGCGTGGCACCGCGATCGAGCATGCGCTGCATGGCGGCGAGGAAGGAGTCGAGCGGGAAAGCACGCACCGGCTGGTCCAGTGACGACAGGCAGAATTCGCAGGTGAACGGGCATCCACGCGAGGCCTCGACGTAAACCACCCGCTGCGTTAGATCCTCCTCCGTGTACAGTTCGTACGGAGAAGCCAGCGCTGGCAGAGCCGGCAAGTCCGCAGCCATGACCTTGTCCGGAAGACTGCCACCGGCGAGGAGCACGCGGCAAACTTCGGCAAATTTCACGTCCGCCTCCCCTGTGATGATGTGGTCAGCCAGCGCCACAATCCCCTGCCCCTCCGTCTCATGGGAAACCTCGGGGCCACCGAGAATGATGATCAGGTCCGGGCGTATGCGTTTGAGCAGCGCGACGACGGCGGTCGTCTGCTCGACATTCCAGATATAGACCCCGAAGCCCACGATGCGCGGCTGCCGGGCGAGAACAGCCTCCACGATCTCCAGCGGTTGCTGGTGGATGACAAACTCGCACATGCAGGCACGCTCACTCAGATCGCCGAGGTTCGCCATGAGGCAGCGAAGCCCGAATGAGGCGTGAATGTACTTCGCGTTGAGTGTGGCGAGGACGATGTCTGGCATGCGCGCCCGCAGAGTGGCGGATTCCAGCGCTACGGCAACCGGTGCTTCACCACTCCGCGAGCAACGCGCAGACATTCACCACCCCAATTCAACCGCTGACGCAGCGCATGGACTCGACCTGAACCATACTCAGAGGTCCACCTCCTCCCAACCGCCACCGTCAATGTGACGGAGGATGGTGGCCCCGTCGTCTTCGATGGCGAAGAGGTGAACCCAGCCATTGTTCACCAGCTGGCTCACGTTTTCGTGCTTGGCGATGACGAAATCGATGTCGGCGCGGTTCGCCTCGATGAAGACGCTCAGCCGGACCGGCTCGTGCATCCATTTTTCACCGTCATGCACGCTCTGCAGTGGGAGGCCGGCCTGCAGGTCGCCCCCGTTCCCCTGCTGGATGCCGAAAGCACCCACAACGTTGTGGGTGACCTTGTTGCCACTGCCCCAGAGCCGGTTGTTCACGGTGCTGGCGTAGTATTGCATGTTGATCCAGTTCGCCACGACCATGGGTGCAGTCATGATGAGCTCGAGCGTGGACTTCTCCGTATCCGCGGCGTGGTCGTAGTTCTACGCCATCATCACCCCCAGCCGGAAATTCCCCAACCTGCTGGTCCGGGATTTGATCATCTCTCGCGAGCGGACGCAACCTAACCGTCCATGACCGTCATTAGGAGAGATTGTAACTTTCAAGACGCTTCGCTTTCACTCAATTGCGAGATTCTCGTGGCTAGGTTTATCTAAAACATACGACAGGAACAAATGATCATCGGTCAACAGAATGAATTTGGCCTCCGTAGTTCTTTCAGCTAGATAGCCTACAAACTCTCCTTGCTCTAAATGGAAGAACAAGATCCCACTCTCCCACTGCCTCCGCCGTCCGATTTACAACGCACCACCAACCCACACAGCAAACCAAAGCAATGGCAGCCACCGAGCACGGAAGAGCTTCACAAACTTTTGCCACAGTATGAGATTACCGCCTTGCTAGGACGAGGCGGCATGGGGGCGGTTTACAAGGGCACACAGATCAATCTGGAACGCACCGTCGCCATCAAGATTCTCCCTCCAGGCATGGATGATGAGGATTCTGGAGCCAACTTCACCGAGCGCTTCAAAAATGAGGCACGCGCCATGGCGAAACTCAGCCACCCCGGCATTGTGGCCGTTTACGATTCCGGCGAAACAGCGGGCGGCTTGCTCTATATTGTCATGGAGTTTATCGAGGGCACCGATGTGCAGAAGATGGTCGCGCAACAGCGCCGTCTGCACTCGGAACACGCCATGGCCATCACCGCGCATGTTTGTGATGCGCTGCAGTACGCGCACGAGCGCGGCATCATCCACCGTGACATCAAACCGGCCAACATCATGGTTGGCTACGATGGCGTGGTGAAAGTCGCCGACTTCGGCCTCGCCAAAATGGACAGGGCTGGCGAATTGGGCCTCACGCGCAGCGGCATGGCGATGGGGACGCTGCACTACATGGCCCCGGAGGCGCTCATGCTTGGCAGTGGCGTGGATCATCGCGCAGATATTTATGCCGTGGGTGTCATGCTATACTTCATGCTCACGGGCAGACTGCCCCAAGGCATGTTTGAGCTGCCGTCCATGCAGGTGCCCGGACTCGATCCACGTTTCGACGGCATCATCGCCAAAGCTCTGCGGAACGACCGGGACATCCGCTATCAAACCACTGCAGAATTGCGACGTGATCTGGATGGCATACTGACGCAGCCGGTGGTGAAGGTGGAGGCCGATGCGGGCAAGGCCCCCGCCGCACTGGAGACCCAAGCACGTCCTCAACGTCCCGCAGGCCAGCCCTTCCGCCCCCCTCCGCCGAAGGTCATCGTGCGCACGGAGCAAAAGAGTTCGCCCCTGCGGTGGGCGGCTCTCATTGTGATGAGCGGCGCGATCTTGTGGCTCGGACTCAGTCAGCGAGCTGCCACCAGCATTCCCACTACAGAGGTTGAACCAGATTCAGCAGCGCTGCCAGCAAGCAGCAATCACAGCCCGGCCTCGCAAACACCTGTGGAACCCAAGGCAGCTGACCTGCCAGTCACCCAAAGCCTCAGCACCGGCGTCTGGCATGACCTGCTGGCCGAAAAAGTAATCGCCACCTCGGGGATGCATAGGACAGCCGACTCTGGCCCCGCCGAACCTCATTATCTGGTGACTGCCAGCTCGATGCACAAAATTACGCCGCATGTGTTTCGAGATTGCATTCTGCGCGTCCGCTTCAGCGGAGACTGGCTAGCCGAGCCGACGCTCTTTTTACGTTGCGTCCAGGGGAACAGCGTTGTGGAATCCATTTCGGCAAAGTTCGAAGGTGTCAACGCCCTTTTGAGCCGCCATCAATCCCCTCAACGCATCACGACGCTTGAATCGGTGAAGCTGGAACCGCCACTCACCAGGAACAGCAGCGTGGAGCTGGAGCTGAAGGTGATAGGGGACAAATACACGCTTCTCCGCGATGGCGTGATGATGGCCGAGGCGGTAGACCCCGCCTACATATCAGGCCGCGTCGGCATTTTTGTTACCCGTGGAACGATCATCGAAAAGCTCGAGGTGATGCCACTCGTTCCCGCCGCGAGTGGCACCAACCAGGCAGGTGCTGCGGAAGCATCCGATTCTGTCGAATGGCGTTCCTTGCTGGAGGACAAGCCGGGACTCGTTCAAAAACTTCAAATCACCGACTCCACGACTCCAGGTTGGAAAGTCATGCCCAAGGGCTTTTTCCCCGTGCTTGACGAAAAGAACGTCGCTCTGCGGCTGAAAGCCCGAAGCTACAAACAGCTCAGGATCGTGACTTTTTGGAGCGAGACACCACAGAACGGAATCTTTGGTTACACATTGAGAATCGGCCCGAGCCAGACCGGCAAGATTTGTTTGTTCAACGGTTGGATCGATGAAACTTCCACAATAGATGGAGTCCTCCAGCCTAAGGCTTACCAGTCCACCAAAAGGAATCCGCCGTTTGAAGTTCTTGAAGGGCAGGAGTTCGAGCTTGAGGTGCGCACCATTGAGGATCGACTCTACGTGCTTGTGGACGGCAAGGAAAAGCTTGAAGTGCCCACAGAATTGCCCGGACAAGTGACGGCTTTGCATCCGTTTGGCCCCATGGAGTTCAAAGAACTGTCGTGGCGGCGACTGGCTCCGTCTATACCATCAACCTCTGCCGCTCGTTGGGATAGAGTTGCCGCGCAGGGGCACTGGGAGAACCTGCTTGGAGAAAAACTCGAGGAGAAGCTCGGTTTCGAACACTCCTCGACGGGAAGTTTACCCTTTGGCGGTCCTGACTCCGTAGAGCGCCTGCCGGCCTTGCCCGGCTTTCCCTTTCGCTTCCGGTTCACCAGAATGACGAGCTTGTATTCGCTCGCCACATTGAAAGACGGGGCGGTGAGGGCGCGCATCGTCTGTCTTGATGTCAAACAGCCTTGGCTTTTCGCGCATCACCAGGATCTGTATCACTATGTTTGGGGCGTGCATCAGAGCACTCGAGCCCTCCTGACTCTTCATCCCTCCAAGTCCATCCCTATCGCCGAAACGAAACAACCGCTTTTCAATGCCTCGGACAAGCCGTTTGAGCTGGAGCTGCGAGTGCTTGGAAGTCACTACACCCTGTTGCAAGATGGAGAAATCCTGGTGGAGGGAGACGACTCCACATACTCCTCAGGCCATGTGGGGGTGAGACTTTATGAAGGGATGATTTTGGAGAAGCTTGAAGTCATGTCTCTGGACAGCCAGGCGGAGAGCCCCGTTGCAGGCACTTTGCCCGCCGACAAAACAGCGCCGCCAACGGCATCACCGTCCCCCGCCCCCGTTGAGCCAATCCACCCCCCATCAGGCACTCCTGTTTGGATCGATGCCAAAGGACGCAGCATCACGGCGGAGTTTGTGCGTGCCGACAGCACCACGATCACCATCCGCATGAATGGCAAGGAAGTTCCTGTTCCGCTGAGCAACTTGTCCCATGAGAGTCGACAGCTGGCCAGTCTCCTTGCATCCACCGGCCCAAACGCCAGCAGTTCAGAGGGCTCGCAAAACATCTTCATAAACACGCTCGGCATGAAATTCGTGCCCGTTCCCGGCACCAAAGTGCTCTTCTGCATCCATGAAACCCGCTACGGCGACTTTGCGGCTTTCGCAGCAGGATCGTCCGTCAGCGGCAGTTGGAAGAACCAGAACTACGGCGGCGTCGAGATCAGCACGCGCAAAGACGAACACCCGGTCACCAACGTGACCGGCAAGCAAGCGGTGCAGTTCTGCGCCTGGCTCAGTCAGAAGGAAAGCAGGAAATATCGACTCCCCACCAAAGAGGAATGGAGTCTGGCGGCCAGCGCTGGCGGCAAGGCTGAGTTTCCCTGGGGGGATCTCTGGCCTCCGCCAGCCGGTGCCGGCAATTACAGCGACGAGAGCTACCACAAGTTGCGGCCCACCGACCCCTATCTCACCGGCTTCGATGACGGCTTCCCCACCACCGCGCCGGTCATGAGCTTCAAGCCCAATGCCCTCGGCATTTACGACCTCGGCGGCAATATCGCCGAGATGACCCACGCAGGCGATCCCGCAGCGGCAGCATTCCAAGACTATCCTCCGATGGTGCAGCGCGGTGCCTCCTTCCTGCACGACGTGAAAAAGACTCTGCGTTCCGCCAATGAATCCCCCAGCGGTTCCAGCACGGGAACACCGGACAAAGGCTTCCGTGTGGTAGTCGAAATCCAGTGAACTTTACTCATTGGCGTTTCAGCCGTCCAAATCTCCGCCGACAGCTGTCGAATGATTATTCCCATCATGTGTTTGCCCGTTACTTCCTGCCAATCCCTCACACGTGTTCTCGCCCTCGTCTGCTGCTTCACCCAAGTACGGTCTTATGCACAAACCGCGCTGTCTTTGCCGGAGATCACAATTACCTCGTCCCGAGGAGTTCTGCGTGCACGCACAGACGCCGAAACAAAAACGACCGCGCTGCCGACGACACCCGGCACCCCGGTGCGCATTCAGCCGGGAACCACGGTGTTCACCGATTACTACGGCCATGCCCTGATCACATTGCCGGGAGCCGGTGCCGTGATGGTTGGACCTAAAACCTCCATCCGCCTTCCCACCGCTGCCGAGGCTGACCGAACACTGGAGTTCAACTGCCAGGAAAACGTTTACAAGGGGAGGAACTGCAAGCTCTTCATGAACCTCAGCGCGGCGGACATCGCGCGCCAGGGTGGGGCCAATTTCGTGCTCAAGACCTCTCAACTGATGCTGACATCCAAGGGGGGCCGGTTCTTCGTCAATGACGCGCAGCGATTCTCCCCCTCGGGTGAAGCAGACATCCCATGCTGCACGATGGGGGTGCATGAAGGCAGCGTGTCGGTTCTGGAGCCCGTAAAAAAGCAGACCGCCGAGTTGAAGGCAGGCGGCGCGGTTCTGATCAAGCCAGGTGAGATCGGCGCGCCACGTGTGATGAGCAAAGCGGAGGTCAGCTACGACATTGGCTGCAAACTGGCCGCCTTGGGCAAAGACGTGCCAGCCCGGCTTCCCCCCTCCATGCGGCCACCCCGTCCCACACCGCCAAACAGCACGGTCAACAGCCTCGGCATGGCGTTGGTTCCCGTTCCCGGCACCAGGGTGCTCATGTGCATTCATGAGACACGCCAGCAGGATTACGCATCTTACGAGGCGGCGAATCCCGCGAAGTCTGGCAACCCAAAACATGCGCAGGCTTTCTGGGGCTGGGAGGATCATCCCGTCAGCGCCAGTTGGGACGAGGCCCAGGCGTTTTGTGCCTGGCTCAGCCAGAAGGAGGGCAAAAAATATCGGCTGCCCACCGATGAGGAATGGAGCCACGCCGTGGGCATTGGTTCTCAGGAAAAACGCAAACAAGACACCCACCCGAAAGGCCTGAGTGGCAAAATCCGGAATCACTATCCCTGGGGATCATCCTGGCCGCCACCTGAAGGCGCGGGAAACATCCCCGACATAAGTGGCATCACAGAATGGCCCGGCACCTGGCCGCATGACATCAAGCGTTACGATGACGGCTTCACCGGCACCGCGCCTGTGATGAGCTTCAAGCCGAACAGACTTGGCATTTATGATCTGGGCGGGAATGCGGCCGAATGGTGTGAAGACTGGTATGACGACTCCCGGCAACAGCGGGTTTTGCGAAACTGCGCGTTCTGGCATCGTCTAAATGGTGACGATTTCATGCTTTCCTCCTATCGCGATTCCGACAGGCCTGACAGCGGTTCGGATGGCAATGGCTTCCGCATCGTGCTGGAGCAGCCGTAAGACAGTGCTTACTTCCCGAGCACTTCCTTGAGTACCTCGATGCACTTCTCATTCATCGGCATGGTGCCGATGGAGATGCGCACCCATTCGGGGAGCTTGTAGGCGGCCATGGCGCGGACGATGACGCCCTTGTCCATCATCGCTTTGAAGACGGCGTTGCCGTCGCCGACTTTGACGAGGACGAAGTTCGCGAAGCTGGGGATGTATTCGAGACCCATCTCGCCAAACTGCTGCTGCAGGTAGTCGCGGCCTTCGTCGGTGATGCGCTTGGTTTTGTCCTGATGCTCCTGGTCGAGCAATCCGGCCAGCGCACCTGCCTGGGCGATGGAGTTCAGATTGAAGGGCTGGCGCGTGCGCTGCAGAACGTCGATGAGCTCTTTCGGTCCGATGCCATAGCCGACACGCGTGCCGGCGAGGCCCTGAATCTTCGAGAAGGTGCGCAGGACGACGACGTTGCGGCCTTCGCGCACGTATTTGAGCGTGTCCGGCGGGTTGTCGAGGAACTCGTAGTAGGCCTCGTCGAACACGACGACGACGTGCTCCGGCACTTTGGCCATGAAGCGGTCGATCTGCTCCTGCGTGACAAGCGTTCCCGTGGGATTGTTCGGATTGGCGATGAAGACCTCCTTCGTCTGCGGCGTGATGGCGGCAGCCATCGCGTCGAGATCATGCACGTAGCCGGGATCAGGCACCTCGATGGTGTCCGCGCCGAACACTTTGGCCATGAGCTTGTAAACGAGGAAGGCGTGCTCGGCGGTGATGATGTTGTCGCCGGGCTTGAGGAAGGCATGGCCGATGAACTCGATGACTTCATTGCTGCCGCAGCCCATGATGATGTTGCCCATTTCGAGGCCAAACTTCTCCGCGAGTGCGTTGCGCAGCTTCCATGAAGCGCCGTCCGGATAGATGTTCACCTCCTTGACGGCCTCCTGCATCGCCGCGATCGCTTTCGGCGAGGGGCCGAGCGGATTCTCGTTCGAAGCGAGTTTGACAATGTCCTCCGGCTTCAGTCCGCGTTCACGCGCCACATCCTCGATGGGCTTTCCGGGTTCGTAAGCGACAAGGTCTTTGAGCTGCGGGTTGGCGTAGTTCCAGATGGACATGGGGGCTGTGTGATTGGGGATTGTCTCTTGGACTGGGATGGCCGTGATGGCAAGTGCGTGTAAAGTCCCCCCCGGACTTCGTTTATTCACCATGCCCACCATCACCGACTCCGCCGAACTGCTGCAGTCTCTCGCCACCGCGCTGGGGCTGGGGCTGCTGGTGGGCCTACAGCGCGAGTGGGAGCAGAACCCTGTCGCTGGCATCCGCACCTTCGCGCTCGTCTCGCTGTTCGGGGCGCTTTGCGGCATCATGGGCATCGCCTACAGCGGCTGGGTGATCGCCTCCGCCTTCGTCGCCTTCGCCAGCATGGTGATTTTAGGAAACGTCTCCCACCGACCGACCTCAGAACCGGGCACCGGTCTCACCACCGAGATGGCGATGTTAGTCATGTTTGCTGTTGGCGTGATCACCGTGCACGGCCACCGCATGATCGCGGTGGTCACCGCCGGCACGGTCATGGTGCTGCTGCAAAGCAAGAAGCGCCTGCACGGCATGGTGCGCCTCTTTGGGGAGGATGATTTGCGCGAAATCTCCAGATTGGTGCTGGCCGGGCTCGTCATCCTGCCGGCCCTGCCAAACCGCGAAATGGGCTACCTCGGTGTTCTTAATCCCTTCGCCATCTGGCTCATGGTGGTGCTTATCGTGGGCATCAGCCTCGCGGCCTACCTCGCGCAAAAGTTTCTCGGCGAAGGGAAAGGCGTAGCGCTGGCCGGACTCTTCGGCGGACTGATCTCCAGCACCGCCACCACCGCAAGTCTTGCGCGTCGCAGCCATGACCGCGGCGCCAGCGGGATCACACTTTCTACGATCGCCCTCATTGCTTCGGCTGTGGTTTTCGTCCGTGTCATCACCGAGGTGGCGATCGCCGCACCGGGGCACTGGCAGTCCATGCTGCCGCCGCTGCTGGCCATGATGTTCTGGTTTGGTCTCGTCGCCGCCATTGCACACCGAATCTCGGAAAAGTCGGGCAAGCACGGCACCACGGAATCCCCCCCTTCGGAGCTCAAAAGCGCCGTGCTCTTCGGCCTGCTTTACGCGGTGGTGCTGCTCGTGGTCGCCGCCGCGCGCGAACACTTCGGCTCCTCGGGTCTGTATGTCGCCGCCGCCCTTTCGGGCCTGACGGACATGGACGCCATCACCCTTTCCACCTCGCGACTGGTTGCCGCCTCTCATCTGGATGCTCCGATCGCGTGGCGCATGATCCTGGTGGGAGGCCTGGCCAACGTTGTATTCAAGATGGGACTGGTGAGCGTGCTGGGGGCGCGCTCCTTCATCAAGCCGCTGCTGCTGGGCCTTGCCTCCTCGCTTCTGGGCGGGCTGTTGATTCTGATACTGTGGCCCTGAGCACGATCTTAACCGCGCTTCTTTCGCGGTTGGTCATGCCTCTCCACTGGCCGCTGGGATTGACGGGAGCCCACGACGCGATGGGTCGTTTCCCGGATTTCAGTGCGGCTCGCGGCATTGTGCTTTCCGCGTGCACCAGGACTTTCGGTGGTGTGAATGGCCTCGGTAAGAGGTTTCTTGGGAGTCTTCAGAATGGCGGTGACACCGGAGGAGGCTCCCTTCTTCTTTTTCGCAGTCGAGACAGAGCTGGATTTCGATTTCATAACTAAAACTACGCCGGAAAAGTCCCCCGCCCTTCTCCGTTCTTGCGTATTGCCGGGCGCGATTTGCCGCCCAAGGAATGCAGCACCAAGACCAATGACAAGCCGGTGAATCGGTCGATAATCGTTCATGCCCGCCCAGTTCAAGGACTACTACACCACCCTCGGCGTCTCGCGTGACGCCACACCGGACGACATCAAGAAGGCCTTCCGCAAGCTCGCGAGGAAGTACCATCCCGACACGGCCACCGACAAGAAGGCCGCCGAGGAGAAGTTCAAGGAGATCAACGAAGCCAACGAGGTGCTCAGCGATCCCGAGAAGCGGAAGAAGTATGACACGCTCGGCGCGCGCTGGAATGAAGCAGGCGGATTCGAGCCGCCTCCCGGCTGGCAGGGCGGTGCGGCCGGCGCAGGCGGTCACGAACAGGAGTTCCATTTCGGCGGCACCGGTTTCAGCGACTTCTTCGAGCAGTACTTCAGCGGTGGCAGCCGCTATGGCTTCCCGCAGGACTTTGCCGAAGGTTCGCAGGGCCGCACCGCACGGCCACGACGCGGGCATGACATCGAGGGTGACATTCTGGTCACGCTCCATGAAGCGATGCACGGGACGCAGCGCCCGATCTCCATGCAAACCATGAACCGCCAGACCGGCGCGGTCGAAACGCATGAGTTTCAGGTGCGCATCCCGCCGGGTGCGACGGACGGACGCCGTATTCGCGTTCCCGGACAGGGCGAGCCGGGACGCAACGGCGGTGAAGCAGGCGACTTGTATCTGCGTGTGCGCCACGCCGCGCATCCCGACTTCACCACGCGCGAAACGGACGTTTACCACGAGTTCGATGTGGCCCCATGGGAGGCCGTGCTCGGTGCGGAGGTCATCGTGCCGACGCTCGACGGCAGCATCAAGCTGCGCATCCCCGCCAGCACGGAAAACGGCCAGACGCTGCGGGTGCGCGGCAAAGGCCTGCCGAAGGGCCGCACCGGCGAGCGCGGCGACTTCTTCGTGAAGATTCAGATCGTCCTGCCGGAACAGACCAGTGATGCCGAACGTGAGCTTTGGGAAAAGCTCCGCGCCACCTCCACCTTCAACCCACGCGCCTGACATGAACGAAACCTACACGCTGGAAGTGCTCGCGGAGATCACCGGCATCTCCACCCAAACAATCGTGGAGTACGAGGAGCACGGCATCATCCGGCCGGACTTCGATGATGAGACCGTGCGCCGCCTGCGCCGCATCGAGCATATGCGCGAGTCCTGCGAGATGAATCTCAACGGCCTCAAACTGCTCAGCACCCTGCTGGAGGAGGTGGACGCGTTGCGCGAGGAACTGCGAACGAGGCGATGATGCTTCCCGCCTGAACCAGCGACTCGACCACGCCTTCATCCGCATCACGTGTGCACGGCATTGTGAGAAGCCAGTGCCGCCAGCAGTTTCGTCACCGTCACCTCCGTTTCGCCATCGGTGGTGAGGCGCGTACATACCTCGTCCGCCAGTTCATCCGGCGGTTCATAGCGGCTGTTGAGCAGGGCCAGATCCTCCTCGCGCGCATCCGACACCACGGAGCTGTCTCCATCACGTTCTCGCAATCGACAAAGCGCGGCTTCCTCGCCGGCTTCGGCCACCACCCAGTGCACGGCCACACCGTTCGACGCACAGGCCTGATGAAAATCGTCGCGCTGCTGCCGCAGTGAAAACGTGGCGTCCACGATGATGCTGTGACCTTTGGCAGTTTCCTGCATCGCCGCATCCAGCAGACCGTCGTACACGCGTTGGGTCATCTTCTTCGAGTAGAGCAACGCCCGCTCTGCGGCGGTGCCACGCTCGTTGAGCGGCATGCCCGCGAGGTTTTTGCGCAAGCAGTCGGAAGACTCGACGCGCCAGCCGGTTTCATGACTTACAGCTTCCGCCAGCGTCGACTTGCCGGAGGCGACACGGCCCATGAACACCCAGACGCGCGGCCGTGATCCGCCGATGGCATAACGCAGCGCGAGTTGAAAGTAACGACGAGCCAGCGCGAGGCTGGCAGCGCGTTCGTCGTCGGGAACCGTGTCACCGGCGGAGTGCAGGCTTTCCACCTTCCCGCGCACGCAGGCCCGGTAGCACTTGTGAAAGTTCATCAGACGTTCCAGTGCGGTGTCTTCCAGGGCATTCGAGAAATCGTCGACCAGATGATGCGCCAGATCAGGGCGATCATAGAAGTCCAGGTCCATCGCCAGAAACGCGAGATCGCAGGCGATGTCGATGTGCCGGAACTCCGTGTTGAACTCGATGCAGTCGTAGATCTGCACGCCGGATCCGCTGAGGTGAATGTGTTCGCAATGCAGGTCGCCGTGGCAGTCGCGAATCCAGCCATCGGTCGCACGTGATTCCAGCAACTCGCGATGGTGATTCTCAAACGCCGTGCTGAATCGTTCGATCGCCGCCAGCGCAGCCAACGACACGCTCTGTCCGATGAACCTGCGTGCGCACGTGAAATTGTCCTGAACGAATCCCGCCACCCGCCGGCATGCGAGCGCCGCCTCAGAGGCGGGCAGCGGTGGCTGCGTGCGGTAAAATTCACGCAGACGCGCGGCGATGGCATCGATCGTCTCACGTGTCACGTGGCCATGACGCAGGCGGTGGCTGAGAAAGCCCTCCTGATCCATCTCCCGCATCAGCACCAACCACTCCACCGGCGGTCCGCCTTCGATCAAGCGCAGGCCGACAGGCGTGTCACACACCGGCAGCACATCCAGATACACTCCAACTGCCAAACGACGGTTCAGCACCACTTCGCGTTTGCAGTCCTCCCTTCGTTTCTCGAGCGTGGAGAAATCCAGAAAGCCGAAGTTCACCGGCTTTTTCATCTTGTACACGAACGGTGACGCGATGAACAACCATGACGCGTGCGTCTGCAGCCTTCTCACCTCCGCAGGCAGGTGAGGATAGGCCAAAGTACTGGCCAGAAAGTCGAGCACACGCTGGGTTTCGGGCGGGATCACA
>JAWLBG010000025.1:0-89355 GCA_041395065.1 Prosthecobacter sp. | reverse complement strand
GGCAGGATCGCCGCCGGCACGCAGACCGACGCCGTCACCGCCCACATGGACTGGCTGCCCACCTTTGCCACGCTCACTGGCGGGAAGACGCCCGCTGATCGCAAAATCGACGGCATGGACATCTCCGCGCTCCTCCTTGGAGAGACGGGAGCCGCAGGACACGATGTCTTCTCCTACTATCGCGGCTTCAATCTCGAAGCCATCCGCAGCGGACCGTGGAAGCTCCACTTTGCCAAAACCGAACTCTACAATCTGGAATCTGACATCGGCGAAACCAAAAACGTCGCCAAAGACCATCCGGACATCGTCGCGCGTCTCCAAAAGCACGCTGACGCGATGCGCGCTGATCTCGGCGACAAAAACGCCAATGCCCCGGGTGTGCGCCCGCTCGGCCGAGTCGAGAATCCGCAGCCGCTGATCGACCTCGAAGGCAACGTGCGTGCCGGATTCGACGGTTTCGCCAAAAAACTGCCTTGATTGCGCCCTTGGCCGGTCTTTTGCGTATCATCCGACTGAATGGTCGCGTCGGCGCCGCCGCTGACGCACATTGCCAACCCATCGCATGAATTCCGCCCACCCCCGCCCCGGCACGCTCGAAAAGGCCCTTCTCATCAATCTGGATCACACCATCTACGGCACCTTCGCCGAAATCGGTGCCGGTCAGGAAATAGGGAACTGGTTCTTCCGCGCCGGGGGTGCCTCCGGCACCGTGGCCAAGACCATGTCCGCCTACGACATGATCATCAGCGACGAGATTTACGGGAAGGCCACACGCTACGTCTCCCGCCAGCGCATGTGCGCCATGCTCGACCATGAGTATCCCATGCTGCTCCGCCGCCTGAACGAAAAGCGGGGGGCCAAGACCACCTTCTTCACGCTCGCCGACACTGTCCGCGCGCGCTCCTTCCGCGACACGAACGAGGAGTGCCATGGCTGGATTGGTCTTCGCTTCCAAACCGAACCTGGCGGCCCGCCCAGTGAAATCCAGATGCACGTCCGCCTGTTGGACCACAGCCACTCACGCCAGGCCGATGCACTCGGCATCCTCGGCGTCAATCTCGTCTACGCCTGCTTCCACCTCCGCAACGACCTGCCCACGCTGCTTGAAAGCCTGCTCGACGACCTCAATCGCAAGCGCGTCGAGATCGACATGGTGGACTTCGTCGGCACGGCCTTCGCCGCGTCGGAATTTCAGGACCGCCTCGTCGCTCTTCAACTCGTGCGCCTCGGTTTGGCGGACGCCGCCCTCTTCGGTGCCAACGGGGAAATCTGGCAGGCTTCCGACGTGCTCTACAGAAAGCCCGTGCTGCTCAAACGAGGCAGCTTCGACCCCATCACCCGTCTCAATCTCGACATGATCGACCGCGGCCAGGCGGCCTTTCAGAGTGACTTTGGCGATGCCGCCCGCGACAACATCGAGATCCTCGAAATCACCATGCACAATCTTCTCGCGGGTGGCGCCGAGGTGCCCGACAGCGAATTCCTGGCCCGGGCCGACATTCTCCAGGCTCTCGGCAAAAACGTGCTCATCTCCCGCTACCCGCAGTTCCACCGCGTCAGCAGCTTCCTCGCCCGTCACACCCAGTGCCCCATCGGCATCATCCTCGGCCTGCCGCTGTTTGAAGAGCTTTTCAACGAACGCTGGTGCACCGACCTCGAAGGCGGGCTTCTCGAGTCCTTCGGTCGTCTTCTCAAAAATCAGGTGCGCCTCTACATTTATCCCATGGGGGATCCCGCCACCGGCAAAATCCTCGGCGTGGAAGACGCGAGACTCAGCCCCGAAAAGCAGCACCTCCTCCGCCACCTTCTGAGCACGGGAGCAGTCCGGGCCATCGAGGAGCCCAACCAGAAGTTCCTTTTCAACACCAGCGCCGAGGTGCGCAAAATGGTCCACGACTGCGACCCGCACTGGCAGGCCCTCGTCCCCGACATCGTGCTCAAGCAGGGCCCGTGGCGGGACATCGGCACCGCCACTGCATGACCGGCTTCGCCCTTGACGGAGCAGGCCGCTAGCAGTCACTCTCCAGGCATGGACGACACCCTCGCCGACGATCTCGACCAGCTCAGCCTCACGCAGCTCCGTCAGGTCGCGAACGCGTCCCCGCAGCCTTATCGCATCCATGCGCAGGTCGAGTCGCGGTTGGAGAAGACCACCAGCTCCGGCAGCCCGTTTTTTGAGGTCAAACTCGTCGATGCCGGCGATTCGCTCATCTGGCGTGTGTTCGACAACCACCCTCTGTTTCAAGACGTCTCCCAACTCGCCCGCAACGCCTTCATCCAACTCGCCGGCCAGTGGGTGGACGGCAAGTACGGCCTCGAACCCCGGCAGGTGCAAATGCGTGCGCTCTCGGAGGAGGAAACCAGCACCCTACTCCTCGGCGATCCCGACCTCGCCGCCCGCCAGCAGGCCGATTACTCGGACATCGAGACTTTCGTCGGCTCCATCCGCGATCCACGACTTCTGATGCTCTGCTCCGCGTTTCTCGATCGACACGGTGAACGCTTCCGCCGCAGTGGCGCCGCCCGCCGCAACCACCACGCCCGCCGCGGCGGCCTCGTGGAGCACGTCGCGCAAATGATGCGCTGCGCTGCGGCTATCGCAGGAGTCTATCCCGATCTCAACCGCGACCTCATGATCGCCGGCGTTCTCTTTCACGACTGCGGAAAGCTCTGGGAGAATGCGTATCCTGAATTCGGCTTCGCCATGCCTTACAATCTCACCGCCGAAATGCTCGGGCACATTCCGCTCGGTCTCGAACTCGTGAACAAGATGTGGCGGGACATGATGGAGACCCCGCAAGCAGCCGAATGGACGATGCTCGAACCCGCATCCGAATCCGTGCGCCTGCACCTGCTGCACCTCATCGCCGCGCACCACGGCAGCCTCGAGTTCGGTTCGCCCGTCCTGCCCAAGACGCCCGAAGCCATCGCCCTCCACCACGTGGACAACATCGACGCCAAACTCGAAATGTTCCGCCGCGCCTACGCAACCGGCAAGGAACTCGGCTCCGGCATCATCGAGAAATTCGTCCCATGGCCCGTGAACATCGTCGCCCCCTTGCCGACGATCCCGCCGCCGACCGTGGAGAGTCAGGATTGACGCGGAGCGCGGCACCGGACATGGAAGCGGCTGGATGGAATCTCCCGAACAGCTCGACAAGCGCCACCTCTGGCACCCGTTCACCGCGATGGAGCCATGGTGCGCGGACGAGCATACGCCGCTGATGCTGGTGGAAGGCCGCGGCTGCACGCTGCGGGACCAGTTTGGCAACGAGTACCTCGACGGCAACGCCTCGATTTGGACAAACATCCACGGCCACAATCATCCCGAGATCAACGCGGCGATCACCGAACAGCTCAGCAAGGTGGCGCACACATCGTTTCTCGGTTTCACACACGAGCCGGCCATCCGGCTGGCGAAGGCGCTGGTCGATCTCCTGCCGGGTGAAAAACTCACCCGCGCGTTTTTCACCGACAACGGCTCCACCGCGATCGAATCCGCCGTGCGCATGGCGCTGCAGTACTGGAAGCAGAATGGCCGGCCGCAGCGGGACACTCTGATCGCCTTTGACCGTGCCTATCACGGCGACACGCTGGGCGCAGCGAGCCTCGGCGGGATTCCCCTGTTCAAAGGCAGTGGCAACGACTTCGGCTACCGCGTCATCACGGTACCGTCGCTTGAAGCGCTCGACACCTTGGCTGCTGAAGATCACAACCGCATCGCCGCCGTGGTGATCGAGCCGCTCATTCAAGGCGCCGCCGGCATGCGGCTGTGGCCGCAGGGCATGCTGAAGGCCCTGGACGGCTGGTGCCGGGAACAGGATGTCTTTCTGATCCTGGATGAAGTCATGACCGGCTTCGGACGCACAGGGCGAATGTTTGCATGCGAGCATGAGGACGTCGTGCCGGACTTTCTCTGCCTGGCGAAGGGCCTGACCGGAGGCTACCTGCCTTTGGCGGCCACTTTGACGACGGAGCGTGTCTTTGAAGGTTTTCTCGGCGACCCAAGCGCGGGGCGCACCTTCTTCTATGGGCACAGTTATGCCGGCAGTCAGATGGGCTGCGCGGCGGCGCTGGCGAGCCTGCGGGTTTTTCGCAAGGAACGAGTGCTGGAGCAGTTGCCTGCGAAGATCGAGCAGTTGGGGGACTTGATGGCCGACCTGCCCGGGTTTCGACAATGCGGAATGATTGCCGCAATCACCCACAACTCGCCCGACCTGAGTATCGGGGCGCAGGTTTGCCTCGCAGCACGAAAACACGGACTTCTTACCCGCCCAATCGGCAACACCATCGTCCTGATGCCGCCGCTGTGCGTCACACTCGACGAACTGGAACTCATGGTGCAGGCACTGCGCCGGGCACTGGACGAGGTCAGGGCGTGACCGGCGTGCCCACCAGCTTGAAGAGCAGGTAGCTGAGGCCTGCGGTGGCGGGAATGGTGAAAATCCACGCCCACACGATGCGCTCAACGACGCCCCATTTGATGGCGTTGAAACGCTTCGCGGCTCCGACCCCCATGATGCTGGTGGTGATGGCATGCGTCGTGGAGACGGGCATGCCGAAATGCGCCGCCGTGAAAAGAACAGTGGCCGCCGTGGTCTCCGCCGCGAAGCCGTGCACGGGCTGCAGTTTGACCATCTTGTGACCAAGCGTTTTGATGATGCGCCAGCCGCCGGCCGCCGTGCCCGCCGCCATGGTCAGGGCGCAGGCGACCTTGATCCACACGGGAATTTGGTCCTTGTTTTCGCCAAGGGTTTCGATGCGCAGAAATCCGAGCCAGCCCGGGATTTCGTTCAGTTCACCCGCGCTCGTGCCCGCCAGCAGTGCGAGCGCGATGATGCCCATGGTCTTTTGCGCGTCATTCTGACCATGACTGAATCCCATGATTCCGGCGCTGAGAATCTGCAGTCGTCCAAAGACACCGCTGACGATTCGCGGCCGCAGCAGCGAGCAGATGAGATAGAGCAGGGACATCACCAGAAAACCCAGCAGCAAACCGAGGATCGGAGAGCTGATCATCGGAATGACCACCTTGTAGTAAAGACCGGTGCCCCCATACCAAGCCTTCCCCGCCGCCGGAGGCTGCGCCCAGAGCAGGGCAGACCAATTCCCCTGGGCGGTTGCAAGCGTGGCTCCGCAGAGACCGCCGACCAAGGCATGGCTCGAACTGGACGGCATGCCAAACCACCAGGTGAGCAGGTTCCAAAGGATGCCGCCCAGCAGGGCGCAAATGATGGTCTGCGTGGTGACAAAGGCGGAATCAACCAACCCGGAGGAGATCGTCTTGGCCACAGCCGTGCCAAACAGGGCGCCGGCCAGATTGGTAAACGCCGCCAGCACGATGGCCGCGCGTGGCGTCAGCACTTTCGTGGACACCACGGTGGCGATGGAGTTGGCGGTGTCGTGAAAGCCGTTGATGTACTCAAAGATCAACGCCACGAGCACCACGGTAAGGACGAGGGTCATGCGCGGCGGGCGGTCAGGAGTTTTTCAGAACGATGAGGGCGACGGCGTTTCCCGCGTCCCGGCAGCGATCCACCACCTTTTCAATGAGATCGTAGAGATCCTTCAGATAAACCACCTGCACGGCATCCTTTTCCTGCGTGTAGAGCTGGCTCAGACAGCTGAGCAGGAGCTTGTCAGCTTCGCCTTCCACCTTCTGGATCTGGTCGTTGAGCGCTTTCACTCGCTCGAGGTGGATCTTTTTGCGCAGTTCCCGGATCATCGTGACCACCACTTCCACGGCGGCGTCCATGTGCCGGATCTGCGGTGAAAAGTCCACGGACGCCAGACGTGACGGACAGAGCATGACACGCTCGGCGATTTTTTCGACCGTCTTGGGAATCTTATAGAGGGCGCCGGCGAGCGCCTCGATGTCCTCCCGGTCCAACTCGGTCACAAAGGTGCGGCACAGTGCCTCATCGATTTGCAGGGTGATTTTTTTGTCTTTCGCCCGGGAGGCGGCAAAGGCATCGAGGGTCTGGGAAGGATCAGCGGGTTTTGAGAGAAGCTGGTGCAGGGCCTGCACACTCTCGCGGGCTTGGACCGCACTGGCTTCCAGCAGGTCATAAAAAACGTCGCTCTTGCCGAAGATTTTTTGGAAGGAGATCATGCGAAAAAGGCCCGACGGGCGCAGCCCGGTCATAGAACGAGGCGGCGAGGACTGTCAACACCCGTCCTCCGAACCACAGCATAGTCACAAAAAAACCCGCAGGAGGCGGGACCTCCTGCGGGTTTCATGAAACTCTGTGTTCTCCGGAGAAAACTAGCTGCTGGCGACGGCGTCGGCTCCGCGTTCGCCGGTGCGGATGCGGATGGCGTCGAGAACGGCGCTGACGAATACCTTGCCGTCGCCGATTTTGCCGGTGTTGGCGGCCTTGACGATGGCGTCAACGGCGGCGTCCGTGCGGCTGTCGTCGACGACGATCTCGATTTTCACCTTGGGGAGGAAATCGACGGTGTATTCGCTGCCGCGATAGATTTCGGTATGACCTTTTTGACGGCCAAAACCCTTCACTTCGACAACAGTCATGCCCTCGACGCCCACTTCAGAAAGGGCTTCTTTGACATCCTCCAACTTGAACGGTTTGATGATCGCTTCGACTTTTTTCATGGTTAACGGCAATTAGTAGTGTGGTTCACGAATTGCAACGATCAGAACCGTCGGAAGACGAATTTCCCGGCCCAACCCTTTGCACAATCCATGTAGAGCGGGAAGCGTGCCAACTTTGACCTGGATTAAATTTTTTAAAATTTCACCCTCCGGCAGCCGGTGCGACGGTTGCATCCCGAAGGGGTGTAGTTTACCTCCCGCCCATGCTCCGCACCGCCCGCCTGCCCGCCGTTTTGCTTCTCTTTTCCTTGAACGCTGCGGCGCAGGAGGAAGCCGTGGAGTTGAAGCTCCACTGGGAGCCCGGCCAGACCTATGTGCAGGAGTCAGACACGGACACCGTCAATTTCCTGACCGCCATCGGCAAGACAAGCGATCAAAAACTGCGCCTCCATCAGACCACGCGCATCACGGTGTCAAAGAACGCCAGCGACCAGACCGAAGCGCAGGTGCTGGTCGAATCGCTGCTCGGCGAGATGACCTACGAAGGGCAGACGCACGCGTATGATTCAAAGAACCCGGCCTCCTCCCACCCACTGCTGCAGCGCTCATTTGGCGGCGCCGCGGGCCGCAGCTTCACCCTGGTCTATGACGTGAAGGATCAATTCATTGACGCGAAAGACGCGGCATCGGGCGTCGACCCTGACCTCGTCGAAATCGCCAACGCCCGCCAGTTGGCCGACCTTTACCGCCGGTCGCTGGAGATGGGCCTGCCCAGCATCCCCGTGCATCCCGGAGACAAGTGGATCTCTGAACAGATCGTCGTCTTTCCACAGGCGGGAAGCGTCGAGGTGAAACTGAACTCGAAGTTTGACGGCGTCGTCGAACGCGAAGGTCGCCGTCAGGCACAAATTGCGTTTGAAGGCCTCATGAAGACGCAGCGCGACAAGGACGGCAATGGTCGGGAACTGCCCACCGAACGCCCGGTGTCGCTGGGGGACGACTCCAAGGTCAACGGCCACATCTTCTTTGATCTCGAACGCCGGACGATCTCTCTGGCCGTCTTTTCCGCCACGCTTCAGCTCAAAATCGAAGGCAAGCCGTTGCCCGTCCGCCAGCAGGTCACCACCCGGTTGGTGTCGATGCGTCCGACCGCGGCTCCTTGAAAATCAAGCCACCAGGAGAAAGTCGCGCCCCTCCTCCCAACCCAGTGTCGTGAGATGCGCGTGAATCTGCTCGCGGGCACCCCTGTTGCCAACGCCGGCCAGAATGAAGCTCTCGGATTTTCCCGGCAGATCATCCGCCAACCTCACCTCGCGCCCGTCGCGAAGCCGCCCGCGCTTTGACTCATCCACATCTATAAACCCGATGACATTGGCCAATGAATCAAACCGCCGCCGCGTGATCCTCCCGGCCCCCCACAGCCAGACGTCCCGACCTATCGCATGCGCCTCCAGCCAGCGGCAAAGATAGCCGCACTTCATCGCGTAAAACGCCTCCACCGAATATCGCGGATCCGTTCGTGAAAGACGCGTGGGCGGATCATTCCAGATGAGCAGCGTCTCGTCCACCTTGTCGAAGCTCACACCCGCCTCCAGCCAGCGCAGCCAGAGCTCGTAGTCCTCCGGGAAGTCACCACTGCGATACCCGCCGTGACTGGCGATCAATTCACGGCGAAACATCACGCTCGGGTGCGCCACCGGTGCCTCCACGAAACGCCGCAGGCTGATCATCCCGTATGATTGCAGCGAGTTCACCCACTCCACATGCGCCGCATAACCCGGCTCCGTGCCACCATATTTCACGAGGCAGGAAACAAGCCCGCAGCCGGCATGCCCAAGCAGATGACGCCGCTGCAACTCCAGCCGCCGCGTGTCCATCACATCATCCGCATCCATCCTTGCGATGAAATTCCCCCGACAGACCGACAGGCCGTGATTCAACGCCGCGGCAATCCCTGCCGGAGACTGCCGCAGCAGCACGATCCGCGCATCCCGACTGGCCAGGTCCTCCAGAAGCGCCGTCGTGCCATCTTTGGAGCCGTCATCGACGATCATCAGCTCCCAATTCGCGAAGGTCTGCGCCTGCACGCTTTCGACCGCCGCCGCCAAGGTATCCTCGGCGTCCCGCACGGGCATGAGGATGGATATCTGTGGGATCATGCCCGTTTAAAAACGCAACGTCCCGGCGATCTGCACAAAATCCGCATCTGGAGCCAAACCGGTGACCTGCACAAAGTCTCCCGGAAAGAGGTGCGCGTAAGCCAGGTCAATGTCGAAGCAATCACAGACCTGCCAGACGAGCCGCGCGTCGATCTCCTGTCCAACGAAGCAACCACTGCGACCCGTCGTGTCGCGCCGCCCTCCGCGAGTCCAGGCGTCCGTGTCACTGGCCAGCCAGTTCAGGCGATACATCAACTCACACTTGAGAGGCTTTGCCGGCTGGAAGCTCAACCGCGCGGACGGACTGATCGTGTTCTGCCAGATGAAGTATCCTGTGTAGCCATACATCGCGAACGACGCTCCGAACAGCGGATCGAACCGCTCGTTGGAGCCGTCTGTCGCGTTGCGGTCACCGCTGGCAAAGTTCAGCCACAGGGCCAAGCGTGGCTTCCAACCCGACTTCCACGAGCGGCCCACCTCCATGTGACCGGCCCAGGCGCGATGTGTCAGCCCACGCGACTCGCCAAGCTGGCCTGCCAGACTCAAATCATAATCCCACACGCCCTCCGCCCACTGACCGAAGGCATGCAGGCCCAGCGTGTGCAGATTTCGTCGTGCTGCGGAGGTTCCGGTCTCGCGTTGATCGAGCCACAGCCAATAAGGCTCCAGCACGACATGCGGCGACCAGCCGCGCCAGTAACCGGCGAGACCGTAGAGCATGAGATCGTCGCTGGACTGGTCGAGATTCTGGATGCTGCGCGTGACCGGACGCACGGCGATGGCGTCGATCTCCCATGGCGCGGTTTCATGGCCAAGGCGCAGGCGGATGCCGTCGAAGGCACTGATGGTGTTGCGGTTGCGGTTGCGGGAGATGAGACGGCGGTCGGCCCAGTCGAAGGCCATGCGACCAAAGCTGAGGCTCAGCGGCGCGTCGCCGACAGCGTTGTCGAAATACAACTGCGCATAAGCCTGCAAGGGCTCCAGCGTGTCCGTCACATTGGGACTGGCGGACAGATCGCTGAAGAAGCGCCGCGAATCCTGCAACTCAAACACCATGCGCAACGGATCGAGCGCCGTCTTCACGCCGAGGTAGAGCAGGTTGCGCGTCATCAGCGCGTCATCGGAGAGCAGGCCGGAGGTGTAGTCGTTGGCGCGCACTTCGTAACGCGTGCGTGATTCGAAGCCGATTTCCAGCCAGTTCACATCGCTGCTGATCGCATGCGCATAGTCCGGTTTCTCCGCGATACGATTGGCCGCCGTGCTGCGCGTGACGACGGGTTTGAAGTCCGCCTCAGCGATCACCTTCTGTGTCGTCCAGACCAGGAACAGGGAGGCGGTGGAGGCCAGGAAAAAAGATGGACGCACGGGCATGGAGCCGCAGGCTGGAGCAGCCCGGCCTCATTTCCAGCGTTCTTTCCCATTCGGCATCACTCCGCCTTGCGGAGCTCAACCTTGACCACGTTCCGAACCCATCGGAAATGCTGTTTCTCCTTGGGCAACACGAGACGCAGCGGACCTGTCTCCGCAGGCAGGGGCGAGGCATTCATCGTCTCGCACAAGATGACCGGATCATCCGTGCTGCGCGGATCGAGTTCCGGCAGGGCGAAGACGGCCTTGTAACCATCGGTGGCTGTGACGACGACGTATTGGGCGAGCGCGGGGCCGCGCAGGCTGTCGCCAAAACTGAAACCGGCATGCTGAAGCACCTGATAAAGCGGCACACCGGTCCAGATGGCCTCTTTACCGCCATGATCGGAGGCTTTGACGGTCTGATGCGGTAGCAGTTCCAGATCAGCCATTTTGAGCGTGATTAGTTTCTCCTGCGCGATTTGAACCGTGAGATCGGCGGATACGGCCTTGAAACCAACGACGAGGAACAAGAGAAGCGTACGCATGATCAGAATTTAAGCTGCATGTTGGCGAACAAGGTCCGGCCTGCCTCGAAGTAGCCTTCGGTGATGGCGTAGTTACGGTCGCAGAGGTTGTTGGCCCCGAAGCTGAAGGTGGCGTCGCCGGGGAGGCGGATGGCGATCTTGAGGTTGAGCACGGCGTAGCCGCCGACTTCGGCACCGGTGGTGAGCGCCCAGCGGGAGCTGTTGTACTCGGCGCTGGGGATGATGCTGAGCCATTTCACGGGGCGGATGTCCGCCCAGCCGAAGAGGGCGTGCCGGGGCGTGTCGATGAGCTTCACGTTGGGCTGGCTGATGTTTTTGCGGTCGAGGTAGGTGTAGTTTGCGCCGAACTGCACGGCATCATATGGCTTGTAGTTGAAGCCGATCTCCGTGCCCAGATGACGTGACTTGCCAACGTTTTGAAACTGGAAGACCCCCGGGGTGACGTTGTCCACACGTTGAATGGTCTTGTCGATGCTCGAAGCGAAAAGGCTGGCGTGGATCGAGAGCGCTTTGCTCAGGTTTCCATCATAGCCAATGTCATAATGAACCGCATGTTCAGGTTCGAGATCGGGATTGGGAATGGCGGCGCCAAGACGGTAGGAATAGCGATCTTTGATGGTGGGAAAACGGCTCTTGCGCGCCACTGTGGCGTGAAACGTGCCGTGCTCAGGCAGCTTGTAGAACAAGCCGATCTGCGGATTGAGCGCGGTAAAAGTCTTGCCACCAAGCGCTGATCCAGTGTTGGTGTCCACGGCCTCCAGCACGCTACGGCGGTCATAGCTGGCACCAGCGGTGACGCTGAAGCGCTCTGTAAACTGGTGTGTGTCCTCCAGGCCGAGTGAATAGGTGGTGTCCTCGAAGGTGTAGAAGGCCGCTCCTTCGTTGTGCTCCTTGTGCCGGTCAAACTTGCCATGCAGGGAGGCACGGAGCGTGTGTTTTTCGCCCACCTTGGTGCCAAACTCCAGGCTGCCACCGATCGTATAATCGTTGTAGTAGCTTTGAAAGCCCTGCGGCGGGTTCTGGGTGTTGTAGTTCGCGTTGTTGAAGGCGAAGAGCGTGTTCACAAACTGGTCGAAGTAGAGGCGCTCCTTCAAGTAGGTGTTCTCGCCGAGCTGTGTGTGACCGACGAAATACACAGTCTGCTTGTCCCAGCGCGGCCACTGCCAGAAGCGCCGGGGCTGCTGGACGGCTGGCAGGCTGCCAGCATAGACGGGATTTCCCTTCTCGCCACGCTGGTAGATGTAGCCGAGCGCATATTCGTCCGTTTTGTTGGGTGTGAAGCCGAGCTTGGCACTGACACGCCAGTCCTGGCGGTAGGCATTGTCACGCGTGACACCATTCTCCGTCCGCACCGGCACGAAGTCCTTGGACATGCGGTAGCTGTCCACGTCGAGGAACGACCCGCCGAGCTGTAGATACCAATGGTCGTTTTTGAAGCCCAGATTTGCCGCCGACTGAATGCCGCCCTCCTGAAACCAGCCACCGAGAAAATCGCCCTCGAAAGCCTTCTGCGGCTTGCGGGTGACGATGTTGATCGCTCCGCCGAGCGTGTTGGCACCAAAGATCGAAGAGCTGAAACCTTTGGAGATGCTGACCTCGGCCACGTCTGCCGTGGTGAAGCGGCGGAGGTCAACGTACCCGTCGTAGGGCACATAAACCGGAATGCCGTCGATAAAAACCGGCGTCTGACGCAGGTCAAAACCGCGCACATACACGCCACCCTCGTTGCGTGGGCCGTTGATGTTCGTGACAACGCCGGGGCTGAGACGCAGCGCCTCGGACAAATCCGTGCGCTCGAATTTCCGGATGTCACATGCGGTGATCCGGCTGGCCATGGCGTCGGCACCTGTGTCTGCATCTGCCGTGATGACCACCTCGCCCAGCTCGAAGGGCTGGGGGTCGGCGGCGACAACGATGGCAGCAGAAAGGGAAAGCCCGATGATGCCCCGGAGGACGGAATGACGCATGATGAGTGATGACATGATGATGTTTTAGAGTGACATGATCATGTCATACAAGTGAAAAATTCACCGTCGTAATGCAAAGATGTTCATTCCGGCAATGAACGCATCTCATGCGAGCCGCCGCATGCCCCCCTTCATACCGTGTCCTTCCAGGGAAATCGTGTCAGAGGTTGACGCCGCACCCGGCGTGCCCGCCCGTTCCTGCGTTGGGATTGTCGAAATTGTCGGATTCGTCCTCGTCACGACGGGGATCCAGGCATTGGAAGTCTTTTTCGACCGCTACTTTGAGCCCCCACGGAGCTTCAAAGTAGAGTCCCACTTTCGCGGTTTCAGCCCAGTTATTCACATCGGCCGATGGCAACACCACCATAACCATTGCACTGTGATCAGCCGTCAGGCGCACCTCAGGATGTTCCACCAATGAGGACTCGACCCGATACGTCAATGCCGGAAATCCTCCGGCACCGAACACCGTTTCATCCTGCCAGAAGCCGCGTGCATTCAAAGCAGCAACCTCTGACTTGGTCAGCCGGAGGCGAAGGGATTGTCCACGGAGACGAAGTTTCATAAGGATTAGCGATGGGGTGAATACTTGGGTCTGCTCGATTGAGACAAAGCCTGCCAAATCTCGTCAAAGTATTGAGCATGGCAGTGCCGATCCTGAACTGATGCGCAAGATTGACACTGGCAACATCGGGACGATTGATGACAGCATCATGTCAAAGTCAAAAGCCGAGCCTCATCCTGTTGCGCGACGCCGGAAGGCGCGTGGATGGTCGCAGGATGACCTCGCCACGCAGTCGGGCATTCCGCGCAGCTCGGTGAGCGCGATCGAGGCGGGAAGGCTCACGCCGTCGGTCGCGGCGGCGCTGGCGGTGGCGAAGGCGCTGGAATGCAGCGTGGAGGAGTTGTTCGGTTCGGGCGAATCGAAGCGTGGAGAGGATTCCGCGTGGGCTTGGGAGCCGCGCTTTGACACGAATCGTTACTGGGAGGCAGAAGTGGGCGGCAGGAAGTGGCTGTATCCCGTGGAATCATTGCCCGGAGCCTTGTGGGCGCATGACGGCATCTGCCGTGACAAGGTGCTGCATGAACGTGGCGACTGGGATGCCGCGCAGACGCTGGTGCTGGCGGGTTGTGATCCGGCTGCGGGACTGTTGGCGGCGGAATACGCGACGGCTTCGGGTTTCCGCCTGTTGGCCTTCACCCGTGGTGGTGGGTCAGCGCTGGAGCTTTTGAAGCGTGGCGTGGTGCATGTGGCGGCGTTGCATCGCTCGACCGTTGAGAAGCCGGATCGCAATGCGGAGACGGCAAGAGAGAAGCTGGGTGGTGGTTATCGTTTGCTGCGCAGCGCGGACTGGCAGGAAGGCATCGTGCTGCCGAGCGACGATCACACGCGCAGTGTGTCCGCGTGTGCGAAGCACGTGCGCCAGTGGGCGATGCGTGAGCAGGGATCGGCGGCGCGCGAATGTCTCGACGATCTGCTGGAGAAACCGCGTGATTCAAAACGTGTGATGCTGAGTCATCAGGCGGTCGTCGAGGCGGTGCGTGGTGGCTGGGCGGAGGCGGGCGTGTGCGTGCGCTTATGCGCCGAGGATGCCGGGCTGCGATTCCTGCCTGTGCGCAATGAATCACTCGATCTGTGTTTCTCCGCAGCGATGGAACGTGATCCACGCATGCAGGCGCTCATCCGCCTGCTGCGCAGCCGGGCACATCGCCGGTTGATCGACGAGCTGCCGGGCTACGACGCGAGCCACACGGGCGAAATGCTCTCCATTTGATCTTTCCAACCCAATCCTGATGAAACGACGACTCATCATCTCTCTCATTGCATGCGCCTGCGTGCTCAGCGCATGCAAACCTGCCTCCGCGCCGACGGGCAAGGCCGAATCCTCAGTGCTGACGATCGCGGTGGCCTCCAGCGTGCAGTTTGCGATGGAGGACGTGCTGAAGGAGTTCAACGCTGCGCATCCAGAGATGACGGTGAAGGCGACGTATGGCTCGTCGGGCAACTTCTTCGCGCAAATCCAGAATGAGGCGCCCTTCGATGTCTTCCTCGCCGCGGACATGGATTACCCGGACAAGCTCGCGAAGGCAGGTCTCGCGCTGGATGACAAGGTGTCGCCGTATGCGGTCGGCGGACTCGTCTTGTGGGTGCCAAAGTCGTCGCCGCTCAATGTGGAGAAGCTCGGCATTGCAGCGCTGAACGATCCTGCGGTGAAGAAGATCGCCATCGCGAATCCGAAGCTCGCTCCGTATGGCGTGGCGGCGGTGGCGGCGATGAAATCGCTCAAAGTGTATGAGAAGGCGGAGCCGAAGCTGGTGCTGGGTGAAAACATCTCGCAGACGGCGCAATTCGCGGAGAGCGGCGCGGCGGACATCGGTTTTCTCGCTTTGTCGCATGCGGTGTCAGACAAGATAAAGGACAAAGGTCGCTGGTGGGAAGTGCCCGCAGATGCGTTTCCGGCGATCGAGCAGGGCATGATCATCCTGAAGCGCACACCAAATGCTGCTGCGGCACGTGTGTTCCGCGATTTCGTACTCGGCGAGGCGGGTGGCAAGGTGTTGCAATGTCACGGATTCAAGCTGCCCGGCAGGTGACATGGACTGGCAGGCCATCACCCTGAGTCTGCGGCTTTCCACCTGCACGACCTGCATTCTCATCGCGCTCGGTCTGCCGCTGGCGTGGTGGCTTGTGAACACACGCTGGCGCTGGCGGTTTTTGCTGGAGGCCGTCGTGGCGCTGCCGCTGGTTCTGCCACCGACGGTGCTCGGCTTCTACGTGCTGATGGCGATCGGCCCGCATAGTCCGGTGGGGCGTTTGTATGAGAGCGTGTTCGGAACGCGGCTGCCGTTTTCATTCCAGGGATTGCTCATCGCCTCGGTGCTCTACAGCCTGCCGTTTGCCGTGCAGCCGTTCCTGAGCGCGTTTGCCACGGTGGATCGTCGCATGGTGGAGGCGTCGTGGTGTTTGGGCGTGGGAAGCTTCGGGACTTTCCGCCGCGTGGTGCTGCCGCTCGCATGGCCGGGCGTACTGGCGGGCGTGGTGTTGAGCTTTGCGCACACGATGGGCGAGTTCGGCGTGGTGCTGATGGTCGGCGGCAATCTTCCCGGCGTGACGCGCACGATCTCAGTCTCGATCTACGATGAAGTGCAGGCGCTGAACTACTCCGCCGCCAATCAAACCGCGCTGGCGATGCTGCTGTTCTCCTTCTTCGTGCTTTCGCTCACTTACGCTCTTCAACGTCGATTTTTCCACGCATGGCCGGGACGCTGACCGCAGATTTTCACATCACCCATCCTCGCGGCCCCACCATCCACGGCCAGTTGGAGATGCCCGCCGCACAACACTGCACCACCGTTTTGTTCGGTCCGTCAGGTTGCGGAAAAACCACCGTGCTTCGCTGTCTGGCGGGATTGGAGCGTCCGCAGCAAGGGCGCATCACCTTCGGGCAGGAGGTGTGGTTCGATGCCTCCGGCAAGACCTGTCTCACACCCCAGCAACGGGGCATCGGCCTCGTGTTTCAAGATTATGCGCTGTTCCCGCATCTGAGCGTGGTGGAGAACATCGCTTACGGCCTTCACAACCTGGCAAAGCACGAGCATGAAGATCGCGTGGAGGAAACACTCCGAAGATTCGGTCTCGCCGAGCTCCGTCATCGGCTTCCCCGGCAGATTTCCGGCGGACAGCAACAACGCACCGCACTGGCGAGGTCGCTCGTAACCCGGCCACGACTGCTCCTGCTGGACGAGCCGCTTTCTGCCCTCGACACCGGCTTGCGCACGGCTTTGCGCAACGATCTCCACCATCATCTCCAGACACTCGACATTCCGGTGGTGCTGGTGACCCATGACGAGTCGGAGGCAAATCTGCTGGCCGATCACATCGTGACGTTTCCCACATCGTGAGCGGGAGTTTCCAGGCAAAACGCTTGCCAAGCTCGCGTTGCTCCGGCTACAACCAGCCACCATGAACTCCAACCGCCGCACCTTCCTCACCAGCTTTGCCGTCTCCGCCGCCACCACGACTCTTTTGGCGCGTGATTGGAGCGGCCAGACACCCGAGCGTTATCCGGACCCCGATGTCATCGCGCTGGATCCCGCCTTTGAAAAACTCATTCAGGGGAACTCGCCCATCCGCCGCCTTCACACCGGCATGCTATGGGCGGAAGGCCCCGCATGGAACGGCAGCGGCAACTACCTCGTCTGGAGCGACATCCCCAACAACGCGCAGATGCGCTACCTGCCAGAAGACGGCCACGTCTCCGTCATGCGCAACAACTCGAACAACAGCAACGGCAACACCTTCGATCATCAGGGACGCCAGATCAGCTTCGAGCACGCCACGCGCCGCGTCGTCCGCTACGAGCTCGACGGCAAGGTCACAGTCCTCGCCGAGAAGTTTGACGGCAAACCCTTCAACGCCCCGAATGACGGCGCCGTGCATCCCGACGGTTCCGTCTGGTTCACCGATCCCGGCTACGGTAGCATGATGGACTATGAGGGAAACAAGGGTGAGTTCTTCCTCAAAGAATCGGTCTATCGCATCGACCCGAACGGCGAGATCACGAAGGTCACCGAAGACCTCGAGAAACCCAACGGCCTCTGCTTCTCTCCCGACTACAAGAAGCTGTATGTCGTCGACACCGGCTCTCCGAAAAACATCCGCGTCTACGACGTGGACGGCGACAAGGTGAAAAACGGCAAAGTCTTCGTCACCAACAAGGGCCAGCTCGCCGACAAAGCCTCCAAGGGCGGCTCCGACGGCGTGCGCTGCGACATCGACGGCAATGTCTGGGCCAGCGCGGGCTGGATCGGCGACGGATTTGACGGTGTCCACGTCTTCGACCCGGAAGGAAAGCTCATCGGCTTCATCAAGCTGCCCGAAACGGCCAGCAACCTCTGCTTCGGCGGCCCCAAGCGGAACCGTCTTTTCATCACTGCCTCCCAGAGTCTTTTCTCCCTCTATGTGAACACCCGCGGGGCGCATCACTGCTGATCCGGCCGCGATGGACTGCTCCCGCCCGAAGTCACGCGATCCTGACACCTGGCTCGATTTCGCGCCGACAGCCTCCGCGACGATGGCCGCCGAAGTGCGCGGATGGATCCAGCGCTGGGAGCCGGATCTCACCGAGTCCATCAAGTGGAACATGCTGTGCTTCAGCGGGCGGAAACTGGTCTGCGGCCTCAGCGCCTGCAAAAAGCATCTCGGCGTGACTTTCTTCCGCGGCACTGAGCTGCGGGACATCACCACACTCTTCGACCGGGGCGAGGGCAATACCAGCATCCTGTCCTTCCAAGTCCACTCTTTGAATGAGCTGGATCCCCGGGCGTTCCGCAGGCTCCTGCATGCCGCGACCGCACTGGACGCAAGTGGCACACTCCCGCCGCCGACCAAAACCCGCCAGCAATGGCCGATGCCCGAGGTTCTGGCCGCAGCTCTAAAAAAGAACCGAGCCGCAGCCGCAGGCTTCGCGGCGCTGAAACCGACCTATCAGCGCGAGTACCTCGTGTGGATCAGCACGGCCAAGCAGCCGGCGACAATCCAACGCCGTCTAGACGAAACCCTTCGCGCCCTCGCGCATGGAAGAAAGTGGGCTCAACGGAAAGAGTGAACTACGGCGAGGACAAAAAAACGGCCCGGAATTGCTTCCGGGCCGCGTGAGGGTTTTGGGTTTTGAGCCGCGATGAGGGTTGGGTCGCATCGCGACCAAAGGCATTACATCATGCCGCCGTGGTCGTGGCTGTGACCGGCGTCGGCAGGCTCTTCCTTCGGAATGTCTGCGATGAGGCACTCGGTGGTGAGGAGCAGGCCGGAGATGGAAGCGGCGTTCTGAAGAGCGCTGCGGGTCACCTTGGCAGGGTCAACAACGCCAGCCTTGATGAGGTCTTCGTAGGTGGCGGTGGCGACGTTGTAGCCTTCGTTGCCCTTGCCCTTCTTGACGTTTTCGACGATCAGGGCGCCTTCGACACCCGCGTTGGCGGAGAGCTGACGCAGAGGAGCTTCGATCGCACGAGCGACGATTTCGGCGCCAGTCTTTTCGTCACCGGTGAGACCGAGGTCGCCGATGGAAGCCTGGGCGCGAATGAGAGCCACACCGCCGCCAGGGACGATGCCTTCTTCGACGGCCGCACGGGTGGCGTGCAGGGCGTCTTCGACGCGGGCCTTCTTTTCCTTCATCTCGGTTTCGGTGGCGGCACCGACGTTGATGACGGCCACGCCGCCGGCGAGCTTCGCAAGACGCTCCTGGAGCTTCTCACGATCGTAGTCGCTGGTGGTTTCGGCGATCTGGTTCTTGATCTGGGAAACGCGTCCCGCGATGGCATCGCTGCCGCCTTCGCCTTCGACGATGACGGTGTTTTCCTTGCCGATGGTGATGCGCTTGGCCTGGCCGAGGTCGCTGAGTTCGATGTTCTCAAGCTTGATGCCGAGGTCTTCGGTGATGCAGCGGCCGCCGGTGAGGATGGCGATGTCTTCGAGCATGGCCTTGCGGCGGTCACCGAAGCCGGGAGCCTTGACGGCAACGATGTTGAGCGTACCACGCAGCTTGTTCACGACGAGCGTTGCGAGGGCTTCGCCTTCGACGTCTTCCGCGATGATGAGAAGAGGCTTGCCGGCGCGGGCAACCTTCTCGAGCAGCGGCACCATGTCCTTGAGGCTGCTGATCTTCTTCTCGTGGATCAGGATGTAGGCGTTCTCAAGGTTCGCTTCCATCGACTCCGGATTGGTCACGAAGTAGGGGGAGAGGTAGCCCTTGTCGAACTGCATGCCTTCCACGACTTCGAGGGTCGTTTCGATGCTCTTGGCTTCTTCGACGGTGATGGTGCCTTCCTTGCCCACCTTGTCCATGGCTTCGGCGATGATGTTGCCGATGCTGGCGTCCCAGTTGGCGGACACGGTCGCGACCTGGGCCACTTCCTTGCTGTCCTTCACGGGGGTGGAGATTTCCTTGAGCTTGGCGACGATGGCCTCGGTGGCCTTCAGGATGCCGCGCTGCAGGGAGGTCGGGTTGGCGCCGGCGGTCACGTTGCGGAGACCTTCGGAGTAGATCGCCTCGGCGAGGACCGTGGCGGTGGTGGTGCCGTCACCAGCGATGTCGGAGGTCTTGGAGGAGACTTCCTTGATGAGCTGGGCGCCCATGTTTTCGTAGGGATCAGGAAGCTCGATTTCCTTGGCCACGGTCACACCGTCCTTGGTGATGGTGGGGGAGCCGAATTTCTTTTCCAGGATCACGTTGCGACCGGAGGGGCCGAGGGTGGCCTTCACGGCTTTCGCCAGTTTGGTGACACCGCGCAGGAGCGCGTGGCGGGCGTTTTCGTCGAAGTTGAGTTGTTTAGCCATAACAGTTTAGGTTTGGGTCAGGGGTTTGATTTGTGGGTTTAGGCAATGATGCCGAGGATGTCGGTTTCGTTGATGATGAGGACGTCTTCGCCGTTGAGCTTCACTTCGGTGCCGCCGTACTTGGAGATGAGGACCTTGTTGCCCACCTTCACGGTGAAGAGGGTGCTCACGTCCTTGCCTTCGTCGTCCTTGCCGGTGCCAAGTGCGAGCACTTCGGCTTCCTGCGGTTTTTCCTTGGCGGTGTCAGGGAGGAAGATTCCTCCGGCGGTTTTTTCTTCGCTGTCAGAACGCTTCACAAGGACGCGACGACCGAGCGGGGTGATGGAGGTAGCCATAGTTGGTCTGGTTTATGCTTTGAGGTTGTTGTTTCTGGTTTGGTTTCGGGTTGTCTGCCCGGCCTGCTGTCACACAGGGTTGGGTGTGCCGGCTGGCCGGGCGGAAAGGGTTATTCGGGGGAGTCGTTCTTGGGAGGCGCCGAGGCGGGAGCGTCGGGATTTGGCACAATGGCCACGCCATTGGGTGCGCGCTCCATGCCGCCGTAGCTGATGTCGGGCGTCGCCTCACCGATCTCGCCAACGAGGAAGTCCACCAGCTTTTGGGGGTCTTCGGTGAGCACCATCTGCAGCATGCGGCTGGTGCGGGGCTTGTCGTAGCCCTGGATCTGCAGGTCGAGCTTCACAGCACCGTCTAGGCCCTTGATCTGCGCGGCGAGCTTCACACTAGAGTTGATGTAATCCTGCAGCGCCTTGTCCTGCCCCAACTTGCCGAGGAGGTTGCGCAGCTTCGTGTTCACCTCGGGCACGTTGAGCAGGTCGGCGGCGGTCTTGTCAGGATACTTGGCGATGATGCTCTCGGCTTCGGCGAGGAAAGGGCTGACGTTCTCCGCAGAAGCGGTCGCAGCCGGTGCGCCGCCGGAGAGCGCCTTGGTGATCTCCACTTCCATTTCCGCATCGGAAACCACCGCCGCCTTGCTCGGTTCGGGAGCCAATTTCACCTCTTCGGCGGGTTGCTTGCCGCAGGAGGAGAATCCCAGCGCCGCGACGATGAAAAAGAGCCGGGTCTTCATGATGCGCGGGGGGCGATGGCTGCGTTGGCGATCTCGCGCAGTGCGGTGCGAACAGCCTGTTCAAAGGTGGGGAAGGACTCGTAGGACTGGCCGGGTTCCCCGGTGCGCTCCATCCGTCCGATCACATACCAGTGGTCGTTGCCGTGGCTCTGAATGAGCGACTTCATGTACTCGATCTCCAGCTTTTTGTTGGTGATCTGGTCGTTGGTGTCGGCGCTCTGGTTCGTGAACTCCTCCAGCGGTTGGCGGCACAGCAGGATGCCGTAGGAGTATTCGGGTGCCAGGGAGCAGGTGACGGTGTACTTGGCCTGCGAATCGACGAGGATGTGGGAGGGGTCCGTGCAACTGATGGCCAGCTCCGTCTGATCCAGCCGGGCGCTCGCGCCCATCGGATCCCGCTTGGTGCGGAATCCCTCCGCCTCACTCAAAGCCGCGAAGCATTCGACGATTTGCGCTAAAAAACGGCGGCGCATGCCAAGCAGCAACTCATCATGCTTCTCGACGAGGCGCTTTGCCTCCCCGTCGAGTGCAGACAGTTCCTTGAGCGCCAGCAGACTCATTGCGGTGTCGGAAGGGGGTTGGAGTTCTGGAGTGGCGACGAATCGTCGCCAAGCCCATGACCGGAAGGGCGACGAATCGTCGCCGCTCCATAAAAGGATGCGTTCGGGGCCACCATTTTAATGACGTCAGTGAAATGGTCGCGCGCCCCTGTTGTGCCGGAGGCACGGAAGAGATCAGCCGGTGGTGCAACCACCGGACCCAAGCGATTCCTCATCCTGGAAGACGGGAGCGCCCTGGAGGGGCGCGAGAAGCAGGCGGAGAACGGTGACGTGGAGTCGCCGCACGCTTCTCGCGCTCCTGCCGGAGCGCGGCGGGAGGAAATCATGGGTGTGCCGCAGAAACCGGTGGTTTCACCACCGGCTAATGGCTCGCGTCCTTCCAGGACGCCGTTCATCGGCGATCCAGAGCGAAGATGCAATTGCCAAGATGGCAAGGAATTCATTAGGCTCTCGTTCACTAGATGGGCTTTTCGGTGTGTCTCTTTCGTGCTTCCTCCAACCGTTTTTGTTCCATAAACTCAATGAATGATCGAATTGCCGGGTAGTCCTCTTTGTCTGCCATTGAGCCAAAGGTGGTCAGAATGTTTTTGCCCATTTCTGGCTCCAGCAAAAACCTCATTTCTCGTTCAACTGTTGGACTGTGGACGACATGACAGCGCCATGCCTCACAAACTACTTCCACGGAATTCAGGTAAGCAAAGCATTCCCAACGAAGAAGGAAAACTTGCCTTGCCGTGAGCTTGATAGTCGGAGACGTAGTCTGTATCTGTTTGATTCGAATCACATCCGGAATGGCTGCGTAAACTAAATCTCCAAATTCAACCGGGATATCAACACTGTTACCATCTTCGATCTCCTTGATAACTTTGGCGTCAAGGTTCCTCACGAGCTTACGCACCGCAGAACGTCGGGAATTTTGGTTTAGCGTGAATTGACTTATCAAATGAATTGCCTTTTCGCGATCGGAACGCAGGACACGGTCACGTTCAGCTTTTCGGTGATACAGATAAGTGGCAATAGCCATGACTATCCCCAACTTGGATATTAAATCCATCCAAGCGACAACGTCAGAATTAGGGGCGATCGCGAGCATAGCAACAAGCGCAACGTTTTGATCACTTGTCCTTGTCCACGACTTCGAAGTCGGCATCGACGACCTTGCCTTTGTCCTTAGGTTCGGCAGAGGTGGTTTCTGGGCCCGGGGCACCGCCCATGTCGGGCATACCACCGGGAGCGCCGGCGGTTGCGCCTGCCTGAGCAGCGGCCTGATAGGCGGCGGCGAAGAGTTTCTCGAGTTCTTCGGTCTGCGCCTTCATCTTGTCAGTGTCACCGGACTCGACGGCGGACTTGAGGCTGGCGAGCTTCTCCTTGATCGGGGCGAGCTGGTCGGCGGGAACTTTTTCTTCCCACTCCTTGAGCTGCTTCTCGATCTCGAAGCTGAGGCCTTCCGCCTTGTTCTTCACTTCGACGGCTTCCTTGCGCTTGAGGTCTTCCTCGGCGTGCTCTTCGGCGTCGCGCTTGGCTTTTTCGATTTCTTCCTGGCTGAGACCGGAGCTGCCCTGGATGGAGATCTTCTGCTCTTTGCCGCTGACCTTTTCCTTCGCGGAGACGTGCAGGATGCCGTTGGCGTCGATGTCAAAGGTGACCTCGATCTGCGGCACACCACGCGGGGCCGGCGGGATGCCGTCGAGCTTGAAGGTGCCGAGCGTCTTGTTGTCGCGGGACATCGGACGCTCGCCCTGAAGGACGACGATTTCGACGCCAGGCTGGTTGTCGCTGTAGGTGGAGAAAATCTGCGAGTGCTTCTTCGGGATCGTCGTGTTGCGCGGAATCATCGGGGTAGCGACCCCGCCGGCGGTTTCGATGGCGAGCGTGAGCGGAGTCACGTCGAGCAGGAGCACGTCTTTGACGTCACCTTTGAGCACACCGCCCTGAATGGCGGCGCCGATGGCCACGACTTCGTCCGGGTTCACACCCTGATGCGGATCTTTGCCGGCGAGCTTCTTCGCGGTTTCGACCACCTTCGGCATGCGAGTCATGCCGCCGACGAGCACGAGTTCGTCGATCTTGCTGGCATCGAGTTTGGCAGCGGCGAGGCAGTCCTTCACCGGCTTGATGGTGCGCTCGAACAGGCTGTCCGTTAGCTGCTCCATCTTGGCGCGGGTGAGCGTCTTCATGATGTGCTTCGGCCCGGTGGCGTCTGCGGTGATGAAGGGCAGGTTCAAATCGTAGTTCTGGCTGGAGCTGAGGGCGATCTTGGCCTTCTCGGCTTCTTCCTTGATGCGCTGGATGGCGTCCGGCTGACCGCTGAGGTCGATGCCGCTGTCGGTTTTGAATTCGTTGACGATCCAGGTGATGAGGGTGTTGTCCCAGTCGTCACCACCGAGGTGGGTGTCGCCATCCGTGGCGAGCACTTCGAAGACGCCGTCGCCGATTTCGAGCACGCTGATGTCGAACGTGCCGCCACCAAGGTCATACACGGCGACTTTTTCGTCGGACTTGCTGTCGAGACCGTAGGCGAGCGCTGCGGCGGTCGGCTCGTTGATGATGCGGCGCACGTTGAGGCCGGCGATTTCGCCTGCGGCTGTCGTGGCGTTGCGCTGGCTGTCGTTGAAGTAAGCAGGAACCGTGATGACGGCTTCGGAGATCGTTTCGCCGAGCTTGGCTTCCGCGTCGGCCTTCAGCTTGGCGAGGATCATCGCGCTGACTTCCTGCGGGCTGTAAGTCTTCGTTTCGCCGCCGACTTCGACCTGCACGTGGGCGTCGCCATTGCTGGCGGCAACGATCTTGTAGGGCATGCGCTTGTCGGCGTCGGTGAGTTCGGCGAACTTGCGGCCCATGAGGCGCTTCACGGAGAAGACGGTGTTGCGGGGGTTCGTCACGGCCTGGCGCTTCGCGGCCTGACCGACGACACGTTCGCCGCTCTTGGTAAAGGCGACGATGGAGGGCGTGGTGCGTGCACCTTCTGAATTTTCGAGCACCGTGGCCTTGCCGCCTTCAAGGACGGCCATGCAGGAGTTGGTGGTGCCGAGGTCAATGCCGAGGATTTTGCTCATGATGTGTGGGTTGGGGGAAAGGGTGAAACTGAGGGTTGTTGATGCCTCTTTTCTTGGCTAGAGGCGTGCCAAGTGGCATTTTTCACATTTAACTAACTGTAAATCAGTGATCTAATGGTTGGCGCTCAAAGTGCCAAGTGCCCAAAATCACCGCCAAAGTGCCAAAATGTGGCACAACTGCGCTGGCACTTGGCACTTTGGCGCGACTGGAGCGCACGCGTCTCGCGTGCTGTTTTTCGCGTCTCGCGGAAAACCGTCCCTGAGATCACGCCAACGCACTTCGTCATCGATCCAACGAAGAGGATCGTGGGACGGCCTTCAGCGAGGACGCTGAAGGCTGCACGCGAGACGCGTGCGCTCCTTAAAATAACCTCGCTTGTGAAAAGATTCACAATCTGTTTGCCGCTCCTGCGCACGGGGCGTAATTCTGCCAGTCCTCAAACCCCTGTTGCCCCATGGTCGCCCCTGCAGATCAAACTCTTGCCGCCTACGATTCGAAAGTCGAAGGCAATGTCATCTTCACGAAGCTGGACGCCGCCATCAACTGGATGCGCAAGAACTCCATGTGGCCGATGCCGATGGGCCTCGCCTGCTGCGCGATCGAAATGATGGCCGCGGCATGCAGCCGCTACGATTTGAGCCGCTTCGGAGCGGAGGTGATGCGCTTTTCCCCCCGTCAGGCCGACGTGATGATCGTGGCCGGCACAGTTACTTATAAGATGGCCCTCGCAGTGAAACGTGTGTGGGATCAGATGCCCGCGCCGAAATGGTGCATCGCCATGGGCGCCTGCGCGAGCAGCGGCGGCATGTATCGCAGCTACGCCGTGCTTCAAGGCATCGACCAGCTCATTCCGGTGGACGTTTACATCTCCGGCTGCCCGCCGCGTCCCGAGGCGCTTCTCGAAGGCCTCATGCGTCTGCAGCACAAGATCGAAACCGAACACTCCTTCGTCGAACAGAAGAAGGAACTCATCGACGAACTCACCGCCTAATTCTTCACGATCATGAACGCGGCAGAAATGGTACAGGCTTTGAAGCAGAAGTTCGGCGATGCCGTTCTCGAAACGAAGGAATTCCGCGGTGAGCACACGCTCGTCGTCAAACTCGCGAGCGCAAAACCGCTTCTTAAATACTGCCGTGACGAACTGAACTTCGACTACCTCGTGGATGTCTCCAGCCTCGACTACATGGGCAAGGAGCCGCGGTTTGAGATGGTGTACGAACTCTATGGCTACGGGCATCTTCAGTACCTTCGTGTGCGCGCCGCCGTGGCGGAGGATGAAGAGGTTCCTACCGTCAGTGACATCTGGCCCACCGCCGACTGGCATGAGCGTGAGGTCTACGACATGATGGGCATCAAGTTCAGCGGCCATCCCGATCTGCGCCGCATCCTCATGTGGGAAGGCTATCCCTATTTCCCTCTGCGGAAGGATTTCCCGCTCGAAGGCAAGCCCAGCGAAATGCCCGAAGTCGGCTTCACCAAAGTCGCGCCGATGGCCGATGGCCCCTTCGTCACCAGTGCCGGATGCGGTGACACCGTGACACGCGAGCCGCGCTCCCGCAGACCGTCAGCGTGACAATCGTCACATCATTGAGCTTGGAAGACCGTTGAGAATTCCGTTAAAAACAGCGTTCTCTGCGGTCTTCTCGTTTTCGGGCTGCAAAAGATTCGTTCCCGCGCCCGTTCTCACCCGCTCGCAGCTTTCTTCTCATCATGACACGCACCCACCTCACCACCGTACTCGGCCTTGCTCTCGCAACGGCCGCCTCTGCCGCCACCGCTGACTGGCCAACGTTCCGCGGCCCCGCGGGCAACGGAATCGTCCCCGCCGTGCCCGGCGCCAAATGGAGCCTCAAGCAGGTTTGGAAATCGCCCACGAACCTCGGCTTCAGCAGCTTTGCCGTGGCGGATGGCAAGGCCTACACGCTCGTCACCGGTGAAACCGACGGCAACACCGGCGAAATGCTTGCTTGCCTCGACGAAAGAACCGGCAAGGAAGTCTGGAGCAAGCCTCTGAGCATCATTCCCAAATACGATGGCGGCGGCGACGCCGGCACCAAGGACAACAAGGGCGGCGACGGCTCCCGCTCCACACCGGTCATCGACGGCGGCAAAGTCTATGTCATCGACAGCCTGCTGCATGTCTTCTGCTTCGACGCAGCCTCCGGCAAGGTCGTGTGGGACCACGACGTGATGAAGGAGAACAGCGGCGAAATGATCAAATGGCAGAACGCCGCCTCCCCGCTCATCGACGGCGACATCCTCATGCTCGCCGGCGGAGGCAAAGGGCAGGCGCTCCTCGGTTTGAACAAGAACACCGGCAAAGTCGTGTGGAAGGGCGAGGACGACAAGATGACCCATGCATCCCCGATCCTCGCCGACATTCTCGGCGTTCATCAGGCGATCTTCTTCACGCAGACCGGCCTCGTCGGCGTCAATCCGCAGAAGGGCGATGTGCTCTGGCGCGCCGAGTTCCCCTACAAAGTCAGCACGGCCGCCTCTCCGGTCGTGTATGAGGACATCGTTTACTGCTCGGCTGGTTACGGAGTCGGAGCGGGAGCCTTCAAAATCAGCAAGAAGGGCAGCAAGCTGGTCGCCACGCAGATCTGGCGTCGCGAGAACGAGTGCTTCAACCACTGGAGCACCCCGGTCGTCAAAGACGGCTACCTTTACGGCATGTTTAGCTTCAAGGAATACGGCGAAGGCCCTCTGGCCTGCGTGGACATCCGCACCGGCGAAGACAAGTGGAAGGAAGGAGGCTTCGGCCCCGGCCAGGTCATCCTCGCCGGCGACAAAATCATCGCCACCAGCGACAAGGGTGAAATTGTCGTCTCCGAGGCCAACCCGGAGAAGTACAAGGAAGTGGCCCGCAAGGACGTGCTCGACGGCAAGGTCTGGAGCTATCCGATCCTCGCCAACGGCAAGATTTTCGCACGTAGCACTGAGGAAGGTGTCTGCCTCGAAGTGAACTGATCCGCAAAGCGCAAGGTTCGTTCGCCATCATTCAAAGCCCGGAGATGACCTCTCCGGGCTTTCTCGTTTCAAAACGAAACGTCAGCGAAGAGAAAACTGCCTCACCGGTCCAGCACCGGTTCGCGACCCACGAAGAGTCCCAGCACGGCACCACCAATGATCCAGGCAAAGAGATGGTCGGCGATGTTCACCACCGTGTCACGCCCCGGCTGCTCAAACCAGATCCACATCGGCATGTCCGCTGTAAGGCCCGCGAACAATCCTGCAGCAGCCACAAAGGCGATCCTGGCCGGATAGAACAACGCCGCCTGGCTGAGCAGCGCCGCGATGAGAAAAGAGCACAGCAGCGTGCGAATGAAACTCAGCGTCATGTTCGTCCCCATGCTGATCTCACCCTTCCCCGGCCGAATGATCGCATACATGTAGGGGCCGTCTTCCATCGCCTTCATCTGCTTTTCCTCGTGGGCTTTCTTCTCCGCGGCTGTGGCGAGCGTCGAAGCCTCCACCATCGAAGGCAGCATGTAGATGCCTTTGCCGGAAGTCACGTTGGCCTTGATGACCTCGGACACGGCGGTTTCATCACGAAATTCGCGGTAGCCGTTCTCGTGCCAGCCGAGCACCGTCCATGACAGCGCCTCCCAGGCGAAGACGGCAACGGCGGTTAGAATGGCTCCAATAACAAGTTTGATCATGACCATGGCTAGTAACGCCTGTGAGACCATGGGCAAGCAGCCTTTCAGCCAAAAGCAGGACGGCTTTCAGACTTCTCAACAAACCGGAGTCAGCAGCGGACTTCCGGCAAAGTGCGCGGCCAGATTATCAACGACAAGCTTGGCCATGGCCTGCCGTGTCTCATGCGTCCCGCTGCCAACATGCGGTAGCAGCACGGCGTTTTCGCACTGCATCAGTTCCGTGGGCACCCGCGGTTCGTTTTCAAACACATCGAGGCCGGCAGCACGGATCGTCCCGGCCTGAAGCGCCGCGATCAACGCCTGCTCATCAACAACGGAGCCACGCGAGATGTTGATCAGCGTTCCTTCCGCTCCGAGCGCCTCCAACACAGAGACATTGATCAGGTGCTTTGTCGCAGCACCTCCCGGACAGGCGGCAACCAGGAAATCCGCCTCGCCTGCCATTTCGGTCAGTGATTCAAAAAACGACCACGACACTTCCTGCCGGCTGCGTCCGTGGTAGGCAATGCGCATGCCGAGCGCCTCGAGTCGATGAGCGATCGCCTTGCCGATGCGTCCGAGGCCGACAATGCCCGCCAGTTTTCCCCGCACCGCATGTGCCAGCCGAAACTGCCCCTGCGGCCAGGTTCCCGCGTGGAGGTAGCGGTTTGCAGCGATCAGATTCCGGCTGGTCATCAAAACCAGCGACACCGCAATGTCCGCCACATCCTCTGTGAGCACATCCGGGGTGTTCGTGACATGTACGCCGTGCGCCCGGCACCAGTCCACCGGTGCGCCGTCATAGCCAACGCCGAATACGCTGATGATCTCCAGTGCGGGCAATTGCTCCAGCAGCGCCACTGGCGCCACCGTGCCGCCCGTCATCACAACGCCGCGGATCCGCGACCCCACGGACTCAAGCAGGGCCTCCTTGTCCTTTGCGTTGAAGTAATCGTGACACTCATGCGCTGCGAGCAGCGGATTCAGAAGGAATGCTGGCAGCGGGGCCAGCAGCAGCACGGGGGATTTTTCCATGGAGTGTTAGGAACGTTTGCTCTTCCAGTCCTGCGGCGGCACCAGCCGCACATCCTCAGGCCATTTCGCGCCCTGCAGGATCCAGTCGTGAATGATCTGCTGGTGTTCGCGCGCCAGTTTTTCCGGCGTCGGCGGCATGGCCACGGGATGCTCGATGCTCAGCAGCAGCACCTTGTAGAGCAGGCTGTTGTGAGGTTCTCCGGGGATGATCACCGGCCCGCTGCGCCCACCCTTCATCGCCAGTTTTCGGGTCTCCAGATTCAAGCCCGCAAACACATAACGACTGTGATGGCACTCCAAACAGCGCGACTCCAGAATCGGCTTCACATCGCTGACGAAGTCGATCTCGCGATCCGGCAGCCGCTCGAACTCGAACATGATGCAGGCGGGCAGCAGCGCCGTGAGCGCGAACAGGAAAAGAAGCCGTCGTTTCATGCACCCACCATCCCGTGCCCGCCAAAGCTGACAAGCTCGATTCATCCCTCGCGATTGCGCATCATGTCCGCCACCTGCGCGAAAAAGCCGCCAATGACTGGCGCCTCAGTCTCCGGAACGCTCACTTCGTTCATCGCCGCGCTCATCAGCTCCAGCCAGCGGTCACGCTCCGCCGCACCGATGGGAAACGGCATGTGCCGTCCGCGAAGACGCGGATGCCCACGCTCCTCGATGTAGGTCTGCGGTCCACCGAAGCGATAGACGATGAAATCCGCCAGCCTCTTCTCAGCGCCCTCCCAGTCATCCGCCGGATACATCGGCCCGATGAGATCGTCCACGCGCACTCGCTGGTAAAACGCCGTCACCATGTCGCGCAGCTTCGTTTCGCCCACTCGGGCGCACAGGGTCGAGATTTCGTCCATGCTGCCAGAAAACAGAGACAGCGGAGAAATGCAAAAGCCATGAGCGCCGACCGCTGTTTTACACCGCTACGGGAATTCCGCCAAAAGTTTGCCCTCTCACCACACGCATGATTGACTCCGCTTTCCGCTTCGTTCGTATCTCCACCATGAAAACCATCCCAGCCCTGCTCCTCGCCCTCATGGCCGTCATCGACACCCACGCCGCCGACGCCGGCAAAACCGAAACCGCCGTGATCGGCGGCGGTTGTTTCTGGTGCACCGAAGCCCAGTACCTTCTGCTCAATGGCGTGAAGAAAGTCATCAGCGGCTACGCCGGGGGCCACAAGGACAATCCCACCTACGAGGAAGTGTGCGAAGGCACAACCGGCCACGCCGAGGTCATCAAAATCGAGTTTGATCCCGCCATCGTCACCTACCGCGAGATCATCGACCTCTTTTGGCAGGCACACGACCCCACCAGCGTCACCACAGAGGACATGTACAAGTATGGCAAATTCCTGCCGAAGGGAACGCCCTATCAGGGCAACGACTACGGCACCCAGTATCGCTCCGCCATCTACTACCTGAACGACGAACAAAAGAAAATCGCGGAGGAGTCGAAGGCCGAAGCGCAGGCGAAGTATTTCAAGACCGTCCCCATCACCACCGAGATCGCGGCACTGAAAAAGTTCTACCCCGCCGAGGACTACCACCAGAACTTCAAGGAGCGGAATCCCAACCAAGGCTACGTCCGCGCCGTCGTCGATCCGAAGACCGAGAAGTTCAAGCACAAGCTGGAGGACTCGGGCAAGATCAAACAGGAGAAGAAATGATCCGCCGGATCATTTCTTCTTGCCCTTGGCGTTGGGTTTCGGTTCCCAGTCGCGCTCCTTGATGATAGCCTCAAGCTCCTGCTTCGCCGCGAGGTCTTCGGGTAGGAACTTGAACTGCGTCATGTAGCGCAGCGCTTTCGTCACCTCCAGGATCTCGCCCTTTTTCGATTCGATCTTGTCTGCAGGCACCGCCTTCATCGCGGTGGCAAAGTCCTTCACGGCAGCCAGCGCAAACTCGCGCGCCTCGGCGTTGTCTGCATAACACAGCGACTCCAGCAGGCGCAGCATCTTCGCTTTGCCTTCGAGCTTCGCCGCGTCCTCACGGATGCCCGAGGCGATCTCGGCGCGCTTCGCGGCGGTCGCCTCCTCGCTCATGCGGCTGTATTCGCCGCCGTCCACGAAACGCTTCGGCAGCGGACGGTACCAGATGTTGCGGAAGCGCACCGGATTGCCGTGGTCCTGGATCTTGAGCGGTCCCTTTTCCGGGAACGCCTTTGGAGTGGAACGCCTTTTGTGCCCGCCCCCACCTTCCAGCGGCGTGTGGTCCTGTGTCAGCACGCCGTTCACAAAAACCGTGATGTAACCGGGATCAATCTCCTTGCCGTCCTTGAACACCGGCTTGCGGAAGATGATGTCATAGGTCTGCCACTCGCCCGGCGCGCGCAGAGGGTTCGCCATCGGCGGATTGATGCCGTAGATCGACGATGCGAAGCCGTCCGGGTAGGTGGGATTGTCGTAGTTGTCGAGCACCTGCACCTCCACCGCGCCCATGAGGAACACACCGCTGTTGCCACGGCCCTGGCTGTTGCCCTCGACCTTGCTCGGCGCGCTCCACTCGATGTGAAGCTGGCAGTCGGCGAATTCCTCCTTCGTGCGGATGTATCCGCTGCCCGGCACGCATTGCAGAACACCGTCCTTCACTTCCCACTTGGTCGGTTCACCATTCGGTTTGTCGGAAATCCATTTCTCAATCTCCTCCGGCTTCCCGCCGAACAGAATGACCGCGTCCGAAGGCGGCGTGCCTGGCACCTCCTGCGAGCTGAACGCGCCCGGTTCCACGCGCACCGGCTGCGGCCGGTTCATGTCATGGATCGCCCATGGATGGGTCGCATCCGGCGGATCTCCGTAAAAGCCGCCTTCGGCGAGCGCGGCACTGGTCAGGAGCGTAAGAGCGAGAGTGAGTGGAGTGGGTCGGTTCATGGCGTCCGAGTGATACGTGCCACCATGCGCGGCGCAATCTCCGGATTTGGCCAATCAGCACCGCGACACCCCGTTTCTTGGCCTCCTGCGTGCTTGCCTTGAGATGCGTGCAAACTTCCGTCGGCTCGCAGCGTCTCCTTGTCCTTCCCCCATAAAGCATGAAATCCTCTCGTCGTCTTTTCCTCCGCGGCACCGGTGCGGCCCTCGGCCTGCCGTGGCTGGAGTCCATCTGCACTTTCGGAGCCGAGTCCGTCAAAAACAACACTGCCCCGCGTCGTCTCGCCGTCTGCTTCACCGGCAATGGTGTGAATCCGCATCATTGGGGTGCCACGAATGGTGCGAACGGCATGGAGTTCATGAAAACGCTCTCGCCACTGGAGCCGCTGAAGAAGCATGTCAACGTCTTCAAAGGCCTGTGGAATCCGACCACCGTGGAAGGTGAAGGCGGCCATTACCCGAAGATGAACGTGCTCTGCGGTCTCAAGGTGAAGAAGACTACCACCGACGTCGAAGTTGGCACCACGATGGACCAAATCGTCGCCGACCACACCGGCAAGTTCACGCCCGTGCCCAGCGTCGTGCTCGGCACGGAGCGACCGAGCTACAGCACAGACAGCGGTTTCACCTCGATCTACTCCGCTTACATCTCATGGAGCACGCCAACGACACCCGCGCCGAAGGAAATCTTCCCGCAGCAGGCCTTTGACCAGCTTTTTGACGACGGCAGCAAGCGCAAGCGCGACAAGAGCATCCTCGACCTCGTGCTCGACGACGCCAGCAGCCTCAAACCGAAGCTCAGCAGCCGCGACAAGCAGAAGCTCGACGAGTACCTCACCTCCGTGCGCGAGATCGAGCAGCGCGTCGAACTCGCCGAGAAAATCAGCAAGGCCGAGACCAACGGCCAGGGCTGGCAGCCTTCGGTGAAAACCGTGACGCTTGGCCGCCCCGCCAGCGGCATCCCCGCGAGCAGCGAGGATCATCTGCGCCTCATGTTCGACATCATGCTTCTCGCCTTCCAGATGGATCGCACGCGTGTGGCCACATTCATGATGAACAACGACCTCTCGAACATGCGCTTCCCCAGCCTCGACGGCATCAGCGGCGGCATTCACGAGTTGTCCCACCACGCCAACGACGGACACCGCCTCGACATGTATCAGCGCGTCAACCAGCACCAGGTGAAGCTGTGGGGTGAATTCCTCTCCAAAATGCACGCCACCAACGAAGGCGAGCGGTCGCTGCTCGAAAACAGCATGATCATGCTCACCAGCAGCCTCATGGACGGCAACGCCCACGATTCCCGCCAACTCCCCGTCGTCCTCGCCGGCAACGGAGGCGGCACGATCCAAGGCGGCCGCTTCCACGACCTCAGCGCCGATCCAAATCGCAAGCTCTGCCGCCTCCACATCGCCCTCATGGACCGCATGGGCCTCCACGTCGGCCACTTCGGCGACGCCGAGAATGCGCTGGCGATTTGACCTCATCCGAGCAGTTTGCTAAGGTCCGGGTGGCGATAGCCTAGTCAGGCATTTGGCTACTTTTCGCTTTCCAGGTTAGTCATTCTACTCATAGACTGCACTGCCATGACTTCGCATACGCATGAGTCTCTGACTGATTCCCTTGCCTCCTTTGGCGGAGGAACAATGATTGGTGCAACAGCCACCATCAAAGAGGGCGATACGGTATTTCAACGTTACACGCTTCAAAAAGTTCTCGGCGTCGGCGGCATGGGGGTCGTCTGGCTGGCGCAGGACAACAAACTCGAGCAGCAGGTAGCATTAAAATTCGTCCCTGAGGCACTTAAACACGATGGAGATGCCATTCACGATTTGAAAGTGCAGACAAAACTTGGCCTGCAACTGGCGCACGGCAACATTGTGCGCGTCAACGGCTTTGAAGACGATGGAGAGCGTCTTGCGGCCATTTCCATGGAGTATGTGGACGGTTCAACGCTAGGCGCGATGAGGCTGGACCAGCCTGCGCAGGTTTTCGAAGCGGACAGCCTGCATGTTTACCTGTTGCATATCCTCAATGCGCTCGAGTACGCCCATGACGAGGCAAAAATCGTCCATCGTGATCTCAAGCCAGCAAACGTCATGGTGAACTCGGAAGATCGTGTCAAAGTGGCTGACTTCGGCATCGCATGCAGCCTGAGGAATTCAGTCACTCGTGTCATGTCGCTGCCACAGAAAACCGGATCAGGCACACTCAATTACATGAGTCCTCAGCAGTTGTTGGGAGCACCTGCATCGGTTTCAGACGACATCTACTCACTTGGCGCGACCATCTATGAATTGATGACGGGAACCCCCCCCTTCTACTCAGGCGACGTAGCGATGCAGATCCGTGAGATCACTCCGCCGAACATGATCCAGCGTCGCGCTGACAACCGCATTGAGGGCGACGTTATACCGGCGCACTGGGAGGAAGTGATTGCAGCGTCTCTTTCCAAAGAACCCAGTCTTCGACCAGCCAGCATTGCCGATTTTCGCAAGGGATTGCAAGGGCAGCCTTTTGTGCGCGGCACCAGCAGCACCACCGGTGCAGGTGCCCGCCTTGTGACGATGGCTGTGCCTACTGCGCCTAAGCCCGCGGCGCTTTCGATTCCAATTCTTGTGGGCGCCGTGGCCGCAATGCTCTCGGTTTGCACCGGTGTCTACCTGCTAAGTCTGCCATCCAAACCCACACAAACAGAGCGACCGAAGCCGCGCCTCTCTGTGGCCCGTTTTCTTAACCAGGAGAGCAACGCGGTGAACTTTGAATCAGGCGGCACGTCTTCCGCAAGCAAGCGGGTTAAATGGAATGATCTTATCAAGGAGTTGCGGTTAGCTGATTACCAGGAAGAGCCCAAGCTTCGGGAACTGCTGCTGCGCGCCGAGACGCGCAGCGATTACTGGACGAAAAAGGAAGATGAAGAAAAGCAGCTTTATCAGTCAAACTTACAGGCACTTAAGGCCGCAGTGGAAAAGGCTCTGACGACCTGCGAAGCGAAAGATATGGGTGCGGGAGCGAAAGCAGGCATCTGGGGAGACATCCTGCGCAAAAATGTTCCGATTTTTTTGGCAGCCGACAACGGCGTCGAACACAAGACGCTTCTGGAACAAGCGAAGGTCGAGGCGGCGAACTGGCAGGCTGTCGCCATCAAAGAAAAACCGGCGAAGTTGCCCACACTCGGCGAATTGCTGGCGCAAACCCGCGTTGCGTCTTGGAATCAGGAGAACTGGAAGGTCTTCGTCAAGATGCTGCAGGGCGTGCTTCACGAAAAGGGCCATCCCACTGGAAAAATGGACGGGACGTGGACACAAAACACCTTCGACGCCCTTGTTGCTTGGCAGGAAACGGAGAAACTCCCAGTCACCGGCCTGCTGAACGGCATGATGCTGGAGCACCTCGGGCTGCATACCGTTCAGGAACCCATGGTTTCGAAAGTGTTGCAAACGACCGGAAATCCAGGGGTGGGGAGCGGTACCAGCTCGCGTCCCTCCAGCAGCAGCCCCTCATGGAATGACGTGATGAAGGCGAAGGTTCTAACCACGCCAGTCAGCGCTCTTCCAAGACCCCCTCTGCCATTTCGCTGATTCGATGCCTGCACCCACCAGTAATGACGACCTCCCAAATCTCCTGTGCCGAAGTGCCCGCCTCAATGGGTTCGTTCGAATTTGAACGCCACCTCCACAAGGACTCCCTCGGTTCAACATGGCGCTGCTTGGACCGTAGCAAGGATATCCATGTCGATCTCCGTCTCCTGCCTGAATGGGTCTTTCTCGACGAACTTCGTGCCTGGGTCTCCACCATCGAACCGATGACGCATCGCAGCCTGCTGCGCACTCTTGCTCTTGCTGAAGAAGGAGGTCGTTCCGCAGTTGTCTCCGATGCGACCGACGGTGAAACGCTGTTTCAGCGCCGCGGACGCAGGCCTCGCCGCTTTTTTGAGATTTCCGAAATCAAGCCTTGGATCAAAGCGCTCGCAGAAATACTTTCATACCTCCATGGGCAAGGTGTGGCACACGGCGCTATTCATGGCGGCAATGTGTTCGTCGAAGGCACGGAGATTAAGCTCGCGGATCTTGCTGTTTCCCGCATCATCCGTCCACGCACAAACGAGGACCGTGTGCTCCCTCTTCCCGCTCCTGCAATGAGTCCTCAAACACTCGCGGGAGACGCAGTTGACGTCGCCGATGACGTCTACGGCCTCGCCTCCCTTGTGTATGATTTACTGACAGGAAAACCAGTGTTTCATTCTGGCGATGTGACTGAACAAATTCGTAGAGTCACCCCTCCGAGCGTCACCGAGCGACGTAAGCAGCTCAGTATTGAGGCCGCACCTGTACCGGAGGAATGGGAAACATGGATCGCTGCCAGCCTGTCCAAAGATCCGACCAAACGCCCCGCACTTGAGCAGGTTATCATTCTGCTCGGCGGTTCTCCCAACGCGAGCAGCACGACTTCATCAACTTCTCCTGCGACGTCCGCGCCTCGAGCACCAACGAAGCCCTACCGCCGAAGACCACGGCTGAGCATCAACCAGTGGATCGTGGCTGCGGCAGCAATGATCACCGTCAGTTTTAGCGCGACCATCTATACGCAGCGGATTGTCCCAAGGCAGGAGCTCCGAAAAGCTCTTGATGATGCCTTTGTCGCCACGTCAAACTTTGATGAAGAAGCCGTCACCGACCATCAGGCCGCCATCGCGAAATGGGATGCCTTGCTTGCAGAATGGCAGCCGCTCATTACGGCCGAGCATCCGGATTTCGAGCCGGTTCTCGCCCGCGCACGCGTGCAACGACAAGCAAGACTCGACCAGCAGCAAGTGGACGAGAAAACTGCCAAGGCAGAGACTTCCGCTCGACTCGACGCCCGGTTGAAGAAGGCACGTGCTGACTATGAGGTCGTGAAGCTTGACGCCATGATACGCCCCGGAGATCGTGAAAAGCTCGTTGAAGAATGGAACAAGTTTCTAGCCGACCATGACGTCGTATTCGAAGGGAAGCTTTTGTCTGATGTGATTGGCGAAGAGATCAATCATGGCAAAACCCAGCGTGACCAACTCGTCAAGACTCTCGCGGACGAGAAAATCCGCATTGAGGCCGCCATCGCCAAAACCGATGCTGAAGTGGCAAAACTTCGACAGTTGGCGACTGACTCCAGCCTCCCGGCTGCTGACAAAATCATCCAGACCGAGTCTTTGCTCGACCAAATCGCCAGCGAACCACTCATTGTACTCAAAACACCTCAGATCGAAGATCTGCGCAAATGCGCCGAGACCCTTTTGGCCGAACTGAAAATTCAAGCAGAGAAAGAAACGCCAAAAGAGCCGCTCGCTTTGAAGGAGATTTTTGCTTCGTCAACCTGCAAGGACTTTTCCGAACCTGGCCTCAAGCGCATTCTACAAGCCGCCCAGGCGGCTTTGAAAAATTTGAACCTCTACGCAGGCCGTCCGGACGGAGGTCCTGGCAAGGAGACCCACGAAGCAATCATTACATTTCAGAAAGAGAACCGTCTCGTTCCGAATGCCTCACTTGATGACAAAACTTTGACGGCCTTGGGACTGATAGACCTCAAGGATGACGCGACGCCGATGCCGCAGGTGGCAAGTTCCAGCAGTCGCGGCTCCAGCTCTCGCGGCAAAAGCAGGACTGAGGAGAAGAGCATCGGCGGCAAGGCGCTTGATGGCGTAATAAATGTGGGCAAGTCCATCGGCGGCTTGTTCAAAGGCAAAAAGTAGCCCCCTAAATGCGAGCGAGAATCACACGGAAGCCGATGCGGCTGCTGCGAGCCTCTGGAGCGCAGCGCATTCGCGCCGCTGGTCGCCGCAACTGCACCGGATCGTGCCAGCTTCCGCCGCGAATCACCCTCGGCAAATCGGCTGCCGTATGACAGGGGTCCACCTGCAGGTCTGGCAGGTACGGGCCGTAGTGGTCGAGGCACCATTGGAAGACGTTGCCCGTCATGTCACACAAGCCAAGGCGGTTTGCTCCACGATTTCCGTCCAAAAGGAAGGTTCCCAAAGGCTTGGCTTCTGACTCGGTGCCGCCGCGACCGCTGGCAGAAGCGCTGGCGTTTTCATCACCTGCCCGACAAGAAAATTCCCACTCTGCCTCGGTGGGTAGGCGATATTGAAACCCGAGCGGGAGGCGGTCCTGCTGCTCTTCCATCTGGGTCAGTCTTTCGCAAAAAATGGCAGCTTCCTGCCACGTCACACTCTCCACTGGCAGCTTGTCGCTCTGAGCATTGAATTTGGATGGATTGCTTCCCATCACTTCCTTGTACTGCGCTTGGGAGACAGGATGACGTGACATCCACCAGCTCCGCGCGAAGCGAACCGCATGGAGGGTCTCGTCTGGCTGCCTGCCACGCTCACTGGTAGGACTGCCCATCATGAAGCGGGCACCGGCTGCGGGCACCGGCTGCAAATCAATGTCCAACAGGCCACGACGGAGCCGGAGTTCCTCCTCCACAAGATCGAGACGCACTCTGCGCGGCTTGGGAGCCGAGCGGGAGATCAGACCGGTCCGGCCCACGAGTTCCTCAGCCGTGATCACATTTGCCACCCCCTTCCACAGGAACTTCTCTCGCATGCATGCCCGCTCGCATGTAACGATGAGCTCCATGGGTGGCGATCCTTCGTGTTCAATGATCAACGGCGAAGATGGAGTCAGCCTGACAATCTGCCCACGCGGGAGGAGTTCTGTTTCGGCTGACGTCTGCGCCGCCCCGATACTAAAATCCACACGCACACGCTCAAGGGGAGTTCTCCCCGGTTCCTTCAGGATGAACTCCGTAGCCATGCTCTGTTTTATCAGCAAATGTGCAGGCAGAGCAATCTCTGCGTGAAGGGGGACTAAGACGCTTCGAACCACGTCGGCCTGATCAGAGTCTTCGGCATCGAGCATTCGGGCGAAAGTCTCCAAATCCTCGGCAGAGATGCGGTCCGAAGCCGTTCCACTATGCTGTAGCATGCGCGAAAGTGAGCGCAGAGTCTGGCTGCACAAACGCTCCGAGGTGGTAAAGTAGCCACGGTCGATGCCGGCGCACCGCAGACGCTCCAGATGATTCTCCTGACTCTCCATCTCCGCCGGATCCTCCACAAAGCCCGGCGGTCGCTCGTCGAAACCTTCCTCGGCGACGAAGACGAAAGGCGTGATGCCATGATCCAATGCCATGTACACCTCCCACTGCGTGTAGGAAAGCTGTTTGCAGTCTCCCAAGGCCGCGCGCACCTCGGGGTACTGCTGCAGAAAGCCCGGACGAGCAGCAAGGAAAGCCTCCACTTCCTGAGCTTTGCCTGTAGCTCCTGCCATCTTGCCGATCAAATGCACGACGGCACTGCTTTCCTTCACATAGCGATCCAGCTTTTCCAGCAGCGTCATACCACTCACGGCAAAGTAGGACTGCTCTGCCACTTTCCACGGAAGGTCTGGACCCAACAGGTCAGAGCACAGCATTTCCCGCGTCCGCTGAAACTCGCGAGTCACAGCGCTAAGAAAAATCTGGCGGATCGTCGGGTTCATATGTTCACCAGCATGAATGCCCGCATTCTTTGCAGGGCAGCACCAGAGTAATAATTGCTTGGTCGTCGATTTGCAGGCTCATCTGTAGTACTGGGAAAGTGGATTCGGCCCTCACGATGCACGAAAGGGATGCGCTTACACACTGGCCCCTTGGCCTCCTAATTGTTTACCGCTATTGTTCACAGGAACAACCGTTGCATTAATATAAAATTTGCGGACATCTTGGAGCCATCGCGCCCAAAACACCATCCCAACAATGATATTCATCGTCCGGAATAGTGTGACAATTACTGGGAATGGCATACCTCACAAATCCGGATCACCGTGTTGCTCACGCCAAGCCTGCAATCGCGCCTTCAGGTCATCGCGCTTCGATTGATGCGCAGGGACAGCGCTCAGGTCATGCAACTCGTTGGGATCTGCCTGCAGGTCGAAGAGCTGTTCGCGGTTCACCTTCGGATAAACCACATATTTCCACCGCTCGTCGCAGATCATGCGCTGGGTGTCGGTGAAGGTGCCGTAGGCGTAGTCGTGGATGCGATCGGCCTGATGGCGAAGCAGCGGAGCGATGCTTTTGGCCTGCACGGTGGATGGAATCGCGATGCCCGTGAGATCGCACAACGTGGGGAAGATGTCGTTCAAGTTGATCAGCGCCGTGCTGCGCTCGCTCTTCGGCAAACCGGGACCGCTGATGACGAAGGGGCTGCGAATGCTGTGCTCGTATTCGTTCTGCTTGCCGAGCAGGCCGTGGCTGCCGAGCGCGAGGCCCTGGTCGCTGGTGAAGATGATGATGGTGTCTTCAAACGATGGCAGAGCCTCGAGGATGCGACCGAGGTTCGCATCGAGATCAGTGATCATGGCGTAGTAGAGGGCGAGTTCCTCTTTCACCTCGCTTTCGACACGCGGGATGGGGAGCAGGACTTCATCGCGGCCGCCGCGGTTGCCGTGATCAAAGGGGTGATCCTTCGCGAAGTTCGCCGGCAACACCATCTTCGCCGCGTCGTAGCGGTTCTTCATGCCCGCAGGCCACATGCGCGGATCGTGTGGAAAAGCGAAGTTCACGTGCACAAACCACGGCTTGTCCTTCGGCGCGGTTTGAATGCCGCGAATGGCGCCATCAGCAACGTGCCGGCTGTTGTCCGGCTGCAGGCCGACGCCTTTGTCGAGCTCGACTTTGTTGTCGGCGTCTTTGAAGGTCCAGCCTCGATAACCCGTGAGCGGCCGGCCTCGATCATCGATGTCCGGCTGTGTGACGCCTTTGGCGCCGCCGCTCGAATAGAGTCCGCTCGTCGTCGTGTAACCACGCTGCATGGGGTGGCCGTCGTTGTGCCACTTGCCCGTGTAGCAGGTATGATAGCCCGCCTTTTGCAGTGTGCCAGCCATCGTGGCGAGTTGTGGATTCACCACGCTGCCCGGATACTTCGACAGCGCCCTGAAGGCCGGGTTTCCCGTCAGGATCTGCGCACGGCTGGCATAGCAGATGGGATAACCGGCATACGCTCGTGTGAACGAGGTTCCCTGCGCGGCCAGACGATCGAGCGTGGGTGTTTCGATGACCGCATTGCCGAGCGCACGAATCGTGTCCGGGCGCTGATCATCGGCGACGACGAGCAGAATGTTCGGCGCTGCGTGAAGACTGGCGGCGAGCATCGAGGCGAGAAAGAGCGTGCGCATGCTTTTCATCACGCCGCCTGCGGCCCCAAACTTGCCAATCACTTCGGAAGTCGCAGCACAAAGCAGGTGCCCCCCTGTTGCTTGACCTGGGAGTTCTGAGGAGTTAAGCACTGAGTGCAACAAAGCTTACCAATGATGAAAACAATTGGATTGATTATCACGACGTTCTTTCTGCTTTGCTCCTTCTCACCAAAGTCACACGCGGCGGTGATCATCAATGCGATTGAATCAGGCGGTGATGTCATTTTCTCGGCGTCTGGCAGCTTTGATTTGGGCGGAGTGTCCCACTCTGCGATTGTCTTTGCCGTGCCCGGGATTGCCCCGACGATTGATGGAAGGCGCGTGCGAGTGGGAGGCGCGGTGGGAGGCGTATCGATAGACATTTACAGATCGCTCTCTTTTGTCCCGCCATCCGGACCGTTTGGCACCGGGCCCGGCTTTATATCCCCAGACAGCGTGACCGGTGATTCTTTTGGCATTGATCTCAACAGCATCTCTGTGCCGGCAGGTTACATTTCCGGAACCGCGCTTGCGGGAACAATGACTTTTGCCGGAGAGACCTTCTCTAGCCTGGGCATCACCGAGGGCACCTACCAGTGGACATGGGGTTCGGGCGGAAACGCGGATTCTCTGACACTGAACATCAGTCCGGAACCTTCTCGCGCGTTCCTCACGATCTCAGGCCTCGCACTCTTGGTGTTCCGTCGGCGCAGGAATTAACAGGGGAAACGCTGCCCCAAACTTGCCAATCACTTCGGAAGTCGCAACACAAAGCAGGCGCCGTCCTTCGTCGCAGTGTCGAGCGTGATCGCCCCACCGAGTGCAGTCGCAAGACGGCGGCACAAAGCGAGACCGAGCCCGACTCCCGGTGCGGAGTGGGCGGCCTGATCGGCGCTTTTGTGAAACGGATGGAAAATGCGCCGCCGTTCGCTGCGTGAAATGCCGCCGCCGTGATCGCGCACGCGCAGCATGGCGAATTTGCCGCTCGTGTCGGCTTCGACATGGATCACGGGCTCCGCGGCACGCGGAGCGGCGTATTTGCAGGCGTTGTCGACGAGATTGAAAAGGATTTGTTCCACCGCCGCCGCGTCGATGTGCAGCTGCGTTTTGCGATCAGCGTCCGTGGCATGCACGCGCACCTCCATGCGGCAATCATCAGCGCGCTGCTTCAGGCGCGGCAGAATGCGGTCCAGCAACTCGCCGATCGTGATGTTTTCCGCGCGAGCCTGACCACTGCCACGTTCGAGGCGCGCATACGCGAGCACATTCTCGACGAGATGACTCAGGCGTCCCGCTTCGCCGCTCAGGGTGTCGAGATAGGTCTTTCGCTGTGCTTCATCGGCGACCATGCCGTCCGCGAGCATCTCGGAATACAGACGGAACGTCGTCAGCGGCGTGCGCAGCTCGTGAGTGACAGCGGATACGAAGGCGGCACGTCGTTCACTGAGCGCCACGGTGCCAAACAGCACCAGACCGACTGCGGCTGCCGCGAGAACCACGCAAGCCAGCGCAATCGCGAGCGACCGGCGCAGCGGCGTCCAAAACGGCAGCGGCGGGAGTTGGATCACGCCCGGAACCAGACGCACCGGCAATGCTGCGAACCGCAGTGGATCGTCGGTGGGCCGTGTGCCGACGTTCGCATTGGCCGCGGGTTCCAGTTTGGCATCCGGAAACAGATCCGTGATTTCGCGCAGCCACGCAGCGTGCAATTCCGGCCAGTCCAGCCACACGCCCTGCACCATGCGCACGCCGTCCACAAAGGCCTCGCGTGTAAGGATGAGATTCTTGCCGAGCCACACGCCTTGGAAGGGACGCGAGCTGTTCGGGGCCGGTGTGTTTTTGCGCAAGGTGACGGTCGCGCCCAACGGAGCACCAGAGCCTGCGGAACCATCAGCCTGGGCTCCTCCTCCAAAGGGATCCGCCGCGGCGAGGGACGGCATCGCGCTCGCAGCAACCGGAGGCGGAGTTGGTTCCAGCTTCTGCTCCTCCCTCTTCATCGCGAACGCTTCTTTGGCATCGACGATTGCGGCCTTCGCGACCGGTTTAGAGGGAGCCTCCTTCATCTTGATCGTCGGCTGCTGCTTGATCGCCTCTTCAGCCTGGGAATTGACGGCGCGGCTGCGTGAGAGATTTTCCAAGTTGTTGTAAACCGACTGCTGCATCGCGACCTGCCCCTGCTGCACCGCCCACGCCGCATTGCGAGGCAGGTTGGCATCATTGGCGTCCAGTTGCTGCTGGGTGTCGTCGAGGTCGAACGCGTTCACACAGGCCGCCTCGGTCAGCAAACGGCGATTGAGAACAATTGGAGCAGCCGGTTCGGCCCTCTGCACGCTGCGCCGATTCCATGATGACACGGAAACCTTGTCCTGTGGAGTGATCGGACTCGAAGGCTGCGCCAGCAGTTCGCGCAGACCGCTCAAACGTTGCTCGCTGCGTGTCAGATCGTCCGCGTTGATGAACTGAGCCAGCGCCAGCACACGTTCATCATTTTGCGGAACCTGGGGCGACATCACCTGGCCGCGGGCGTCCATCTGGAAATGCAGCAGCACATGCTCCGGCACCTCGGCCAGCAACGGCGACGGCACCAGCACATCGCCCTTCGCCACATTGGTGTAGGATTTGTTCACCAGCCCTTCCGGCGCGTGAAACGGCCGGAAGTCATGCGGCGGTCGTGCGTTCTCGCGCATCAGCAGTGCGCTTGCCTGGAAGTCCAGCCGCCACAGTGCCAGCCGCACGCGCTCCTGCTGGTCCGCATCCCGCGCCGCCTCCTCACGCGTGCGCTCCAGCGCCAGCGTGTGCCAGCTCACCCATGCCATCGCCGCAAGCAGCAGCCCGAGGCAGGCGAGAAAGGTGATCCAGATGTGGAGTGGTTTGCGCATGAATTAAGTTCACGGTTCCCGGTTCGCAGTTCGCTGTTGCATCGCTTGTCCTACGTTTCGGTGATCCAGATTCCTCGTCAGATACTGGAGGAAAGCACCAATCTTGTCCTTGGTGTTGCCGCAAGTTCGTAAAGCTGCTGAAACCTGACGTTGGTCAGGTATTCCTGATCCAGGCAACGATAAAGCTGGCTTTGCAGTTCGGTGCAGGACCGTTTGGAATACTGAAGAAACTTCACGAACTCACGATTGCTTCCAGCGTCGAAACCTTCCGCTATGTTGTCCATAATCGATCCCGCTGAGCGCAGCATTTGATCTTTAAGTGAGAAATCGCGCCCAAGTCCGGAATCACGCGCAACATCATACACCTGACGAGAAAGCTCCCGGGCCATCTGCCAGCTCTCAATGTCCTCAAATCGTCGAATGCTCATAATATGGATTGAAACTGTGAACCGCGAACCGGGAACTGCGAACAGTCATACTAGCTGATAGCCTTTGCCGCGGACGGTGACGATCACCTGCGGTGATTCGGCATCGTCGCGCAATTTGTGGCGGAGATTGGCGATGTGCATGTCCACGGTACGTGTCTCGGTCTGCTTGTTGTCGATATGCCAGACGCGTTGCAGCAGTTCTTCGCGCGAAACGGGGCGGCCGCGGTTCAAGGCGAGGTAGCGCAGCACATCGCGCTCACGTTCGGAAAGCTCGGCGCGATCGCCGTTCTCGAAACGCGCTTCGCTCTGGCCGAAATCGATGGTCGCCACGGCCAGTGCGAGCGTTTCACTCACTGGCTGGCGTTCCGGGGCGCGGCGAAGCACGGCCTCCACACGGGCGAGCAGCTCCCGCACGCTGAAGGGTTTCACGACGTAGTCGTCCGCGCCGAGTCGCAGACCGCGCACGCGATCATTCTCCTCGCCACGGGCGGAAAGAATGATCACCGGCGTTCCCGGCCGCTCGCGGCGAAGCGCCTTCAAAATGTCGAAGCCGCTCGCGTGAGGCAGCACGAGGTCGAGCAACATGAGGTCAAAGGTGGCGCTCAGGGCCAGCTTCAGGCCTTTGTCACCATCGCCCGCTTCAAGCGTCGTATGACCGGCGAACTTGAGCGCATCCAGGACGCCGCGACGAATCGCGGCGTCGTCTTCAACAACGAGGATGGTGGAAGGCATGGCGGAAGGTTAAAGGTTCTACTTCTCCCACGCGATGCCTTTTTTCTCGGCCTGCGTGCGAAGGGCCTTCACCATCGCGGTGTCCAGCGTGTCCGTTTTGGCGGATTCCTTGCGCTTGGCGCTGACGTAGGCTTCGCGTGCCTTGTTCAAGGTGAGAACCTTTTTCTGAATCTCGTCACGCTCGGCGGTCTTCCTGGCGATGTAGGCCTTCCGTTCATCGACGCTCATCTTTTTCATCTCTTCGGGAAGATCGGCTTCCTTGACCTTGCTGATGTCGAAGTCCTTCTGCTTGCAGGCATCGACGAGATCCCAGGCGTTGTTGCAATAGTTCGCGCTGGCCTTGCTGATGACGCGTTGCACCTGCGCGCCGGATTCGGCCTTCGCGGCGGCATTGCTGTCCTGCGCCATCTGACGCATTTTGCTTTCCTCGGCCTGCGTGCCGTAGCTGATGTAGGTTTTGTTCAGCTCTTCGTTGAGCTTCACGATCTCCTTGTCCTGCGGCGCCTCGATGTGAACGATGGCCTGATTCTGGTCGATCACGAGATACTTGCCGTCGGCCAGCAACGCGCCGTCGTTCCAATGTCCGGCGATGCCCTGGGATTCGCTGCCGCAGTGAATCGTGTTCACGATGATGCCTTTGGCGATGGCTTCTTTGCAGCTCTTCTTCGGATCAATCGGCCCTTGAGTGAAGGGTTCGTTGCCGGCGATGAAGATCGCCTTGTAGACCCTCAGATTCGAGTCCCACGCTAGATCCTTCATCGCACGCTGGATCACGGCGCCACAGTATTCATCACCACCGTTGGTCGTCAGGGCAAAGAGCTCCTCGGACACCTTGTCGAGATCGCGGGTGAGCGGCTGAATCTGCCGGATCCAGTTCTCCTCGGCACGCAGCGCGGACTTGCCATACTCATACAGCGCCACCTGCACGACGGGCGTTTTGCCGTCCTGCTTGGCGGTGATGAATTCGTTCACCAGTTTCCAAAGCTGCGTCTTCGCCTGCTCGATGAGGCCGCTCATGCTGCTGCTGGTGTCGAGCAGAACGGCGATCTGCACGACGGGTGTGTCGGCCGTGGCATTGACCACGGCGACTTCCGCCACGGGTGCGGGATTTGGAATTTCCTTGGCGTTGGCGAGGCACGCGGTGATGGCCGCGGCGATGAGGATGTGTTTCGTTTTCATGGATGTGGGTGTGTTGGGATTGGGAAAGATTCAGCGGACGAGCACGATCTGGCCGCGATGCTCGAGCAGCAGCTCGCCGCGCAGCGCGAGGAGGCCCTGCCGATTGTCGGCGGCGAGTTCATCGACGAGGCGGCCAAACTCGACGCTGCCGATCTCGACGGTGCGGTCGGGCGCACGTTCGGCTTTGGCGGCGTTCGCATCGGTCCAGCGATTGCCTTTGTTGAACAGCGCGCCGGCCTGGCACTGTTGCACGCTGGTGATCTCGACGGCTTCCATCTTCGCATCGAGGTAACGATTGCGAACGTTGAGCTGCTTCGACTCTGCCGATCGCTTCAGATTCTCCGACTGCGACACGGAGGCTGCTCCACTGCGCGTTTTCATCGCCCTGTCGTTGTAGACACTGCTGGCACGGGCCGCATTGGCCGGTGCAGCCGCGAGTGAAGTTCCTTCCTCGGCGAGGAAGGCGGTGTACTCGGTGAGAATGCCGAACTGCGTCGAGAGACGGACGATTTCATTCACCAGTTCGGTCGTGTTGGCCGTCGCACCATCGGCGCCAAGGTCACGAATCGCTTCGCTGAGCACGGCGATCTTGTTGCTGGCCCAAAGGCGGGCGACAAAAGCATTCGCGGTGCTCGCCTTGTCGAGGTTGAAGGTGAAATCAAAATGACGTTCGCCTTCCGAAGACGCGCCGGTGAGTTGGAAATGCAGCGGCGCTTCGCCGCGATAGGTTCCGGAGAGAAGGATCTGCTCGCCCTGAAAAACATCGGGCAGCGGCGAGGGAATCAGATCACTCACGCGATTCGGGTCGTCGAGCACACGCAGCACGGGCCGCGTGAGCAGCGGACCGCGAAGGCGATCAAACACACGGCTGACCTTCACTTCGACATCCTCCTTCGGCAGCACGAACTCCGCGCTGGCACGAGTTTCGCGGGCGATGCGCGAGAGCAGCGGCGTGTTCACATCCACACCAACGCCGAACGTGAAAACGCGGCGCTGATGCGGATTTCCCTTCGCCACGGCTTCCCGAATTGCCTTTTCCGAAGTCTGACCAATGGTTGGCAGGCCGTCGGTGAGGAACAGGACGATGGGCAGCATGCCATCCAGCGGCCTTTGCCGCAGCGCCTCAACCACGGAGTCGTGGATGTTCGTGCCACCGCTCACGCGCAACGCGCTGATGTAGTCACGTGCCTGCCGGATCGTCTCCGCGTTTTTGATGACCGGCTGCGCGGCGAACATCTCAACCGCTTCGTTGTAAACGATGAGGTTGAAGCCTTCGCCGTCATCCAATCCTTCGATCACCTGCAATGCGGCGGCTTTCACCTGATCCAGTTTCGGTCCGGACATGCTGCCGCTGCGGTCAATGACGAGCGTGACCTCACGTTTGATCGGCTTGGCATCCGCCTTCGGCTTCGGCGGCGCGATCATGACGAGGAAATAGCCGCCACCAATCTTCGGATCAGGATAGGCGAGCAGGGAGGCCGTCATTTCGTCCTTCGTTTCGCGCAGCAGTGACACGCGGAAGGCGCCCGGGTCTCTGGTCGCACAGGACAGACTTGCCTCGCGATCACTCGGTTGTTTCACCGCGATCTCATGACTCGGCGAATACACCGACGCGATGCGCGAGGTCGATTTGACACGCATGGAGAGTTTCCATGGCACCGCATACTCCACTGCTTCCGAACGCGGCAGGACATAGTCGAGCCGGGCGCCATCGACTTCCAGAAGTTGCTCATAGGTCACGCGCACCTTCTGCGTGCCGTTGGCCGGAACGGGAAACACGCTTGATTTGACGACCGCATTGCCGACGAACTCCAGCAGCGCCGGATCGCGCGTCTGCGCGACGATGCTGTCATAGATGCGGCGTGCCTCATCGCGCGGCAGCAGACGGGCGGTTCCTTCAGCGCTGCCGCCTTCAAACGCGAAGGCCTTCAAAACAGCGCCCTGCGGCACCGGAACCAGCAGTTCGGACTCCAGCGGCCGGCTGGTCGGATTGCGCAGCGCGATGTCGAGCGTCGTGATGGCGATTTGATCGGCGATGTCGATGTGGGCATCGACGTTTGTCACCTGAACGGATTGCTGCGGCGTCGGAGCGATGATCCGCGTGTTGGGCGAGATCCACACCGGCATGCGCACCGACTGCGCGAAAAGGCTGGCACTGAGAAAGAGGGCACAAAGAATCGTCTTCATGCCGCCACGATGATTCAGGCGGCCTCAGGCGTCTGTAAACGCACTGTAAATGACCTTTACCGTGCCAGCAGTTCCTCGCCGCGATACACCACGCGTTCGATCATGCCTTGCAACGTCTGATCGAGGAAGGGCGTGTTGATGCTCTTCGATTTCATGAAGTCGCGGCTGAAGATGGTGGTGCGGGCTGGATTGAAGAGGATGAACTCGGCGACGCCGCCTTCTTTGACCGGAACCGCGGGCAGTTTCATGAGACGGCGCGGTTCGGCGCTGAAGCGTTTCACGATGAGGCCCCAGTCGAGGACACCCTTGCTGATGAAGCGGTCGTAGAGCGAGACGAGCGAGGTTTCGAGTCCGGTGACACCGAAGGGGGCGCTGGCGAAGTCTTGATTCTTCTCGAACGGCGTGTGCGGGGCGTGATCGGTGGCGATGACGTCGAACCAGCCGTCCTTGAGCCCCTGGAGCAGCGCGGCGTTGTCCTCCGGCGTGCGCAGCGGCGGGTTCATCTTGTAGTGCGTGTCGTAGTCGCCGATGTGCTCGTGATTGAACAGCAGGTGGTGCGGCGCGATCTCGCAGGTGACGTGGATGCCGCGGTCCTTGGCGCGTTTGATGGTGCCCATGCCGCGCTCGGTGCTGACGTGCTGAATGTTGAGATGCACGCCGGTGAACTCGGCGAGGCGGATGTCGCGGGCGATGCAGATCTCTTCGCTGATGGCCGGGATGCCGGGCAGGCCGAGCGCGTAGCTGATCTTGCCCTCGTGCATGCAGCCCTTGCCGCTGAGTTCCTTCACCTCACAATGACTGGCGAGCGGCAGGTCGAACTCGCGGGCGTATTCCATCGCGCGGCGCAGGACCTGCGGATTGTTGACCGGAAAACCGTCGTCCGTGAGCATCACCGCGCCCGCGGCCTTCATGCCGGCGATGCCCGCGAGTTCCTCGCCCTTGCGACCTTTGGTGATGGCGCCTGAGGTGTAAATGCCGGCGCCGATGCGCGTGCGGCGGGCGCTCTCGAGCACGGTGCGAACGACGCCCGAGTTGTCGATGGCGGGCGAGGTGTTCGGCATCATGACGAAGCCGGTGACGCCGCCGTTGATCGCCGCCTCGGCGCAGGTGGCGATGTTTTCCTTGTCATCCTGCCCCGGCTCGCGGGCATGCACGTGGATGTCGAAGAGTCCCGGCAGCAGGACGCGCCCGGTGCAGTCGATGACTTCCGCCCCCTCAACACCCGTGATGTTCGCAGCCACCCCGATGATCTTGTCGCCCTCGACGAGCACGTCGGCGGTCTGAAGCTTCGGCGAGTCTTCGCTGGCGATCTGGGCGTGGCGGTAGAGGCGTTTCATGCGACGTGCATGATGTCAGGCATGATTTCGGCCTGCGCAAGCCCGTGAAAGGCCCGGCTACTTCTTCCGCACGTAAAGCAGCACCCGGTCATGCGTCAGGAGACAGAGGTCGAGGCGGCCGTCGTTGTCGAGGTCGAGGGCGGTGTAGTCGTGCGGCTCGTTCGCCAGGCCCATCTTACCCCGGAAGTGCGGATCGGTCTCGAAGACGCGGAAGTGCATGGCGCTCCGCCACTTCATCCCGGCAGTGGGCTGGAAAAACTCGATGACTCGGCTCTTTGCAGTATCGAGGAGGGCGATGTCATCGACGTCTTCGCCGGAGAAGGACGCAGCGATGAGGTCGGAGGGCGTGATGTCCTTCAGCTCGCTGTCAAAACTGGCCACTGTTTCGAGCTTAAGGGACGGCCCTTCGAGCGGCGTAATCTGGAAGCTGGTCTCGCCAAGCATCAGCAGGCGGGAGCCTCCCTTGTCGTTCACAAGGACGCACTGATCGGGCATCATCACGGGCAGGGCGTGCGTGTGATCGGCGCGATAGACGCGATCCTTGCCGGCGGTGAGTTCGTGCAGCTTGCTGTGCGTCGCGTCCACCAGCAGGATGGCCGTTTTCCCTTCCCTGCGGGAAACAAGGGCGCTGTGAAGCTCGGCGGCGGGATCGGGCGCGTTGAACTGCTCCACGATCACGGCCTTGCCGTCGGCATCGACTTTGAAGGCGCGGGCGAGTTGCTGATGGGCGATGATGACCTCCTCTTTACCGTCGCTGTCGAGATCGCCGGTGGTGAGCGCGGAGGGCGATCTTGCTGACAAAAGAGTCAGGGATCCCACCGGCGCGCTTGAAGGGGGATTTGGCGTCACCCGTGCTCAGCAGCAGGTTCATGGGACCCAAACTGGAGAACAGGGCGAGGTCCTGACGACCGTCCTGATTCGCATCAACGAGGCGGACACCGTTGAGGCCGGTTGTTTTGACATCGAGAGCCTGCGTGCCGACGGCCAGCCCTTTGCCACCGGCTTTACGAAGAGTGACAAGTTGCGGCTTGGTCTTGATCTCGGTGATGCAGACAATGGCGGCGGCGTCCTTTTCGTCGAGTGATCCGGTGGTGAGGGCGAGGAGCTTTTCTCCTTCCGCCGCCTGATAGACGATCTCAGGATAGGTGAGTCGGTTGTTTTTCCAATGAGCCAGGCCGACGGCCTTCTCCCCGGGGCTGAGCAGTACGAGATCGGGCTTCGCGTCGCGGTCGATATCGGCGATCGCGAGTGCTTCAACTCCGCTGAGGACGGGAAACTCGCGACCCGCGCCGAAAGTGCCATCCGGACGACCCTCAAAGAGCCAGACGCGGGCAGCCTTAGGTTCGGACATGAGGACATCCGCCGCTCCGTCTCCTGTGAGGTCGCCAAAGACGACGGCTCCGTTTTTCGAACCGGAGGGAGGCATGGCGTGGCGTATGGTGACGGCGCGATCGGCGTTCGGTTCGGCCTTTCCACGGATCAGCTTCGCGACTTCGACCATGTTGGTTTCGTCCTGAACCCAGGCGAAGCCGGTCTGGCCGGCACCGAGGCGGACAGGATGCAGCCAGTGGCGCGTCACGGGAATTTCAAGCCTCCACTCCTCGCCAAAAGCGGCGCCGTCCTGCTGAAGTCGCACGAGCACGGCATCGCCCTCCGCCGCAGTGTAAAAGAGATCCGCGCGACCGTCGCCGTCGAGATCGGCGGCGGCGAGGCCTCCGCAGCCGGTCTCTCCCAGTGCGTGATTTTGCGGAGCTTCCCAGCCTCCGCCGGCTTTCTGGATCAGCACCATGAGACGTGTGCCGGTGAGCAGTGCGATGTCGTCGCGACCGTCGCCATTCAAATCACGTGCGACGAGGGTTTCCGTGTCATCGGCAACGGAGTCGAGAGCGAACTCGCGCTTTTGCGTCCAGTCGGCCTTCGCGCCCTGCATTCGAAGGATGAGTTTTTCGTCGTCGGTGACGTAGGCAACGTCGGACTTCCCGTCGCCGTTCCAATCGCCCACGGTGAGCGCCGAAGCGGCGCGACCAATGACGAGCGGCTGCTTGTCGAAACGCGAGACTTCAAGAATCGGATTCCAGCGGTCAGTGCGGGCGGACTTTTCCGGATCGCCGGGTCGGACGCCGTCCTTGCGCTGCAGCAGAAACTCGATGCGTGCACGGGAGGCGTTGACGATCGCGAGGTCGGTGAGGCCGTCGCCATTGAAGTCCCCCGCACGAGGGCTGAAGGTGTCCCAGTCGAGTTTGACGACCTCGGGGCCGTCAAGGTAGAGCGCAGCCGGGTCCGCGAGGGCAACCGTGGCGAGGAGGCTGAAAAGAACGGGACGCATGGGACTGGGTACTGGAGGCCGTCACTCCGCCGGCTGCATGATCAGGTAGTGAATCTGCACGGCGTCGGGATGTGAGTACTGAGTGCCAAGCATGCGGCCGAAGTAACGCTGAAAGACCTCCTTCGACGGGATGGCGTCTGAGTCGAGCATCTGGCCGGAAGACTCGTCCCCGGACTGCGCAGGAGCCTTTTTGCCCGGGCCTTTCTTTTTCTTGGCGGCCTTGCTTTGACCGGCCTTCTGCTGGGCCTCAAGTGTGGCGGCGGCGGTGGCGAGCATGCTGACCATGCTGCCGACATCGGCGACGGTGGCGCCTCCATAGTTCGGCGGGACGGCGGCCAGCAGTTTTTCCACCTGCGGATTGTCCCAGATGGCGGGACCGGAGGGATCCTTCATGCGGGCGAGCACCTTGTTCAGCGTCTCCTGGGCACCCACGGAGATGAGCAGATGCTTGCCGGTGTTGCAGTAGGCCATTTCGGTAGCGGCGTTGGCGGTCTGGGAGAGCTTCAGAGTGTTCACCTTGTAGCCGAGGAAATCCGCCTCCTCGAACGCGCCAAAACCGGCACCGACGAACTGCTTCAGGCTGTTGAGGGCGCCGCCGAGTTTTTCAGGGTTCTTGACCTTGAAGACCATCACCTGGCTCTGCTCCTCCAACTGGCCGTCCTGCACGGAGGAGATTTCGTCCTCCAGACTGCCTAGGAAGTCGTTGCGAATGTTAAAGCCGAGCTGCTGCTCGAACTGCGGGATCTGCATGGTCACCATCATCGCCATGGGACCGAGCTTGGTGATCATGCCCATCAGGCTGTCGTAGAATTTGCCGAAATCGTAGCGGGTGACACCGCCCTGGAGGACGTCACCGGGAATGAAATCCGGGAGGGTGACCTCGTTGGCCGTGGTGCGCATGACGGACACGAGGCCGACTGGTTTTTCCGGATGAAGGATCGCGAAGTCGGTGCGCATTTTGCCGGCTTCCATTTCCATCGTGAAGGCCAGTGCCTGCAGCTCGTCGACGCCCAGCATGTTCATGATGACCTGGGGCGTGATGCCCATCGCGGCCATGGCGTCCGCCTCCCCGCCCTTCTTCTCCTTTTCCGCCTCGGCAATCGCCTTGCGTCCAAGCTCAAGCATCTTCACGCCGTTGACATAGAGCATCATGTCACCGCCGCCGTTGGTCATCTGACCGATGCGGGCGAGATGATCCCTGGCGTCAGCGGGCGGATCGCCCGAGCCGCTTTTAACAGCGACGATCATCTGCTCCAGCAGCTTGCGGGAGGTGGACTCGATCATCACATCATCGAGGAACGCCCAGGAAGTAAAACAGGCGTCGGCCTCAGGATTTTCGGTGACGATCTTCGCACTGACACCACCAAGTTCGACGGTCTCGATCTTGAGATCCGCCTTCTCTTTCCGCTCCGCCTCGACCTCGGCCACTTTATGCGCCTCGATTTCCGCCTGCTTTCCAGCGACTTCGCAAAGAGAAACGCTGGGGGGATTGTCCTTGAAGTCCTCGAAGTCGTCCAGGACGAGAAAGTTGACCAAGGCACCGGGGTAGTCCTTCAGCACGTCGTACATCCCACTGCCGTACTGCTCCTTAAAAAACTTATCCCAGGGAGCGTCGCCGTTCTGGCGCATCGGCGCCGTCCAGCGCTGCACCGCCTCGTCCTGCATGAATGCGGCGAAAGCGCTTTCATCCCAGTCGGCCAGAAGTTCCGGAGTGTTTTTGACCGAGATGACGGCTGCGGTGCCTTTCGGCATGAGGGCGAACCACTGTTCCAATCGGTCGGCGGCGGAAGCCGGCAGAACACCAGCGATGGCAAGGGTGAGGAGGCTGAGAAAGCGCGAGGGTTTCATGATGATGACGAAGTGCGGGAAGGACGTTACGAATACCGGGAAATCAGCCGCTGGTGGTTACAGATTCCGGCTTTGATTTTTCCTGCGGCGGTGCGGGCGGCGGCAGGTAGCGGAAACCGGCGTTCGGATTGCGGGGATCGAAAGCGAAGGCCTCGCGATTCTTCAAAAAGAGCCTCAGCACGTCCGAGGGAATGGAAAAGCCGAGACCCTCGACGCCGACGCCGGCGGCCTTCATGTTGTTCACGCCCACCACCTCTCCGCGGGAGTTGAAGAGCGGCCCACCGGAGTTGCCGGGATTGATCTGCGTCGTGCTCTGAATGTACCAGCGACCGCCGCTTTCACGGGCGCGGATGCTGACAATGCCCTTCGAAACCGAACGCTCCAGTCCCAGCGGACTACCGATGGCGAAGACTTCCTGCCCCTGCGTGAGCGTGCCAGACTCCCCCAACGGCACGAACGGCAGGGATGCGGCGGCGGGATCGTCGATCTGCAGGATGGCGAGATCGAGGAAGCCGTTCATGGCGATGATTTTCACCTTCGGGAACGGTTGCTTCTCCAGGCCGCCGGGCTTTTTGCGATAAACGACGACGGTGATTTCGCGCTCGCCGGCGATGACGTGCTGATTGGTGACGACGTAGCCGAGTTTGTTGATGATGAAGCCGGACCCGAGACCGGAACCCGTCTGGATCTGCACCACGGACTCCGCCACGCGCTGGACATTTCTTTCCACCGTCATGGCCTGGCGACCCGGCTCGACAAAGTAGATGTCCTCACCGCGCACCGCTGCCACCTTCGTCGTCGCGAGCGCCTTCTCGAAAAGCGAGATGTCCGATCTCGGCACTGTCAGCACGGTGTGGCCGAGGTCGAGGATGACGGCATCCTCCCTCTCCTTCAGCACCTCTCCGCGCAGTTCCGCGCCGTTTTTGAGCACGATCTTCATCGACTCTCCCGCCCCGGCGGAAGTCAGCAGGCAGCAGGCGGCGAATAGACCGAAAAGCGCGTTGTTTGGCATCACGGGCGCGAACTCTAGCGGACGCCCTTCGGGATACGAGCCTTTTTTGCACGACAACCGACGGGTGAGCATTTCCCCTCACTTTTCGCCGGAAATCAGACAAGAGGTGTTTGTCTGGAATCTTCCGTTGTCATGGAGAAAGCCCACGGCTAGGCTGTAGCAGCGGTTTGAACACCGGGGTTGGCGGCTCGTAAAAGCGATCCTGGCGTGAGGGCCGGATCAATCCAATTTCAGCATTAATTCATGGGCGCGTTCTCTCTTCCGACGGTGAAAATAGGCTCCGTGTCGATGGACGGCACGGAACCCGTCTTCATCCTCGGTCCCTGCGTGATCGAGAGCGAGGAGTTCATCTGGGACGTGGCCGAAAAGCTCGGTGCGATGGCCCAGCAGCACGGCTGGCGCTGGATTTTCAAAGCCTCCTACGACAAGGCCAACCGCAGCGCGATCTCTTCCTACCGGGGACTCGGCTGCGCGGCGGGCTGCAAACTGCTGGCCGAGATCGGGGCTAAGCTCGGAGTTCCGGTGACCACGGACATTCACACCGCCGAAGAGGCCCGACTGGCAGCGGAGCATGTGGACCTGCTGCAAATTCCCGCTTTTCTTTGCCGTCAGACCGATTTGATCGTCGCTGCCGGTGAGACGGGACGTACAGTCAATGTGAAGAAGGGGCAATTCCTGGCGCCGTGGGATGTGAAGAACATCGCCGACAAGCTGGCCAGTGTCGGCTGTGAGAATTTCCTGTTCACGGAGCGCGGCACGACTTTCGGCTACAACAACCTCGTGGCCGACATGCGCTCCCTCTATTGGATGCGCGAACTCGGTTACCGGTCCGTGATGGACGCCACACACAGCGTGCAGCGGCCAGGCGGACTCGGAACCGCCACCGGGGGAGACGGCAAGCTGGCTCCCGTCCTCGCGCGCGCAGCAGTCGCAACCGGTTGCGACGGTGTTTTTATGGAAACCCACCCGGATCCCGCCAAGGCGCTGTCCGACGGTCCAAATCAAATCCCGCTTTCGCAGATCGCCGACGTGGTTGAAACCTTGAGAAAGATTCATGGCATCGTTCGAGACATTGCTTGAGGCCCTGCGCCGTCGCTGCTTCGGCTGGTCCATCGCGCTGGGCGTGGTGGTCGGTGCCACCATGTTCCTGGCCAACCGGTCGGCAGCGGCGATGGATCCGGGCTTGGGTGCGTTCATGAAGATGATTCCGCTGGGCGCCGAGAGCCGTGGTGCGGTCATCCCGTCCTTCGACGATCAGGGCCGGCGCTCCTCCCTCATCACGGCGGATGTGATTCGCCGAATCGACGACGAGCGCATCTACGCCGAGGGTCTGGTGGTGGAAATGCTCAACGCAGATCCGTCCAAGGATCTCCGCATGGACCTCCGCACCGCTTTTTTCCAGATGGCCACCGGAGTGCTGCGCAGCACGGAGCGCAGCCGGGTCAGCCGGACGGACTTTCAAATCGAAGGCGACAACCTGGTGTTCGACACGAACAAAAACCAGGGGCGCATGACTGGAAACATCCGCATGGTCATCTTTGACAGCGGCACCCTCAGCGGCGAGAAAACGTCCCCCGCCAATCCCCAACCCAGCAAGTGACATGAAGCCATCCGTCATTCTCCTTGGCATCCTGCTTTTCTGCGGGGTGGACGCGTGGGCTCAATCCACGCGGAAGCCCCTCTTCGACTTCAGAAAGAAGGCCGACGAAAAAACCAAATCGCAGGCGGTCGACACGGCCAAGAAGATCATCGAAGCCGTGCCTGACGAGGTAAAAAATCAGGCCAAGGACATGATCACCTCCCCGGAAACCGATGATCTGAGAAAGAAGGCGCTGCAAACCGCCGGCGAACTGATGCGCGAAGGCTCCGGAACGTCGGCAGCCGCGACCGCCGCAGGCGCGGAACCCCCGGCCACCACTCCGGCAGTGGCCAAGCCCGCCGTGCAGGAGGCCCCGCCTCCCCCCACCGGTCCGCAGGCCCGACCGCTGCAGCCGTTGAACCTCGACGAAGCTCCCGCAGCGACGAAGGGCCAGATTGTCATCACCGCTCAGAAGAGCGCCTTTTTTGACGCCAATCTCGGCTACGGCATCTACGTCGGCGACGTACGCGCCCGCCATCCGCAGATGTATATTGAGTGCGAGGAACTCGAACTCCACATGGTCAAAAACCAAGCTGAGGCCAACACTAAATCAGCGCCGCCTGCCAAAGACTCCGACATTCTGGCCCCGGCGAAAAAAGCCGAGGGCGAAGGCCCGCCCATCGAGAAAGCCGATGCCCGCGGCCCCATGGTCACGGTGGAAAAAATATCCGAAGAGGGCGAGCTGCAGGTCGGGCACTGCAAGCACCTGATTTACGACGGCAAGACAGGCAACACCACGCTGCTCATCTGGCCCCAGGTCCAGATTGGCAACAAGCTTCACAAGTCCACGGAGCCGGACTGCGTCATGGTCATCGACCCCAAGGGCAAGCTCAGCACTTCCGGAGGCAACGAAACCATCATCCTTCAGGGCGAAGACGCCACACCGAAAAGCCGCTCCGGTGCGGCTCCCGCCGGCTCCGCGCCGCCCCAGCAATGACCATGGCAGCACGCAGGAAAAAGCCCAAGACCACGGTCGTTGAGGAGGCGCAGGATTCCGCCCCTCCCCACGAACCGCCACCGGTGTACACTGAACCCCAGGTCGAATCCCAGCCCGCTCCGGACCGGGACGAAAACACGCTTCTGCATACCGAAGGCCTGCGCAAAGTTTATGACGGTCGCGCTGTGGTCAACGGCGTCGACATCGAGGTGAAAACCGGGGAAATCGTCGGCCTGCTCGGCCCCAACGGCGCAGGCAAGACCACGACGTTTTACATGATTGTCGGCCTCGTTCGCCCCAACGACGGCAAGGTTGTCTTCGACGGCAAGGAGGTCACCACCGAGCCAATGTTCATGCGCGCCCGCTACGGCATGGGCTATCTGCCGCAGGAGGAATCCATCTTCCGCCGCCTCACTGTGCGGGAAAACATCCTGGCCGTCATGGAGACGCAGCCCTTCACCAAGGCGGAGCGCCAGGACCAGACGCAGTCCCTGATGGAAAAATTTGGCATCGACCATGTCGCCGACAATCTGGCCATCACCCTCTCCGGCGGCGAGAAGCGCCGCCTGACCATCGCCCGTTCCCTCGTCACCTCGCCAAAGCTGCTGATGCTCGACGAGCCCTTCAGCGGCGTCGATCCCATCGCCGTCAGCGAAATTCAGGACATCATCCGCATGCTGCGCCAGGCTGGCCTGGCCATCCTCATCACCGACCACAACGTGCGCGAAACCCTGAACATCGTGGACCGCGCCTACCTCATCTTCGAGGGGCGTGTACGCCGCCACGGCAGCAAGGATTTCCTCGTCAACGATCCCGAAGCCCGCCGCCTCTATCTCGGCGAGGGCTTCACCATGTAACTCTTTCAAACCAACCCCCACATCAGGAGCAACCACCATGCAAAAACACAACGTCAACCTGCCCATCATCGTCACCGCGCGTCACATGGACGTCACGGACGCGATTCGTGAATACTCTCACAAGAAGATCGAAAGCCTGCACCTGGACTACCCGCGAATCATCGAGGCGAAGGTGGTCCTCGACGTGCAGAACCACCACCGCCACATCGCGGAAATCATTCTCTTCTGCGCCGATCACATCGTCATCGAAGTCAAGTCCGTCACCGAGGACATCTACGCCTCCATCGACGAGAGCACGGCCAAGATTGCCCGCCGCATGCGCAAGTACAAGACCCGCCTGCTCAAGAACCACCGCCCGCGCAAGGACGGCTCCATTCGGCACATCGAGGAGCAGGTCTTCCACCAGGAAGTGCTGCACACCGAAGACGAGCACATCGAACCCGCCTACGTGCATCAGGAAAAGTACACCATCCGTCCGCTGTACGCCGACGAGGCCATCATGGACCTCGAGATCAGCGAGCGGCCCTTCGTGCTCTTCCACAACCAGAAGACCCACCGGCTCGCCATTCTCTTCCGCCGCAAGGACGGCGACTACGGTCTCATCGAGCCTGAAGACAAGCATGCGGCGAAGTAAGACCCCACGGCAGACATTCCTTCAATTCACCCGGCGGCCTCGCAAGAGGCCGCTTTTTCATGACGTCAAACTCACTTTTCCTTTTCTATAGCCATGCAAGCCCGGTCTCGCAAGAATGCAGGGTGTACGGACCTGGAGAAAAACAGTTCCGTCTTCAAACGAGGCAAGAAAACTACTGGCACCTTTGGTGCCTGGATGCACAGCCCTGGGCAAACATCACAGATGTCCAAAGACTCGGCCGTCAGCCTTTCGGGTCGATCCAAATCACATAGTCGGCCCCTTCGCCGGAATAAACATCCAGGTCCGGTGCCACACCGACTTTCTTGACCTCCTCCGGCACGAACTGGCTCTCTCCCCAGGCGGTCCAGGTGCCGTCGGTATTCTGCACAGCTGCGACATGTCCGCCTGATTTCACGCGGAGCACGGATCCCAGCCCGCTCGGCACCTGTAGCACCGGGTCTCTGGCCTTTCCGGCATTGATGATCTTCACCTCTCCATTCTGATCCTGAATGATGAAGTGCTCCTCCCCGCCATCCGCTTGCTTCACTTGAGATGTCTCCAGGATCGGTTCCTCCACGGTGGTGCCTGTGCGCATGTTCCAGAGCCTTCCTTTAAACGACTCGTCCACGACAAGGAAAAGGTGTTTTGTGGAAAAGGCGTCTTTGACCGTTTCCAAGAGGGCTTTGCCTGGTATGACCTGCATGGGGTTGGCACCGTGGAACTCAGTGTCACCCCGGGCATTGAATAACACGCAGTTGGCATGCCCGGCGGCGATGGCCACTGGCTTGGTGAGCTTGGAAGGCCTGTTGTTCTCCCAATTCACCAATCTGTGAACAATGTTATCCCGGCTGAGACACCAAGCGTCATAGCCCCGCACCACATGCTCAATGCGCCAAGTCTTCTCTGTGCGGGGTGTGGTGCGTTCCGCATTGAGTCCCATGATGAAACTGGAGCCATTTTTCCGAATACCGATCCAAGCAGTGCGGAAAGCATGCACGGCCACAAAATCAGCAGGCAGCCCCTCCAGATCGGGAGTGGTGGCAGGGACATTCGGCATCATCATGCCAGCGACTCGCAATCTCCCGCCCTGATCCCTCATCCTCTGCATCATCGCCTCAGAGATCGCCCCGCCGGCAGTCGGGGAAGTCGCAACAACCGCACTCGCACCGACATCCTTGATGCGATCCCGCACAGCGCGAACGGCAACTGCGTCATCAATGCGAGTCTCCCGTGTCAGCTTCGCCTCCAAGGCTTCCAAATCAGTGCTCAGACGCCTGCCTGCCTTTTGCAGTTCGATCGCCTCTTCCGCATCGATCTTCGTTTTTTCAGTCGTGTAAATACCGCGCAGCCGGGCCAGCACGGCACCGCCGGAGGCCTCCACCAGATTCCGTGCCGGATCAGACCCGGCCTTGGCGGTCGCCAGTTCTTTTTTGATGGCCAGTGCTTCGTCTAGATTCCCCGCCTTGGTTGACTCGGCCAGAGCGCTGTCGAGGGCGCTGCCGTACTTCTCGATGAGAGCACCACGTCGCTTTTCAAACGGTTCCGTCACGCGCTGCTTCTCCTGGTCGTACTCCGTCAGGCGGAGGACGAGTTCCGGGATCTTTGCGACTGCCTGCTCCTGTGCCTGAGACATCTGCGGGACGAAGAGCCCTGCTCCCATGATCAAAACCGTGAAACACAGCCTCAGGCGACTCACACGGAAGGCAATTTGGAGAAAGGCTTCAACCGCCGTACGCTTGAGTGAAATAACCGAAGCATTGAAAGAGGTTCGACTAAAGCATTGAGGGTTGGCATTGGGCGCATTCATCGGATTTCTTTAATGAAAATAGAATAGCAATTCAGTTCGGAGGACCAAGCAAATTCTCGCCTCACCTTAGGGGAAACGTGGTTAGGGTGGAACTGGTTGACAAAGTATGTGCAATCATGTGTTCGTTGCATCGGCTTCCTCCAAAAGTGTTTCACTTCATCAGGCATCTTCGACAGCGCTGCCTTGACGTCAAGACGCCTCAAGTGCAGACTCACTTTCGCCGCCGATTTCATCTCCAGCTTCTCCGCCAGCCACTCTTGCGGGCGCGTGGCGGCTGCCGCCGCAAGTCTCAGTCTGCGGAAAAAAGATGCCAGGCTTTATATGTGAATCACAAGCCTCACATTTCTGATTTTCAAACCTGCACGGAACGGTGGTTGGCTTGTGATTTGGCGCGTGATGGGTGATCTTGGGGCTCGAATCCGAATCGCGGAGAATGTAAAGCAGTCTGGTTCGGCATTGAAGCCGTGAGTGCGGAGCTGAAGCCGTGCGCAGCGGCTTGGCAGGGGTGTTTTTGGGACCGTAAACCGGGTGGACATTCGAGAATCGCCCCGCATCGTCGGGGGCATGCGCATCCTGCTTCTCGAAGACCAGTCGAAGCTGCTCTCCTTCGCCAGGAAGGGACTGGAGGAGCAGGGCATCCAGGTGGATGCGGTGAGCGACGGCGACGAAGCTTGGGAAATGGCGACGACGGTTCCCTACGACGCGCTGGTGCTCGACATCATGGTGCCGGGACGGGACGGTCTGAGCATCCTGCGCGGACTGCGGGAAAAGCGGAACAGCGTGCCGGTCATTCTGCTCACCGCGCGATCCACGCTGCCGGAAAAAATCGAGGGCCTGAATCTCGGCGCGGATGACTACATGACGAAGCCCTATTTTGTCGAAGAACTGGCCGCGCGTCTTCGCACCGTCGTGCGCCGTCAGTCAGGAGAGACGAGTCATCTGCTGCGGGTCGAAGACCTATGCATGAACCTTCTGGAGCGAAAAGTCAGCCGCGGAGGCGCCGAGGTGGACCTGAGCACCCGCGAATTCGAACTGCTGGAGCACTTGATGCGCAGTCCGGGGCGCGTGTTTGGCCGAATGCAGATCTACGAACACGTCTGGGGCTACAACATGGACCCCGAAACCAACCTCGTGGAGGTCTACATCCAGCGTCTTCGATCCAAGATCGACAAGGAGCACGACAAGAAACTCATCCGCACCGTGCGCGGTGTGGGTTACGCTTTGGGCGGTGGTTGAGCGCTTCAGCGCATCGGCATGAACAGGGGGCCCAACGGCATCACGGGGCGACCGTCTTCATCCAGAGGCGGGGATTCTTGCGGACCGGTCTTCTGAGTGGTGCAGGAGGCCATCCACAGCGCGGCGAGTAACACAGGAATTGTTTTCAAGAGGCGGGGCATGGTGAAGGAGTGTTTATTTTGGCAGCCGGGTATTCAAGTCATCGACGTATTGCCGATCTTCCTCGCTCAACCGTTCGAGGGGGATCTCGACGGGCTTCTGGTTCACCAGCAGACGGATTTTCGCATCGCGGACGAGTGTGGGCTTTTCCGGCATCTTGGGAGCCGGCGCCTTTTCCACGGCTTCGCGGGCGGCGGCGGGATTGGCGGCTTCGAATTCGATCACGGCATCTTCAAAGATGATGATCGTTCCAAGAAGCGATCTGCCGTCCGTGCTTTTCCACTGCCGAGGTTCTCCGACGATGAAGTAGGACGTCAGCCTGGTCTTGGTCGGCGGCGCGGACTTGGTGGCGGCATTGATGCTAACGCCGTTGTTGCCGCCGCTGCCGTTGATCGTGCGGGTTTCGAATTTCTTGCCCGTGGCGGGATTCACGACCTGGGCACCGACTGGCAGCGTCGCCAGGAGCAGGAATGCCAGCGTTTTCATGCCGGGAGCGTATCACGTCGTGCCGGTCAAGCACAATGACGATTCTCGGCTCAGGCCAGCGCGGAGTAGTCGATGGTCGTCAGGCGGTCCTGCTTGGCACCCATCCGCGGCACGCAGGCGAGCAATGCCTTGGTGTAGGCGTGCTGCGGATTGCGCAGAATCTCGTCCACAGGACCGGTTTCGACGATCTCCCCGCGAAACATGACCGCGACGCGATCCACCACACTGCGGATGATGCCGAGATTGTGAGTGATGAGGATGATGCTCATTTCCAGATCGCGCCGCAGCTCGGCCAGCAGGTCCATGATCTGTTTTTGAATGGTGACGTCCAGCGCGGTGGTCGGCTCGTCGGCGATGAGCAGCTTCGGCTGGCAGCACAGGGCCATGGCGATCATGACGCGCTGCTGCATGCCGCCGCTGAGTTCGTGCGGATAGGCGTGGAGGCGCTTCCGAGAGTCAACGATGCCCACTTTGTCGAGCCACTTGACGATTTCGTCGTCACGATCCGCCTTCGCGACATCAGGGCGGTGCAGCGCCAGCGCCTCGGCGATCTGCGTGCGGATGGTGAGCACAGGATTGAGGGAGGTGGTCGGCTCCTGGAAGATGTAGGCGATCTCCTTGCCGCGGATCCTGCGCAGTTCGCGCTCGTTCATTTCAAGAATGGAATGCCCGTTCAGCACCATCGTGTCCGCCGTGATGACGGCGGGCGGCTCCGGCAGCAGCCGGGCAAAGGAGAGCGCCGTGGCGCTCTTGCCGCTGCCGCTTTCCCCCACCAGCGCGATGCATTCCCCCTGTTTCAGTTCCAGATCGATGCCACGCACGGCGCGCATCGGTTCCGCGCCGTGGCGGCGGAAGTCGATTTTCAAATCACGGACGTGCAGCAGCGGTGCGTCGGGGTTCGGAGTGGCGGCTTCGGACATGGGGCTTTCAGGTGGCGCGAGGTTGAATGATGCGGCTGACTTCGGTCAAAAACAAGGCGGCAAGCGCTACGACTCCGCCTGCCTCCAGCACGGGGAGTGGATCGGCGAGTGCTGCTGCAGCACCCAGGGAGGTGGAAATGGCCAGCGGACGCACCCAACGGGCCACATGCGGACTCAATTCGTCCACCCACGCGGGACGCACCGCGCACGCCACCACGATCCAAATCACCGCACGTGCGAAGGCGGCGGTGATCCACGCCGTGAGAAATCGCGCCTGCACCCGCGCCGCATGCCGCCACCAGATGCTGACTGAACGGCCACCGACAACTCGCGCGGCCTCCAGCGGCAGGCGTTGTTCGAGCGCCAGCCATGCCTGATGCCAGTCGGCGCCGCCCGCGAGCAGCACCGCAAACCAGAGCACCAGCCACGGCGGCACCACGTCCGGCATGACGGCCATGCACGCCATCGCCCACAGCAGCCATGGCTGCCAGGCCAGCCCGCTCATTTTTCCGCCCGCAGGGCCGACGCGTCCCACTGCGATTCGCGCTACGCCCAACAGCGCGGTGACCATGCACACGCCGCCGACCATTCCCGAAAGAATCGCATCCACATCGGTGCCGCGCAGGGACTGCGCCATCCACGCGCCCCAGCCCATGAACCGCAGAACATCCTCAACGACGATAAAATAAACCGGCGCGATCAGGCACAGCGACCTCAGATGTTTTCCGGCGACAGGCAGCAACTGTGGCAAACGATGCCGCCAGACCGCGGCGACTCTCGGAATGCCACGAGCGCGCAGCGAAAGGTCGAGCGCGTTCGTCACCGGAGCATCGCGAATGATCCCGTGAACCAACTCCCCGCTGAGCGGGATCGCCAGCAGCAGCGCCGGCGCCAAGAACTCCCACAGCACGCGCGCCGCCCTCGTCCACCACATGCTCTCGGCAGCCGGCAGCTCGGCAGGCATCAGCGTTTCCACCGGCCCTCCATAGCGGCCGATCCACAACCCGACGAAGCCCCAGGCCAGGGCGGCGACAGGCGCGCAGGCCAGGACACGTCCGCAGAAAGACAGCAGCCCCCGCACCAGCCCGCCGAACCCGCTCGTCAGCAACTCAAGCCCCAGCGCCAGGCAAACCGAGAACGAGAGCGCGACGACTAAAACGGCAAGACTCGATCCGCAGCGCTTCCAAAAGAGCACCGACTCAAGGGTGGCCGGATTCCATTCATCGACAGCCCGCTGCGACAGGGCCAGAACCGCGAGCAAAGCCAGCACGCACCCGACAATGAGCCTCAAGGCCAGCCGGCGCGGTGGTTGAGAGAGGGTGGGGACTCCGTTCATTCGGGGACACGGAGTTTGAGTTGGATGGCAGGCGGCGGCTCGTTTCTGGAAGGGGTGGCCAGCGCACGGAGAGTCCATCCCGAAGGCGGGTTGTCTCCCGGCAGCCCGGGGACGGCGGCCGCTTCCTCGTGCGTGGTGAAGAGCGTCAGCATCGGATGCAGCGGCAAGAGCTGCGCCTCAAGATCGCGCACGCGCTCCGGCACGCGCTGCGGATCAAGCTCCGCTGCAAGGGCTTCCAGCAGCAGGTCGATCTGCGGATTCGTGATGCCGCAAAAATTCGTCCCACCGGGAGTGGCCTGTCCCGAATGCCACCACGGCGTTTGATCCCATGAAGCCTCGAAACGCTGGTCCACCAGCACGGCGTCGAAACGCCGGTCATGCAGCTTTTCAGCGAGGATCTCCGCATTCGCCGCCAGTTCGACATTCACCACCGCGCCGACGGCCCGCCACTGCGCGGCCAGGATCTCGGCGGTGCGCGCATGCAGCTCGTCGTGCCCCGGCGCCAGCAGGGTGAAGCGAAGCTCACGGTCCGCCGACCGCGCCACGCCATTCACATCCTGCGGCCAGCCAGCTTCGGCGAGTATCCGGCGCGCTTCTTTGAGATCATGCGGCAGGCGCGGCTGTCCGGAGCTGAACCACAAACCCGGGGCAAAGACACTGGCATCCGCGCGGCCGAGACGTCCGGGTGTGGCGCGGATCAGCGCGTCAAGGTCCGTGGCATGCGCCAGAGCGGCCCGCAGACGCGGGTTTCCCAGAACGGGGTTTCGGGTGTTCCAGAGCACCACGAGTCTCTGACGGGCCGGCGTGAAGCGGAGCTGTGTCAGATGGGTGCGGTCGACCACGCGGGCGGGCCAGACCAGATCTACCGTGCCGGTCTTGATGCCGATTTGCGCCATCAGTGGGGACGCGGCGAAGTTGAACAGCAGACGCGGCATCTCCCTGCCGCTCTCGACCGGCAAAAGGATGAGGGAACGCGAATCAAGCGAGGCGATGCGGTGACCGCCCGCCCCGGGCGGAACGTCCCGAGTGAAAGCGGATGGCCTTCCTCCCGGATGGGTGCGCAGCCACGCGGCGGGAAGCACCGGCACGTCTGCCAACAGCGCCAGCGCGGGCCCGTAACGCCTGCGGAAGATCACCCGCAGACGCGATCCCCCGTTTTGAACCTCCAGGGACTGGACGTGCCGCAGCACGTCGCGCACGGGCAGCGGTGAATCGGTGGCTTGCAGATACTCGAGAGTGGCTTTGGCGTCCTCCGCCGTCACCGGCTGGCCGTCGTGCCACGACTGCCCGGGGCGGATGTCGAGGTCGAGCACAGGCTCCACCAGCGCCGCCACTTCGCCCAGCAGATGAAGCGCGGACGGAGCGCCGTCCTTGTCCTCCAGCGCGAAACGCACCTCGTCCAGCACTCGTTGGGAAGGGCCCGCCAGGATGAACTCGCAGGCACCATCGCCATCGAACCAGACTCGGCGAATGCGCTTGGAAACCGGATTCGGAGTCACCCGGCGTTTCCATTCGCCCCGCAGCGACCCTCGCTGCTCCATGCGCCAGAAGGCGACGGGCAGCGGCTTCAGGTCCGCGACGGTATCCAGCGCGTTTTGCACTCCCGCCTCCACCGCGTCACTGAAGGTCAGCAGCAGCGCGTTCTCTTCCGTGCCAGTGGAAATGAGGTGCCACTCGGCCCAGCGGTTGCCATTCTCCACCTCGGCCTGCAGCTTTTCCCGCGCACGCACGGCAGTGCCGGCATCCGCAAACCAGCAAGTCACGCGCTGGGACCAGCGCCACACGTCCGCCAGCGCCGGTTGCAACTGCCCCCGGTCATCGATCCTCAACAGCGGCTGATGCACGAGTTCGGTGATCTGACGCTCCGCCTCCGACGCGGGCTGAAACGGATTCAAAACCGGCGCCTTCTCCGCCAGCATCACGACCAGGCCATCCTTCGGGCGTTCGTGGCTGCGCTTCGACTCCAAAGCCGCCCAGCACGCCAGCACCGCGATGAGCGGCGGGGCGCCTAGGATGAGCAAGCGAGCCAGGATCATGAACCGCGGATGCTAGAGCCTGCGCATCATTGCGGCAAGACTTCGCTAAATGCCGCTGATCTCTCCGGCCTCGCTCACCTGGATGCGCTCGGCGGCGGGCACCTTCGGCAGTGCGGGCATGCGCATCATCGTGCCCGTGAGCGCCACGAGGAAACCGGCACCGTTGGCGATTTCGAAGTCGCGCACGGTGATGGTGAAGCCGCTCGGACGACCGCGCTTCTTGGCGTCGTCGGATAGCGAGTCCTGTGTCTTCGCCATGCACAGCGGCAGCTTGTCAAAGCCGCTGCGGGCGAACAGCGCGAGCTTTGCCTTCGCCTCGTCGGTCAGTTGGACGCCGTCGGCTCCATAGATTTGCGTGACGATGGCATGCAGCTTCTTTTCCACCGGCTCAGCAGCATCATAAAGCATCGGCAGCGGTTTGGATTCTTTCGGCAGTGCGGCGAGCACGGTCTCGGCCAGCGTCACGGCGCCTTCGCCGCCTTCGCCGAACACGTTCGCCGTGGCGCAGGGCACGCCGCGGGATTGGCAGAACTCATGCACAATGGCGAGCTCGTCCGGATGGTCGTTGATGAACTGGTTGATCGCCACAACGACCGGGCGCTGGAATTTCGCGGCACTGTCGAGATGGGCGGCGAGGTTGTCGAGGCCCTTGGTCAACGCGGCGGTGTCCGTCTGCGTGAGCTGATCCAAGGCGGCACCGCCGTGCATCTTCAGCGCGCGCACGGTGGCGACGATGACGATGGCCTCCGGCGCGAGGCCGCTCTGGCGGCACTTGATGTGCATGAACTTCTCGCCGCCGAGGTCGAAGGCGAATCCGGCCTCCGTGACCGCAAAGTCAGCGTGCGCCAGTGCCATGCGCGTGGCCAGCACGCTGTTGCAGCCGTGCGCGATGTTGGCAAACGGCCCACCATGCAGGAAGGCGGGCACGCCTTCGACGCTCTGCACGAGGTTCGGGCTCAGCGCGTCGCGCAGCAGCGCCATCAGCGCGCCGGTGACGCGAAATTCCTTCGCGAACACCGGCTCGCCCTCCGGCGTGAATCCGGTGACGATGCGCTCCAGCCGCGCGCGCAAATCGGCGAGCGACTCGCTCAGGCACAGGATCGCCATGATTTCGGATGCGGCGGTGATGTCGAAGCCCGTGGCTCGTTCGGTGGGCTTGCCAAAGCTCGTGCGCAACTGGCGCAGCGCGCGGTCATTCATGTCCATCACGCGCTTCCACAACACGCCTTCGGGCTTCAGGCGGCACTCGCCGTTGAAGAGCTGGTTGTCGATGACGGCGGAGAGCAGGTTGTTCGCGCTGGTGATGGCGTGGAAGTCGCCGTTGAAATGGAGGTTGATCGACTGCGCAGGCTGCACCGTGCTCTTGCCGCCGCCCGTGGCACCGCCTTTGCGTCCAAAGACCGGTCCCATGGAGGGCTGGCGCAGCGCCAGCGCCACGCTCTGGCCGATTTTCTTCAAGCCCTGCGACAGTCCGATGGACACCGTCGTCTTGCCTTCACCTGCAGGTGTCGGTGTGATGGCGGAGACGAGGATGAGCTTGCCCTTCTTCGTGCCGGTCTTCAAAGCATCGAGGCTGACCTTCGCCTTGTCGCGACCGTAGAAGCTGAGGTGATCCGGCGAGATGCCGAGGGCGGAGGCGACGGGAGCGATGTCAGAAGTCATGGCGTGAGAGAATGACCATGATGGCAAGGCACGCCGCGAAGCAAACGAGTTTTCACGCCATGGGGACTGGGTCACCGTCACGATTGACTTTGCCGGGCGCCTACCCTTTAGGACTGCCCTGATGCAAAGCGACGGCTCGACTGCGAACTCCGACCCGGTGGACTCGGCCCACCTATGGTCTCAGATCAAGGCGGGAGCCGTGGCCTTGTGGTTGTTTTTGCAACCGTGGGCGTTCAGAACCGCGTGCGCGGTGGCCGTGATAGTCTGCCTGCTGGCGTGTTTTGTGAAGTTCCGGGCGGAGAGCAATCTCCTGTGTGTTTTTCTGGCCTATTTGCCGGTGTGGCTGGTGGGCGCACCGTTTCTCGGAACCTTCGCGCTCGGCATCGTGTTTGCCTGCTGGCGGTCCCTGCTGCTGTCGATGGTGATGCTGCCTGCCATGATCGGATGGCTGGGCGACTACCGTTTGGCATCCGCTTCCAGCAACGACGCGAAGAACGGGCCGGACTGCCTGACCGTGATGACCTACAACCGCGGTCAGGGATCGGACACGGTGCTGGGCCAGTTCGCGGCCACGAGACCGCCGGACATCGTGGCGGCGCAGGATGCCGGGCGGAGGATGACCCGGCTGGCTGCCCTGCCGGAAACGGCCGGCCTGTCGTCGCAAGTCACGAGCGGAGAATTCGTGCTGCTGAGCCGGTGGCCCGTCCTGGAAAATGAGCCGCTCTTTTTCCGACAGCCCGGTGAATCGAAGGATCGCCAAGTCGGCGTTCGCTCCGTCGTGAACTGGCAGGACCGGCATGTGGTTATCTACAACCTGCACCTTCCGACGCCGCGTGATCTTCTGTCGTGGTATGCACGACGCGGCACCTTCCTGTATGGGATCGTGGGCCTCGTGCCGGGGACGGGACTGCATGCGCGGCATCAGGAGTATTTGGCTCCCTGGAAGGCGCGGGCGGACTGGCTCGCCAAACTGGCGGATCGGATCGGCAAAGAGCAGGATCCCGTGGTGCTGGTGGGCGATCTCAATCTGCCGCCGCTGGGCAGGGGCTATCAGGAACTCACCCGCGTCCTGCAGGACTCACATCACGCCGCCGGCCACGGCTTCGGATGCACCTTCCCCGGCAATTCCAAAGGCCTGAGCAGCAGGATCGCCCCGTGGTTGAGAATCGATCAAATTCTGGCTTCCCCACAGTGGAAAATACATTCGTCCGAAGTCGGTGAAGAATTGTTTTCACAGCACCTGCCCGTGGTGGTCCGCCTCGAACTGAGCAAGGATGTGCAATAGAGAGAACCTCAGTGTTCAATTGCAGACCTCTTGCCCGTCCGGTTCCCAACACGTCCGTGGATGATGTGTCTCCGAATTCACAAGCTCCGCAGATGAAGCCGGAGGATCCGCGCGATTTCCGCCGCGGCTTCCGGCGTATCGTGCACGCCGTGACCGACGCGAATGATGAGTTCGGACTCCGCGCCATCCAGATGAGAGCTGGTGTAGGGGACGAAACCATCCGTGCAGCGCGGGTCGCCCGGCGGAAGACCATCCTTGCTGCCGATGATGGAATGGATGCGCAGGCCGGGGCGAAGAGGCAGGCTCATGGTGTTCCGCACATAAGGTGATTCGTGGGAGAGATTGTCCACGCTGGTGGGCACCCCCTGGGTGATGATCTTGTCCATGACCGGGTTCTGCCCGCCGACCTGAAGGATGCCCAGCGCGCTGCTGACGGCGTTTTCAGGCAGGTTGATGAGCTTGCGCCCCAACTTGCCGAGCGTGCCGGAGGCTAACTCACTGCCCCGGTGCGGGGTGGCGATGAAGACGACCCGGCTCACATGCGGGTTGGGCTCAAAGTTGAGGAATCGATCCAGAGCCTCGTGCTCCTCCCGGGAGAGCCCCAAATTGTCAGGGGTTGAGCCAAATATGTTCACCCAAAGACGGTCACCGCTGTCCTGGACCTGCGACTTGCTGACGAGCCCACCCATGCTGTGACCGACGAGAACCATCTGGTGACCGAGGACGTGTCCGCCTCGCTTCGCAAGCTCACAATGCAGCAAGGCCAACTGGCTGCGAAGCTCCGCCGCACTGTAGATGACCGGCACGCCGGAGGGGTAGCGGAAAAGATAGATCTGATACTTGCTCCGCACTTCCGGATCGTCGCTTAGTTCGTTGAGAAGGTTCTGCCAGGTGACAGGACGCGACATGAGGCCATGAACAAAGATCGCCGGGATGCGATCCGGCGCGGGACGTTCCAGGGCGAGGAGCCCAAGTCTGTCCAAACTCTTCGCGGGATGCATCAAGGCCCCCAGACCTGACATCTGAAGCTCCTTTCTGGACAAAAGATACTCGCCGATCGCCGAGAAGTCCGCGGCGAGAGGTCTGACCTTCCCGGCGAAGTGGACGGTCTCAGAAACGCATGGATCATGAAACGCGAGTTCAGCCACGCGAATTCCCTGGCCACTGCGGCGAAACTCCAGGGTTGCGGTCACAAGTGCGTTGTAGCCGCCCGCCCGCAGGAAAGGTTCCGCAGCCATGCGCTCCGCAGTCGGCCGCCAATGAGCCAGGAACGGCACCCCCACGCCTTCGCGAATGATGTGCCTTTTCAGTTTCCCGCCTTTGATCGTGCTCGCGGGGATCAATTCGTCGAAGAGCAGCTTCTTGGGCCACGATACCTCCACTCGATAGGCCCGGCCTGCCTCAAGGCTGCGGGCGCGAGTTTTCTCATCGCTCAGCGCCAACCAGCAGGCGACCACCTGCTCGGTGGCGGCGGCATAGGCCTGTTGATCCGAAGTTGTTGCAAGCCCGGATGCATAGGCGTGCTCCGCCATCGTGAGCGCTTCTTCGAGCGTCTTGCCTCCGCCAACTTCTCCGTCCGCTGAAAAATGAGAGCAGCCCACACAGCCGAAAGCCACCATCAAAACGGTGAGAACCAGCAGCATGCGTCTTCTCATGGGATGATCCGCTCAGAATTTGAAAGTCTGCTCATGCAGGCGACAAACCATCTTTCAGTCCTGATTGTCCATTGTTCTTTGGAAGGCACTGAAGGAAGCGAGGATTCCTCACCAAGTGACGCGCCCGCCTGGTGGTCACACCTTTCCCGTGGTGCAGGCAGGACTCGGACATGTGCTGAAATTTGTGCGGAAGCAAATCTCACCGGCGAACGAGTAAGACGGCTTCGACGTCAGTCGTGCGCCTCAATTTGCCGCGACGAGTCCTTAGGCGCTAGACGCCCACCCTCTCTGAGCAAAAGCCTTGGCATCACAATCTGAACCCGCTACAATCTTAAAAATGAAAACCAGACTTCTTGCTGCTGGCCTTGGACTGCTACTGCCAAACTTCGCAAGCGCCGTGCCGGGGGATGTCGATTCTTTGGATGCCAACATCGTCGGCAGCACCGTTTATACGACGGTGGTTCAACCTGACGGGAAAATCATCATCGCGGGCAGCTTCAGCTCCGTACTCGGAGTCTCTCGCAACAACATCGCAAGGCTTGAACCCAACGGCACGCTCGATGCCGGATTCGATCCGAATCCAGATCACGAAATTCGCAGTGTCGTTCTCCAGGCGGACGGAAAAATAATCATTGGGGGCTTGTTCTCCACGCTCCAACCCAACGGTGCGGCCTCCGCCACTCCACGCAATCGAGTCGCGCGGTTGAATGCGGATGGCACGCTCGACGCGGGGTTTGATCCCAACGCCAACGGCGAAGTCCGCGCCGTGATCCTGCAACCAGACGCCCGAATCGTCCTCGCAGGCTCCTTCACCACGCTGCAACCGAACGGCGCACCCTCGCCAACCACGCGCAACCGCATCGCACGAGTGAATGCAGATGGCACACTCGACAGTACATTCGATCCCAATGCTGACGCCCTTGTCTTCAGCGCAGCCTTGCAGCCGGACGGTGACATTGTTCTCGGGGGGCGCTTTACGACATTGCAGCCCAACGGAGCGGCAACACCCACGGCACGCAACTTCATCGCGCGAATTCGAGCTGATGGTTCGCTCGATCCGGTTTTTGATCCGACCACCAACGACTGGGTGTTTTGCGTCGCGGTCCAGCCGGACGGGAAGGTTCTGGTCGGCGGACAGTTCACGACCCTGCAACCGAATGGAGCAGCTTCGCCAACGACTCGCAATCGAATCGCCCGGGTCGATTCAAACGGCACGCTCGACACAGACTTTGACCCGAACGCCAACAGCTGGGTTTACAGCACCGTGGTCCAGACGGACGGAAGCATCCTGCTCGGAGGGCTTTTTTCAGGACTGAGCCCGAACGGAGCGGGAGCGACGACAGTGCGGAACCGGATTGCGCGGCTCTATTCTGACGGGACACTGGACCCGGATTTCGACCCGTCTGCCAGCGCGGTAGGGCGCAGCGTCGCTATTCAGTCGGATGGAAAGATTCTCTTTGGGGGTGATTTCACCACGCTGCAGCCGAACGGCGCGGTTACCGCGACGACGCGGAACTACTTTGCTCGCCTCGAAAGTGGTACCGTTACGCAATTGCTGACGGCAACAGACCCCGGTCAGATTCTCTGGCAGCGAGGAGGCGCCCTGTCGGAAGTGTCGAGCGTCACATTCGAATTGAGTTCCGATGGCGGAGCAAACTGGTCGATGCTGGGTGCGGGAACCCGCGTGGGCACAACGTCAGACTGGCAGCTCACCGGGCTGAGCTTACCCGACAGCGGCCAGCTTCGCGCTCGTGGATTTGAATCCGGCGGATATCTCAACAGCTCATCGGGCATCGTCGAGCAGGTGGCCAACTTCAACTTCCCGAAAATCGTCGTCGAGCAGCCTGCGGACATCGTCGTCGCCAATGGCGGTACGAAAAATTTTGGCACCATCGTTCTCGGTGAACCGGCGAGTATGACGTTCATTGTCAAGAACGTCGGCCAGGCGAATCTGACCGGCTTGGAAGTGACGAAGGACGGCGCCAATGCAGCGGATTTCGTCATCACCACCAGCCCGATGGCTCCAGTCGCGCCGGATGGAAGCACGACATTGGTGGCGAGCTTCACACCGTCCACGAGCGGCTCAAAAACCTGTGTTGTCCACATCGCCAGCAATGACACCACGGCAAACCCATTCGACATCGTTCTCACCGGGGTGGCGCTCTCGTACGCTGAAGACACCGACAACGACGGCTTGAACGATCCGTCGGAGTTAAAGATGTCCGCGCTTGGCTTTGACTGGCAAGTGGCGCAACCCGCTTTGGTCGAGGCGTACTACTCGAATGCAAATGGAGCGGGACTCTACACAACCAATCAGGTGCAAGCCCTGAATGTCGGGGTGCCGCTTCTTACGCGTGACATCAACGGTGATTTCACGCTCACACTGGGAGTGCAGAAATCGTTGGATGCCATTCGCTTCGATCCTTTCCCAATTACGGCGCCTCAAACGAGTATTGATGGGCAGGGCCGCATTCAGATCCTTTTCACCGTACCTGACAACGCCGCCTTCTTCAGGGTTCAGGCGCAGTGAGTTCCGACTTCTTCAGGCGCATGTTTCAAGGGGCTGTGGCGCCAACGGTTCAACTCAAGCGGGCTGGTTCGATGATCCAGTCTTGGCAGGATGCGAGGCAGCCACATTGAAACGGGGCTTTTCATGAGCGTATTCTTTGCCTTACTCCCGCCATGCCGCCGACCAGCCAGGAAGAACTCGAAGAGCGTCTCAGCCGCCCCACCCCGGCAGTGATCGAAATGATGCGCTCCATGCCCGGCGACATCATCGTCCTCGGTGCCGCGGGAAAGATGGGGCCCTCGCTTTCCCGCATGGCAAAACGCGCCAGCGACGAGGCGGGGACGAAGCGGCGCGTCATCGCCGTTTCGCGCTTCAGCGCGTCGGGATCGGAGGCGGAGTTTCAGCAGCATGGCATTGAAACCATCGCCGTCGATCTGCTCGCGGCGAACGCCGTGGCCTACCTGCCGCACGCGCCGAACGTGATCTACATGGCGGGCATGAAGTTTGGCTCCACAGGCCAGGAGCCGATGACGTGGGCGATGAACACCTTCCTTCCCGGCGTCGTGTGCGAGCGCTTCCACCGCAGCCGCATCGCCGCCTTTTCGACGGGAAACGTCTATGGTCTCGTGCCGGTGGAACGCGGAGGCAGCAGCGAGGAGGACACGCTGAATCCCGCCGGTGAGTACGCGATGAGCTGTGTCGGTCGCGAGCGCATCATCCAGCATTTCAGCCTCACGCGCGGCACGCCGGTGTCCATCATCCGTCTGAACTACGCCTGCGACCTGCGCTACGGCGTGCTGGTGGACATCGCCCAGAAGGTCTGGAACGGCCAACCGGTCGATGTGCGCATGGGATATTTCAACACCATCTGGCAGGGCGATGCGAACGCGCTTTCCCTCCTCAGCCTGGGCAAGGCGCAAAGCCCCGCGTGGACCGTCAACCTCACCGGCACTACCACCCTCGCCGTGCGCGAGGTGGCGAAACGATTTGGCGAGCTCTTCGGCAAGCCCGTGCAGATTGAAGGCAGGGAGGCGCCTGACGCGTTGCTTAGCAATCCTTACCGCAGCTTCGTCGAGCTCGGCATCCCGTTCATTCGTGATGAGGAGTTGATGGAATGGGTCGCCGCATGGGTTTCGCGCGGCGGCGAGTCCCTCGGCAAGCCGACGCATTTCGAGTCGCGGGACGGGAGGTTTTGATCAAGCGCCACGGGCGGGTTGCCGCAACTTCGCGACCTCGTTCTTTGTCAGTTCGCGCCACATGCCCTTGGATAGATTCCCGAGTTCAAGGCTGCCGATCTTCACGCGCACGAGGCGCAGAACTTCGATGTCAAAGGCTTCCAGCAGGCGGCGGATGTGGCGGTTGCGGCCTTCGTCGAGGATGAATTCCAGCCAGGTGTTCTTCTCGCCTGTGCGGAGGATCTTCACCTGCTTGGCCGCGAGGTGTTCGCTTTCATCATCGACGCCGCGCCGGATCTGCGCGAGGCGATCCTCATCCACGCCACCGCCGATCTGCACATGGTAGGTTTTGTCGAGATGCGTGGCGGGATTGGTGATCACGTCCGCCCAGGCGTTGTCATTGGTGAAGAGCAGCAGTCCCTCGCTCGCCTTGTCGAGGCGACCCACCGGGGAGAGATGCGGAAGCTTGGCACCTTTGAAACACTCAAACACGGTCTCCCGCCCCAGCTCGTCCGATGCGCTGGTGACGAGGCCGCGCGGCTTGTTCAGCATCACATATACATGCTTCGCCTGATTGATGCTGACATCGTCCATGATGATGATGTCCTGGCCGAGGATCACGGGAAATTCCGGATTCTTCCGCACGCTGCGGTTCACCGTGACCTTGCCCATGCGGATCAGTTCCGTCGCCTTGCTGCGCGAACAAAAACCGAGCTTCGACATGGCGCGGGCGAGTCCGGTGCGGGTGGCGGGGGGAGGCATGAGCAAACATGCTAGCGCAGGCCGGAGCACCGCGCCATGCCGGCCTGAATCCCGATGTTGGAAAATGTCCGGGTCGACTCGCGTTAACTTTCACACCATGCGTCTGTTCTCCTGCTGCCTGCTATCCCTGTTCGCCGCGCTGACCGCGATGGCGGGCCCGATCGAGGGCATCACGTTTGCCGCAGAACAGGGGAAAGTGTTTCTGCCTGTGGACGAAGCGCTGGACGAACTGAAGTGGCCGGTACGCCGCGACGACATGGGGCTGGTTTTTCAAATCAACGAAACGCCGCTGCGATCCGGTTCGCTGCGCCGGCTGACGGATGGCACCGAGCTGGTCGACACAAATCTGCTCGCAGAGGCGGGCGCGGAGGTGTCCGCACCGGACGAGAACGGACGCATCCGCGTGCCCCTTACGGACGGCAATCCGGCGAAGTTCTTTTACGAGTGGGTGCAAAGCGGCACGCCCGTCAGCGTGACGAAGGACTGAGCTTCAGGCCCGCGGCTTGAGGTCGCGCTCGATGTCCTCGCGATCCACGCGATTGCGTGCCTTGATCTTGTGGTCGCGCTTGTTGCGGCGCTCGACGGTCATCTGCCGTTTCTTGCGCTGCTTGCGCAGCCTGGCGATCTCGTCCTCCAGTTTCAGGTAGCCTTCGTAGCGTCCGACGTCGAGCTGACCGGCCTCCACGGCGGCGCGGATGGCGCAGCCGGCGTCCCTGCCATGCTTGCAGTTTTGAAATCGGCAGCGCAGGGCGATGTCATCGATGTCGGCGAATCGTTCCCGCAGCGTGGTTTCGTCCGTCCACATCTGCACTTCCTTGATGCCGGGGTTGTCGATGAGGATGCCGCCCTTGTCGAGCACGAGCAATTCTCGCGCCGTCGTGGTGTGGCGCCCCTTGCCGGTCACCTCGTTGACCTCGTCTACCCATTGCCAGTCCTCGCCCAGTAACAGGTTCACGAGTGCGGATTTTCCCACGCCGCTGGAGCCGATGATGGCCACGGTCTGCCCACACTTGAGATGCTCCTTCAGCACTTTGAGTCCCCTGCGCTTCTTCACGCTGGTGATGTGAACCTCCGCCTCCGCATTCAGCGCGCGGATCGCCTGCGCTGCCTCTTCGTTCTGCGAGGCGGGGTAAAGGTCGGCCTTGTTGATCAACACCACGGCTTTGGCGCCGCTGCGGGAAATCAGAGTGAAGTAGCGCTCCATCCGCCGCGGACTAAAATCCGGTCCGGCGTCCGTCACGACAATCACCGTGTTCACATTCGCCGCGATGACCTGTTCCTCGGCGCTCTGACCGGCCGCCTTGCGGGAAAAGCAGGTCTGCCGCGGCAGGCGCACGCGAATCACATTCTCGCCGCCCAAGTCCAGCGCAACCCAGTCGCCCACGGCGGGCAGTTCGGCGTCCGTCTCGGCGTCATTCCAGACCTTCCCGCTCAGGATCACCTCGAGTTCATCGAACCCATCCGCGCCGTCCTCAAGCAGGGCGCCATAGCTGATCTTGTTGTCACGGATCAACCGCGCCGGTTTCCAGCCCTGCTCACGATGAGGCTCGAAATGCTTCGCGAAAAAGTCATTCCAGCCGAGGTCAACGAGATTCAGCTTCGGCATGCGGGACGTGGAGGGCGGATGTACACGCCGCAGGATGACGCAGCTGCGTTTCCCGTCAACCGCGCCGAGGAAGCTCTTGCCAGCCTGCGGGCGCGTGCGGCATAATCAGTCGTCGTGAGTCACCCAACACAAGGCCAGGTCTCCATTGCCAGCATCAAGCACTTCAAGCTACGGCTAATCTTGATAGTGATTGCCAGTGGGCTGGTGGTGGTAAAATGGCATAACCCATTGCTTCCCGCCTTTCTGGCCATCTCCCAAGTCATGCTTTTGATCCTCGAGTATCGTCAGTTAAAGACGAGGAGCCAAGACTGATGGCTGACAACGACATGAAAACTTGGAAGCGCAACAGATCTGGGGGTTTGGACAGAAGATGTCACACATGGCCTCTCGTCAGTGTGCTGATGATCTCTTGTTTATATGCGCTCACGTCCGCTTCGTCGGATGAGGGCGGAGGGCAGACTGGTCGTCAGCGCGATCTTGCGACGATGCTCCATCCAAATCGAGCTTCACCTCAGGAGCTTCGAGAGAGTCTGCAACGACACTTCCCGCTGGATGCTTTGATCAGAGGAGATGTTTCAGAAGCTGTCATGGAAGAACTGCGCCGCGTAAAGTCCCTGACCGGAACGCTGGTGGAGCCGAATGACACGAGAGAGAAGCTGCCACCTAATGGTTTGCTAGGCTTTTACATAATGCAGATGCTTCGGTCCGACTGCCCCCTAAGTGAGCGGGAAATCTTTTGCAAGCTGGTCGAGGCTCTCATGCAGGGCTATGCAAGGGAAACGAATGAGCATATGTTTGTGGTGTTCTTGGGACAGATCTTCGCCGATTCTTGGACGGGCTGGGCTGGAGCGGAAGGAAAGAGCGTGGATGACGTATCTCGTATATGGCACTCTTCGGAGATCTACCGCTATTTGATGAACGGTGCCCCTCCAACATCCCCAAACTTGATTGTGCGCATCGAAGTGATGAACAAAGAATGATGCTTCTACGGAATGTCAGTTCAACGTGCGAACTGCTCGGCTGCATCGCCTGACAAGCGGAACCGCTGCCGAAGAAGTTCTGCCGGCGTGTGGGCGGGTGCGGCACCATCCGTGCATGAGCGCTTTTCCTCCCCGGTCGCTGCCGGTCTTCTTGCTCAACGCGGCTCCCAATTCTGCCCCACCTCCCACAACGCCATGAAAACTCGAACTTCTTTGATTCTTGCGCTTGGCTTGTCCGGCTTGGCGGCTGTTGTCTTCCTTTTGCTCAAACCTGATCAAAATGCCAGCGTGGACGCTTCGCCAAACACGCCTGTTCAAACTGAGAAAACCGGACAAAAACAAGATCTTATCAATACAGGTCAGCCTGATGAACTGGCGATCATAGCGGAGCCGGGGTCCGCGTTGGACCTTGCGCGATTTAAATCGACTCGTTTACCATCTGAAACCTTGAAGAGAGATCTTGAACTGTTTCCAAAAGTATCCACGGCGACAGCGAAGGAGTTCCGGGAAGCTCTTTCCCATTATTTCCCAGTGGATGAACTGTCACTTGGAAACACCACACCCAAGATGCTTCAATGTTTGAGGGAGAGGTTCACTGCTTTCCTCGATTCAAAGCCATTTCAAACAGATGAACTAGGGCGCATCACTCCCGTGCACCCTTTGGGCATTTACATCAATGTTGTCTTGATGGATCACACGCCGCAGGACGAGCGAAACCGGTTTTGCGGGATGGTGGATTCATTGTTCCGGCTATATGGCGAGCATCCGGAGGAAAAAGCTCTCACAGCATATTTGTCGCACATTCTCGCAAGTTCGTGGGGTGGCTGGGGGGATGGTAGCGGCAAAGGTTCTGCTGCCGCCTCAAGCATCTGGCATTCGTCGGAAATTTACCGGCACCTGGTCTTTCGGGAACCGCCGGTAACCGAGCATTTCAAGGAACTCGTTCGTATGCTCAACTCTGACTAAGGCGCTTCGTAGGCTGCTGCGCATCAGCAAGTGTGCGATCCAAGAACCGCTTGCCAGCGTGCGGGCGCGTGCGGCATCATGCGGGGATGAGCGCTTCACCGCCCAGGCTGCTGCCGGTCTTCATTTTCAACTTTGCGTATCTCATCGCGGCGGTGGCGCTTTCGTTGGCCCGGGGGAACCGCGAGTTCATCTTCTACATCGTGGTCATGGTCGTGCTCATCGTGGTGATGAGCATCGTCCACAGCCGGGTGAAGCTCACGACCGGGCTGCTGTGGGCCTTTTCCGTCTGGGGCTTGCTGCACATGGCCGGCGGCTTGTGCCCGCTGCCGGCAGGCTGGCCTTACAATGGCGACCAGGCGGTGCTTTACAGCTGGTGGCTGATTCCGGAGCACTTGAAGTACGATCAAATCGTCCACGCCTACGGTTTCGGCATCACCACCTGGCTGTGCTGGCACATTCTGCGCAATGCGCTGCGCCAGCCTGATGGCGGCGCGGTGCGGCCGACCTTTGGCATGCTCACGCTGTGCGCCGCGGGCGGCATGGGCTTCGGCGCCTTGAACGAGGTCATCGAGTTCATCGCGGTGCTCACCATTCCGAACACCAATGTCGGCGGGTATGAAAACACGGGCTGGGATCTCGTTTCCAATCTGGTCGGAGCCACCATCGCTGCGGTGATCATCCGCTGCGTCACGAAAAAATAACCGCCTCATGCTGCGCGTCCTGTTCTTCCTCAGCCTCGTCACCCTCGGCTTCGCCGAAGACTTCGATGCCGTCCGGTCAGCTGTTCGCAAAGCCGTCGCCAAACACAATCCAGAAGGCGCCATGGTCTGGATCGAGAGCGGCGAACGCATGATGACCATGGTGGAAGGCCAGCGTGCGCTCGTGCCCGCCAAGGAAGCGATGACGGAGGATACGATCTTCGATGCCGCATCGCTCACGAAGGTCGTGGCCACGCTGCCCAGCGTTCTGATCCTCATGGAACAGGGCAAGATCGAACTGCAGGCAGAGGCGCGGCGCTATCTTCCCGAGATGCGACCCGGCATCACGATCCGGCATCTACTGACACACACGTCGGGTTTGAGGCCCGGCATTCCGAGGGATCCGGCGTGGAGCGGTTACGACACCGGCATCAAGCGCGCCATCGAACTGGAGCCAGATGGTCCACCGGATCGTTTCTTCCGTTATTCGGACATCAACTTCATCCTGCTCGGCGAAGTCGTGCGGCGTGTCAGCGGCGAGAAAGTCGATCAATTCGCCGCGAAACACGTCTTCGAACCGCTGAAGATGGATTCGACACGTTTCCTGCCGCCCGACGATTGGAAACCGCGCATCGCACCGACGGAGAAAGACGAAAACGGCGTCATGTTGCGCGGTGTGGTGCATGATCCGACCTCGCGCAAGATGGGCGGCGTCACCGGACACGCAGGCTTGTTCACGACCGCGGGCGATCTCGCAAAATACGTGCGCATGATCCTCAACAACGGCGCGGGCGTGCTCAAACCCGACACCGTGAAGCTCATGACCACACCGCAGACGATTGCGACGGTGTTTGAACGCCGCGGCCTCGGCTGGGACATTGATTCGGCATTCAGCAGGCCGCGTGGTGAGGCGTTTCCGCTCGGCTCCTTCGGCCACACAGGCTTCACGGGCACGAGTTTGTGGATTGAGCCGCATTCGAAGACCTTCGTCATCTTCATGAGCTCGCGTTTGCATCCGAACGGCAAGGGAAGCGTCCGCGATCTCTATGAGGAAATCGGCACTGCGGCGGCCCGAGGCATGAAGTTCGTCTCCGGCGGCCCGCCCTGGCCGCGTGACGAAAAAGAAGTGCCGACCGTACTCAATGGCATCGACGTGCTCGTGCGGCGCAAGTTTGCCGATTTGAAGGGATTGCGTGTCGGCTTGATCACGAACCAGACCGGCATCGACGCGCAACGTCGCAGCACCATTGATCTGCTGGCGGAAGCGCCGGAGGTGAAGTTGGAAAAACTCTTCAGCCCCGAACACGGCATTCGCGGTGAACTCGATCAGGAGAAGATCGGCGATTCGAAGGACAAAAGGACCGGCCTGCCCATCTTCAGCCTCTACGGCGAGCGTCGCGCGCCTTCACCGGAGCAGCTTGCCGATCTCGATGCGCTCGTGTTCGACATCCAGGACATCGGGTGCCGCTTTTACACCTACATCGGCACGATGCGCGTCTGCATGGAAGCCGCGGCGAAGGCAAAGAAGCCATTCTTCGTGCTTGATCGCGTCAATCCCATCGGTGGCATCGCCGTGGAAGGCCCCACGGTCGTCGATGAGGAGAAGCCGACCGCCACACACAAGATCCCGCTGCGTCACGGCATGACCGCCGGTGAACTCGCCGCGATGATGAATGCCGAGCGCCAGATGAACTGCGATTTGAAGGTCATTCCTGTCGAAGGCTGGCAGCGCGGCATGCTTTTCGATCAAACCGGCCTGCCGTGGATCAATCCGTCGCCCAACATGCGCTGCTTGAATGCCGCGCTGCTCTATCCCGGCATCGGCCTGCTCGAATTCAGTGTCAGCGTCGGCCGCGGCACTGACACGCCGTTTGAAGTGCTCGGCGCACCGTATGTGAACGACCTGCGCCTGTCCTACGAGCTCAACAAGCTCGGCCTCCCAGGTGTGCAGTTCACGCCCATCCGCTTCACGCCAACGACAAGCATATTCAAAAACGAAACCTGCGGCGGCGTGCGGATCGCGATCACCGACCGCAATGCTTTGAAACCCGTTGAAACCGGCATCGCGATTGTCTGCGCACTTCAGCGGCTCTATCCGAAATCCTTCGACCTCGAAAAGATGAACACGCTGCTCAACCACAAGTCCAGCATCAAACCCATTCGCGAGGGAACATCGTGGAAAAAGATCTTGGATGCTTGGAATGGCGAAACGAGTCAGTTTGAGATGCGTCGCCGCGAGTTTCTGCGCTACTCCAATTGAGTCTTGCCTCCCCGGGTTGCCCCTGTGCTAGCATGTCCAAGATGAAATTGCGCCGTTTCCTTCTTCTCAGCACTGCCTTGATCGCCGCCTGCGGCAAAACATCGGACACTCCGTCTGGCGAATCGAAAGGGATGATCGGTGTGTCACTGCTGACCTTGCAGAATCCGTTTTTCAAAGTCATCGGTGACAACATCACCGCGGAAGCGACGAAGAGTGGATATGAGACATTGGTGGTGAGCGCGGACAACGACGTGGCACGGCAGAGCAACCAGGTGAAAGACTTCATCGTGAAGAAGGCCGTCGCCATCATCCTGAGCCCGGCTGATTCGAAAGGCATTGTTCCGGTGATCCAGGAGGCGAACGCGGCGGGCATTCCGGTGTTCACGGTCGATGTGCCGTGCAACGAACCGGGGGTGAAAATCGTGACGCAGGTCGCCACGGACAACTTCGGCGGTGGTAAGGAGGCAGGAAAGGCGATGATCGAGGCATTGAAAGGTCAGGGTGGGAAGATCGGCGTGCTCGATTTGAAGGCGGTCGAGTCCTGCATCCTGCGCGTGAAGGGCTTCAAGGAGGTGATCGACGCGCACAACTCTTCCGCGGCGCAGAAGATCGAGATCGTGAGCGAGCTCGACGGTGGTGGCGCGAAGGACAAAGGCTACAAGTCAGCCGAGGACATGCTGCAGGCGAATCCCGATCTCGTCGGCATCTTTGCCATCAACGATCCTTCCGCGCTCGGCGCACGCGGTGCGCTCGAAAAGGCGGGCAAAGCCGACAAGGTCGTCATCATCGGCTTCGACGGCCAACCGGAGGGCAAGCAGGCGATCAAGGATGGCAAGATCTACGCCGACCCGATCCAGTTTCCTGAGAAGATGGGAGTCGAAGTGGTGCGAGCATTCATTCGTCACTCGAAAGGTGAGGAACTACCGCCGCAGATGTTGATTCCGACAAGTTTGTATCGTCAAAGCGATGGCGAGGCCGATGCTTCGCTGAAATGATGGACGCTTTCATGACAGAACATCTACCCAATCACTGGTCCAGACGCAGGGCGATGCTTGCGGCTATGGCGGCGTGCTGTGGTTCCTCTTTGGGACAGGAGAGCGCACCGCATGTCCGCATCCTGTTCTTTGGCACCAGCTACACCGCGTTGAACGGACTTCCGGCCATGGTGGGAGAGCTGCTGTTGTCGTCCGGGCTGCTCGCGCCGCACATCGGCAGCTACCTGCAGCCGGGCTATCGACTGGAACAGCATTCGGTGGATCAGGCGGGCCTCGGGCTGCTGCGCCAGGGTGCGGACGACGGCCAGCCGTGGGATGTCATCGTGGCGCAGGAGCAAAGCCTGCTTTCCGCCGCAGCGGCGTCAAAAGACGATGCTCGGCGCATCATGAACGGCGGACTCGCCGGCCTCGTCGCGTCGGCGCGCGGGATCAATCCCGGCATGCTGGTGGTCGATTTCCAGGTCTGGGCGCGTCATCAGGATTTGTGGGGAAAGAATTCCAAGGACGCCCTTTTCACCGGCACCTCGGCATCCCACGCCATGGACAACATTCGCGCCGCTAATGTGAACGCGGTAACGGCCGCCCGCCAGCAAAGCCTCGGCGCGCAAATTCTCATCAGCCCGGTGGGTGATTTCTGGCAGCAGTCGCTGAAGCGATATCCCGGACTGAAACTGCACGCCGAAAACGGCAGTCATCCCGCCATCGCAGGCAGCTACCTCGCCGCGCTCGTCATCGCAGGCACCATCGGTGGACGCGGCGTGATCGAGAAGGCGACATGGAATGGCGAATGCCCGGCCGAAGACGCCGAACGACTTCGAAAGCTGGTTCTCGATCATCCCGAGATCTTCAAGGAAGCAACACCGTGACAAATTCGGTGGGTCTCAGCCGCCGGGGGCTTGTGCAGTCTGCGGGATGTTTCTGTCATTCATCATGAAACGAAAACGGGCAGGGAGGGTTGGTACGGCATCCACGCCATGAACCGCACGCCCCATCCTTTCCACATCCCCCTGAGCCGTCGCGCCCTGCTGCGCAGCCTGCTCCTCACCACCGGCGGCATCATCACGAATGACGTTTATGCCGAGGCCCTGACGCTCACCCCTCGCGCGACGGAAGGACCGTATTACCCCGATCATCTGCCGCTCGATCAGGACAACGACCTCACGCAGATCGTCGGTGGCAAGGCACCGGCGGGCGGGATCGTGACGGAATTCGGCGGTCGCCTGCTGAACGCCGACGGCAAGCCGCTCGCCGGCCATGTCGTCGAACTCTGGCAGGCGGACGTGAACGGCTGCTACATCCACAGCAAGGGCGAGCAGCGCGGCAGGGAACGCGATCCGCAGTTCCAGGGCTACGGAAAAATCGAAACAAACTCGAAGGGCGAGTACCGCTTCCGCACCATCAAACCCGGACTCTACACCGGTCGCACGATCCACTGGCACATCGCCGTGAACAAGGGCGACAAGCGCATGCTCACCACGCAGCTCTTCGTCGCCGGCGTGCCGCAGAACGACCGCGACGGCATCCTGCGCGGCATGGGCACCGAGGCGCAGCGCCTTTCCGTGATCCGCGAGTTTACGCCCATGAGCCGGGACAGTCAGGAACTCGTCGGCACCTGGGACATCGTACTGGGAAACACTCCAGAAGACCCTGAACGCCGTGGCGGTCCCGGCAGGACTGGCGGCCCACCGCCACGGGATCGGCGTGACAACGATCAGGACATCAAAAGCCTGCTCTTTGGTCCTCCGCTGTTTTAATTCCCGGATTGGCTGCCACAAGAATACGCGTGTCCACAGGACAACGCGCCGCAGTCCCCTTAAGCTCTGCAATTCAGGATTCATCCTGCGGAAAATTGGCCTTGAATCCTTCGTGCTTGGGCGCATGTCCGGGATTCGCGCTGCGTAGTCCTGTCCTCCGGTTCCGGATCGCCCCGCAGCCCGAGTCCCCCGCCGATGCCCCCCGCATTTTCTGACATCCTCACCCGCACACGCCGCATCATCTGCGAAGACCTGCTCGCCACCGGTGCCGGCTTCCAGGACAGCACGAATCTTTTCGACTCCGGCCTCGATTCGATGGCCATCATGCAGCTGCTGCTCATGCTCGAAGAAGAGTTCGGCACGGCGATCCCGGTGGAGGCGGTGACACGTGAAAACTTCCGCACCGTGCACGACGTGGCGCTGCTGGTGGCGGCGAAAACAGGCTGCGAAATCGCCGATGCATCATCGCAGGCGCCCGCCGCTTCCTCACCCGAGACAATGGCGGAAAAAGCGCCTTCGGTCATCGAAGACGCGCCGGTGCAGAACTTCACCACGCTCGACCTGAAGAACTGCGACTACTTCGTCCTCTCCTTCGATGCGATGATGCGCGCGAAGGGCGAGGGCGGGCATGTGGCGCATTCGCTGGTGGAACTGGAGTCCGTGCCGGACGTCGCCGCCCTGCGACGTGGCATCGAGCTCGCAGCAGCGCGTTACCCCCTTCTCTCAGCCCGCATCGAACGGCGCTGGCGCATCGGACTGCCGCGCTGGGTTCCCGGCGATGAAATCCTGCCACCGGATCTCGTGCTGCGTGTCGAAAAAGGTGCGGCCGGCGTGCTCGATGGAGCATCGTCATGCGACAACGCCGACCGCGAAATCGAGCGTCTTATCAACACACCCATCCCCTGCCGCGATGACGCGCGCTGGGTGAAGATGCGCGTCGCCGTCGTCGAACGACGCGACGGCAGCGCCACGCTCATGCTGAGCTGGAGCCACTTCGTCGTCGATGGCAAAGGCGCGGAGCTGTTTCTCCAGGCGCTCAACGACCTCGGCAATTCCGGTGCCACCGCGATCACCGCACTCGATCCGCCGCCACCGCCCGATCCGCGGCACTATGGTCAGAAATGGATGGCCACCATGCCGATGACCGCACGCTTCGACGAGATCACGAAGCACCGCTTTGACTCGCTCGCTCCGCGCAAGGATGAAAAGAGCGGCCCCATCCGCTACGAGGTGCGCGTGCTCGACGATGCGCAGACCGCCGCGGTGAAGGCACGCTCGCGTTCGTTTTCCGAACTGGTGAACCTGCCCTTCCAGCTTGCCTGCGCCATGCGTGCGCATCAGGCGGTGTTCGTGCAGCGCGGCGGCGTGCCGGACAGCCTGCTGTGCAGCGTGCCGGTGCAGACGCGGCGCCCGGGAGCCTCGGGTCCCATTTTCCAAAACCACCTGCGCATGTTCTTCAGCCAGTGCCTGCGCGAAGAACTGCGCACGCTGGAAGGCGCGGTCGCCAGCGTTGCGTCGCAGCATCAACGCTACTTGAAGGACGGACTCGACAAGGCCTTCGATGAACTGATGAACCTCATGCGCCCTGCCCCGCCCGGATTGTACATGAAGTTCGTCAAATGGCGCATGCAGGGCCTGTTCAACAGCTTCTTCCACTCGGACACCGGCGAGTTCGCGCCCGGTCTCGTTGAGTTTCTCGGCGCACGCGTGCGCACGGCCTACCACATCCCGGGTTTCACCTCGCCGCCGGGCACCGGCCTGTTTGTGAATGAAAAGCATGGACGCATCGTGCTGGCCGCCTGCTGGCGTGGCCATGTCATCAATGATCGCGAACGCACGGTCCTATGGGAGCGCTGGCTTGAAGACCTAGGCGCACCCTCCGCACTGAAATCCGCATGAACATCGTCACCGAGATTTTCCAACGCACCGATCCCGCCGCCGTCGCGCTCGTGGAAAACGATCGCGAGGTGAGTTTCGGCCAGTTGCAGGCGTGGTGTGATCAGGCCGCCGCGCAGCTCGACGGCTGGCACGGGCGGCGCATCGGTTTTTACTGTCCGAACGGCCTCGCGCACATCGTCTGGTCGCTCGGTCTGCTGCGTGCCGGTGCGGTGCTGGTGCCGGTCGCACCGGAACTCTCCGGGCCAGAACGCGAGCAGTTGCTAGCCACGACCGCATTGCACGCCGTGCTCACCGCCGGTGGCAACTCATGGTCGCATCCCGCAGGCGAAACGCGTGATCTCATGCTCGATGACATGCAGGCACGACTGCACACGCAACTGCCCGCGCACACTCCCCCGCAATTTGACGAAGCGCCGCTCGCCGCGCTGAATCCCGCGCTCATCCGTTTCAGCTCCGGCACTACTGGCAAACGCAAGGGTGTGGTGCTCTCGCATCAGACGCTCTTCGACCGCGTCACCACCGCAAACGCCGGATTGCAGATCGGGCCCGGTGACCGCGTCGTCTGGATGCTGCCGATGGCGCATCACTTCGCCGTTTCCATCATTCTCTACCTCCTGCATGGCGCCACCACGGTGCTCATCGAGTCGCACCTCGGCGCGGATGTGTATGCCGGATTGAAAAAGCATGGCGGCACGGTGCTCTATGCCGCGCCGTTTCATCACGCGCTGCTCGCCGCCGTTCCCGACGCCGCGCCGATTCCTTCGCTGCGGCTCGCGGTCTCCACCGCCGCAGCGTTGCCGGAGGTCACCGCGCAGGCTTTTCAAAAAGCGTTCGGAATTCCGCTGCGTCAGGCGCTCGGCATCATCGAATGCGGCCTTCCGGTGCTGAACACACGCTGGCCGGAAAATACTGCGAGCATCGGCTCGGCGCAGCCGGGCTTTGAACTGCAACTGCGTGACTCCGCCGGCCAGCCCGTCACGCAGGGCACCGTGGGCGAGCTTTTCCTGCGCGGACCCGGCATGGTGGACGCCTACCTCAGCCCGTGGACACCGAAGGAAAGCATCCTTGAGGACGGCTGGTTCCGCACCGGCGATCAGGCGTTCATCGACACTGATGGCGCGGTGTTTCTGCAAGGCCGCACGCACAGCGTCATCAACGTCGGCGGCATGAAGTGCTTCCCTGAGGAGATCGAAGCCTGCCTCGCCGAGCATCCCGGCGTCAAAGAAGCGCGCGTCACCGGCATGCCGCATCCCGGATTCGGCAGCGTGCCTGCGGCGGAGATCGTGCCGACGGATCCCGCCACACCACTGCGCATGGGCGAGCTCATGGGCCACTGCCGGACACGGCTCTCCGGCTACAAGGTGCCGTTGAAGTTTGTCTTCGTCGAAGCCCTGCCGAAAACGCCCAGCGGCAAGCTGGACCGCACGCGTCCGCTTGCTATGCCTGTTTGATCGCACATGCCTGAACGCCCCACCCGCATCGCCATCATCGGTGCCGGCCCCGCCGGCGCCACCACGGCCGCGCTGCTCGCGAAGCGCGGCGCCTCGGTCGTGATTCTCGACGATGGGAAACGGCCGGAACTCGTCGTCGGCGAATCGCTCATTCCACTCATGGTGGCCGCCTTTCGCGAGCTGGGCATCGAGGAGCAGGTGAAATCCTTTGGCATGCACAAGCCGGGCGTGACGTTCACCATTGATGACAAGACCGAGTTCAAGCTCAGCTTCCAGGCGGTCCAAGGCATCCTGCCCACCTACAGCTACAACGTCCCGCGGCGTGAGTTCGACCAGCTTCTGCTCGACACCGCGCTGCAGTCCGGTGCCACGATGGTCACCACACAGGTGAAACTCG
>JAWLBG010000024.1:0-89531 GCA_041395065.1 Prosthecobacter sp. | reverse complement strand
ACCGGCGTCTGGCAGTCGAACAAGCTGCTCTCAGGTGCTGTTGTTGTTACCTCTCAGCCGCGTCTGCTCTGGAACGCGGAAGTCTCCACGCGTGACGCCCACCACCTGCTTCAGGCCGGGCCGCGCCTCGTCGATGCGGGTAGTCCGGTGGACGGACTCGACCGTAAAAAACACGCCGCGCGCACCTTCGTCGCCAACGACGGAGACCGGAGCTGGTTCTTTGGCCTCGCGGAAGGCGTCAGCCTCGCAGAGCTCGGGGAAATTCTCGCCACGCCCGGCCTGACCACATTTCCCGTTCATCGTGCGTTGAATCTCGACGGCGGCCGTTCCTCCGCTCTTTACTACCGCGATGCGGAAGGCTTCGAGCACTCCGTTCCCGGCTGGAGCACGGTGAGAAATTATCTCGCCATCATCCCTCATTGAGGTTTCATCCCTTCGAGTTTCTCACACCAAGACACAAAGGCACCAAGCCCGACCTATCTGATCCCTTTGTGACTTAGTGCCTTCGTGTGAGCCTCTCCCCAATTCGTCATTCCCATCATGTCCCCCTCTTCCAAAACCTTCCTCCTCGACCTTCTCTCCACTCCCAGCCCCACCGGCTTCGAACACCGCGGCCAGCGCAAGTGGGCCGCGCATGTGCGGAAGTTTGCCGACCGCGTGGAGTCCGACGCCTACGGCACCGCCTGGGCCACGCTCGACGCTGGCGCGAACGGTCGCAGCCTCATGTTCGAGGCGCACGCGGACGAGATCGGTTACATGGTGAAATACGTTTCCAAGGATGGCTTCATCTTCGTCGATCGCGTCGGCGGCAGTGACGTGGCCACCGCCCGCGGTCGCCGCGTCGAAATCTTCGGCGACAAGGGCACCGTGCGCGGCGTCGTCGGAAACATCGCCATTCACATCCGCGACCGTGAGGATGAAAAGGTTCCGAAGGTCCACGAGCTTGCCATCGACATCGGCGCCTCCAGTGACAAGGAGGTCGCCAAGGCGGGCATCCGCGTCGGCCATCCCGCCGTTTATGCCGACGGCGTCGAGGAAATCGGTGCGGACAAACTTTGCGGTCGCGCGCTCGACAACCGCGTCGGCGGTTTCATCATCGCCGAAGTCATCGCCCGTCTCAGCAAGCGCAAGTCGCGCCTGCCCACCACAGTCTATGCGGTCAACGCGGTGCAGGAGGAGATCGGCGGCAACGGCGCGCGCATGATCGCCCACCGTCTCATGCCGGACGTCGCCATCGTGCTCGACGTCACCCACGCCACCGACACGCCGAACGTGGACGAGAAGAAGCACGGCAGCGTGAAACTCGGCGGCGGCCCCAGTCTCACGCATGGCGGCGCGAACCATGTCGAAGTCGTCAAACGCCTCATCGAAGTGGCCGAGAAGGCGAAGATCCCGCTCCAGCACGAAGCCTCCTCACGATTCACCGGCACGGACACCGATGTCATCTTCAACCAGCAGAGCGGCATCCCCAGCGCCCTCGTCTCCCTGCCGCTGCGCTACATGCACAGCGTGGTGGAGATGGCGCACCTCGACGACATCGAAGCCACCATCCGCCTGCTCACCGCCTTCGCCGAAAGCGTGAAGGCGAAGGATGTATTCAGCGTGAAGCTGTGAGCCTCGCGACTACTTCGACTCTTTGAGCTTCAGTTCGTAGAGATCCGTGCGGCGCTGGCGGAGGTTGCGCACGGCGCCCTTGTTGTGCAGGTCCGTCAGGTCGTCGAGGTCCACGTCGGCGATGAGCGTCATCTCCGTGTTGGTGGTGGCCTGCGTGACGATGCCGGTGTCAGGGAAGGCGAAGTCGGAGGGCGAGAAGACGGCGGACTGCGCATACTGGATGTCCATGTTCACCACCTTCGGCAGGTTGCCGACACTGCCGGCGATGGCGACGTAGCATTCGTTTTCGATCGCACGCGCCTGCGCGCACAGGCGCACGCGATAGTAGCCGGAGGAGGTGTCTGTGCAGAAGGGTACGAAGAGAATCTGCACGCCCTTTTCGGCGAGCAGACGCCCTAACTCTGGGAACTCCACGTCGTAGCAGATCAGCATGGCCACTTTCCCGCAGTCCGTGTCAAACACCTGCACGGCGTCCCCGCCTTTCATGCCCCACTCGGAGACCTCGCTCGGCGTGATGTGAATTTTGAGCTGCTGCTCCCAGGTGCCGTCACGGCGGCAGAGGTAGACCACGTTGTGCAGCACGCCGTTTTCATAGAGCGGCAGACTGCCGGTGACGATGTTGATGTTGTAGGCCAGCGCCTTGTCCACGAAGAACTGGCGGATTTCCGCGGTGAGTTCGGCGAGCTTCCGGATGGAGTCCGGCACGCTCATGTCGTTGTAGGGCGCCATGAGCGGCGCGTTCACATACTCGGGGAAGACCACGAAGTCCGCCTTGTAGCCGCTCACGGCGTCGATGAAAAATTCGACGTGGTCGTAGAAGGCTTCGAGGTTGGCGGTGGCGCGCATTTGCAGCTGCACGATGCCCAGGCGCACCACCGTGCGGGGCGCGCCAACCAGGGCCCGTTCCTTCGGGGTGTAGTAGATGTTGATCCATTCGATCAGCGTCGCGTGGGCTTTGGACTCCGTGTCGCTGGGCAGGTAGTCGGTGAGCACCTTCTTGACGTGGAAGTCGTTGCTGAGCTGAAAGGTGAGCACCGGGTCGTAGAGCTCGCGGACGCGCACCTTGTCGATGTACTGGCGCGGTGTGAGCGTGTCCTGATGCTCCCTGTAGCGCGGCATGCGTCCGCCGGCCACGATGGCACGGAGATTCAGATGCTCGCAGAGTTCCTTCCGCGCGTCGTACAGTCGACGGCCGATGCGCATGCCCTGAAACTCGGGACAAACGCAGACCTCGATGCCGTAGAGTGTATCCCCCTCCGGGTCATGCGTCGTGAACTGGAAGCCGCCGGTGATCTGGCTGTAGGTGTGGCGGTCGCCATACTTCGAGTACTCGACAACGAGGGAGAAAGCGAAGGCCACCAGCCTGCCGTTGTCCTCCACACCGATCTGGCCCTCCGGAAACGTGCGGTGGAGTCGCAGAAACTGTTCGGTGGTCCAGCATGCATTGATGCCCTGATAGAGCTGCGCCGAGATCTCGGCGACGGCCTGAGCGTCCACGGCGGTGAGGGGGCGCAGCACGAGTTGGTGCTGCGGTGCAGGTGTGGCGGGGGAGTCTTTGGACATGGTGGAAACGAAGTAGAAACAGAACCTGCACAAGCGCGCTCGCGGTCTGCTTGTCATGCGAGAATGCGCCAACTCGCCGCTGTGTCATGCTTTTCCTCGCTTGTCGCAGACCGAACCGAGTCGTCCTTCTTCAGGTTCATGCCGCGAGTTCGCGGCTGGCGAGCGTGTGAGCGAAGGGACTGGTGGAGGCGAGGTTGTACTGGCGGATGGCGGTGGCCCAGAAGGGGGCGAGTTCGTGTTCGGCGGCGCTCCAGAGGCGGTAGTGCAGATTGGTGACGGTATCCGTGTCGTGCATCAGCGCCTTCAACTCCTGGGAGTTGAGAGACTGCGGACCTTCGGTGAGGAGGCGGTGGCTGATCTTGTCGAGGTAGCCGCGGGAGACGTCGATGGTGCGCCGGCGGCGCAGCAGGCTGACGTGGAGGCCATTGACGTAGGGGTCCAGACAGACCTGCATGAGGCCGTAGTGACGCTCGAGTTCCGGCGAGAGTTGGAGGCGGTCCTTAATCTCCTCAAGGTTTTGCTGCATCATCTGCAGCACAGTCGGCGGATCGTATTCTTCAGGCGTGAGGAAGAGACCGAAACGGCGTCCGCTGCGGGAGCCGGAAACAAGCGCGGCGACGAGGATGGAGACCGCGAGGGAAAAAAGAATGGGACTGATCCAGAGCAGGAAGGCCTTCGAGACAAACCAGCCAAGCGCAGTCCAGGTGATGCCCAGAAGGGAGACACCGGCAAAGGTGATGAGGATCTCGGACCAGTTCACGCCGCCGTCGGTCTTCCGCCGCTGGGTGACCCAGTTCACGCTGCGACCGATGACGGTGTAGATCACGAAGCGCGAGTGGAAGATCATGAGCACGGGCGCCATGAGCGTGAAGACGACGGTGTCCAGCAGACTGCTGACGAAGGTGAGCAGGCGCAACTTCAGCGGCTTGAACATGCGGCCGGTGATGACCTCGTCGAGCAGGATGACGGTCTTCGGCAGAAAGATGAGCATGGCGGTGAGGCCGAGCAGAAGCTCCTCCGCGAGCAAGGCCTGCGGGTCGCCGTGTGGCGTGGGCGTGGCGGCGAGGAAGGTGGCGAGCGCGAGGAACAGGAACCACAGCAGGGAGCTGACGTAGCTGAGGATGCCGTGCAGGAAATTCACGCGGCTCATGGGATGCCAGCCTTTGGCAAAGACGAGCCAGAGGTGCTGAATGTTGCCCTGGCACCAGCGTCGGTCGCGCTTGAGCATGTCCACGAGCGTGGGCGGCCCCTCCTCGTAGCTGCCGCGGGTGGTGGGCAGCAGGCGCACGGAGTAGCCGGCTTTGCGCATCAGCGCGGCTTCGACGAAGTCATGGCTGAGGATGTGGCCGCCGAAGGGCGCGTTCGCGGGCAAAGGAGGCAGGGCGCAGTGCTCGATGAAGGGGGCGAGGCGCAGGATGGCGTTGTGCCCCCAGAAGTTCGCCTCGCCGCACTGCCAGTAGTCAAGTCCGGCCATGAAGGGCGGGCCGTAAAGCGCCTGCGCGTATTGCATCACGCGACCCAGCAGGGTGTCGGCAGCGATCTGTTTCGGGAAGGTTTGGAGGATGCCGATGCCGGGATTCTTTTCCATGATGCGCACCATGCTGGTGAGCAGGGCGCCGGACATGAGGCTGTCGGCGTCGAGGACGACCATGTAGCGGTAGCGCTTCCCCCAGCGGCGGCAGAAGTCGCTGACGTTGCCGCTCTTGCGGTTGATGGGCTTGCGGCGTTTGCGGTAGAAGATGCGGCCGAAGGCCTGGAGCTGGCGGCAGAGTTCGAGCCAGGCGGTCTCCTCTTCGATCCACTGGCTGGCCTTGTCGGAGTCACTAAGTATGAAGAAGTCGAAGTTCGACGACTGGCCAGTGGCCTCCAGCGAGAGGTAGATGGAGCGCAGTCCTTCATACACGCGGGTCACGTCCTCGTTGAAGACGGGCATGATGATGGCGGTGCTTGCGTCGATGGGCTGGGCGTAGTCCGTCGCGTTGAGGGTGAGCCAGAGGTCGAGCGGGTCGGGCTTCGAGCGGTTCATCAGCCAGACGCCGAAGAGCGCGGTCCAAAAGCCGACATTGAGCTGGTAGTAGAGCGGGATGAAAACGATCAGCAGCGCCCACTCGGAAAGGCGCATGCCGTTTTCCGAAAGGAAGATGAAGGAGAGCCACGCGCCGACGATGGTGCCCAGGCCGACGAAAGAGAAGAAGGTGGCTCGGCGCGTGCGGGAGACGCGCTTCGGCGGCATGCCAGCGGTCATCGCGATGTTTGCAGTCTGGCTGCCGATGGGTGCGCTCATGCGAAGAGGGAGTACAGATAGCCCAGCACGCTCAGGACGATGACGAGCAGCACGGAGTAGCGCAGAAGCGGATGACGCCCGAGCCGGTCAAAGGTGTCCTCCGCCACGTCCGAGATGATGCCGAGATCCATGTCACGCGGCGTCATCTTGCTGATCTGCATGCCGGGACCCGAGGTGCGCAGGGCGGAGCGCATGGCCTCGCCCATGTCTTCGGGCATGTTTTCCTCGTCGAGGAAGAACTGCGGCCAGCGCACGGGACCGCCGGCCAGATGAAAACCCAGGCGACCGGTGGCCTCGAGCTGCGCTTCGCTGAGATTCATGTCGCTGTAGATTTTGCCGAACCACTCCAGCAGCATCAGCCGGGCCTGCTCGATCGCGTGCGCGGTGGGGGGACGTTCGGGTTCTTTTGCGTGCGCTTCGGCGGCCTTGCGCAGCGTTTCGAGAATGAGCTGCGTGCGCCGGATGCGGTTGTGCAGGTTGTAGGCGCGGAAGTAGTCGGCGAGGCGCGCATAGGCCTCGTTCCATTCCTCCTCGGTGCCCGTCTCAGGGGCGAACTGGATGTTCAGCGCCTCCATTGATACATCCAGCGTTCGGAAACGACTTTGTCTCCGTCCTTGAGCTCGCAGGTCAGTTCCAGCAGCTTCGTGCCTTCAGGCACGTCGAGTTTGAAAAAGGCGCGCCAGCCGCCGGTCTCGGCATTCTTCATCACGCGCTTGTCGACGAGCTTCGCCTGTCCCGCGGAATGAACGACCTCGACCTCCGGAAGCCATTCAGCTTCATGCCCCTTCGTCGCGGCACCGGGAGCGAAGTCGATGACATAGAGATGATCGTCGGAATCCATCACGAATCCGCGGCGCGTGGAAGTGACGCGGCAGAGGTCACCCGGCACGTGCTCGTCGAGCCAGGAGAGCTTGTATTCGAAGGCGAGGGGTTCTTTTGGGGAAGCAGGCAGCTTGTCCGGCTTCCACATGGCGACGATGTTGTCCCACGTCTCCTCGCCCGTGGGCAGTTCAACCAGCGTGACGGAGCCGCTGTCGAAACCGCTGACCGGCTCCACCCACACAGCGGGGCGCTGGTGGTAGCGGGCTTCGAGGTCTTCGAAGTTTCCAAAGTCACGATCTCGCTCCGCAAGTCCGAAGCCCTTAAGTTTGCTGGTCTGGATAAAGCTCAGTCGGAGGTCCCGGCTGACATCCAGCGCTCGCCAGATGGACGGGCCGCCTTTGATCTCCACCTGCAGGCCGTCGGAGTCGTGCACTTCGGGACGGAAGTCGTAAGGCTTCGGATGCGAGTTTTCGCCGAACCAAAACATGCTGGAGAAGGGCGCGATGCCCAGCATCGTCACCTGATGGCGCAGGTAAACGGCGGCTTTCACCTGCATGGTGGTGGTCTTGCCGGGAGTGGATTCGAATTGATACGCACCGGTGATGCTCGGCCCGTCGAGAAGGGCCAGCAGCTTGAAGCGGGTGTCTCCCGGCTTCGGCGGCTCGAACCAGAAATGCGTGAAGTCGGGAAACTCCTCCGGCTTTCCGCCGACCGTGTTCACCGCGATGCCACGCGCGGAAATACCGTAGCCGAGTTCGGTGGTGACCGCCCGGTAGTAACTCGCCCCCATGAAGACCATGAATTCGAAGCGGCGTTTGAGAAACGAATCCGGCGCCAGCACGCGGAAGCCGGCGTAGCCGGGCGGATTGACGACCTTTTCGGGAACCTTCAGCGGGCCGTAGTCGAACTGTCCACGGTCAAAGGGCACCCGCTGGGTTTTTTCTCCGAGCGTGAAGAAGGCCACGGGCTTCTTGAACATCCAGCCGGGATGAAAGAACTCGACGCGGAAGGTGCCTCCACCGTCGCCGAAGAGCGCCTTGTCTTCGCGGAAGCGGATTTGCCGGTGTCCGTCGTAGGTCAGTCCTTCGAAGAAGGGATCGATCTTTTGCGAGGGAGCCTTGTAGGGCTTCACCGCCATTTGTGCCGCGAACGCCTGAAGGCTGGCAAAATCGGTGACGTCTGTATGCCTCATTTCCGCCGCATGCGCGGCCTGGCCTGCGAGGCAGGATGTCAGGATGGTCGATCCTGCGAGGAGTTGTCTGATCATAGGGGAGTTGATCGTGACTGCGGGGGAGAGGGACGGGCTAGCATGCTACAGCACGCGAGACAGTCAACCGCCGCTCCCGTGCCAGACTTTGCACAATCGGCGTCACGCCGCGTTGATGTCCTTGTTGTAGTACACCTTCACGAACTTCATGCCCTTCTTGTCGTCGTAGCCGCGTTCAAGCTGCGGGTCGGTGTCTGAGGCGCCGGGCTTGATGTGGATCTCGACGCCGGTGTCGAGCTTGAGGACGGCGGCGATGCGTTTTTTGGCCTTGGTCAGGTCCTTCTTGGAAATCTCAAAGCTGGTCTCCAGCGGCTGCCCCTGTTCTTCTTCCATCCGGGCGCGGTGCTCGCCGAACTGGGCAATAGTCTCCGGATCCCTGAGCACTTCCTTCTCGAACTCGTCGAGCTCAAACTTTTCTCGATCTTCAAAGTAGTCGAGCGCGTCCTTGGCGGCGTTGGCCGTCTCCCACGGCGGCGAATCATCCTCCGCGGCGGACTTCTGCTCTTCGAGAAAGGAGACCGCCATCTTCGCATAGGCATTGGTCAGAAATGCGGCGTCCGGCACGGCCTCGACGCCGAGGAATTCGCGCACCCAGAAGCGCGTGTCGCCGCCGCCTCGGTCAAAGGTGAGCACGTAGTGGCCCTTCTCCTGCCAGTAGTCGAGAATGAGGCAGCCCTTGTCGATCTTGTCAGGATTGATGCCGTGCTCGGTGGCGAGGCGCAGGTCGCCATTGCGCGTGGTGATGGTCAGGAAGGGCGTGACGCTGTCGGACTTGAGGATGCAGAGGCCGTTCACCAGTTCGCCCTCGATGTGGATCTCCTTCAGCAGCGCGATGCACAGGTCGCCCGCCTTAATGTTTGGATGGTTCGACTTCGCGTAGAGGCGCTGGGCGATTTCGATTCCCTTGGCGAGCAACTGGTCCTCGTCGGCAAAGATCGCCTTCGCGCAGTTGCTCAGCTCGTGCTGATCGAGGGACGCGTGGTGGGTGAAACGGTGGCCGATGACGTTTTTGAAGGGCTTGATAAAGATGCCGGTGAGGGATTCCTGCTCCTGCTCGGAGATTTCAAAAACCTCCTTCGAGGTCTGCAGAGGTTCCTGGCGCTGGGGATTGCCGATTTTTGCGAGGACGGCCTTGGTGGCGGTGGCTGTGTTGAGACGGAGTTTGACGGACATGCGGGGGGGCGAGGGTAACGAGCCACGCGAACACGCAAGAGCATTTCACGTCCGCTTGCGCACCGCCCGGGGCCGGGCGAGGTGCTGCGCGAGTTCATGAGTGAAGACATCCCAACTGCCGCGAGCCCCTGGCTGGTGCGAATACCGGAGATTTTCGAAGGGATCGCGCCGGACATCCTGCGGCGCATTGGAACGGTGTCGGTCACGCGGCTGGGGTTGGACTTCTATTCCATCAAGACGGGGGCGCCTGAAGCAGTTCGCGAGTCGGAAGCGGCAAAATTCATCCGATGGAACCTGCCGCTGGATCACAGCTGGCCCTGCAATCCGCAGAAGATGGACGGCTTCATCGAAAAGGCGGCGCAGACGTTGTGGAAGAAGTTTGGCGGGGGGAATCCGCAGGGGATTTTTGTCGGAACCCTGAATCCGACCTCTCCGGACAAGTATTACAAGGGGATCTCGTCGAACCTGCGGGGCAGGGTGCTGCAGCTTTTTCCAAAACTTCCCGCCGCCACTGTCGAGGCGCAGGATGCCGCAGCGGAAACGCTGTTTTGTCTGGTTGGCAGGGAGGGGCTTTTCTGCGGCATGCAGAGTCCGCGTTCCTGCAACGGTTTCCATCCCGGCGGCAGCAAATTCATCGATCAGGATGCACCGGACACCATCAGCCGCGCGGGCGCGAAGATCGCGGAGGCGCTGCACTATCTGCCGCTGCATCGTCCGCCGATGCCCAAGGGCGCCCATTGGCTGGAACTCGGCGCCTGTCCTGGCGGCATGACCTCCGAACTGCTGGCGCGTGGACAGCGGGTGACGGCGATCGACCGGGCCCCGCTGGACAAGCGTCTCGACGGTCGGTCGGGGTTGAAGTTTTTCCTCGAGGACGTGGCGGCGTTTCAGCCGCGGGCCGGCACGACCTACGACGCCCTGCTGTGCGACATGAACGGGCCACCGGAGGAGTCCATTGAGCAGGTCATCCGCCTCTCGCGATTTTTGAAGCCGGGCGGGCTCGTCGTCTTCACGCTGAAAGTTCCGCGTGTGGAGAATGTGGAGGAGCCCAACGAGCTTTTTCGTCTGATCGTTTCAATGGCCCAGGCGGCAGGCCTGAAGCTCTTTGCCCAGACGCATCTGACCTACAATCGGCATGAATTCACGCTGCTCTTCGAGGCAGGGTGAGGGTAGCCCTGAAAAAGTCGGGAAATGGGCAAGGTGGCCCTCAGTGAATAGTCAGGAGAGAAATAATATTCAAAACGGGCTTGTAATGTTCTCCATAAGTATGATAATTATATTCAGTCTGTAAAATTGGAACTTTCCACGTCTTCCTTTGCCCATGAAATCCTCCCCTTTCACCGCTCTCCGTGCCGGCATCCTGGCCCTCGCCTGGATGGGTGGCTCTGCCTTCGGCAGCACGATTTTCTGGGGCAGCCAGTTCCAGGACGACTTGTACGACAGCAACGGTCAGCCTCTGGACGGCACCTACTCCTTTGAGATCGGTACCTTTGGATCCTTCGTGCCGACCCTTTCCAACGCCGACCAGTGGGCGGCGAACTGGAAGGTGCTGGATCGCGCCTTCGATCCCACACCTCTCGACCCGAACGACGGCGACCCCGAGGGGTGGAATGTGCTCGATCAGTTCTTCGTTGGCACGGTGGGACACGATACGTCGGGATTCTCCGACTCTCCGGACGCAAATCCCACGGACGTCTTCGCACAAAACGAGAAAGTTTATCTCTGGGTCTACAACTCCAAGGTGATCGCGGCCACGAGCGAGTGGGCGTTGGTGACGGACTCGAACTTTGCAGGCAACTCGTCGAACAACTGGCTCATGCCTGATCCCGCCGACACAACCGGATCCTATGACTGGCAGTTGGCTGATGCTGACGACGCGTTGTATGGCGGCGTGAATGGTGTCCAAGGTCCAGGTCAGTTCGCGGTGACACCCCCGGCGTTCAGCCTGCAGACGGCGGTGGTTCCAGAGCCAGGCTCCGCGTTTTTGCTCTTCGCCGCTTTCGCCGCCCATATCATTCGGCGCACGCGCAGATTCGCCCGTCTGGCGTATTCCTGACCGGTTGTCTTCATCCCATCCAAAAGGCATGAACACGAGTGCCCTCCATTTCTTCAAGGGGTCTGCGGCTGAGACGCGGGCAGGTGCTGACATCCCCAAAGTCGGCCATTCAATGGTGGTGGCGGCAGCATGGATCGCGGCGTTCTTTTTGGCGGGCACTGCGGTACTGCATCTGATCTTCTTGGAACGCACGGCGGATATTCCGGTCTTCGACCTGATCGATGTGGATGGAGAGGCCAACATGCCCACCTGGCTCGCCTCCTTCCTGCTGCTTTCAGTGGGAATGCTGGCGCTGGCCATCAGCCAGCACGACATCCCGTCGCAGAGGACCGGCTGGCGCGGCATTGCCGTCATCATGACCCTGATGAGCATGGACGAGGTGGCCTGTCTGCACAATGCGCCCTCCAGACGTCTGAGCGAGGTTGTCGGCACGGCTGATGGCTATCTAACGAACGCATGGGTGTTGCCGGCGGGCGTGTTCCTGGTGGTTTTGGCCTGCATTTATCTGCCCTTTTTTCTGCGTTTGCCGCGATGGCTGAAGCGCGGACTCATCGGTTCGGCGGCGGCTTATCTTGTCGGAGCCGTGGGGCTGGAGATCGTCGGATCAAAATTGGAATATGACGCCGGAGGCCTGCACTATGACGGTTCCGTCTACTACTCGCTGCGGTTCGAACTCTGTGCGGTGGCGGAGGAAGTTTTTGAGTTCATCGGCGTGCTGGCGACCCTGCATGTGCTGATTCGGCATGCATCGAATCTGAAGGCTAAACTCACCATCGGATTCATGGCAGACAAAACGTCGGAAGATTGAGTGGGGATGGTGGGGAGAGTTTTGTGGGAGGAATGTCGCCTTCAGAATTCAGGGTCTTTGAGCGGGGAAAGGAGAAATTTCAGGTCTCCTGAAAATAGTCACCGCAGGAGAAAATATCAGGAAAGCCAGTTTCCACATTGAAATTATGGAAAATATGGTAAAATTGTTTAATTTAACAAAAGTAGATGCATTCCTTCTTCGGAAAATGTCGCTCTGTCGCACCTCGATGCCGCAGGGCTGACTCGACCGACCATGCCTCGGCATGGGGTAGTGGGCTTTTGTCTTCGTTGATGCGGTTGGCACATCCGGGGACGTTAGTCGGAATGATGGTCATGCTTGTGGGAGCGGCGTCGGGGCAGACGCTGGATTACGGCGACTACAGCTCCTTTCCCAGTGCCAGTAGCACGAGAGTTTCCACCATACGCATTGGCGCCACGACGGACGCCGAGTCTTCTGCCACCACCAATTCAACGGCCACCGGCGACGACATCACCGGCAGCGACGACGAGGATGGCGTGACGGTGCCTGCCACGATATTCGCGGGAACTTCCAACTCGCTGACCGTCAATGTCACCAACACCAGTGGCAGCACCGTCTATCTCAACGTGTGGATCGACTTCAATGGCAATGGCACGCTGACGGATTCCGGCGAGCAGGTAGCGACCAACACGACCATCAGCAACGGCACCAGCAATTCCAACCGTACCATTAGTTTTAACGTTCCATCGAACGCCAGTCTCGGCTCAGTAGGGGTCCGCGTGCGCCTTACCAGCGTCAGCAGCCCCGGGGTCAACGGCACAGATGGAAATGGGGAGGTGGAAGACCATTTGACGACGATCGCTACGATCACTGATTTCGGTGACTATCCCAGTTTCCCCGCCGCCGCACAGACTGCGAGCGCGGATATCTTCATGGGTACCAACGCCACGGACACGGAGTACAATCCGACGACCGGCAGCGGCACCACTGACGACACCACGGGAAGCAACGACGAAGATCTCAGCATGCCCGTTTTCACGGTGGGCGAGGCGTCGACAATCACGATTCCGGTCACCCTGACTCCGTCGGCCCTGACGGGAGGTGGGTTTGTGGAATCCGGTGGAGAGGTGGTGATGGAGGCGGAAAACTTCCACACGCTCGACCAGCGTACTGACCCTGCGTCGCTGAACTGGCAGACCTCCACTGCAGTGTCTGGAGCGGTGGGCCAGTACCTCACCACCGCGCTCGCGACGAACTCGATCGCAACCTGGGACAATGGATGCGAGGCCGGCTACAAGGTGAATTTCTCCACCACGGGCACCTACAACGTCTTCATCCGCAGGCGCTACGAGAACGGCAGCGACAACTCGGGTTTCACGGGGCTTGAAGGCGTGCAGACCGCCAACAATGACAACGGCAGCAGCACCGGCTCATGGGGCTGGGTGAACATGGGTTCGTTCACCGTTTCCAGCGCGGGCCAGAAGATCTTCCAGCTCCGCCGGCGTGAAGAAGGTTACAAGGTGGACCGCATCGTCCTTAGCAAGTCCGGCTCGACTCCCACAGGCAACGGACCTTCCGAGAGCAGTGTCAGCTCAGGCACTGCCCGCATCAATGTCTTTGCCGACTGGAACGGTGACGGCGACGTGCTGGACACGAGTGAAACTCAAACCGCCCAGCAAGTGAGTGCTGCCGGCACGACGAATGTCGAGTTTTCACTCACACCTCCAAGCGGGACCAGTGCGGGTACCAAGTATTTGCGCATTCGCATTACGGAAGGTGTTGGTGAACCAGGCTTCAGCGGAACCTCTGATCTGAAGGGAGAGGTCGAGGACTACGCGGTGACGGTGCTCGCGGCTCCCACCAACGACTTTGGGGACTGGAACGGTTCCGGTGCCGCCACCTCCAGCACCAGCAGTATCGTGAACTCCCGGCTGCGGTTGGGAGCGAGCGTCGATGCGGAAGCTGCCGCCACCATCAATGCCGCTGCCACCGGGGACGACCTCACCGGCAGCGACGACGAAGACGGAATCACCCTCCCTTCGAGCGTTCTGCCTGGGGCGTCGTCGTCACTCACCGCAAAAGTGACCAACACGCGAGGTTCGACTGCCTATCTCAACGCATGGATCGACTTCAATGGCAACGGTTCGTTCGCTGACAGCGGAGAGCAGATTGCCACAAACGTTACGATTGCCAACAGCACTTCCAATTCCAATCGAACCGTGAACTTCAACGTGCCTGCGAACGCGGCCAGCGGTGTGGTGGGGGTGCGGGTGCGCCTGACCTCCACGACCAGTCCCGGCCCGACAGGAGCCAGTGGTTATGGAGAGGTCGAGGACCACCTGCTGACGATTGCATGTCCCACGATGGTCTTGAGTCCGGCCACGCTTCCCGCCGGGACGACTGGGGCGAGTTACTCGACCAGCCTCTCGGTGTCCGGCGGCACGACACCCCACAACTACGCGGTTACCACCGGTTCACTTCCGGCGGGACTGACTTTGGATTCGGCGACCGGTGCCTTGTCCGGTCTTCCTGCAGATGGCAACGGTGCTGGCAGCAGCTTCACTGTTACTGTCACGGACGCCAACGGCTGCTCCACTTCGCGGGTTTACAATCTGATCGTCTGCCCCGTGGTTTCTCTTAGTCCTGCGAGCCTGCCGTCCGGCATGGTGAATTCCTTCTATAGCCAAACGGTGGGCGCATCCGGTGGCGCGGCACCCTATGTGTATGTGGTGAGCAGTGGCAGTTTGCCGGCAGGCTTGGTCTTGAACGCCGGTTCGGGAGTCATTTCAGGCAGGCCGACTTCGACGGCTGCGGCCAGTTTCACCCTTTCCGCCACGGATGCCAACGGCTGCACGGCTTCCCGGGTGTACAACATTACCCCTGCAGCTCCTGTTGATTTTGGCGATTTCGACGGCTTCGCCAGCGCCAGCAGCTCGGTCATCTCCACTCTCACCATAGGCGCACTCACCGATGCGGAACCCGTCGCCATCACCAACGGCTCCGGCACCGGCGATGACGATACCGATCTGGACGACGAAGACGGCGTCACCATGCCGGCCTACATCAACGCCGGGTTTGCCAGTTCAATGGTGGTCAATGTCACCAACACGAGCGGTTCCTCCGCTTTCCTCAACGTCTGGATCGACTTCAACGGTAACGGCAGCCTTTCAGACAGCGGGGAACAGATTGCTTCAAACACCCTCATCGCGTCCGGATCGAAAAACTCCAACCGAACGATCAACTTCACCGTGCCGGCTTCCGCCAAACTCGGCACGATCGGCGTTCGTGCGCGTCTGACCTCCGTGAGCAGTCCGGGGCCGACGGGAGCCGCGGGCAACGGCGAGGTCGAGGACACCACCACGAACGTCATTTTACCGGCGGACTTCGGCGACTTTTCCAAGTTCGGTCCGGCGAACAGCATCGCGTCGAGTACGATCCGCATGGGGGCGCTGGTGGATAACGATGTCACCCAGGTGGTCAACACGGCGGCCACGGGCGACGACCTCAACGGATCGGACGACGAGGACGGCGTGATACTCCCGGCATCCGTCATTCAGGGTCAGGTCGGCGCCACCGTGACGGTGGAGGTGACGAACACCAGTGGTGAGGAGGCCTACCTCAATGGGTGGATTGATTTCAATGACAACGGCGACCTCTCCGACGCCGGTGAACAGATCGTCTTCAATGAGCCGGTGGCCACCGGCACCAGCGGGGACAGCCGGACGTTCACTTTCGACGTTCCGACCAGCGCCGTCGCCGGATCGATAGGTGTGCGTTTCCGCCTCACTTCCACGCCCACGCCTGGTACCGTAGGCCTCGCCGGCATTGGCGAGGTGGAGGATCATCTGCTCACCGTCATCGCCACGTCCGACTTCGGCGACTATGCCGGATTCACCGATGCAAGCAGCCTCATCTCCGACTTTCTCAAGATGGGGGCGCTGGTGGACTCGGAGTTCTCCTCCAATGCCAACCTGGCTGCAACGGGCGACGACACGACCAATGTGAACGACGAGGACGGAGTATCCGCGCAGGCCATCCTCGTGCAGGGACAGGCGGGCGTCTCCGTGACAGTGAACCTGACCAACAAGACCGGGGCGCCTGCTTATCTCAACGGCTGGGTGGACTTCAACGGCAACGACAATCTCGCGAATAGTGAGCAGATCATCGACGACGTGGTCGTGCCCGACGGCACCGACAGCGACTACCAGACCTTCTTCTTCGATGTGCCGAGCAATGCGTCGCTCGGGACTGTGGGCATGCGTTTTCGACTGACGTCGGTGGCTTCTCCGGGCGCCACGGGGGCCGACGGAACCGGCGAGGTGGAGGACTACACGACTACGATCGTTGCCCCGTCCTCGAACTTCAGGGACTACTTCTACACCATCCGCCAGTCGGGCACGCGCTTCTATCTGGATGAAATCTCGGTTTACAATCCCAACGCATCATCCCCCACCGTGTCGGTCAATCAGGGCATTCTGGATCTCAATGTGGCCTCCCCCGGCTTTAACACTGGAGCCACGGATGCAGTGATGAACGGTCTTGCGCTCGACTGGCTCAATCGCCGCTTCTACTGGGCCGCCACCTCTGCGGGTTCCGGCGGCTACAACTTCAAAATATACACGGCCAACTACGACAACGTCAGCAAGACGTGGAGCTACCAGCAGGTCACAGGTTCCACCCTTTCGAACATCCCCTATAATACGGGCACGCCCGTTTCGGCTTCCGCCGGTGCCGGTGCCTTCCCGCGCGCCGCCTACTATGCTGGCGGCTACTACGCCGGTGGTCAGCTCAGCAAGAACATGGCGCTCTGGAATCTGGACTCGACGGGGCTGGCCCTGCAGGCGCCGGCGATCACGGATTACACGAATTTCTTCCACCTGAACCAGACATTCAACGGTGGTGACTTTGTCATTCGTCCGCAAGACGGGTTGTTGGTCACCTCCACGGTGATCAGCAGTTCCAACACCTTGTTCAACCAGTTCATTGATGACGGCGTCAATCCGTCCGGCCCTGCGGCATCGATGGTCAACATCAACTCGCAGATTTCCTACTCCAGCAACAGCTCGGTGCAGATCGCGGGTGTGGGCGGGGTCACCCGTCTCTATGCCCTCGGTTCCCAAGGCAACACGCTCTTCCGCATCGACAACTACGACACAGCCTCCCCCGGAGCCGTCCGCGTTGGGCCACTTCCTTCGGCCAGTTACACGGACTTGTCGGAAGGCATTTCCAGCTCGGTTACTTCCCTTGGTGTGAAGGGCATTGTCTATGATGACGCCAACGGACTTGCGGACAACACGGTCAACGGCACGGGCACCAACGCGGGTGGCAATCTCTTTGCAATGCTGGTCGACAGCAACGGCAAGCTCGTGGACTCTTTCCCGGTCAAAAGCGATGGCACCTTCATCCTCGGCGGTGCCACGGCCAATAAAAACTACACCGTGGTGCTGAGCACGACCTACGGCAGTCTGGGCTCCATCGCGCCGTCCTCGGCGCTTCCCCCGGGATGGGTCAACAGTGGGGAGTTCTTTGGCAATGGCGCAGGGAATGACGGCTCCGTGGACGGAGTGCTCTCCATCTCGATCGGCAGCAGCGGTGTCGTGAACGCCAGGTTCGGCATCGTCCAGGGCTTGTCACTGGGAAATCTCGTCTGGAACGATGCCAACAACAATGGCCTGAGGGACTCGGGTGAAAACGGCATCGTCGGCGTCACCGTCCAGTTGTGGAGTCCGGGTGGCGACGACGCTATCGGCGGCAACGGTCCTGCCGCGGACGTTCTGCTCGCCACGACCACGACCGACAGCACCGGCGCTTACACTTTTACCAACCTGACCGCAGGGAAATACTTCGTCCGGGTGACGCCGGTCACCGTCTATGCCAGCGCCAGCAGCGCCGTCTCGGGAGACAACGGCGTGGACGACGATAACAACGGATCGCAGCCGGGCGGCAGCGCGACGGCGGTCTACAGTCCCGTGATTGATCTGGCGCGCGGGATGGAGCCCGGAAACCTTGCGTCCGGGGGCGGCAACACCGACAACACGATCGACTTCGGCCTCTACACGTCCACGGACTACGGGGACTACGCGGGCTTCGGCAGCGCGGGCAGCGCCGTGGTGGACAGTCTCTATCTTGGAACTCTGGTGGACGCCGAAGACCTGCCGCAGACGGATGACGCCGCCGCTGGTGACGACCTTCACGGATCGGATGACGAGGACGGTGTCATCGTGCCAGCCTCAATCACGCCGGGGTCGGCAGGCTCGATTTCCGCCACGGTGACGAACACGAGCGGTTCGTCGGCCTTCCTCAATGCCTGGATCGACTTCAATCAAAACGGCGTGCTGACTGATTCGGGCGAGCAGATTGCCAAAAATATTCTGATCTCCAACGGAACCCTCCAGTCCACGCGTACCCTCACCTTCGTTGTTCCTGCGAACGCGGCCTTCGGAGTGTGCGGCGTGCGCGTTCGCCTGAGTTCCGTCAACACTCCCGGTGCCACCGGGAGCGTCGGCAGGGGCGAGGTGGAAGACTACGTCACCACCGTCGCTTTGCCCACCCGGGACTTCGGGGACGATCTCGACTTTGCAGAAGCCAGCAGCTTGATGAACCCGGCGCTGCACATCGGAGCCACGGTGGACATGGAGGGCTCGGCTACCCGGACGGCGGATGCCGACGGTGACGACACGACGGGGGCCGATGACGAGGATGGTGTGATCTTCCCCAGCTTCACCGCCGGGCAGCCGGTGGCCCTGCCGGTCACGGTCACCAACGCCACGGGCGCTACGGCCTACCTCAACGCGTGGATCGACTTTAACAACAACGGTGACCTCACCGACCCCGGAGAACAAATCGCTTTCAACATCCCGGTTCCGAATCTGTCCGCCAACCGGTCCGTGATTCTGAACTTCGACGTGCCGAGTGACGCCGTGACCGCTCCCGCCATACTGGGGACGCGCTTTCGACTCACGGATGTGCAGGATCCAGGGCCCATCGGCCACGTGGGCACGGGGGAGGTGGAGGACCATCCGGTCATCATCCTCGCACCGTTGACGGATTTTGGCGACTTCAACGGCGTCCCCGAGGCTTCCAATACCGCCAGTTCGAATCTCCGACTTGGCGCTCTAGTGGACACGGAATATGCATCGGCCGCCAATGCCGACGCCACAGGCGACGACATCACCGGCGTGGATGACGAGGATGGTGTCACGCTTCCCTCCTTCACTGCGGGTGCTCCCGCGACGATTGTCACGACCGTGACCAACAGCACGGGCGCGGCCGCCTATCTCAATGCGTGGATCGACTTCAACAACAACGGCGTGTTCACCGACTCTGGAGAGCAGATCGCCTCAAACACGATCATCGCCACCGGCACCAGCAATGCCAGCCGCAACATCAATGTGGTCGTCCCGGCGCAGGCGGTCACCGGTACGCCTGTGGGTGTCCGTGTGCGTCTTTCAGCACTCTCGTCACCAGGTTCCACTGGTGCCGGCGGAGCGGGTGAGGTGGAGGATTACGTTGCGGTCATCGCCCCGCCGACCACGGATTATGGTGACCTGTCCCTCTTCTCCGACGCCAGCAGCACGGTGGTCGACGGTCTCAGGCTGGGATCGCTCGTGGACACCGAATACAATCCCACGAAGAACGCTGCCGCCACGGGCGACGACATCACCGAATTGGACGACGAAGACGCCGTGACCTTCCCGACCCTGATCGCGGGAGCTCTCGCCACGATTCCGGTCACCGTGACCAACACGACCGGCGCTCCGGCCTACCTGAATGCCTGGATCGACTTCAACAACAACGGCAGCATCAATGATGCAGGGGAACAGATCGCCACGAACATCGTGATCGCCACGGGTACCACCGACGCCATCCAAAACATCAGCGTCACCATCCCGGCGGCCACGCTCACCGGCATCAATCTGGGTGCCCGCTTCCGCCTCACCAGCGTGCAGAATCCCGGCGCCGCCGGTGCCGCCGGCAATGGCGAGGTGGAGGACCACATCGCTGTCGTCAACGCGCCGACCACCGACTATGGCGACTTCAGCGGCTTTGCCAGCGCCTCCCAGGGAGTGAATCCAGCCCTGCGCATGGGCGCTTTGCTCGATGCTGAATTCGCCGCCACTCTCAACGTCGACGCGACGGGTGATGATGAAACCAACATTGATGATGAGGACGGCGTCGACCTGCCCGGGATGACCGCCGGAGAGACCGTCTCGATTCCGGTCACCATCACCAATACCACAGGCAGCGACGGTTTCCTCAATGCCTGGTTCGACTTCAACAACAACGGTGTGCTGACTGATTCGGGGGAGCAAATCGCCGCGAACATTGCCATCCCCACGGGCACGATCGACGGTGTCACTGTTCTCAACGTGACCGTCCCGGCCAATGCAGTGACGGATGTTGCAACGGGCGTGCGCTTCCGCCTTTCGGCCCCCAGCGGTCTCGGCCCCACGGGAGCCAATCCCCTCGCCGGTGAAATTGAGGACTACACCGTGGTCATCGGGAACCCCACGACAGATTTCGGTGACCACGCTCTGCTCGCCGCCGCCAGCAGTACGGTCGACGCCGGGTTGACTCTCGGCATGGCGGTGGACACGGAATTCGTGGCAACCACCAACGCCAACGCCACCGGGGACGACACCACGGGAACCGATGACGAGGACGGCGTGATCATGTCCGGAAGTCTGCAACCGGGCTCCGTCGCCACGCTGCCCGTCACGGTTAGGAACGTTACCGGCGGCAATGCCTACCTGCATGCTTGGATCGACTTCAACAACGACGGCGTGCTCGATGACGCCGTCCTCGCGGACGGCGGCGAACGTCTGGAAAACGCCCGTCTCATCACCAGCCAGGGCAGGGGGACCATCCTCCGCGAATACTGGCTCGGGATCAGCGGCACGAGTGTCGCCAACCTGACCGGTAGTGCTAGCTATCCCAACAGCCCGACTGGATCGGACCTGCGGACACAGTTCAGCACGCCGACGAACTGGGCGGACAACATGGGCCAGCGCATGCGCGGCTGGATTTATCCCCCGGTCAGCGGCGAATATACTTTCTGGGTTTCCGGGGACGACGAAACGCACCTCTATCTCGGCAGCGACGCGACGCCGGGCAGCGCCTCCCTTGTCGCCCGCGTGCCGTCCTGGAGCAGTTCTCTGGAATGGACGAAATTCGCGGAACAAAAGTCCGTGAAGATCACCCTCGAGGCAGGCAAGCCTTACTACATCGAGGCCCTGATGAAGGAAGGCGGCGGCGGGGACAATCTGGCCGCAGCCTGGGAACTTCCCGGAACCGCCACCGGTCCGGTGGTCATCGACGGCCAGTATCTGGCGCCCTGGACGGCCTCGGGACTCCCGCCCTCGGACACCGATCAGCAAATCGTTTTCACGGTGCCGGTCACCTCCATCCCCGGCTCCAACCGCGCCGTGCGTTTCCGTCTGACCAACGACCCTGCCACCGGCCCCACCGGTCATTCCGGAGTCGGTGAAGTGGAGGACTACGCGGTCATCATTACCTCTCCGGACAATGACTTTGGAGACTGGAGCGGTGCGGCCAGCGCTTCCAACGGTGTCAGCACGGACCTCTTCCTCGGCGAGTTTGTGGACGCGGAGTACTTCTCAGCCGCCAATGCGTCCGCGACGGGTGACGACCTTCAGGACATCGACGACGAAGATGGCGTGACACTGCCTCCGCTCACCGCCGGCGGGGTCTTTTACGGCCCCGTCGTCGTGACCAACTCCACCGGCGCTCCGGCCTTCCTCAACGCGTGGATCGACTTCAACAACAACGGCAGCTTTGCGGATGCGGGAGAGCAGATCATCACGAACCAGAACGTGGTCAACGGCAGCGACGGCCTGGCGCTTTACCCGGCCATTCTTGTGCCTCCAAATGCGGTCACCGGCGCCAATGTCGGCGTCAGATTCCGTCTCACTTCCAACAGCAATCCGGGGCCGACGGGCATGGGCACCGGCATCGGCGAGGTCGAGGACTATGTCGTGAACATCGCCGCGCCCACGCTGGATCAGGGCGACAACTCGCGCTTTGCGAATGCGGCCAGCACGGCCAGCGCGTCGCTGAAGCTGGGGACTCTCGTGGATGCCGAATACACCGCCACCCTCAACGCCGCCGCCGATGGAGACGACACCAATGGCGTTGACGATGAAGACGGCGTGACTTTCCCCGCCATGACTGCGGGCGGCCCGGGCACCGCCCAGACAAGAGTCACCAACACCTCGGGAGCCCCCGCCTATCTCAACGTGTGGATCGATTTCAACAACAACGGACAGCTCACCGATGCCGGTGAACTGGTGGCCGAAGATGTCCTCGTTGCCGACGGCACGGTCGATGAAGCGCTTAACGTCACCTTCACGGTGCCGCCCACGGCGGTGACGGCCCTGCCCGTGGGCGCTCGTATCAGGCTTACATCCGTTTCATCGCCGGGATTCGCGGGCACCGCAGGCACGGGTGAGGTCGAAGACCACCTTGTGGACATCTCTCCGCCACTGCTTGACTTCGGAGACTGGAGCGCGCTCGCCGATGCTTCCTCCACGGTGGATCCGGGACTGCTGCTTGGTGCTCTTGCGGACACGGAGTTTGCCGCCACTCGCAACTCCACCGCCTCCGGGGACGACAACACGGGAGTCGATGATGAAGATGGTGTGGTGATGCCGCCGATGATTGCGGGCGCTCCGGCCAGCATTCCCGTGATCGTGACCAACACCACGGGCGCTCCGGCTTATCTGAACGTCTGGTTCGACTTCAACGACAACAAGGCCGTCAATGATCCGGGAGAGCAGATCGCCATCGACACAGTGGTGCCGTCCGGTACGGTCGGTGGCACGGTGAATGTCAGCTTCACGGTTCCGCCCACGGCCGTGACGGGCGCGAGCCTCGGCACCCGCTTCCGTCTCACCAGCGTCATGTCCCCCGGCATCGGTGGAACCAGCGGCATCGGCGAGGTCGAAGACCACATCGCCAACGTGGCCGTGCCTGAAACGGATTTTGGCGACTGGAGCCGCGCCGCCAACGCGTCGAATCTCGCCAGCTCCGACCTGCGCATGGGGGCGCTGGCGGACACGGAATACCTGCCGACGAACAATGCGAACGCCACCGGCGACGACAACACCGCCAGCGATGACGAAGACGGCGTGACCCTCCCCGTGCTCACGCCCGGCACCATTGGCGACGCCACGGTCATTGTGACCAACAACACCGGAGCGCCCGGTTATCTCCATGCTTGGATCGACTTCAATGACAACGGCTCCTTTGACGACGCGGGAGAGCAAATCGCCGCCAACGTGCTCGTCGCCAACGGCACCAACGGAGCGACGCAGATCCTGTCGTTCGTCACTCCGATCGACGCCATCCCCGGCAATCGGGGAACCCGCTTCCGCCTCACGGCTGATCAAAACGCCACCTCCACCGGAGCCGGCGGACTCGGGGAAGTGGAGGATCACATGGCCCTGTTTACCTGCGTGCCGTTCCAGGTGAATCCGGCCGCGCTGCCCACCCCGACGGTCGGCACGCCTTACACGCAGACCTTCAGCTCGGTCGGCGTTCATCCGCCGTTCGTCTTCAGCGTCAGCGGCGGATCTCTTCCGGCGGGATTGACGCTCGATGGTGCCACTGGCATTCTCAGCGGTACTCCCTCCAGCAGCGCGGCCGCAGCATTCACCATCACCTCGACCGATGCGAACGGCTGCACCGCCACGCGCGACTATGCGCTGACTCCGGTTTGTCCCGCGATCAGCATTACGCCTGCGGCTTTGACCACCGGAACCGTCGGCACGGCCTACTCGCGCTCCCTGTCGGCCAGCGGCGGCACGGCTCCCTACGGATCATGGACCGTGACGAGTGGCGCCCTGCCCGCCGGACTCTCCCTCAATGCTGCCACTGGTGTTATCTCCGGAACCCCCACGGCTGCCGCCAGCCCCGCCACCAGCTTCACCGTGCGCGTCACGGACACCTACGGTTGTCAGGGGACGCAAACCGTCAGTCTCCAGATCTGCCCTGTCGTCACTCTGAGCGCCGCTTCGCCTCCCGCAGGCACGGTCGGCACGGCCTACAGTCACACGGTCAGCGGCAGTGGCGGCACGGCGCCTTACACGTTCGACATCACCAGCGGCACCCTGCCCCCGGGACTCAGTCTGAACGCGTCCACCGGTGTGATCAGCGGCACGCCCACCCAGGCGGTCACCCGCACCTTCGTCGTTCGCGCCACGGATGCGAACGGCTGCGCTGGCACGCAAAGCTACACCCTTGCTCCAGCCTGTCCGCTCATCAGCCTGACTCCGTTTACGCTGCCGACCGCCTACTTCGGCGGGCCCTACAATCGGACCCTGACCGCGGCGGGAGGCACGGCGCCCTACTCCTTTGTCATTGACCAGGGAGCGCTGCCCACGGGCCTCTTCCTGGCCACAGATGGCATCATCAGCGGTGCCCCTTCGGTCGTTGGCGACTTCACGTTCAAAGTCAAAGTGCAGGATGCCTACGGCTGTGTGGCGTTGGTCGACTACACCCTGGAGGTGCGCACGATTTCCGTCGGGAACCTTGTCTTTGAAGACCTCAACAACAACGGCCTCTTCGACGCTGGTGAACCCGGCATTGAGGGCGCACTGGTGCAGCTTTTCGCCACCGGCGATGACGGCGCTATCGGTGGCACCGGCTCCGCTGCGGACACGCAGACGGGAGGCAGCATCCTCACTCCCGCCACCGGCGCTTACCTCTTCACGAGCGTTCCTCCCGGTCGCTATTACGTCAAAGTCACGCCGCCGAAAACCTACCTGTCCACGAGCGGCACGCCCGCGCTGACCGATGACGACGTGAACAACAACAACGACGGCAGTCAGCCCGGCGGTGTGGGAACGCCGCTCTTCAGCCCGGTTATCACGCTGACCGGCGGCGGGGAGCCGACCACGGACGGCGACGGCGATCCGGATACGAACTTGAGCATCGACTTCGGCCTCTGGGCCAGCTCGAAGGTCGGCAACTTCGTCTTCATCGACATCAACGGCGACGGCGTGCTCAACCCCGGCGAGCGCATCCAGGACGTGGTGGTGCTGCTGTACGAGGAGGATGCGACGCCCGGCGTGGACGAGCCCGTCGGCGCGGCCGTTTCGGACAGCAAGGGCCGCTACCTCATCGACAACGTCAACAACGGCAGCTACTTCCTACATGTGCCGGCCTCGCAGTTCGCCGTCGGCATGCCGCTGGAGGGACTGGTGCCGATGGCCGCGGTGAATCTGGGCGATGACGACGCCGGTCAGGATCTTGTTTTCAACAACAACCCCGCCGTCAACGGAGCCAGCACCGGCGTCTTCGCTGTGCGCGCGGGTTCGGCTCCGGTCGGTGCGGCGGAATCCGGCGCCGACGGAGGCTTCGACGACAGCGAGGACGACCGCGTGGATCTAACCCGCGATCTCGGATTCGTCTCCACGCTGGGCAGCGGTTTTGCATCCTCGTCCCGTGCTGAGCGGGATCTCTCCATGACAGCCGAAAGCTCCGGCGAATCCGCACCCGTCACCCTCCTGACCTGGAGTCAGGCACGCGACATCGGCGGCCCTCTCGATGACCCTGACGCTGACGGTTCCGCCAACCTTTTCGAATACGCCTTCGGTACCGATCCGCTCAGCGGTCTCGGCGAGGGACGCGTCGTCATCGAACAAAGTCCCGCCAGTTCGCGGATCGAACTTGCACTGACACGTCCGAATTCGCCGCAGGAAGACGTCGTCGTCTCCATCGAAGCGATCACCGATCTCGATGCCACCGCTTGGACGCGCCTCGCGCTGCCCGCCGCCGCAGTCTTCAATGCCGACGGCACCGTCACTCGTCGCTATGGCGACATTGACGAGGCATCCGTCTTCGCCGGTGCCGACACCGGCTTCGTGCGGGTTCGCGTGGATTTGGACGCCGATCGCGACGGCACGCCGGAAGCCACCACCTGCTCGCCGGTTCTCGGTTGGAGCCGTCAGACCTTCGCTCCCGGCACCCGCACCTTCAGCATGCCGCTGCTTCGGAATGCGCTGTTCGAGGGACGTGCCTCAGGCGTTGTAGGCAGGGAGGTCCGTCTGCCGGTCAGTCTCGCGCTGCCCGCAGGCTCCCACTATCTGGACGTTCTCGACGGCACTCTCGCCGGACGTCATTTTGAAATCGATGCCGCCGCCAGCAGCGGAAGTGTTGTCGTGCTCGCGGAGAACGCGCCGTCCGCCATCCTCGGCGCCCGCATTGCGATCCGTCCGCATTGGACTCTCGCCGCCCTCCTGCCACCGGAGATCTTTGCGGAAGGAGACCGGCTCCAGCTCTTTGACTCCGCCGCCTCGGCCTACACAAGCCTCGCACTCGTGGACGGCGCCTGGACTGCCGACGTGCTCGGCATGAATGCGCGGCCACTCGCTCCCGGAGAGGGTCTCCTCGTCCAGACCCGGGACGCCGCCGTCTCCCTCGCCTTCACCGGTGTGGTTCGCAGCGCACCCCTGCCTCTGCCGCCGGACGCTGGAACGCGACTCGTCGGCACCGGCTGGCCCGCTGCGCTCGACGCTCCTGTCGCGGGTCTGCACGCGGCCTCCTCGCCGGAACTCGCCGACCGTCTGCGCATTTGGAATGGCGACAGTCTGACGGGTGCCGCCGGATACTCCGGCTACTATCTTGACGACACGTCCGGCACCGCCCTGTGGCGTCCGCAGACGGTTGACGCTTCGGCGGAGGCTCCGCGCCTGCCGCCGTTCCACGGCTTCTTCCTCATCCGCGTCAGTCAGTGATCCTCACACCGTGCCGAAGGCGCAGACTTCGTTTTTGTTCGCGCACAGGCGGGTCAGATAAAAATCCGCGCACAAAGACGGCGCATCGCGCTTCAGCGTTTCGAGCACGCCGTATTCGACGAAGCCCTTGAACTTGATCGTCACCACGAAATTCCGCATCCGCCTCTCGCGCAGCCATTCCAGCAGCAGGTCAATGCTGCGCTGCGGCGCGGCGATGACGTCGCACACGAGCCAGTCCACGACCCGCTCCGGTCGGAATTTGAATGCGTCCGCGATCTCCAGCCTCAGTCCCGGATTGCGCATCAAATCTTCGCGCAATTCTGATCGGTCCACCGCGATCACGCGCGCTCCACGCTGCAGGGCCACGTAGCTCCAACTGCCCGGAGCCGCGCCCAGATCAACGCAGGTCTCACCCTTCTCGATCCTGCGTCCCATGCGCGCCTCCGCCTCCACCAGCTTGGCAAAGGCACGCGAGGGCGCGCTCTTGTCCTCCTCCCACGGGGTGTGCCCGCGCGGAAAACACGCCACCAGATGCCGCCAGGCGTTCAGGTCCGGCGCACGGCATGCGGAAAGCCAGCCGGCGTCGGGCGCGCTCAAAAAACACTGCGCCAACGACGTCTTCTCATCAAAAACCGTCTCGGATTCCTCCAGCGAGCGCAGCAGATGCCGGCGCCGTTTTTTCAGCCGCTCCACCACGGCCGCGCGGATCAGTTCGCAGCGGTTCTCTCCGGCTCTGCCCACGCCGTAGCCCGGCCAGATGTGCAGACGCCAGGGATCACCGTCCGGAAACACGCCCGCGACCGCCTCGATGATCCGGTCCGCCCAGGCATTGATCGAAACGGCGCCGACCTCCACGGCGTCCGGTAGCGTCTGTCGCGCAAACGCCAGTCTGCAGCCCAGCATGTCCGCATCAACACCGATGCCGACGCCTTCGATCTCCCGCTGCGTCACACCCGCCGCCGCCCGGCGAATCTCATCCGCCAGAAACGGCGTCACATCGGGTTCGGCGAGGAAGAGGTGCACGTTCGCGACGGACAATCACGGTTGGGTCGGTGCGACGTTTTCCTTGAAGGGAGACACCACTCCCAGCGTGGACGGAATGAAGTCGTCCGTGCGGAAGCACGAAGCCGGCAGGCCCTCCGCGTTCATGAGATTGGCGCCTTCCGGCCAGCTCGCCCACGCGTAGCGCACTCCGACTGGCTCGGGCACCTCGTCGCTCCAGACCACCACTTCGGAGCCCTCGATCTTCGCTTTCGCCCAAACCCACTTCTTGTCGGCGCCGGCGATCTGGAAGTGCCCGGGCTCCTTGCCGCCGCGCGTTTTCAAGCCGCCGCCGACGTGCGTGAACTGCACCCGCACCTTGTCGCCCTGCACCACGGAGGAAAGATAAAGCGGTCCGCTGTACTCCGTGCCGCTGCGGCCGTAGTCGTTCGCCAGCGCCCACAGCGCCAGACGGCGGCCCACCTCCTGCTTGTTCTTAGGGTGGATGTTGTTCTGCTCGCCGATGTCGTTGGTGATCGCGATGCCGCACTTGTCGATCGTCTGCGCCGTCAGCGTCTGCGCCTCCTGCAGTTCGGCCCAGGTGTCCGGCACGCCCGCATCCTTCGTCACCGGCTTGCCGTTTCCGAAACTCGCCAGCTGCACGATGTAAAATGAAAAAGCATCCACCCACTGCTTGCGCCAGTCGTTGATCATCGTTGGCATCAGCTCCTGGTACTGGAAGGCGCGTCGCTGGTTCGACTCACCCTGATACCAGATCGCCCCCTTGATGCCGTAGGGTACCAGCGGCGCCACCATGCCGTTGAAGAGCACGCTCGGATGATGCGGCGTCTTGGTCGGGTCCTCCGGCGGGCGCGGTGCGCGGGGTTTGGTCTTCTTTTGGTCGGCGGGCAGCTTTGCATTCGCCTCGTCGATCTTTTTCACTTCGGCCTGCCAGTCGGCTTTCTGTTTTTCAAATGCCGCCTGCGCCTTTGCCGCATCCCATTGGGCTGTGTGGTCACGCCAGTCCGCCAGCAGCTCGTTCGCACAGGGCCGCTCCTCCAGCGCCTCGCGGCTTGTCCATGCCTCGATTCGCGTGCCACCCCATGAGGTGTTGATCAGACCCACCGGCACCTTCAGCACCTGGTGCAGGTGCCGTCCAAAGAAGTAACCCACGGCCGAAAAATCCCCGACATTGGCCGAAGTCGCGGCTTTCCACGTTCCCTTGCAGTCCTCCTGCGGCGTCATGCTCGGATTTCGTTCCACGCTGAACATGCGGATCAGCGGATGGTTGGCGCCGGCGATCTCCGCATCCGCGTTGCCCGCCTGTTTCACGGTCCATTGCATGTTCGACTGTCCGGAGCAGATCCACACCTCGCCCACCAGCACGTCCTTGATCGTGATCGTGTTCTTCCCAGCCACCACAAGGTCCGTCGGCGTCGCGTTCGCGTTCATCGGATTCAAGGTGACCGACCACTTCCCGTCCGAAGCCGTCAGCATGCTGTGCGACTGGTCGCCGAAGGTCAGCTTCACCTCCTCGCCGGCGTCCGCCGTGCCCCAGACGCGCACCAGCTGCAGTTGCTGCAGCACCATCCCGTCGGAGAAGATGGCGGGCATTTTCACCTCGGCCCGCAGGCTGGAGGCGGCGAGGATGAGAAGACAGAAAAAGCGGTTCATGAGGGATGGGAATTTCGGGTGAGGCCCTTGGCGGTGCAAGTAAGCCGAATGTCAGAGAAGTGTGCTGTCGTCCGTGCGCTCCAGTTTGCCGATGCGCTTCTTGATCGTCTCCAGCAGCACCGTCATCTCATGGGCGCAGCGCAGGCATTCCTTCTGCGTCTCCTCGTCCCCGAGTCCGGGCACGGCGGGATGAATCTTCATGAATTGAAGGGCGATGTTTTTGCAGGCTTCACGAATCTGTGCGATGGCGGCGGGGCGGTCCATGCCTCAGACTAGAGCGCCCGACGCCGCCTGCAAGAACGTAGCCAGCATCGCGATACCTCCGCCGTTCGTCCGCCATGCACATTCCCTCCCTTATCGAGCACAAGCGCGACGGCGGCCAACTCTCCGCTGCGGAGATCAGGGCCGTCATCGACGCCTTCACTCGCGGGGACATGCCGGAGTATCAAATGAGCGCCCTCGCGATGGCGATCTTTTTCCGTGGCATGACGCCGGAGGAGACGGCGGCTCTCACCGACGCCATGCTGCACAGCGGCACCATGCTCGCATGGAACGAGCACGATCCCATGCGCGTGGACAAGCACAGCACCGGCGGCATTGGCGACAAAACCTCGCTCGTGCTCGCGCCGCTGCTCGCCTGCGATGGCGTGTGGGTGCCCATGATCTCCGGTCGCGGCCTCGGCATCACCGGCGGCACGCTCGACAAGCTCGAAAGCATCCCCGGTTTCCGCACGCAGCTCAACGAGGTCGAAATTCACAAGGTCATCGACCAGGTCGGCTGCGTCATGGTCGGACAGACCGCAGGCATCTGCCCGGCGGACAAAAAACTCTACGCCTTGCGCGATGTCACCGGCACCGTGCCGAGCATCCCGCTCATCACCGCGAGCATCATGAGCAAGAAACTCGCCGAAGGCCTCAACCGCCTCGTGCTTGATGTGAAATACGGCAGTGGTGCCTTCATGAAAACCGAGGAGCAGGCGCACCAGCTCGCGCAAAGCATGGTGCGTGTCGGCAATGCACTCGGCGTGCGCTCCAGCGTGCGTTTGAGCGCCATGAACGAACCCACCGGCGAATCCGCCGGCAATGCGCTCGAAGTCGCCGAATGCGTGCGCTGCCTGAAGGGGGAAGGCCCGCAGGACCTGGAGGACATCGTGCTCGATCTCGCCTCCGCCGTCGCCGTTTCACCGCGTGTCGATCTGCAAAAGAAGCTTCATCGCGGCGATGCCTGGCGCAAGTTTCAGCAGATGGTCGAACTGCAGGGCGGCAGCGTTGAATCCCTCGAAAAAATCACCTCCGTGCATCGCGCGCCGTTCATCGGCGAGCTCAAAGCACCCGCCAGTGGCGTGCTCACACGCATGGACGCCGGCGGCCTCGGTCACGTCATCCTCGAACTCGGCGCCGGCCGTTCCAAGGCCGCCGATCCCGTCGATTTCGCCGTCGGCTGCGATCAAATCGCCAAGACCGGCTCACGAGTTCAAACCGGCGACGTTCTGCTCCGCGTCCACGCCCGCACCAAAGCCGCCCTCATGCGCGCTCTCGACGCTCTGCCGGATCACATTCAGATTGTCTGATGCACGATGCCCTGTCGCAAAGCCAGGGAACGGGGGACTCTGTCCCCCAGTGATAACCTGTGCACCCGCATCGTGGCTCGTCGTTCGAGGGGAAGGCTCCCGCCTTGCCGACTTCGGCAGACACGGAGGTCTGCCCGCCCGGAGCCAGGGCATGCTCCGATCACCCCGGTCCATCCCCCGGGCGGGAAATGCTCGTTTTGTAGTACCGGCTTCAGCCGGTCCGGAACCGCTTAAAGGCGTTACAACAATACCCAAACCGATCCATTCAATAGGAGCCGTTGAAACGAAAGACGCCGCCGAAAGGAACCGCGCTGACTCGACTGTCCGCATGAGCGGCCCGACTTCAGCGCCACAATCGACGGCGCGAGCGAATGCTGACACACAAAGCACCGTGGTCAAGATTTGGACCCCCTGCCTTATGGACGTGCCCGCCGGACCATCCACCGTGGCTGTTTCAATCCGCGCCGCCCGAAGGAATACGGAGGGGGGCTGAGAAGGCCACGGATGGTTCCGCCTCAAACTCGCTGGAATCATCACGACTGAAGGCAAGGTCTATGGGCGGAAGCGGCACGAGCGGGACCGCCTCAAACTCGCTGGAATCATCACGACTGAAGGCGCGGGCGCGATCCGCCAAACGCTCACCTACGAGCTGCCGCCTCAAACTCGCTGGAATCATCACGACTGAAGGCTGTGGGACTGGTCGGACTGCCAGTCACCAGCATGCCGCCTCAAACTCGCTGGAATCATCACGACTGAAGGTCGAAGATGAGGTTCAGCCGCTTCTCACTCGACACCGCCTCAAACTCGCTGGAATCATCACGACTGAAGGTGAAACGGAATGATGCCCCGCCCGTCCGCCGTTTTCCGCCTCAAACTCGCTGGAATCATCACGACTGAAGGACCGCTTACGATCACAGCGGATTCATCGCCATTCCGCCTCAAACTCGCTGGAATCATCACGACTGAAGGGCCGCCGTGGACCGCGGCAAAGTCGCCCCCGGCCCGCCTCAAACTCGCTGGAATCATCACGACTGAAGGATCGAGAGGCAGAGGGCAATACGAGATGTTTTGCCGCCTCAAACTCGCTGGAATCATCACGACTGAAGGCCCGCCGTGAAGTTCCGCCGGACACAGTTTTCGCCCGCCTCAAACTCGCTGGAATCATCACGACTGAAGGGCGGCGGGCCTGCTCACATTTCACACCGGACACAACCGCCTCAAACTCGCTGGAATCATCACGACTGAAGGCGGGCGACGGTAGACCGCAAGATCGCGGCGGTGAACCGCCTCAAACTCGCTGGAATCATCACGACTGAAGGCGGCATCCATGACAAAGGCCGCGACAAAGGCCGCGACCGCCTCAAACTCGCTGGAATCATCACGACTGAAGGCGGTTATCGAATCAAGCAGACGCAGCATGAGCTAACCGCCTCAAACTCGCTGGAATCATCACGACTGAAGGCGCGTCACGCTCAATGTCGGTCGTTTCAACAACCCGCCTCAAACTCGCTGGAATCATCACGACTGAAGGGCATGAACTGATCGCGGCGCACGACTCGCCGCTCACCCGCCTCAAACTCGCTGGAATCATCACGACTGAAGGTGGTGGTGCTTGGTTAAGCCCACAGAATGAGGGCCCGCCTCAAACTCGCTGGAATCATCACGACTGAAGGCCAACTTCCAAAGCTTACCGAGATCACCGCCGCCCGCCTCAAACTCGCTGGAATCATCACGACTGAAGGCACCGAAGCGGCGAGCATGCCGCGCAAAACCTAACTCCGCCTCAAACTCGCTGGAATCATCACGACTGAAGGCGCACACCGGCCGCAAGTATGGCGGGAACGATGACCGCCTCAAACTCGCTGGAATCATCACGACTGAAGGGGCTGAGAGCATCTGCGAGCCCTGCTGCGCGATCCGCCTCAAACTCGCTGGAATCATCACGACTGAAGGGAAAGTCGAACACGAACGCAAACGCGTTGAGGATCCGCCTCAAACTCGCTGGAATCATCACGACTGAAGGATGGGCAGTCGTGAGTTAAGCGAGTTGCTCGTACGCCGCCTCAAACTCGCTGGAATCATCACGACTGAAGGGATTGAAGCGCGATGAATTGGGCGAGCTTGCCAATCCGCCTCAAACTCGCTGGAATCATCACGACTGAAGGCGAACACCGGAGGAAGCCGCCGCGCTTCCTGATTTCCGCCACAAACTCGCTGGAATCATCACGACTGAAGGCCTGGGCTCATTTCATCGTCCACGGCCTAAAGAACCGCCTCAAACTCGCTGGAATCATCACGACTGAAGGCCTGCTGCAGCTCGTCAGGCAGCGCACCCTCCATCCGCCTCAAACTCGCTGGAATCATCACGACTGAAGGCTCCAAGGCCCACGCGAGCACGAGGTCAGCTCGGTCCGCCTCAAACTCGCTGAATCATCACGACTGAAGGAATTCAAAGACGGCACCACGCCGCCCACGCTCGCCGACCGCCTCAAACTCGCTGGAATCATCACGACTGAAGGCATTCCGTTAATTATGGTGATGTCCCAGTTAATCCGCCTCAAACTCGCTGGAATCATCACGACTGAAGGCGCGTAGATCGTTGTTGTTGTCTTGATTGCCTCAACCGCTCAAACTCGCTGGAATCATCACGACTGAAGGTCAAGAGCCTCGCGCTTGTGCGGCTCGTCTTCATACCGCCTCAAACTCGCTGGAATCATCACGACTGAAGGTGGCGTGGCGCCGGACCGCCGGCCCATGTATAAAGGCCTCAAACTCGCTGGAATCATCACGACTGAAGGTTGCCGGACAACGACGAGCTGCTCCAGAATCACAATCTGCCTCAAACTCGCTGGAAATCATCACGACTGAAGGCTCAACGCGACGCGCGCCCCGCTGGAAACAACCCGCCTCAAACTCGCTGGAATCATCACGACTGAAGGCCTTCGTCTGACAGCGCCTGGCAGCACTTCCTACTGCCCAAACTCGCCGGAATCATCACGACTGAAGGATCGCTCCACTGGCGCACGTGAGCGCTTCTTCAACCCGCCTCAAACTCGCTGGAATCATCACGACTGAAGGAGGTCTGCGTTCTGCGGCAGCATGCTGGCGTCTTTCCGCCTCAAACTCGCTGGAATCATCACGACTGAAGGGACAACGGCTGATGCTCTCGACGGTTTTATTTTCCGCCTCAAACTCGCTGGAATCATCACGACTGAAGGAGCCAAGCGCCAGCTTGCGGAGGACATGCGCATCCCGCCTCAAACTCGCTGGAATCATCACGACTGAAGGAGAAGGCGGCTGCGGATGAGAACGCCCGCGCGCGTCCGCCTCAAACTCGCTGGAATCATCACGACTGAAGGACGACCGAAAGCGAAGGGACTGGCAAAGCTGACGCCGCCTCAAACTCGCTGGAATCATCACGACTGAAGGATGAGGCGAAGGAGCTGCAGCGCTCGCTGAAGATGCCGCCTCAAACTCGCTGGAATCATCACGACTGAAGGGATACATCCGCATGATTGAGAAGGACGAAAGAACCCGCCTCAAACTCGCTGGAATCATCACGACTGAAGGTTCACGCCGTCACGCTCGAGCTGCACGTCCGCATCCGCCTCAAACTCGCTGGAATCATCACGACTGAAGGCGTTATCAAGTAGAAAAAGGCGGCGGCTGTTCTTGCCGCCTCAAACTCGCTGGAATCATCACGACTGAAGGGCCGCACATCGCGATCGTGTTCAAGCTTCCGCACCACCGCCTCAAACTCGCTGGAATCATCACGACTGAAGGGCGGAGATCGCGCAACCGATCGCGGCAGGTCGCTCACTGCCTCAAACTCGCTGGAATCATCACGACTGAAGGCAGTCATCACGGATGGTTCGGTCGCCATGGTTGCCGCCTCAAACTCGCTGGAATCATCACGACTGAAGGCCGCGATTCGGAGATTGAACGGGATTCAATCCTCCCCGCCTCAAACTCGCTGGAATCATCACGACTGAAGGATGGTTTTCATGGGAAATGGATGACGGTGATGTTCCGCCTCAAACTCGCTGGAATCATCACGACTGAAGGCGTTGAAGGTGACGTAGGCCGACGGGCTCACCAGCACCGCCTCAAACTCGCTGGAATCATCACGACTGAAGGAGCAGCACATGAAGCCCGAGTTCCCGTCCACACTGCCGCCTCAAACTCGCTGGAATCATCAATGACTGAAGGCGATGCCGGTTTGGCTGGAGAAGATGAGTGGGGGCCCGCCTCAAACTCGCTGGAATCATCACGACTGAAGGCAAGGTCGAGATCCTCGCCTGGATGCGAGCCAACAACCGCCTCAAACTCGCTGGAATCATCACGACTGAAGGGTTGAGGGTGCTGGTGTCGGAGGCGGAACTGGAATTCCGCCTCAAACTCGCTGGAATCATCACGACTGAAGGGGCAGCTCGGCAAGGTGAGCAGGCAGAGGCAGGCCCGCCTCAAACTCGCTGGAATCATCACGACTGAAGGTAAAGTGTTGTTCTCATGGTGTTGTTTGGTAGACCGCTTCAATCCTCGCTGGAATCATCACAGACTGAAGGAAGCGCGAAAGAGGAGGAGGGAGGCGATGTGTTTCATGACCGCCTCAAACTCGCTGGAATCATCACGACTGAAGGCGATAACGTCACAGAACGCCTGACGTGCTCCTCTGTCCGCCTCAAACTCGCTGGAATCATCACGACTGAAGAAGGATCCTTGAAATTCGTCGTCGCGATCAACACCTACCGCCTCAAACTCGCTGGAATCATCACGACTGAAGGCCGACCGCGAGACCTTCCAGCGCTCTCCTGCGTGCCGCCTCAAACTCGCTGGAATTATCACGACTGAAGGCGGAGGAATCCGCCGGCGTGTTGTCCGGCTATCACCGCCTCAAACTCGCTGGAATCATCACGACTGAAGTGATCAAGCGCGAGCGTCAGATGGCGCAATGGTTAGCCGCCTCAAACTCGCTGGAATCATCACGACTGAAGGCGTGAGCGACACCGACACCACCGCGAACACCGTCGTCCGCCTCAAACTCGCTGGAATCATCACGACTGAAGGTGTCGATCCGCTCCCGAGCCTTGATCTTGTCGGGCCGCCTCAAACTCGCTGGAATCATCACGACTGAAGGAGGATCAGCGCCTCCGTGGCCGGGGTGCCCGCAGCCCGCCTCAAACTCGCTGGAATCATCACGACTGAAGGGACTACTTCAATGTTCCCGAAGTTGGGTGTCAGGTCCGCCTCAAACTCGCTGGAATCATCACGACTGAAGGTCGGAGGAAGGGCACACGTTCGCGCGATTGCTGGCCCGCCTCAAACTCGCTGGAATCATCACGACTGAAGGGGCCGAGAAGCTGGGTGCCTTCGTTTCACCATGCCCGAATTGCCACGGCTGCCGCCTCAAACTCGCTGGAATCATCACGACTGAAGGAGCCGTTCTGTGGAACGCCTGTTTTTGAAGCAGTTTAGCCTGATCGAGCGAGCGCCTCGTGTGGAACGTCCCGTTCGAGCATCCGCAGTCTGTTAAATTAGTGTCTGACGCCCTTCGCGAGCGCGGCTACAGGCAAGGCCTGGCACTTCCGCGCTCGCGAGGAGCGCCGCCGCTTCAGTCGTCATGATTTCAGAGATCAGATACCCGCTCGGGATTTCCTAGAGCTTGTCTTTCCAATGGCGGAGGAAAGATGGTCGGTGGGACATGCCCGCCCCATGCTCGCGGGAACGCCCGCGAGCGCAAGCGGAAATCCCGGGCATCAACCGCCAACAGCGAACCGTTGTCAAACAATCGTCACCCGGCTCCGCACCAGATACGGCAGGCCCATGGCCTCGATCCGCAGCCCGTGGCTGCTGTCCTCCGGTCCCAGGCTGACAAACAAGACTTGGTCCTCGTCGTGATTGAGGATCGGCTGGAGATCGGCCTCCATCTTGCGGTAGCGTTTCTCATCCAGCGCGCATTCAAAGACGCTGAATTGCAGTCGCACGCCAAAGCCCTCCATCACCTTCGCCACGCGGCGCAGGCGTTTCGGATGGCAGATGTCGTAGCTCACGAGGTAGCGTGTTCTCATGGTCGTCCTCCTTCAGCGCGTGGTGAATCCATGATAACCCGCCGCCTCGCCGCGCAGGTAGCGCCAGAGCTGGCGGCCTTGCACCTCCAGCATGCGGCGGTAGCTCATCTTGTAGCCGAATTCCGGGTGGCTCACCTCCGTGTCCATCCGGCGGAAGTAGCCTTCCCAGAAGGCGCGTCGGCCGCCGTCCTTCAGGAAGGTGCCGTTCGCGCTGCGCACAAAATCCTCCACGCCCAGCTCTCCTCGGTTGATCAGGGAGATCACCACGCTGTCTGCGATCAGCGGGCGAAATTCCTCCATCAAATCCAGCGCCAGCGCCGGACGCCCGTAGCGTGGCTGGTGGAGAAAGCCCAGGAACGGGTCCAGCCCCACCGCATGGCACACGCCCGTCAGTTCTTTCGCCAGCATGCTGTAGGCCATGGAGAGCAGCGCGTTCACCGAATCACGCGGCGGGCGTTTGTTGCGTCCTTGGAAATCGAAGCGCCACGCCTCGCCACGTCCTTTCAGCATCGAGGGGAAGTGCTCGAAGTAGAGGTTCGCCGCCATGCCTTCGTAGCCCAGCAGTTGCGTGCGGTCCTCCGCCTCGTCCAGCCCGTCCCGCAGTTCCGCCATCAGCTTCAGGGCGCTTTCCGGCGCATCGCCGTTCCGCATCAGCAGCACGCGCTGGTTGTGAATCTTCGCCCGGACGATCTCTCGCGCCAGCTTCAGGCGGACCACCTCCTTTTGGAAGAGCTCATACTGGCCCATTCGCGCATCCACCCCGCTCGTCGGCAGCCCGCGCAGCATGCCGAGGAACCGGCCCGCCGGGGAGAAATAGGCCACGTCGATGTCCAGCTCCAGCGCGGTCTGCACCGCCTGCGCCGTGAGCTGCACCGCGCCATAGAGATAGATTGCCCGCAGTTGATGCCCCGGCATCTTCTGCACCACGTCTCCTTTCACGCTAACGGTGAACATGTCCCCGCGTTGCCCCACCTGCGCGCCTGGCTGCTGCACCACCAGAATCTCTCCCGCATCACCACCCGGTCGCGGCGCTTCCTTGATCTCGCGTTCATCCGTAGGTTCGTTCGCCAGAACGCGGTTCCTTTCCGGCAGTCCCTCAAACACAAACGCCATCTGCTGCTCGTCCACCTTCTCCTCAAAGCCTGCCGCCCACCATCGGCTCTCGTTCGGCAGGCAGATCGGATAGGCGCTGCAATGCAGGCAGCGCGGATCATGGACTAGCGGCGGCGGGCAGTGACCGCTTCGCGCTTGCGCCTTCGCCTCTGTCAGTGCCTTCAGGGTTTGCTCCCGCAATTCGGGAGACAGCTCCACGCTGACCCTTCGCTTGTCCTCTGCGTAGTAGATCCAGCCCCGCGTTACCCGCGTCCCTTCCTCCTCCAGCAGCAGCGCATGCGCCATCACCTGCACCGCGTCGCTCTCCTTCGCCACCCGCTCCCCGTTCGCTCCCCGCTTCGCGCTGCCCTTCTTGTAGTCCACCACCTCGGCACCATCCGACCCGCCCTCGATCAGGTCCACGACGCCCACCAGCCCCAGCGTCACACTCTCCAACTTCAGGCTCCGCAGCCGCATGCCCTCCGTCAGTCCCTCTGCCAGTGCCGTCTTCTTCTCATCCTCATAGGACGACGCCTTGTCCACGTTCCGGTGCACATGGCTTCCGGCGATCGTGTCCGCATTCTCCTCGAACAGGTTTTCCACCCACTGGTAATAAAACAGCCTCGGGCAGTAGATGAAATTGTGCAGCCGTCTTACCGGCAGCGGCGGTTGCAGGGACATCACATCATCCTGCGTCTGGATCGGGGCGGCGGAGTTCATGACGGCGGGTACTGTAAGCCCACCTGTCAAATCGGTCCGCTACAAGGCCGGGTTCAACCCATTGGAATCTCGTTGTCAGGATCAGGCGTGGCTGCCTGCTGCCAGATCATCGGCGGCTCAAAGTCCCATTTCCTCAGCCGGGCGGCGTTGATGTGTTGGCATATCTTCCACTCCAGTCTTGCGACAGCGCCTGTGTATTCTCCCTCCTCATTCTTCTGTCGGCTAAAGATCGCCGCATTGTGAGCAAGAGCATCATGCTGGTAGCCTTTGATCGTCGCCTGTCCGTATCTCGCGATCTTGTTCTTGTCATACATGAGCGTCGCGGTGGCGTCCTTCACCAGCTTGGATTCCTCAGACAGGTTAACGATCACTTCGTGCCCCTTCCCAAACTGCACCTGCTCACGCTTGTTACCCTTTGCCTTTGTCTGCCATGTTTGGTCCGCCCCCTCTTTAGTTGTAGCCTTCTCGATGCGCACCCGTGGATGCGCGTGAAGACAATGCGGACCAGCAATGGCACGCAGGCCGATGTTAACTGCCGCATTGATGTCCGCCTGCCTCACCTTGGGTAGACTCGCCGGATCGAGGGCGTTTGTGTGTGGCCTTGCTTCGATGAAAAACTCTCCACCGGCTTGTGGGATCATCAGCCTCGCGTTCTTGACTCCGGCTGCCTCTAGGGCATCGAGCTGAGTAAAGACTTCGGCCATGGCCGAGTTTGGTTCCTTCTCGATGCTCTTCTTCCAATAGTCCCGGTCATTGGCCCCAACCTCAGCCGCACGGAATCCAGCTCCGCCCGTGCGTGCATCAAAACGGGATGTGTGTGAGGCAAACACCTCGACGATAGGGAGGCCAAACGGCTCAGCCAGCATCTTGATCTTCTCATTGATCGCACGATGGCACCATTTCATCAGGCGTGAGTTCTCCGAGCGCGCCCGGCTCTTGTCCGTCGTGTAGCGCGACAAATCTTCGAGCACAATGAAGTCCACGGGCTTTCGCCCTGGAATGGGTTCATACTCACCGTGGATGTCATGTTCCTCGCGGTGCTCCTTGTCACCACCCGGAGCCTTCAATTGCACACCAAGCGCCAGTGCAAGAATCATGTGGGCGGTCTGATTCACTCGCTCTTCCTTCATCCTCACGATCTTGTCCGTAAGCACGGCGCAAGGATCAGGTAGCCGGGTGCCAAATGTCGCTGCTCCGAATTCTGGCTTCACCCCGATAGCATGACGGAGCAGCCGATTCAGAGAGAGTATCGAGCGCCGGAAGTCCTCCAGCTGTTCCAAGCGCGCTAGAGATAAACCGCGCTGCCCCCTGCTCTTCGGTTTCTTATCCGGCTTTGGTCCGTCAGCGGCGAGCTGATGCAGCGGCTTTTCATTGTCACCCACAGCAAGATTGACCCACCGCCATTGATTGTCGCGCAAAGGGACGACACGGTTAGCAATCTGAATCAGTGACTCCACCAAAAGCTTGCGTAGGTTTTCCGTGTCAGCAGCCACAAGCCCTTGCAACGCAGCTGCATTCGCAGGCGTCACGGATTGTTCCGCTATCTCTTTCCACGCGTCAAAGTACCAAACTTTGGCGATCTCCTTCTTGAAGACACGCTCCCAGCGGTCCTTGTGCTCCGGGGTGAGCTGCCATGACCACCGGAACCACGTTCGATACCGGCTCAAGGCTCCCAAAAACAACCGCACCAGCTTGTCGTTTTGTTCGGGGACCGAGTAAGACTCCTTGGATGTTCCCAGCCAGTTCTCGGCCTTTTCATCGGAATGCAGCAACCGCCGGGCAAGCGCCATTGCTTCATCGTAATCCTCCGGGTCCGACAATCTGCCTTTTCGCCCGAATGGTTCCTGCGTCTTCTTTCCGTCAATAAACACCTCCGCATCTTCGCCGGGGAGTTTGAGGCTTCCTACTCCCGAGACCTTGATCGTCGGATCATTCGGAGATGTGTAGTTCCAGATGCGCGCATGCCATTCATGCCCCCCCTGCTCGCCCAGTTTCACAAATGAATCTGGCTCCTTGCGTGGCAGGGAATGCAGCAAGGCGTAATCCGCCGCCCGACGCTGCCCCATGTCGATGGAAAGACTCACCACCCCATCGCGCAAGACATCCTTGTGCTTCCACCATGGAATGTCGGGCTTCTGCTTCGCTGTGGTCGTCATGCCATCCCATAGCAAATGGAAGCGTTGCTTGATCTTGCTGTCCTCCCAGGCAGTGTTCATTTGTTTGTCCCACAGCGCCTTCTTGCCGATCTTCTTTTCAACGCACTCCGTATCAATATCGACAGGGAAGTTAAGCAGGAAGTGAAGTTCGCGTTTGCGCCCCACCCAGTCAGGCATCAGCGCCACGGCAGGATCCTTCTTCAGCTTCCCCTGATCAGCAGGATCAAGGCCGAGCGCTTTCATCATCGGCTGCAACCAGCGTGATCCCTTGCCGCCAGTGATCTCATCCCTCACCATGCGTGGTGCCTCGTAATGAATTCGCACCCGAATAGGCGAGATTTTGCCATCGGCATTTTTCGCCGCTAAGCAGACATCCATCACGCCCGGCTCAACATGCACTGTCTTTTCCTTGTTCTGGATGTCGGTGAACATGAACAAGCGCCGGGAATGCTCCGGTTCGGCTGGCGTATAGCGAATCGGTTCCTCCAGCCTCTTTACCTCATAAGCCAGCTCCTGCGCATCAGCCGCCGCATAGATCACGTTTCTGGCCCAGCGGTTTTCCTTCTGCCTGCTTAGCTCATCCGGTGTCGCATCGCGCCAGATTTCCCAGTTATCTGCCTCGCAGAGCTTCAAAAAGAAGTCTGTGTGCCCCATGTCCAGCTTATGCTCCCGCTGCAAATCAGTCACTTTGTTCTGCAAGGCCGTTTCACTCGGGTTCCCATTGTGCTGGCGAAACAAATCCATCCACTCACCTCGCAGTTTGCCAAATCCACGTAGCGCCGCCTCCGTCGGACCAACAATCTCGTCCTTTGTGCGCTCGGCCCGATCTTCGTCCATCTCTTTTAGAAGCGTGAGCAACTTTTCATAGCGAGGATCGCCTGCCAGGATGAAAACATCCCGAGCCTCTTCCTCCTCTGAAACCTTCAGTTTCCAATCTGGATTCTCACCCTTGATGAATAAAAGCTCTGCTTTGGCCGCCTCCCGGCGTTTGTCGCGTTCTTCCGATTTCTGAGTGTATTGATTCAGCGTCTTCAATGCTTCCTCGAAGGCGCACTTGTCGAAATCTGACCAGCACGCAGCCGTGCCTGTGGCATTCCACGGTTTCAGTGAGGTGAATGGGGCAAAAATCGGTTTGTTCCCATCGCGTGCTCTTCGAATCGGATCATCCCTAAGTTCAAGGATCATCGCTTCGACTTTCGGCCAGATAGCTGAAACCTGTTCCGTCTCCGCGTCTAAGTTTCCGCTCTTAGGCTTTTTCTCCTTTGTCTTCTTCGGCTTGCCCACAGCAGTCCGAAGATAAGAAAGAGTGAATGCAGATGGAAATGCCTTAAACAGAATGGCGCTATAAGGCTTGTTGATATCAATGCCCCCGCCCCGTTTGGTCTCTGTCATCAAGCTGGCCTCTGTTAGCTCATCAATTTTCGCCTCAAGTTCAATCAATGATGCAACGTCCTTTTTTTGACCTCGAAGCCATGAGTTCGTTTTCTTCGAGTTTTTCGTATCCATGTCCTCAGGGGATTTGCTCAGCAGTTGTTTCAGATGGGAGATCGCCTCCTTGACCAAGCCAACACCATCTTTTTTGTCGAGTGCCTTTGCCCCAGGTACACATTTGACCAACGTGCTTAGGCGTAGCGCTTCTGCCAGTTTGCCCAGATGATCAATCGCATCATCGGCCCATGCTTCACTGAGCCATTGTCGAGCTTGTGCGACGCGCCATTTTTCCTCACTCGAGTAATCCCAATTTGGCTGCTTTTCGAGTTTCGCACAGAACCGGCCCCAATAGCTATTGGCACACTTCTGCGGTTTAAGCTTTTCAATCTGTCTGCACAACAAACCAACAGCGAGATACCTTGCTGAATCTTGTGCCCCGTACTGAGACTGCACCACTTTGATCGCATCAGAAAACGTTCCATCCTTTGCCATCCCCAGCCATGGGCGAAGAGATTGCCCCAGCGAAAGTGCCCCCGTCACCTCTCGCGGAAACTCTTCCCATGCCAACTCCATCCTTCCTCGCAGCTTGGTCATGGGATGATCCGCAGGTAATCCTTCCCCGAGTGCTACTATAGCCAAAGTGTAATAGTTAACCGCATCCTGAAACGTCTGGTGATGATCCCACAACACATCCTCCCTGGGTTGCTTCACAGCCTTCCGAAGCTCATGCGCTTCCTCACTAAGTTTGGCAATCTCCGCATTGATTTCGCCCAGCAGCTTCACGTCCTTGGTCTTCCGCACCTCATCACGCCGTTTTGCACAGGCTTGGAGGAGGGCATTTTTTTCTGCAACAGCAGGAAGAATAGTGTCTTGGAACTCGATGGCCTTCTTCAATTCTCGATGAAACGGCAACCAACGCTCTTGCTCCGACGCATTCTTGTCAGGATTGAGCATCTCCACCTTCGTGACACGTCCTTGGTAAATCCGGTTCATGATTCTTTCAGGCTAGAAGGAGCGGGACGCACTGGCAAGAAATCACTTCAGCCGTTTGCCGGGGATGTTCGCTTGATTCACCGAGGCACCGGCCGTTTGTGATGTAGGATACCGGGCAAACCACCCTCTGAAGAATCATGAAACGCCATCATCCACCGTCTCAAGCCGTTGAGGACGAGGATGATGCGGCTGACGAACGGGAGGACCTGCATCTTTATGCCCGCTTCATTCCACCGCCCGGACATGACCTGGATGCGCATGTACGTCTGATGGATCTTTATGCCGAGGCTGCGGCATGGCGGATCCAGCAGCACCGGGCCGACATACCTGAGCAGAACGCAGAGGCAGTGCCATCGCCGCCTTCTCCGTCAGAACCGGAACTTGAGGTGATGACGCGGGAGGCATTGGAAGACCGGCAGGCTTGTTTGGATGCTCAAATCCAGATGCATGAGGCGTTCTCCAAGCTCCTGCCGCGGATGCTGAACGGGGACAAGTTCGCTGCTGAGGCCGTGCTGAGAACGGCTCATGACGTGACGATGATGCTACAGCTCATGTATCGCGGAAAGCCTGAGCTCTTTCATGACAAGACCCGCTTCATGCGGCAGTTGCCGGTGCTGGCATCGCTCAATCCGGGCTGGGAGGAGCGGGCACGCAAACATGTGGAGCGTCTCAAGCTGGGAGGGGCGTTGGCGCACAGCCATCTGAAGCCCAGCGCCCACAAGACCGAACGCAATCTCTGCCGCGCCTGGGCCCACCGGGCCATCGAAACGCTGGAACAGAATCGTTACGGCCCGGCCTGGTGGCAGAGCATCCAACCTTTTTTGGAAGCGGGAAACCGCCCGGACTTGCGGCTCCGGGTGCCGCCAGACTGGGTGGTGCGGGCGTGGCAGTTGCCACCGCTCTCCAAGGAGACGGTGAAGCAGTGGGCCGCCCTGTGTCGCGAGATGATCCGGGAGCAGGTGCCCGGCTTTCATGTGCGTGAGGAGTTCAAACATGAGCTTTCGCGCATCAAGGCGCGGGCAGGGCTTCGAGAGGATGTGGATGCGGGTAAAAAACTACCTGGCAGGTTGCAGAACGCGCTGCTGGACAAGATCGCCGACGCGATGCGCTCCATCGTGGCTTGAAAGTGCTCGGATTTTCTCTCGATTCTTCATGGAGGATCAAAAGAAGGAACGGCAGCAGCATGGTGGCATGACCCATCTCAACTCCTCCGCCATCCGGGCCGTGGACTACGATCCAGCGAGCCGCCGCATGTACATCTGGTTCCCGAACAACGGGCCCTACACCTTCTACGGGGTGCCCTACCACATCTACCAGGGGCTCATCACGGCCTCGTCCGCCGGAAGCTATTACAACAGCCGCATCCGTGGCCAATACACCTGAGCCATGAAAGCACGCACCGGCAAGATCGCCCGCCTGCCCAAGGCGGTGCGGGACCGTCTCAACGAGCGGCTTGCGGGCGGCGAGCAGGGCGAACCCCTGCTCGAATGGCTGCATGGCCTGCCGGAAGTTCTCGAAGTGCTGGTGCGCGACTTCGAGGGGCGCCTAATCCTCAAACAGAACCTGTCCGACTGGCGAAAAGGCGGATTCCGAGACTGGGAGGCCCGGCAGGAGCGACTGGAGCAGGTGCGCCTGATCACGGAGGAGGCGGAGGATACCCAGGCGGCTGCGCCGGAACTCGCCGACCGCATGGCCGCGCTGCTGGCCGGCCGTTTTGCCAGCCTCATCGCAAACACCGCCCATGTGAAAGACTGGAGCAAACCGCGCCAGCGTGCGCAGTTGATGGAGATGTGCGAGGGCGTGGCTTCGCTGCGGCGTTTCGATCAAGGGGGGAAACGGTTGGATCTCGAGCGCGAGCAGCTCGAAATGAAGAAGGCCGAACTGGAACTAGCCCGGGAGGCGCAGACAAAACGCACCCATGCACAGTGGCGGGAGTGGACCCGGGCTGAAATGGACCGCATTCTCAACAGCAGCCAGACACCGGAGCAGGTGGTGAGCGGCCTTTTGATTCTGCTCCACGGCCATGCGGACGAGGAGATGATCGAGCAGGAGTTCGCGCGCAACCGGATGCAGGCCGGACTGCAGCCGCTGCCGGAGGACGCCACGCTTCTCGAAAAAACCGAGTCACTGATGCAGACCCACGCGATCGCTGAGAAAATCCGCAAGGGCGAGCCCCAGGAGAGTCAAGGCCAGTCAAACCCAGTCAAGCCATGAACGTTTTCCCCGATTGGAGGGCAAACCTCCGCGTTTGCCGAGACGGCCTGCCTCTTCTCAAACGACCGAATGACTGGAGAGAAAAACGGGCTGGGCAGACCTTGTGGAATGACGATCATAAGAACTGCGTACATTCCCGCATGAACCGCCGCCGTTTTCTCCAGTCCACTGCCGCCGCCGCTTTGCTTCCTGAAATCACGCAGGCCGCGCCACCTGCGACGCGCATCATCGACACACACACACATTTCTACGATCCTACTCGTCCGGGTGGTGTGCCGTGGCCGAAAGAGGGCACGAAACTGTATCGCACCGTGCTGCCTGCGGACTGGCTGGCAGTCGCTTCGCCGCATGGCGTCAAGGAAACCGTCGTGGTCGAAGCCAGCCTGCTCGTGGAAGACAATCAATGGATTCTCGACCTTGCCGCAAAAGAGAAGTCCATCGTCGGCTTCGTCGGCCATCTCGATCCCGGGGACGATTTTGCTGCCAACCTGAAGCGCTTCGCTGCGAATCCGATCTTCCGCGGCATTCGCTGGAGCGGTAATTTCCTGCTCGATGATGCGAAGCGTGACTCCGTGCTCGCTGGAGCCAAACGGCTCGCGGAGCACGGCCTCGAACTGGATTTGAACGGAGGCCCGAACTACCTGCCGCACGCCGCCAAGCTCGCCGTCGATGTGCCCGATCTTCGGGTGCTCATCAACCACCTTGGTGCATCCGGCGATCCGCAGGCTCTACGTCCGGAATGGAAGGAAAACATCCGCATGGTCGCGAAGCAGCCGAACACCTTCATGAAGGTCTCGGCGCTCGTCGAGCAGGTGAAGTGCGAACCCGGCCAGGCGCCACGCGATACCGCCTACTACCTGCCCATCCTCGATCATCTGTGGGAAAGCTTCGGCCCCGACCGCCTCATCTACGGCAGCAACTGGCCCGTCTCTGACAAAGGCGCGACCTACGACGTCGTCTTCAAGATCGTGGACGAATACTTCCGCGCCAAAGGCAGCGAGGCCTGCGAGAAGTACTTCTGGAAAAACTCGCTGGCCGCGTATCGCTGGATCGAACGTGGCCAGCGATAAACCGCCGCTTGATGCCACAACCACCATCCGTTACTTTAAACTCATGAGTACTCAGTCTGCCTTTCATCGTGGCGTGCATCCGCTGTTGAACATCCTGCTTCCCGGCAAGGAGGAGGCCGTGCTGGCGGCGCAGCCGGATCGTGCATTGCGCAGCCGTATTGAGGAACTCGCCGCCAAGTCCACCGAAGGCGAACTTACCGCCGATGAGCGTGAAGAATACGAAGGCTATGTGCTGGCCAACAAGTTTGTTGCCACGCTGCGTCGGCAGGCACGCAAAATGCAAGCTGAGAAGGCGTCGTGACCGAGGCAACGAAAGCCTTTGTGCGACAGCGTGCCGGCTTTCGCTGTGAATACTGCTGTCTGCACCAGGACGATTCCCCGCTTGCTGCATTGCACATCGAGCACATCCGCCCCCGCAAGCACGGAGGCTCGGATCATGAAAGAAACCTGTGTCTCGCCTGCATCGACTGCAATCTGCACAAAGGCTCCAATCTCACCGGCATCGATCCGCTCACGGGCGGCATCACTGAACTGTTCCATCCCCGACAGCAAAATTGGGACGATCACTTCACTTGGTCGGGCATCCGGCTGCTTGGCAAGACTCCTGTTGGACGCACGACCATCGAAGTTTTGAACATGAATTCCGAAGACCAGCTCGATCTTCGTGCAGCCTCCTGACTCAATGCGCCTCGTCATCCAACGCGTCTCCGAAGCCTCCGTCACCATTGAAGGTCAGATCACCGGCCAGATCGGCGTGGGGCTGATGATTCTCGCAGGCATCGAGCATGATGACACGGTCGATGATGCGACATGGCTGGTGCAGAAGGTCACGCAGATGCGCATCTTCGGCGATGCGGAGGGAAAGATGAACCTCTGCGTGAAGGACATCGGCGGCGACTTGCTCGTCGTGAGCCAGTTCACGTTGCATGCGAGCACGAAGAAAGGAAACCGCCCGAGTTTCATCCGCGCCGCACGTCCGGAGATCGCGATCCCGCTCTACGAGCAGTTTTTGGCGATGCTGGAGACAGAACTGGGCAAGAAAGTCGAGCGCGGTGTCTTCGGTGCGGACATGAAGGTGGCGCTCATCAACGACGGACCGGTGACGATCTGCATCGATTCGCGGGCGAGGGAGTGACGATCCCGACATTTCGCAAAAATCCGTGTTAGGTTTGCCGTCCGGTGGCAGTGTTCCGGCGGAAAATGATGCCCGAACACTCCAAAGAACCCAATCCACGGGAGGACGACCGCTACGAAGTCTTCGTGAAGAAGTTCGCGCACCACGAGGGCGATTTGCGGCGTTTTGTGCGATCCCTGCTGCCGAACTGGACGGATGCGGACGAGGTCGTGCAGCAGGCGGCGATTGTGATGTGGCGGAAGTTCGATCAATACGATTCGGAAACGAACTTTATGAAGTGGGCCTGCGTCATCGCCCGCTTTGAGGCGCTGGCCTATCGGCGCAAGATGGCGCGGGACAGGCTGGTGTTCCGCGAGGATGTGCTGGAACTGATGGCGGACGAAGGCGTCGAGGAAATGGATCAGCGCGATGCGGAACACGCGGCGCTGGAGTCCTGCCTGCGTGAAGTGCCGGAAACGCAGCGGCAGTTTCTCACGCTGGCCCACACGCAGGGCGTGAATGTGAAGGAACTGGCAGAGCAGGCAGGATCGACGGCTGCAGCCTTTTACATGCGCCTGAACCGCCTCCGCCGACAGCTCATGAAGTGCGTGGAATCCAAACTTCAACACACCGGCATGGCATGAAGACGGCACGCTTTGATGATTTGTCCGCCGAGGAGCGGGACTGGCTCGACGCCTACCTGAACGGAACGATCGAACCGGCGGCCTTTGAGGCCCTTCAGGAGCGACTGTTAGTCAACCCGGCCCTGCGCAGCGTGATGCGGCGCTATCTGGCGCTCGATCATCACCTGCAGAGCGAATGCGCCGCGGGCGATCTCGCCGCCGCTCCCTGGCGTGAGGCCGAAGAATTGATCAAAGTCCCCGCGTCGAAGCCTCAGCGCTGGCGCTTCACCCCACCTGTGCAAATGGCAGCGGCGGCTGCCTTCGCCTTTCTGCTGGGCCTTGCTTTCATGCACTGGCGTGCAGCTCCGCTGGGTGACAATGACTCGCTCGCCACAACGAACGACCGGGAACCTTCCGCAGAAGGATTCGCCGTTGTTCGCCGGTTGTTTGATGTTGCGTGGCCGGAGCCGTCAAAACTTCATCGGGAGGGAGATACGCTCGGCAGTGAGACCTTCCGCCTGGCATCCGGCACGGCGGAGATTCAGTTCTATTCGGGTGCAACCATGATGGTGCAGGGACCTGCGGAGATTGTGCTGAAATCGGCATGGGAGGCAGTCTGCCGCGAAGGCGTGGTGCGCATGCAGGTGCCGCCGGCTGCGCGCGGCTTCAAGCTCCAGGCACCGACGACGGAGATCGTCGATCTCGGCACCGAGTTCGGACTGGAAGTGAGTGATGGCAAAGCGCATGTCGAAGTCTTCAAGGGCGAGATCGCCTTGCACCATCAGCAGGAGGCTGAGCGGCTCGTGAAGCAGGGCGCGGCATGGGGATTGCCCGCTGCCGGGGCCGCTGAACCCGTGGCAGCGGGACGCGTCGCCTTTCCGGATCTGGGAGCGCTTGGCTCGCAGGCGCTGGAGCAGAGCAGGGCCGACTTTGAGCGCTGGCAGTCGCATCGCGACACACTCGCCGTCGATCCGAGATTGATCTCGTTCTACACTTTTGATCGCAAGGCACCGGGCGCGCTGATTCCAAACCTCAGCCTGCCGGCGAATCCTGAAAGCGACGGCGCGGTGGTGTTGGCCGAATCCGTGGATGGACGTTGGCCGGGATTGAAATCCGCGCTCGAATTTCGCCGGCCCGGATCACGGGTGCGTGTGAATGTGCCCGGCGAGTTTCCGGCATTCACTTTCGCCTGCTGGGTGCGCATCGACAGCCTGGACCGCTGGTACAATGCGCTCTTCATGGGCGACGGCTACGAGACGGGGGAACCGCACTGGCAGATCCGCAACGACGGCAAGATGATGCTTTCGGTCATGGTGGACGACACGCGGCCGAATCCCGGAGCGCCCAACGACGCCGGTTTTCATCGCGTCTATTACTCGCCGCCGATGTGGGACATCTCGATGAGCGGCCAGTGGCTTCATCTCGCCTCGGTGTTCGATCCCGCGGCGCGCACGGTCTCGCACTACGTCAATGGCGAGCGCATCAGCAGCCAGGTCATCGAAGAACGCTTTCTCATCAAAACCCTCCGCATCGGCAACGCCGAAATCGGCAACTGGGGCCAGCCCTTCCGGGAGGATCCGACCTTCGCCATTCGCAATCTCAACGGTCGCATGGACGAGCTCGCGATTTTCAAGGCGGCGCTCAGCGAGGCGGAGATCTGGCGACTTTATCAGGACAGTCGTTCCGGCACGCGATGACGAACGTTTGGAGTTGCGGATGACGGCGGGAAGATGGTGGCAATACATCTGCCGTTTCGGCGTTCCACTTACCCCCGTTTTCCCATGATTCGAATCGCTCACTTCCTCGCCTTCGCCTTTCTCGGGGCGGCTTTTGTCGCGCCTGCCGCCGCTGAATCCACCAGGATTCTTTTTCTCGCCGGATCCCGCAGTCATGCGTCCGGCGAGCATGAGTTCAACGCGGGCTGCCACTTGCTGGCGAAGGCTTTGAACGAACAGAGTGGACTCGACGTGGAGGCTTCCGTCATCAACGGATGGCCGCAGGACGAAGCTGTCTTCGAAGGCGTCGATGCCGTCGTCATCTACGCCGACGGTACCAGTGTGATCGGAAAGGGTTGGGAAAAGGCCGACCAGTTGGCGAAGTCGGGTGTGGGACTGATGTTCATGCACTACGCGGTGCATCCGAGCGCCGAGCAGGGCGAGCAATACTACCGCCCGTGGATCGGCGGTGCGTTTGAGACGGGCTGGTCGGTGAATCCGCACTGGGTGGCGGATCTGAAGATGCTGCCGGATCATCCGGTTTCGAACGGTGTGACCGATCTCGTCCGAGCCTACGACGAGTTTTACTACTCGATGCGCTTTCCAAAAGATCGCGGCAAAGTGCTGGATCTGGTCACCGCGACTCCGACGAAGGACAGGATCAAGCGCATCATCAATCTGTGGAATCAGAACGGCATCGACGGTGTCGGCAAACCGCAGACGTTGATGTGGGGCATCGAACGCGAGGATGGAGGACGCGGCGTGGGCTTCACCGGCGGGCACTATCATCGGAACTGGGCCATCGACGGGTTTCGTCAGATCGTGCTGAACGCCATTGTGTGGGTTGCCGGCATGGATGTGCCGGCGACCGGGGTGAAGTCGCTGCCGATTACCGAGGACGATCTCAATGCGAACCTCGACATCTACGACAAGCCAAATCCGCGCATCCCGCTGCCGAACGTGGCGGAGTACATGGCGCTGCCGCCCGCGCCCTGGGTGGGTCCGGAGGAATTGAAGGTTAGGGAAGCCGCCAAGGCGAAAGGCAAAAACAAAACGAAGGACGCATCGGCGAACGCGGCACGTCCGGAACCCAACTCACAGGCACTCTACGAAAGCCCCGTTTTGAAAAGCGGCGAAAAAACGCGGCTCGTTGATGTCGAAGCCGACCTCAAGGGAGCAAAGCAGCTTTTTCTCGTCGTGTCCGACGAGGGCGACAAATCGCATGACTGGTCGGACTGGATCGCGCCCGTCGTTGAATTCGAAGATGGAACACGCGCGCCTTTGACCGAGCTCAACTGGGCGTCCGCCAAGTCCACGGGGCAAACGCGCAAAGCCGTGAACTATGGCGGTGGCGTGCTCCTGGTCGATGGAGTGGTGTTTGACGACGGCATCGGCACCCACGCACCCTCGATCATTCACTTCAATCTTCCAAAGACCGCCCGTCGATTGACGGGAAAAGTCGCGCTCGACGATGGTGGTGCGATTCGGAAAGGAAAACCGACGCCCGCCAAGGTGCGCTTCATGGTTTACTCGACCCCACCGCCTGCCGATGCCGTCAGCCCCAAGCAGGTAAATTCCGGCGTCCCCGGCTTCGATCCTGAAAACCTGGAGCCGCAGAAGGTTCCCGTCGATCATCTCGTCGTGCCGGATGATCTCGAGGTCACTGTCTGGGCGACGACTCCGATGCTGTTCAATCCGACCAACATGGACACGGACGCTGCCGGACGCATCTGGGTGAATGAAGGCGTGAACTACCGTCGTCATGCCACGCGCCGAGCAGAGGGCGATCGGGTGGTCGTTCTCGAAGACACGGATGGCGACGGGAAAGCGGACAGTACACACACCTTTGTGCAGGACAACGAACTGGAGGCTCCGCTGGGCATCGCGGTGATGGACAACCAGATCATCGTGTCTCAGCCGCCCAGTCTGATTGTTTACACCGACGTGGATCGAAACCTCCGCTTCGATCCGGCCATCGACACGCGCAAGGATCTGCTCACCGGATTCAATGGACGCCAGCACGACCACAGTCTCCACGCGGTGACCGCAGGTCCGGATGGCAAGTGGTACATCAATCAGGGCAACTGCGGGGCGAAGTTCACCACGACCGACGGCGTGACCTACTCCATCGGCGGTCCGTATCAGGGCGGTGGCGGTGTTTTTTATCATCCGAACGCCGAACTCGGCGGAACGGTGAGCGACGATGGCCGCGTCTGGACCGGGGGATTCGCCGCGCGCATGAACCGCGACGGCACCGGCCTGACGATCATGGGCCACGGTTTCCGAAACTCCTACGAGCACTGCGTCAACTCGCTCGGCGACATGTTTCAAAACGACAACGACGATCCTCCCGCCTGTCGCGTGAGCTGGATGATGGAGGGCGGATTCTTCGGTTTCTTCTCGCGTGATGGCAAGCGCACCTGGCAGGCAGATCAGCGTCCCGGACAATCCATCCCCGAAGCGCACTGGCGTCAGGACTCGCCCGGCACTCAACCTCCGGGTGACGTGTATGGTAGTGGTTCGCCAACCGGCATTGCCTTCTACGAGAACGGCGCCCTTCCCGCGAAGTACAACGGCATGCTGCTGAGCTGCGAGGCGCGTGGGCAAGTCGTGTTTGGCTACCGCCCCAAGCCGAAGGGTGCAGGCTTCGAGTTGGAGCGCTTCGATTTTCTCAAGGCTAAGGAGGGCACGATGTTCCGCCCGTCAGACGTTATGGTCGGTGCCGATGGCGCACTCTATGTCACCGATTGGTTCGATACGAAGGTCGGCGGCCATGGCGACAACGACAACAGCACCTCGGGAACCATCTACCGCATCGCTCCGAAGGGATTCAAGCCGGCAAAGAGGGATGCGAGGGATCCCGCAGCGCTCTTGGCGAGTCCATCGCCCAATGTGCGGGATGCGGGCTTTGTGGCACTGAAGGCCATGGGCCCTGGTCTGCTGACTGCCGTGAAGCCCCTGCTCGAAAGCGACAACCGCTTCGTCCGGGCGCGCGCTGTTTGGCTGCTGCCGTTCGCGGGTGAAGAAGGCGTGGGCATGGTGAAGGAGATGCTCGCTTCTCCTCAGGCGAGTGAACGGCTCCTTGCCTACCGCGTGCTGCGGAATGCGGGATATGACTTCGGCACGGAAACGATGGACCGCCTTGTGAACGACGAGGAGGTGGCCGTGCGCCGCGAAGTCGCCGTCTCACTGCGCTTTGTCGACGCTGACAGGAAACTGCCTTGGGTTGTCGCATTGTTTCGGCAGATGCCGGCGGATGACCGCATGTATCTCGAGGCCTGCGGTCTCGCTGCCGAAGGCGCGGAGTCCGAGGTTTGGGAAGCTCTTCGCCGTGAGTTGAAGGACGCATCCCCGGCCGCTTGGAGCGATGCTTTCGCATGGGCCACATGGCGTCTGCAGCCTCCAGCAGCCGTTCTCGCACTGGTCGAGCGCGTGAAAAACGCATCGCTCACCGCTGATCAGCGTGATCGTGCGCTGGCTACCATCGCCTTCACCCGAAGCGCCGAAGCGGCAGACGCGATGGCAGGGCTGGCCGCGCAGAATGACGCGGCCGCGAAACGCTGGCTGTTCACCAAGGCGTGGGGAGAGTGGAGCGATTTTGGCATGAACGCGAAGCTCAAGGAATTGGGCATCTACGATCCGGACAAGGTCACCATCATCGAGATCAGCATGCCTCCCGTTCCCGGGAAGACCGCGCTGCCGGAGATCGCCGAAATCGTGAAACTGAATGGTGATGCGAAGAACGGCGAGGCCCTTTCCGCCCGCTGCTACGCCTGTCACCAGTTCAACGGCAACGGTGTCGCCTATGGTCCCGATTTGAGAAACTGGGTCGCCAATCAGGGGGTTGAGGCCTTTTACAAGGCCGTGATTGATCCCTCCGCCGACATCGCACACGGATTCAACGGCGCCGAAGTGGTGCTGAACGATGGCCGCCGCATTCACGGCCTCGCCATCAACCAAACCGAGCCCGTGATCGTCCAGTCGATGGGCGGCATCACGCAGATCATCCCGGGCAAACTGGTCAAGCGGGTCGGCAAGTTCAACAACTCGCTCATGCTTTCCGCCGACCAGCTGGGATTCACGGCCCAGGAACTGGCCGATCTGGCGGCCTTCCTCAAGACGCTGAAGTAGGCTCCGGCGTCAGGCGAGCACGTCTTTTACGACATGCCCGTGCACGTTGGTCAGTCGACGTTCGAGGCCGTTGTGATAGAAAGTCAGGCGCTCGTGGTCGAGGCCCATGAGATGAAGGATGGTGGCGTTGAAATCGTAAACGGAGGTCTCGTTGTGCGCGGCTTTGAAGCCGAACTCGTCGCTCTCACCATAACTGAAGCCTTTCTTCACCCCGGCTCCGGCGAGGAAGCAGGTGAAGGCCCCGGGATTGTGATCGCGACCGGTGCCGTTGCCTTGAAGGAAGGGCATGCGGCCAAACTCGGTGGCCCAGACGATAAGCGTGTCTTCGAGCAGGCCGCGGCGTTTCATGTCGCGAATCAGCGCCGCCGTGGGCTGGTCCATGATCTCCGCCTGCATGGCGTGCGTTTCCTTGATATTGCTGTGCGAATCCCAGTTGGTGATGCCGTTGCCGCCGGCCGGATCGCTGCCGTTGAAGAGCTGCACGACACGCACACCTTTCTCGATGAGGCGGCGGGCCAGAATGCAGTTCTTGGCGTATTCGCGTTTCAATTCGGTGCCGGTATCGGTGCCGTATTCCTTGTGGATCGATTCAGGTTCGCCCGCGAGGTCCATGATCTCGGGGACGGACATCTGCATCTGGCCTGCGAGTTCGTAGCTGGCGACACGCGCCGCGAGATTCGCATCGTCTGGGAATTTTTCGAGATGCCTGCCGTTGAGCCTCTTCAGCAGGTCAACCGTGACCCGGTCGTCCGCCCGGGAATAGGCGGCCGGACGCGTGAGGTTGGGCGGCGGAGCCTTGGCGGTGAAATCCGTTCCCTGAAAGGCGGCCGGCAGGAATCCGCTGCCAAAGTTGTTCTTGCCGGAGCGTGCCAGGCCACGCGGATCATTGATGGCGACAAAGGCCGGCAACTCCGCGCATTCGGAGCCGAGCGCATAGGTCGTCCACGCGCCGAAGGAGGGGAAGCCTTCCATCGTGAACCCCGTGTTCATGAAGTTCTCGCCCTGTGGATGTGCGCTGGTTTGGGTGTTCAGCGCGTGAAAGAAGGAAAAGTCATCGACCAGCTCGGCCATGTTCGGCAGGAGGTCGGACACCATCTTGCCGCTCTGCCCGCGGGGTTTGAAATCCCAAAATGGCTTGGCGATGTTGCCGCTCGGTCCTTCAAACGTCACCGCCGGAAGTCCGGGCGGTTTGCGCCCGTGGAGCTTCGTCAGCGCGGGCTTATAGTCGAAGGTGTCGACGTGGCTGACCGCGCCCGGGCAGTAGATTACCAGCACCTTCCTCGCCGGCATCGGGAAATGCGGTTTGCGCGGAGCGTACGGATTGTCGGGATCGATCTGCGGTCGAATGGATGTTTTTCCCGTGAAGTTGGTCTTGTCTTCGGCGGCGAGCAGATGAGTCAGCCCGAGCGCTCCGAAGCTCATGCCGGTGCTGCGCATGAAATTGCGACGGTCGAGGAGCCCCCGGCCCTTGATGGAGATGTTTTCGGCTTGGTTCACGGCAGGAAGGCGAATTCGTTGGAGTTGATGAGGCTGCGGCAGACGAGTTCGAGCTTGGTTTTTCCGCAGGCGGCGAGTTCCTCGACGCTGGGAGGTCGCGTGAGCAGCAGTTCAAAGGCGCGGGTGACGGCTGCGGCCTCATCGGCGGCTCCCTCCCTGGCACGTTCGGCGATGAACCTGCTCTGCTCGACGACGAAGTCACTGTTCAGCAGGTTGAGCGCCTGCAGCGGCGTTGTCGAAACAGGGCGCTTCGGGCTGACCTGGCCGCAGTCGGGAAAGTCGAAGGCGGTGAAGATCCTGTCATCGACCCGGCGCATGCGCTCCTGATAGATCATGCGTCGCCATGTCGCGGGACCGTGATTGTCGACCACCTGCCATTGCGCGTAGGTCTTCTTTTCGTTGTGAATGCGGAAGCTGCGACCACCGATCGCTGGATCGAGCTTGCCCGAGGCTTGCAGCACGGTGTCGCGTATGACTTCCGCCTCGACGCGTTGCGGCGAGTAGCGCCAAAGCAGCGCGTTGCCGGCGTCGGCTGCGAGTCCCTCTTTGCGCGGGGCGCTCGACTGGCGAAACGCATCGCTGTGCACCAGCAGGCGAATGAGGTCTTTGATTCCCCAGGGTTGTACTTCTCGGTTGGTCGGATTGACAAATTCCGCTGCCAGATAGTCGAGCAGTTCGGGATGGCTCGGCGGTGCGCCGGCGGAACCAAAATCAGCGGTGGTGGAAACGATGCCCCTGCCAAAGACGTGATGCCACACGCGATTCACAAACACACGTGCGGTGAGCGGATGCTCAGGACGTGTCAGCCAGTCGGCAAACTTCTTCCGGCGGACGGGATCCGGGGCGGTGGAGTCGAGCCCGAGATCGCCGTCGAGGATGGCGAATCCGGCGGGAACGACTTCATCGACTGGGTTCTCCGGACTGCCGCGACTGAGCACATGGGTGACGCCCGGCTTGCGAAAGCTGCCGACAAAACTGTGACGAGGTCCTTCCTCTGCCAGCGCGAGCAGATGCTCGTGCAGTCGCTGCGAGGCCTCCTTCAGCGCCGGGTTCTTTTTCAAAACGGATGCGGCGGCCTGAGTGCCGGCGACCTCCTCCCAACTGCCGTCGTCCTGCCGGGCAAGGATGTGGTAGCCCGGAAAATTGCTTTTTCCTGCCGTGCTCTTGCCGCCGTTGTTGAGGTAGTCTGTTTCAAAATAGTACTCCCGATTCGAACTGAAACGGAACCGGTTCACTTCATGGGCCTCCGGGAAGTGAATTTCCACCCAGGGCTTCTGTTTGCTTCCCTCCGGCGCCTTCGCTTTCCAAACCATGGTGCCGTATTCTCCGTCATTTGCCCTGCTTACCGCGGCTCCAGGGTCCGCCATGGACGGATCTTCGACAAGTTTTGCGCCCGAGGCTGCCAGCGCCAGGTTCTCCTTGAAATCCTTCGTGCCGAAGACCTCGAGTTCATCGATGAAAATGGCCGGGCGATCGAACTCGATCCGCAGAGCCTGGGTCATGGTGTTGGGGAAGACCATGTCGGTGTAGCCGCCGTTGTCCTCCTGCCAGAATCCGGCGCCCTCCCGCAGAATGGCGCGCTGCTCGTTGATCTTGGGATAGAGTTCCCGGGCGCGTTTCATACGCGGATGATCGTCGGACAGTTCAGGGCGGCGCCCGCCGAACTCGACGCCTTGGAACACGGCGGTGAGGGAGTAGTAGTCCTGAATCGAAATCGGATCGAACTTGTGGTTGTGGCAACGCGCACAGCCAACGGTCATTCCCAGCATCGACGCGCCCACTGTCTGCATGATCTCGTCCATGCGATCCGTGCGAGCCTGACGAATCGCGGTCGGCTCCCGTCCGACCGTGGCGGCGGGCACGTGCGGACCGGCGACGAGGAAACCCGTGGCTTCGCCGTTGCCTGTTTGATCCCCGGCGATCTGGTCGCGCACGAATTCATCGTACGGCTTGTCCTCGTTGAAGGCGCGAATGACATAGTCGCGGTAGATCCACGCGTTTTTGCGGTAGAGGTTCGCTTCCGAGCCGTTCGACTCCGCCCAGCGGATCACGTCGAGCCAATGCTGTGCCCAGCGCTCGCCAAAGTGCGGGGACGCGAGCAACTCCTCCACTAGTGCGGCGTAAGCTCCCTCTGCATCGGACTTGGAATCCTCTACAAACCGGGCCGCACGCTCCGGTGTGGGTTGCAGACCCGTGAGCACCACGGAGACCCGGCGGACCAGAGATTGGGGATCGGCTGGTTCGTTGAATGCGAGCTTGCTCCCGGCGAGCTTTCGCAGCAGAAAGGCGTCGACTGGGGTTTTGTCTCCGCCTTGCCCTGGCACCGCGGGTCTCTTGACGGGGTGGAGCGACCAGAGATCCGACTTTTTCTCCACGACCGCATCCATCTGCCCCGGCACGATTGCGCCTTCCATGATCCATGTTTCCAGCAACGCGATCTGGTCCTTGGTCAGTGGGTCGCCCTTCGGCGGCATGATCTCGTCATCGTCCTCGCTCTTGATCAGTTGAAGCATGTGACTGCCGCCGGGATCACCCGGCACGACGCCCTTGAGACCCGAATCACCGCCAAGGAGCATCACCGGCCGCTGATCGACGCGAAATTCCGACTTTTGCTTGTCCGGTCCGTGGCAGTCGAGGCAGCGATCTTCAAGAATCGGGCGGATGTCCTTTTCGTAATCCACAGCGGCCGTCGCTGAAACGACGGTCGCCAGGGTATGGCAGACGAGTATGAAAAGGGGACGCATGACTTCCATCACGCTAACACTGCCGCCCGGATAAAACCTAACGCGAATTTTTGATTCAGTGCCGGATCTCGGTCATCGAGTGTGGCTGAAATCGCCTGCCTTTTTCCGCCACCGGTTCGCGTTGCGAATGGAGCGGGTGATGAGAATCGAACTCACGTTTCGAGGTGGGGGTGGTTTTTGGCGGGTGAGGGCGGGTTTGTGCAGGCATTTGCGTAGAGACGGCGATTTTGCTTTTCCCGGCTTTTCCCGGTGATAGGATTGCTTTCATGGCTTCAATCATTTCCCGTGGTGATTCGTTGTTCTACTTCCTGAGCGAGAAGCGCAGGGATGGGACGTGGCACAAACGCAAACTGCCGATCCGGCGCGATGACCCGGATGCGCGCCGAAAATGCGCGATGGCGCTGGCAGCGGCCCAGGCGCGTGAGGCGGCGATGATTCCGGCGGGAGAGCAGCAGTTGCGCGGATGGTCGTGGGTGCCGGGATTCATCGAGGATCACTACACGAACCCGAAAAGCCGCCAACGGGCCTACAATGCGTGGGCGCCGGTGCAGGTGTTTCTGGACCAGTGGAAGATCGACGAGCCGGCGCTGGTGACTTTTGCCCACGGTCACGAGTATGTGGCGTGGCGGCAGAATCCGCCGGCGTCGAGCGGGATCAAGGCGCGGAGCAAGAACACGGCCCTGACCGAGATCAAGCTGTTCAGTGTGGTGCTGCAGCATGCGGTGAAGCTGGGCCTCGCCCTGGCGAATCCGCTGTTCCGGCTGGGCATTCGGAAGGATCCGCCGAAGGAAAAGGTCGAGATCACCGAGGACGAAATGCGGCGCATCCAGGCGGCGCTGGCGGACGAGCCGCCGTGGATGGCCGATGCGTGGCTGGTAGCGACGAAACTGGGCTGCCGCATCGGGCAGACGGGCACACTGATGAAGGATGTGGACGAGCGGAGCGGGACGATCCGCCTGCTGGAGCAGAAGCAGAAGCGGCATACGGCCCCGCTGCACGACGATCTGCGCGCGCTGGTGCAACGCCGGCGTGCCGAGGGAGCGGAACGTCTGGTGGACGTTCCGGCCGTGCCGGGACCGCGCTGGTGGAAGTTCTTCCGGCGCATCGGGATGCCGCATTTGTGTTTTCATTCGACGAGGGTGACGGTGATCACCCGACTGGCGCGTGCCGGGGTTTCGGAGCAGCAAACCAAAGCCTACATCGGCCACGCCAGCAGCGCGGTGCATGAAATCTACACAAAGTTGAAAGCCACAGACGTGGCGCATGTGCAAAAGTTTTTGTGAGATTGTCATGCGTGGGAAAACTCACCATGATATTGTTGCCGGGCTGCTTCCAATGCCGCGTGTGCGCTGGCTTGGTCGCTAAAAAGCCCCAGATGAATGCGCTTGCCGCCGGCGTGGATACGAGCCCGCCATTTGCCAGACTGAAAATGAAATCCAACTCCCTTCACCCCGCTGGTGTTAGTGCGTTTGATGCCGACGTTCCGAGTGTTTTCCGCTCGCGATGCGAGGCGCAGATTAGCCAGACGATTATCGGCTTTATCACCATTGACATGATCAATTTCATCTGGTGGTGCCACGCCAAAAGAAAGCAACCATGCCAGCCGATGAGCGGGATAAGCCGTGCCTGAAACCTGAATAACCACATATCCGCTCTTTTTTTTGCACCCAGCCACATTCCCCGCCCGTGGACTAAAGCCACGATCTGTTTTCCAATAAAAGATGCCAGTGTCCGCATTGTAATCGAGTAGAAGACTTACAAATTCCAGGGGCGGTAATGGATTGGGCTGACGAGTCATTTGAATAGGATGTGGCGGCGCTGGGGAAGGTGCTGGTTTGATCAGGGGGGGATGAGGTTCGAGGATTACAGCCTGTTTCATGGTGTGGTGACGCTTTTGGCCCTGCGGGCGCCGGGTTTGAAGTGGGGGTTGTCCTTGAGCCACTGGACGGCATCGGCGCGGAGGGCGCGGCCTCCGGGCATGACAAAGCCCTGGTATTTCATGGCGAGGATCCAGTCGCGAGAGACGCCAAGGGAGGCGGCGAGCTCTTTCTGGTTGAGGAGCTTGGGTTCGGTGTCCATGTCAGCGGGCGAAAAAGTCGTGATCGATGCACTGGTGAATGAAGCAGTCGCGCTGCTTCATGGCGCTGGCGTGGGGGCAGTAGCGCCAGCGGTCGGTCTCGGTCTGGATTTCGGAGGTATCGGCCCTGACGTTCCAGGTCTCGCCGTCGAGGGGCCCGCCGATGAGGTGGGCGGCGCGGGTGGCGGTGTAGGGGCCGGGCGGATCGGAGTGATGCGGACATTGAGGGCAAGACGCTTTCCGAGATCTGGCCGAAGGCGGAGATTGACGCCATCAAAGACACGGAGATGGCGGCGTTTGCCACGGCGGTGCGCGCGGAAATCCCCACGAAGCCGCAGCGGGGCTACAAACTCAACGCATGGGTGCAGAAGGTGAAAACGGTGAAGGAACTCATGCGCCACGCCGATGAAAAGGGCGTGCCGGCGCTGATGGACGAGTGGCGCAGGCCGAAACACATCCTGGCACCCATCGCGCACAAGGTGGACCTGCTGCAGGCGCTGGCACGGCAACACTGGAACCGCATCGGCCGCGTGGAGTATTTCCCGGATGCCTACCGCTTTGAATCCAGCAGCATGGCGCGAATCCCATCGCCCCATGCCACGGCGGCGGTGGACGGCCGCACGGTGCGTGCCACCACGCTGGACGAACTGCGCGCGGAAGTGGTCGAACGCGTGGGCGCGGGCAAGACGGAGGCCAAGATGCAGTTTGAGGTGCGCGGCGTGGGCACACGCGACAAAGGCACCTGGCGAATCAACAAGAAGGGCGATCCGCTGCGTCGTCCGCTGAAGGTGTTTGCCGACACTGAGACCAACGAGGCGTTTGAGTTCATCAAAAACCATCACGACGAGCTCGTGGCCGCATGGGAAGCCGTGAAGGAGCGCGACAACGTGAAGGAAACCGATCTGCGCCGACCCACGAACCGCGTGCGCACCGCGGAGGACTACCGGCAGGGACGGGATGCCACGCCGGAGATGTTCACGCAGGCGTTTGGTTTCCGCGGTGTGGAATTTGGCAACTGGGTGAGCCAGGGCAGCAATGCCAAGGAGAGGCAGGGCATGATGAACGAGGCTTACGACGCACTGCACGACCTCGCCAGCATCCTGAAAGTGCCCACCAAGGCGCTGTCTCTCAACGGGCAGCTCGGGCTGGGCTTTGGCAGTCGCGGCCACGGTCACTTTGCCGCGCACTACGAGCCCGGAACCATTGTGATCAATCTCACAAAGACACGCGGCGCGGGCTCGCTGGCCCACGAGTTTTTCCATGCGCTGGACCACTATTTCCAGCGCTTCCGCGGGACCAAACTGGGATACATCACCGAAGCGCCGGAGACGCGTTATGTAAACACCAAGACCGGGCACACGCTGAGCGTGGACCGGTGGAAACAGCTTCAGGGGCGCCACGGCGGCCGTCTTTACAATGAAGCGGACTGGAAGCTCATGGAAGGCGTGCGCCCCGAGGTGGAGGAATCCTTTGCCGCGCTGGTCAAGGCTCTGGATGAGTCACCCATGGCGCAGCGGGCCCGCCTCAATGACAAGGGCAAGCAAGGCTACTGGGGCAGCACTATCGAACGCGCCGCGCGGGCGTTTGAGAACTACGTCATCCACAAGATGCAGCAGCAGGGCTACCACAACGACTACCTTGCCAACGTGGTCAGCATTGAGGACTTTGCCCGCGATCCGGGCCGCTACCCCTACCTGCTCGGCGAGGAAATCGAGCCCGTGGCGAAAGCCTTCGACGACCTGTTTGGCACCATCCAGACCAAGGAAACCGACAAGGGGGTGATGCTGTTCTCCGCCCCCAAGCGCTCCATGTCCGCGGAAACAAAGCAGGTGCAGGATGCGGCAATCGATGCTATCTTTGAATCACTCCATGGAAGCCAAACCGGAAAAACCCCACCGCCTCGCCTCGGCCAAGACCATGGGCGCCATTATGGACGCCTCGCGCAACGGGCGCTCGAAGGAGCGACGGGAAATCGTGCATCGTCGGTGCAAAGCCCATCAGGCGGCGAACGGACTCAACAAGCCGCAGTCCTAGCCGACTGGGCGCGCGAGAACGGACTTCTCATCACCCGGCTGCCGGCGGAGTATCAACCGGGCGGCGAAAACGACATCGGCCAGATGGAGCACCATGTATGGTCCACGCCGGACGGCAAACGGGTGGTGAAACTGACCAAGCCCGGCAAGTTCGGACTGTGGCCCGTGGTGGACGGCATCGGCGTGGACCTGCGCGAGAAGGAATCCACCCCGCTGCGCTACCTCTCCCGCGTCAATGACTCCAATGCCGTCTTTGAAGATGACCAGGTGCTGCATGGCGTTCTAATCGACCGCCGCGGCGGCGTGCAGATTCTGACCAGCCAGCCGGATTACGATGGCGACAGTCCGGGCGATGTGGTGGACGCGGCTCCGGAGGGTGAGCAGGACCGCATGCGTGAGGAGCAGATGCGCGAGATCCAGCAGGCGCTCGCCGAGGAGGGGTTCCTGCCCGTGTCGTTCCATCGCTCCACCTACTACCGGAAGAGCGACAACACCGCCGTCTTTGACGCGCATCTTTACAACGTGGTGAGCGTGGACACGCCGGAATTTCATGGCTGGATGCCCTTCGACGTCGTGGTCATGCACCCGCAGGGCCGGCTGCGCGACAACCTGCGCAACGCCGTGGTGTCACCCGCGACGAAGCCGGAACTGAAGGACGATCTGCTGAGCAGCGGCGCGAAGCGCCGGTCGTTCACGTCGAACCTCGGGGCGGAGTTGCAGCGCAGTGCGGCCGCTTTGAAGGGCGGTCCGACTGCCGGCGAGCCGAAAGCGGACAGCGCGGCGGCTTTCCCGCCGGCGGACCTGAAACGCTTCATCGACGCGGCCACGAAGGGACTCTCCACGGCTTACGCGCCGCTGGAGCGCGTGTTCATCGCTGCCAAGTCGGTGAATCCCACCCTGACCGAGCGCGAGTTCGGGCAGCGGATCAGTGCGGCGGATGCCGCCGGTCAGGTGATGCTGGAGCCGGCGGAAACCCCGGCGGCCATCCAGAAGGCCAACGTCTTCGGCGTGAAGATGAGCAGCGGCGTGCCGGCGTGGGGCGTGACGCTGAGTCCGGACTTCGAGACTGGGGGGGCGGGAGACCGGGAGACTTTGAGCAGCGGGGCGAAGCGCTCTCCAGAAGGTTTGCCGAAAGAGACGAAAAAAGGTGAAAAAGGTTCAGTGCCAGAATCCTTCACCTCTGATTTTTCGGGATCTTTTCCTTCTTTCGGCCAATCCGGGATCGATGATGCCGCGCATGAGGCGGCCACCTCGCCGCGCAATGACCTGCCGGAGCCGACGCCGGCGCAGAAGGAGGCGGGGAACTATGCGAAGGGCCACGTCCGCATCGGCGGGCATGACATTTCGATCGAGAACCCGGCAGGCAGCAAGCGCCGCCCCGAGTGGCCGGCGCTGAAGGATCACTATGGGTATATCCGCTCAGTGCGTGTTCCGACGAACGGCTTTGCGCAGCCCGCCGTAACTGATGCCGAAACTGCGGGCAATGCTTCGCAAACTTTCCCCGGCCTTCAGGCGGGCATTGATGCTGGCAAAGTCATAACTGATCTTGTTGCGGCTGTCTCGAAGAGTGATCTCCCTCGAACGGAAAACACCGCGCAGCGTGTTCTCGTTGATCCCAAGTCTTCTGGCTATCTCGGCGCACGAAACGCCTTCGCCAACGAGCTTCTTCGCCGCCTCAAAATCCCACGAGAGGGTTCTCGCAAAGGTATCGAGTCCCAATTCTTGGAGGCGACTCGCGATGGCCTTGCGGCTGACTCCAAGCTGTTTGGCGATGGAGTCCAAGGAATGCTTTTGCGCACGCAGGGTTTTGATGCGCTCGACATCCAAGGGAAGGCGATGGTGGAGAGACATGTGCGCTCCGCCATCCAAAATCCGCAGGTTCTCCGGGCGATTATTCAGCTTGTCCCCGTCGATGTGATGAACATGCTGGGTGGGCGGAAGATTTTCAGCACCGAGGATGACGCGGTGCTCTTTCAGCGATTTACCGCCTCGCTTGATAACCCGGTAATGATTGGCCGGTTGATCGACGGTGTAGCGGCCAGTCTGCCAGCGGCCCTTGCACTGAGGATTGCAGAACGCGTGGGTCAGTCTGTCAAGACGCCACTGGCAGCGATGCAGAATGGTCCCGCAACTGGAACAGGCAATGGAGGGCATGAGTCACCATCTACACGAGTAAGCCCGAAAGGCAAGGATGGCGATCATGTGGACGTTTTTGTTAAACCCGGCACGCCGACTGATTTTGCAGGCGATGTGTATGTGGTGCGGCAGATCACGCCCGCCACCGGGCGGTTTGATGAATGGAAAGTGATGATGGGATATGACTCCATCACTGAGGCTGAACAAGCCTACCGCCGCAATTACACGCCTGGCTGGAAGGGACTCAACAGCATCGCGGCGCTGTCCATGGATGATTTTACCCAGCTATTGGCCGCAGGTGTGTTTGAAACGGCAGGTGCAGCAGACACTGCTTTGGCTTCTGCAGCCAAAAGAGGTGGAATGGATAATAAATCCAAAATGAAATATAGCGTGGCTGGTGCTGTGGCTCCCGTCGCCATCGCCAGCGGGATCGCGACGGCGGGCAGTGCGGTGGTGGAAAAGGCCGGGCTGCAGCAGGTGCTGGCGAAGATGGGCAGCAATAAGGTGGACGCGTTCGCGGGGAAGACGGTGCCCTCGGCTCTCCCAAGCGCCCCGAAGCGCATTCTCGACGGACTTTCCAAAGCGGAGTGGGCGGTGGCGAACACGCAGCTGACGAACCGGATCGCGGCACCGGCCGTGAAGGCGGCGGCGGTGTTCAAAAAGGCGGCAGCGGCCACGGCGAACAAGCTGGGAGTGCCGGATGTCGAGGCTATGTTGGAATACCTGGCGGAGTGGAGCGTGCAGGGGCATGCGAGCCGTCACAACGTCGATGCCACGAAACTGACGCCTAAGCAACTGGCCGAATACAAAGCCGGTCAAAAGGCGGTGTTTCGCCGCCTGTGGAACCAGGTGAAGCGTCAAATCCTGCCCGATTCGGCGATCCCGGCGGACATTCTGGCGAAGCGGCAGGAGATGAATGCCGCGACTTCTCTGGCGAACGAGAAGGCGCTGGACATCGGCAAGCGCGCCTTCAAAGGCAAGGCGAAGTTCACCGACATGGCGCTGGATGAGCGCTACCAGAACCCCGAGGTGAAACGAAAGATGTTCCTGGCGATGGACGGCCAGATTGCCAGCGGAGTCACGATGGACAACCTGAACCCCGACGAACGCAAGGTGGCGGAAACCCTCAAGGCGCTGCGGGATGAGCATGCGCAGGCCCGCCTGCGGGAGGGCCGCCTGAGCCTGGACGCCTACCATCGCATGAAGGACGGCATGCCGCACTACTACGCGCAGGACGTGAAGAACGAGCGCAGCATCGGCCGGCGCATGCTGATGGGACTGAAGCGCACCTTTGCGCAGCGCGGCACGGCGTTTCACATCGTCGATACCGCCACGAAGGACGCGCATGGCGCGGACGCGATCGTGCCATGGACGCCGCCAAAGTCGAAAAAGGCCACGTGGTGGTTCAAGCACAAGGAGCAGATGGATGCGCACTACGAACAGCACATCCAGGAGCAGATTCTCGCGGCCAAGAACGCCACCACGGCCCAGCGCCCTGGTGATCTGAGCCCGGAGGAACGTAAATCGCTCAAGAGTTATAGCTGGATGACCGACACGGACCGCGCCGCGCTGGCGGGGCTGACCCGTGAAAAGCTCAATGCGCCGGCGACGCTCACGAAAGAGCAAAACGCGGTGGTGGAACGTCTCGAGGAGCAGCTTCGCCGCCGCTTCCAGAAGAAAACGCCGCTGACCTTCAACGAACACGAGCGCGCAGGGTTGATCATGGATCCGTTCTACGCCGTCGCCCGGCAACTGGCCGAGGCCGGGCACGACAACGCCGTGGCGGGCTTCTTCAATCACATCGCCGCGAATCCTGAATACACCAGCGACGTGGCGCAGGCAGGTTACACGGAGATTTCCGACACGCCCAGCATGGGCCGACTAGCCGGGAAGTGGGTGCGGGATGACATCGCTGCCGAGATCCAGCAGATGACCGAGATTCCTTCGATGGTCGCCCAACTCTACGACTGGATGATGAGCCTGTTCAAGGTGGGGCACACGGTGCTAAATCCCGGCTCCCACACGCGCAACGTGATCGGCAACATCGTGTTTGCCCATCTGGCGGGGAACAATCCGCTCAACCCCGGCAACTTCCAGCACTACCGCCAGGCGGCAGAGATGCTGCGCAGCGGCGAGGGATTGGAGAACCTTTACAAGCTGGGCATCCTCGGCGGCGACTACCTGACCGCCGAGATCAAGCGCACCCTGCGGCAGCTCATGCCGGACGCAAAGACGGTGATGGATGAGATCGAGCGCGGCAACATGACCTGGCTGCTCAACCTGAAGGAACACATGGCGCGCAAGGTGAGCGGCATGGCGGCTGTGCCCGGCAAGGTGGGGCATGCCGTGCTGGACACAATGTCGAACGCATGGAAGTGGGAGGACGACATTTACAAGGTGTCGGCCTTCCTCAAGGCCAAGAGTGAAGGCATGACCGATGCCGATGCCGCGGCGCACGTGCGTGAGAACTTCGCTTTCTACGACGGCGGCCAGTCGTCGCTGCTCAAGGCCACGGGGCGCTTCGTGTTTCCGTTCCTGTCCTTTAAGCGCGAGTCTTTGCGCCTGCTCGGCAACGGCCTGCGCAAGAAGCCAGTCATGGTGCTGACGACGCTGCTCATTCCGCGCCTGCTGACCCAGATGGCGCTGACGGTGAGCGAATACAAGGTGCTGATGGCCCTGTTTGGGGCCGGACTCGGCACGGACGATGAGCGCGACAAGGAGGACATCCTCAAAGACCTGAAGGGCAAGTCCGGGCGCGTGCTGGCGCCGTTCACCGATGAAAGCCTGTTCTCCATCCTGCTGCCGTGGCGTGATGAGCATGGCGGCACCATGCAGTATGACCTTTCCAATGTGCATCCCTTTGCCGACTGGCTCGGCACACGTATCGAGGATGATGAAAAAATGAAATGGTGGCAGCGGGCCGCGCAGGAACTCGTAGCGGGCTCGCCCTTCATCGGACTGCTGGGAGAAGCCTACTCGAACAAGGACGCCTTCAGCGGGCGCAAGCTGTGGGAGGAGGACATGACTGACGCCGAAGCCGCCGGCGAATTCGTCAAGCATGCCGTGATGAAACTGGCCCCGCCGCCCTTGAGCGTGCATCCTGCCGGACTGATGCGTGCGCTGGAAAACAGCCCGTCGAAGCTTATGCCTCAGCGCAGTTTCTGGCAGCAGCTTTCACGCACGCTCGGGGTGGACATCAAACCCGCCGGACCCGATCTCTACCGCAAGGCGGCGGAGTATCGTGAGGCCAACCACCTTCCCGCCAGCCCGGAGGGGGACACTTACTCGAGGGACGCTGCCAACCGTGCCCGCGTCCAACTCTATTTCCTCGGTGTGCAGGACGTGATCGATGTGGACGCGTTTGCCGAACAACTCGACCGTCTGGACAAACTGGGCAAACCCATGACTCACAAGGGACTGGTGGAAATGTTCAAACGCAAAAAGCCCGAATCGATCATGGCAAGGAAGGCCGATCAGCAAAAGTTCATCCGCAGCCTACCCCCTGAAAGCGCCCGCATCATGGAGAGTGCCAAAACACAGCAACAAGCCGCGCTGCCGCGCGCCCTGCGGGCGCTGTCCGAAGCGCGGAAGCGGATGAACTACACCGCCGGAAAGCCATGAAGACCATCACCGACCCCATTCCTGCCCGGGCTGCCGCCTACGTGGCCTTGTATCCGATGCTGCTGCAAATTGCCAAAGATCACGGCTACTCTTTGGCTGTGCATGGTTCTGTTCACCGTGATTTGGATCTTGTTGCCATTCCGTGGATCGAAGATGCCGCCGAGCCCCTGACGCTCATTCAAGCCATCAAGGAAGCCACCAAAACCGTGACAAGCCATGAGGAGTTTGACCATTTGCAAGAAGACTGCGCCCCGACTGTTAAACCTCATGGACGGATGGCCTACTCCCTGCATGTGACAAACAAAGGCATGCACGGAGGTTATTTGGACATCTCGATCATGCCCAAGAAAACACCATGATCAGCGACCTCACACCCGACGAGATGGAGCGCATTGTGCAGCGGCACGTGGATGCTCTCATGGAGTATTTTGAATGTGTGCAGATTCTAGTGAGCAACAGCTCGCCGGAAGGCACGGAGAGTGTGAGCAAAGGAGCGGGGAACTGGTATGCGCGCCAAGGCATGGCACAGTTCTTTATCAACCTCGACCGCAGCGAGACACAGGCGCACAAAATCGCCGAGCACACACAACCACCGCCTCCGGAAGAAGGCGAGGAGTGGAAACCGCGCTGACACACCCGCCTTTGACTTTCCCTGAACTTCCTGAATAATCTCCACATCCCTTTCCATGGAAACTCCCGACAAATGCCAGGTGCTGGTGAAGTCCGATCGCATCAAACTCACCCCCGCGCGGGAGCAGGAGATGGTGCAGTTCGTGCTGAATAGCATCGCCGCCATCAAGCACGACCGCGGGCACATCGGACCGGGGCAGTATCAGCGTGATTCGTGGATGTGGCATCGCGCCATCGCCAGCGCCCGTTTTAAGAACGATTTTTCGGACCGCCTGACGGACATGAGCACGTCCGTGTGGCGGAACAAGAATGCCAGCTTCAACCAGGCCAAGGTGTTTGTGAATCAAAACACCAGTCGCATGGCCCGCGACTACCGCGGGAAGTTCTTTGCCATCACTCCCGAAGGTGTCGAGGACGGGCATCCGGCGCTCAAGCCGGCGGAGCGCTACTTTCACATGCGCGCCGAGGACCAGCACCTGGCCGACAAGATCACCGAGAGCGCCATCCGGGCCGCCTTCATCCGGGGCGAGGCCGTTTACCGCGCCGTGCCGAACCGCACCCTGCAGCGCAGCGAGCGGCAGGTGCGCCTCGTGCTGGATGCCGTGGGCGGTCAGCCGGTGAAGGACAGCAAGGGGCAGTATGTGACCGAGCTCGACCAGTGGCTGTCGGACCCGAACGACCCGCAGGCGGAGATTCTGATTCGCGATCCCAACGTGCGGCGCCTCGGGGCCGGCACGCCCATGATCCTGAGCGATTCCACGCACAAGCTGCTCGTGGCCGAGGCGCAGCCCAGCGGGTGCGACCTGAGCTTTCCCTACTGGGGCGATTTCTTTGCCAGCATCTTTGCGCCGAGTCTCGATGCGGCCGAGGTGAAGGGCTACGAGTTCGAACTCAAGGTGGACGACCTGTTCGACTCCCTGCCGAACCACCTGCTGACCGATCGCGCGAACGAATATTACGAGCAGTTTCACGCCGGGACCCAGCAGGGGGCGCAGACCGAGCAGCGCTATCCCCGCCCGCATCACGGCGAGCAGGACGAGGAGTCCGAGACCGAAGACCCCAGTGCGCTGGGCAGGAACCTGTATGCCGAAGCCTGCTTTCGCTGGTCCGTGGAGGATCCGGCGGAGAAGCAGCGCCCGCGGCGCGAGAATCTGGTGATGATTCTCGATGTCAAAAACTCGTGGCCGGTGTGGTATGGACCGGCGGAGGAATTCTTTGGCAAGGGGCGCAGCCATCCGTATGGCGTCATCCGCTGTCGTCCGGTGGAGGGTCGCTGGTATGGCATGGGGCACTACGAGGAGCATCGCGACCTGTGCGAGTCCGTGGACACCGACCTGTGCCGGCTGGAGATCGAGAAGGCCAAGAGCGGCAACATCCTGCTGGAGAACCGCAACGCCACCGAGGAGGGCAAAGCCGGGCTGCCGCTGGCCTTCCGCACCCCGCAGACCTACAAGAAGATTGGTCAGGCCACCAAGAACGACGTGCTGGAGGTCATCACCGTGCAGGCGCAGGTGCAGGAGATTCTCACGACCCTGGACAAAAACATGCAGGCACTGACCGCCCGCGGCGGCATGCTGACGCCGGGCGAGACCGAGCAGAGCGGGCTGGACGCAGCCAACACGCTGGGCGGGCTGCAGATTCTCGACCAGACCAAGACCGTGGCGAATGACGCGCTCGAGGCCGAGATCGAGAAGGGCATCGACCGCATGCTGGCGGACTGGATTCAACTCGAGGTGCAGAACCCCGATGTGGCCCAGCTTGAAGACCTGCTGCAGGGCAGTCTAGTCGAAGATCCCGAGGCTCCCGTGCCGGTGATGCCGGAGGAGGAAATGATGCCCGAAACTCCGCCTGAAGGCGGGACTACCAACCCTCCCCCAGCCGAGGCCATGCCGCCCCCTGAGATGCCCGTCGAGCAGGCCGTGCCGATGGTCAAGGAAAGCACGCTGGTGCTGCGCTTGCTGCAAAAACTCAAGGGGCGCCATGCCAAGAACGCGCTGAAGGTGGTCCGCACGAAATCGCGTTCGACGCAAATCATCGCCACCCAGCAGAACGTCAAGGTGCTGCTGGACGAATACGCCAAGCTGCCCGCCCCGATGCGCCGGGCCCTGCAACCGTCCTACCTGAGCATGCTGCAAACGCTCGACCATCCGGACCCCGCCAGTGCGCTCGCCGGCGTGGATGCGGCCATGGCGGAGATCGAAGCCCAGCAGGCCATGATGATGCAGCAGGAGGCCGCCGCTGCCGGCGGTGGCGTGGCGCCCGAACTGCCCGCCCCGATGCCCGAGGACCCGGAACCGCTCGAACCCGTGATCTGACGCCATGAGCCCCGCCCAGCAACTCCACCGCGAACAAACCGCCGCTGCCGAGCAGGCCGCCAAAGCCGAGGCCGCGCTCAGGCAGCAGCGCGAGGCCGCCGTGGTCGAAAACGAGCAGCGCCGCCGCGACCTCGCCGCGCTCGTGCAGCAGCCCGATTTCCAGCGCACCATGCTCGGCGACACAGGGTTTCTCGGCGCCGCCGAAGCCGAGGCGCTGGCCGACCTGGCGGACAATGTGCAGACGCCACTGAACGACCCCGTGAAGATGGCTGTGCACCTCGACCGATGGCGCACCCTGAAGACCATGCGCGCCGCCCTGGCCGCGCTGCCGGATGAAGTGCAGAACACCCCGGTGCCCGCGCCTGCGACCACCGTTTGACTTTTCGCCTCCAGAACGAATAATCCACACAACCCCACTCCCACGCCATGCCTGCCGCCACGATCACCACCACCTCCGCCCAGGCCTTTGCGGTTCCCGAAGGAAAATTCGGTTACGAGGTCAAGAATGTCTCCGATGTGCTGGTTTACCTGCGCCACGCCAAGACTGTTGCCACCAGCAGCACGAACATGGGTATTCCGCTGGAACCCGGCGAGCGCCGTCTGGTCGTTTTCCGCAAACGTTTGAACCGCGAAATGACCGTGATGGGCATCCATGCCGGCACGGGCAACAAAACGGTGGTGTGGGATTCCATCGACCAGGAAGTGATCGGGGCCGTTGCCAGCAGCAGCAGCGCCCCCGGCGATGCCGCGGCCAACTTCCTCGGCGCAGTCGGCGGCAAGACGAAGACCGTCGATGTCACATTCAGCCTCGATACCAACGCTTACGCTGCGGGCGATGTGCTCGCAGACCGGCAAGTTATCGCCGCGTGCATGCGCAAGGACGACGGGACTGGTTTCCTAGCCGGGTTCACGCTCATCGACGTGGACGCGCAGGGGGTTGAAATGGATGTCGTGTTCCTGTCTGCCGATGTGGCTGTCGGCACTGAAAACTCCGCTGTCAGCCTCTCCGCCGCCAATGCGCTCAATTTGCTCGGCACGGTCAATGTCACGGCTGACGATTGGGTGGATTTGGTTAATTCCAAGTGCGCAACAAAGGCCAACATCAACCTGCCGATCAAGGCAGTCAGCGGGACCGATGACATTTATGTTGCGCTTGTGACCCGTGGCACGCCAACACACACCGCTGCGGGCATCACGGGCCGGTTCCACTTCATGCAGGATTGATTACTCACGATGCCCAACCCACTGCAACAACGCCGCATTCTGTTTCCCGCCGCTGCAAGTCGCGGTGGGTCGGTATCGGTGGCAAATGGGTCAACGCCATTAGACGCGCTCGTTAATGAAGGGGCAACATTACTTTTCGCGGGAAGCAGTCGGCGGGTCATATCTGCTTGGGGTGGTCCTGCCATGCAGTTGCAGGGCAACGGCACGGGAGAGCCGATTGCAGACATCCCTTTTTTAGAGGATGGATCGGTTGATCTTGCAGCGGCAGCAGCAGCAGCCTCGGCGGGCGGCGGAACCTTGGCAGGTTGTAGAACATGGTATGACCAAACTGAACGGTTAGACGCTAATCAAACAGTTGTTAACAATCAGATACCATTCTCAGACGCAGTTATGCCTATGGGTGGCCTTGGAAATGGAAGCATTTCAAACTTTTGGCATCTAAACTTAGACCTTGGAACTATTTCATTCCCACTTTTTATATCGTTTGCAGTAAACGTTCCATCAGGATCGGCGACTCGTTATCTTATGGGAGTCGAGACACCTTTAAGTGGTTACGTTGGTATGACAAGCGGCAGGCAGCGTATGTTGTTTGGGACATTGCTTAGCACATCTCCTATTTCTATAGGAACACGAACTATTGGATTTCTTGCAAATGGAGTAAATTCAGCAGTGTTTTTGGATGGAACATCACTAAAAACAGGAGATTCTGGTGTTTTAGTCACTGATTGGTCTAATGCAAAAATAGGATCTCGATCAGGAGCATCTACCTCAAACTGGTTTACATTAGCAAATGCAGCAATAAGTGAAATTATTGTATTCTCTTGCGATCCTACAGGACTGGCCGGGTGGTCGGCTTTTGTCGCCGATCAGAAATCATATTTCGGAGTGCCATGAAACTAACCTGTTTTGCTTTCCTATTCGCCGCCGGATTGCTGGCGGAACCAGAACTTGCAACACCATGAGCACCGACGAATCAGCGGCATTAGACCAACTTCGTGTCACGATCCGGTGGCTCATTGGCGGCATCGCGAGTTTGCTCGTAGGCGCTGCAAGCGTTGGAGCTTGGGTTGCAACCCAGCAAAACGAGATTCTCCAGCTTAAAGAGAGTGACCGCGTTAGCATTTCGGACCGCGCGGAGATTCGTGCGGAACTGAAAGCACACAACTCATTGCTGTCTGCGGTGCGACAGGACGCTGCTCTGCAAAACCGGGATCTGCAATACATCCGCGAGGCGGTCACGGAAATTAAACAGGTGCTCAAAAAGCCATGAGTCTTTTTTCCTTTTTCAAACGCAAACCGCAACGACTGCGCCCTCGCCTCTCGGGCGAGGCAGTCCAAGCTCTGCTGCTGGTGGCATTGCGCCCGAAAGCGGTGCAACCGGGGGTTTTCCAGCCAAACATTGAAAAGCGGATTCTGGCCTGTCCGACTCGGGAAGAGTTTGAGGCGGTGGCGCAAAATGCCTTTCGCAAGTGGGAAGCCAACCGCTGGGAGTGCGAAGATCAACTGCGCCGGGCCATTGACGCCGCGCAGCAAAAGGCTGCGCAGGAAGGCATTTCGTGGGCTTGTGGCGGGCTGCGGGCGGATCCTCCGCCATCCGCTCCGGCTGCCGTCCGAATGTCGGAGCGACACAAGTACGCATGGGTTTTCCTGGATACACCCAAAGGCCGCGAACTCGCCATTTTTGACACGACGGCCAACGATTGGGCGCGTCTGCAAGACTTAACCGGAGTCGAGTACTGCAACACGAATTGAAAATGAAGCCTCTGCTCAAAAGCCCCGACATCGAGCCCATCCGCGACGCCAGTTTCGGGTTTCCTCTCATGCCGTGGTCGGTAGGCAAACTTTTCGAGCTGCGCGAGGACTATCCATTCACCGTGCGCAACAGCGGTTTCGAAGCGCACTACTTGATCCCGGCTGGGTATCAATTTGATAAGGCTTCGATTCCTCCTCTGTTTTGGGGATGGCCGTTCAATTACACCCCCGACGGTTTATGCACCGTTCCTGCGCTTGAGCATGATTTCCTGTGCGACCTGTTCACTGGCGGTTCGGAGTGGTTGAAAGGGGCACTGGCGGATCAATACCCGGAGTCACTGCCAGCGGAAGTGATTCATCGGCACTTTTACCATCGGCTTCTCGATTGGGGTGTGCGGTTGCCTAAAGCAAGGGTGTTCTGGGCCGGCGTGCGCAATTTCGGACCTGGGGGCAGGCTTCGGCCCTCGGTCTTGTGGTCGCAAGCGAAGCAAAACCTCAAACGCATCATGCCATGAAAACAATCCTCGCCATCCTCACCCTCGCCGCTCTCTGCGCCTGCGAAAACTTCAAAACCGCCGCCGTGCCGCTGGCCGAACTCGGTTTGGAAGTGGCGGTCGCCAAGGGCCTCATCAAGTCCGGCGACGCTGTGCTCATCACGAAATCCGCCGCCATCATCACCAGCGACGAAGACGCCACCCGCAAAGCCGTGAGCCTCGCGACCCTTGGCGCGGATGCTGCCGTTGCCTCCGGCAAGCTCTCCCCCGGTGACAAGCTGCTTATCGACAAGGCGACCGCCATCGTGGTTCCGGCGATGACTGAGGCCAAGAACCAGCCGTCGGTCCCTGTTTCCCCCTGATTGACATTTGTTCGATTGCCTGAATAATCTCCACACTCCTTAGCCTCCCACCCCTGCACCACCGCCATGAAACACCCACGTCTCCCCGCCCTGTTTGCCCTCGTGCTGACTTCCTTCCTGCTGTGGTGCTCCCACGCACCCGCGCAGCTTGTCACGCCGCGCGGCAGCGCCATCACCGACAGCAAGACCGGACTGTCCTATCGCGCCAAGGTGCGCGAGGTCAGCGCCGCCTACACCGTGACCAGCACGGACGACCACACCATCCTGGCCAACGCCAGCGGCGGTGCCTTCGCCATCACCCTGCCAGCGGCCGGCACGAACCTCAACTCGCGCGTGATCGTCATTCAGAAAACCGACGTCACCACGAATGCGGTCACCATCACCCCCTCCGGATCGGAGACCATCGACGGGCAGAGCACGATCGCGCTGTCCAGTCAGTTTGCCACCGTCTATCTCGAGTCCGCCTTTGGCACCTGGCACCTTCTCGGTGGCAATGTGAAGGCCGGCGACATGCGACTGGCCGACGACAGCACCGGCGGCAACCTGGGTGCGAAGAACACCTTTACCGGCGGCATCAACATGAAACTGGTGACCTTCGGCACCATGACCAACGGCAGCACCGAGACGACCTCCTACATGGACGACACTCCGGCAGCGGAGTGGGGCGGCGTGGGCGGCACGGCAGATCCGACCGACACGGAGGACACGAGTTATGCGCGAGTGGGCAGCAAGAGCCTGAAACTCGTCTGGGTGGCGGAAGCTGTGTCCGGCGACGGCGTGGTGGCGACGATCACCAGCGACAACCTCGAGGCGAATGAATCCATCGGCATGTGGCTGCGCTCCAGCGAGGCGTTGGCCGCCGGCGACTTGAACCTCGTGCTGACCGACGACGGCGGCGCCCGCACCTTCAGCATTCCCGCCGTGGCGACCGCCGACGTGTGGACATGGGTTGAAGTGGACATTTCCAGCCTTACCGGCGGCACCGGCGATGCGATCACGGCCGTCTCGATTCAGATTTCCACGCAGGGCGTGGCGGCTCTCGACGACTTCACGCTCTATGTGGACGGCATGATGAAATGGGATGCCGCCGACGAGCTCGCGCTCGGCGTGGACGTGCTCGACCAGCCCGGCACCATTGCGGGCATCCTCACGCAGGTGAAGGCGGACGCCGGCACGCAGGCGCACACCATGACCGCGCTGACGGAATTCACCGACTACTTCATCCATCGCGAGTCCGGCAACGATTTCATTGTGCAGATGTCCGACCAGTCTGCCAACTGCGGTTTTGGCATCGTGCTGCACAAATAACCTCCCGGCATGATCATCCTGCTTGCCACGCACCTCACGGCCCTGACCGCCGGCGTCCTGCTGGCGGCAGTGTGCGTGGGAGCCTTGGCGCTGATCTCGCTGTTCGGAAATCCCTTTGGCTGACCATGACCCTCCCCGAAATCATCCGTGAGGTTCAGGCTGAACTCAAAAAGACACAGCCAAGCCTCGCCGTGGATGGGAAGGCCGGACCGCAGACGTGGGGCGCGATCTATGACCGCATCGTAGGTGGCGCTGGAACAGGCGCACTACCGGCACCCGGCATCCAGGTGGACGACACTCCGGTGGATGCCCGCAGCGAGAAGAATATCGCCACGCTGCACCCGCGCGTGCAACCGCTGGCGCGCTCTCTAATCCTACGCGCCATGGAGCGCGGTTGGAATTTCAAGATCACCTCCGCGCTGCGCACCTATGCGGAACAGGACGCACTTTACGCCCAAGACCGAACCAAACCCGGAAAGCGTGTCACAAATGCCCGTGGCGGATACTCCAACCACAATTTTGGGCTGGCCTTCGATGTCACGCTGTTCAACGGCTCGCAACCCGTGTGGGACTCGCCGCTTTACAAGGCGCTTGCTGTGATCGGGCAGGAACTCGGACTTGAATGGGGCGGGAACTGGAAAAGCCCGGTCGATGAACCGCACTACCAACTTCGCCCGGCATGGGCCGCAGGCATGAAGGAATCCGTCATGCTGACCGAACTGCGCCGGCGCAAGGCTGCAGTCCGCGACTTTTACGCCTAAAAAGCGTTCCACATGGAACGCAAAAATGCGGTTGCAAAGCTGGAAATTGCTCAAATCAGTAATCAACACATCCCCGACATGTCCACCCCAACCGCACCCGCTCCCGCCGCCCCTGCCGCTGAACCTCTCAACGACATGGACGCGACGATCGCCGCGCTCGATGCCGCGATGGCGAGCGAGCAGCCGCTGCAGGCCGGGGCCGGGATTGATGGTGAACCTTTTCAAGCCCAGCTTCCCGATCCGGAACCCGCGCCAACCCAGGCTGCGGAACCCGCGCCAGTGGCTCCCGCGCCGGCGGCTCCCGCGAACACCGGCGAGGACGACGAACCGCCCGCCCCCGTGGTGCATCCCAGCGCCAAGCCGGCCCTCCCCGAGGGCATGCCGCGCAATTTCCGACTGGCCGCGCAGGACGAGGCCGAGGCGCTGGCTTTCCTGATCCGCAAAAGCAACCCGAACATGCACATGCGGGACGCTCTGGTGCAGGCGGAAAAGCAGCTTGGACTGTCCCCCGCCGCCCCGGCCGCCGGGACGGCGCCTGCGTCTCCCCCTGCCCCGACCCCGCCCACCGATCCGGTGGCGGAGATCGATACGCAGATTGCCGCTCTGGAAACCCAGCTCGGCGAGCTCAATCCCGCGCTGGACGCGGAGGAATACCGCCGGGTGAACCTTGAGATCAACAAACTCGGACGCCAGCAGGCCGCGCTCATCGCCAAGCAGGAAGCGCTCGAGCAGATTGAGCAGCGCGACGCGATCGCGCAGGAACTGACCGCCGCTGAGGCACAGTTCGCCGAGGTCGCCGACAAGTTCGAAGACCTCAAGGATGAAAGCAGCGAGTTTTCGCAGGCGTTTGCCGCCCTGCACAACCGCAACGTGCAGACGAACTCCCCCTGCTCGAAGATCCCGACTACGAACGCAACCTCGCCGCCCAGGTGGCCGGCGCGTTCATCCTGCAAGGCAAGACTTTCAAAGTGAAGGTGCGGCCACGACGCCTGCCAGTTCACCGACGAACCCACCCGGCACGCCGCCGGCGAAAACCGCACCAGCCCCCACTGCCAGCACGGCCCCCGCGCCTGCCGGCATGGCTCCGCTGACCGGCACTCCGCCCTCGAGCGAGCATCGCGTCATTGTTCAGTCCGCCGACCCCGTTGTGGCCGCGCAGCAGCAGATCGCCTCTGCCGCACGCGCCGGTGACACCGATGCGGTTCTCGCGGCGCTGAACCTGTCCCTTGGCGGCGCTGTGCCCCAAACCGGACTGGCTTTCCACTCGATCGACTGACGCCACGGTCCACCCGTCGCTCATTCCCTCGCGCTGGCACCCCTGACGCCCTCGCCCCCACCCCGGCTCTGATCCGCTGACCGGCCCACGATTGGCCGCGCTCCCGGCGTGTCTGCGCCCCTTCACCCGCAACGCAACCCCCACGCAGGGGCAGTCCATGCCCGTGCCATGTCCGCGAACCAATAATCAACACACCCCTGACCCACCACCGTTATGGCCACACCATCCACCACCGCAGAAGTCATCGTCGCCCTGGGCGCCGATTCCCAGGAGAAGCAATGGGCCGCCGCCGTCATTCTTGACGGTCTCGCCAAGTCCATCTTTTCCAAGCTCATGTCCGGCTCCGCCGGCGGCCGAGCCATCGCCACCGTCTCCACTCTGAAAAACCTTCAGGGCCAATACAAGAAGTTCTACGTCGAGGCCGGTCTCGGCGGTCCTGGTGAGCAGGGCGCCGGCGCGACCCGCGCCACCGGCGGTGAAAACCTGAAGGGCAACCTCTTTGAGTTGTTCTTCGGCAACCATCACAAGTCCGTCATCCTCAACCGCGTGGTCGCGGCGCAGACGGTGATCGGCAAGAACGCCGACACCCGCGCCCGCGCCAAGTTGGCCCCATGGTTCATGCGTGAGCGTGAATCCGCCACGGAAGCGGAAATCATCAAGGCGACCACCGCCGCTGGTGCCAGCAACATCGTCTATGCCTCGTCCAGCGCGACGAGCATCGAGGGGCTGCGCAGCGCCCACTACGCGGACAGCGCCCTGTTCCGCCGCATCGGCGGACGTCTTGCCGACAACCAGGCCAAACCCTTTGCGGTGGCCATGGAAGGCGCGCAGGAACTGAAGCGCTACGTCATCCTCGCCCCTGAGCGCGGCCTCGACGAGCTCAGCAACGATCCCAACTGGCAGACGCTGATGGCGCAGGCCGGCATGCGCGGGAAGGGGAACTACCTGTTCTCCGGGGCCATCCCCTCGTGGAATGGTTCCACCGTGCTGCCATGGACGGTCGAGACCGACAGTTCGAACGGTCCGCAGGGCTGCTTCGCCCAGCCGATGGCCTTCCTCGGGGCGGCGCTGGACTTCAGCACGGACGCCAGCGCCCTCACCATCACCGGTGGCGGTTCCGCGGCCGCGGCCGCGCTGACGGACCACCTCTACTACCGCTTCTTCCCCGGCGCGGCCTTCTCCTCTCACGAGGACACAAAGATCGCCCAGGAAACCGGCACCACGAAGTATGCCCTCCTGCAGGACGCGACCACCGGTCTGTTCGGCATGATCAGCTACACCATAACGAATGGCAACACGATCACCGCCGTGAAGCACCTGGGCGCCACCACCGGCACCCACCGTGCCGCGACTGTGGGCAACGTGACCTACAACACGGGTGTCTGGGCGGGCAAGCACACGACCTCGTTCGCCATCGGCTCGAAGGTGGTGCCCTGCAACAGCTACGGGCAGCCCTTCATCCGTCTCTACGGGCTCGGCATGGACTCCATGATGCACGGCTTCGGCGGTGTCATGGGCGGTTCCGGCGCCGGCAAGCTGACGGAGAACAAGAACGACGACATGCAGCGCTACTTCCAGCCCGGTTTCGAGGAGCAGTGGGGCATCACGACCTACAAGAACGCCAACGGGCGTCCTGACGGTCTGGTGATGGCCTACGCCGCCTACAACCTGGACGGCATGCCGCAGATCGAGTAGTCCTACGGGTAATCCACACATCCCTTGACAGCGGAGCGCCGGCGGTGAAAACTGCCGGCGCTCTTTTTATGGAAACGACTCCCGACTCCGCTCCTGCCCCCGCCCGCCGTTTGCGCCTGCGCCTCCTGATCTGCAATCCGCGAAGCTACGGACCGAAGAACATCTTTTGCAAGGGGCGTGTGGGCACACCGCCGCGGACGCGTGAGGATCCGTTTCTGCCGCAGTATTTCAGCTACGAGTGCAAGAGCCAGGCCGAGTGGCTGATGCTGGCCGAGGGTATTTCAAAGCAGCTCACGAACCAGAACAGTTTCTTCGCCACGGCCCAGATCGTCAATGATGCCGTGGGCGCCACGCCCGCCGCGCGTCTGCCACTGGAGCCCGGACCGTTTCAGGCGGAGCAGGCCGCCACTCCCGCCACCACCGCCGCGCAATTCACGCTCGACTGCCTGAAGGCCACCGTCGCCGCCTACGCCGGCAAGCCCGCGACCCCGGAGAACCTGCAGGAATGCCTCGACCGCATGGCGAACGTGCTGCGCGGGATCGACGTTCCAACACCCCCTGCCGTGCCGGAGTCGGCCAACACGGAGGTTGGCCCTCCTGAAATTCCCCAAACGGCCGAGGCTTCACAATCGGGCAGCGGTGACGAGCCGCTGAGTGAGGCCGAGGCCACCCCTTCAGAAACCCACGACCAAGAGAGTCCGGAATCTGTGCTCGTAGTCCCGCCTTCAGGCGGTTCCGAGAGCGTCCCGCCCGTCCCAGCACCGGCTCAAGCCGGGACGACAGCCCCCGAGGACGATGACGACGGAAGCGCAAACACCGCTGACCACCCGGCACCCGAGGCCCCCGTTCTCCCGCCCGAACCCGCTCAAGCCTCCAAGGCGCCGCCGGCCAAGAAAGCCGGCCGCCCCCACAAGAAGAAGAAATAAGTCACCCTGAAGCGGGCAGGAGTGCCCGCACTCCCTTCCCGCCATGGCCGCCGCCGACGACATCCGCACTTACCTGATGCCCTACGCCGGCGTGACGACCGCCGCGCGGCTGCCGGCGGGCACTTCGGCGCGCATGCTGACGGACCTGAACGCCGTCCTGCAGCAGCTTTTCGGCGGGGGGCAGCAGGAGCGAAAGACGCTGCTTGTGCGCGCTCCGACGACAATCACGATCGACAATGTGACCAGCGAGTCCACGGCTATCACCTTCACCGGCTACGCCGCCTCGATGCTGGGCTGCACGGCGCTCATCACGGGCGATGCGCGCGAGAACCGCCTCGTGAAGTCCAGCGGCACGCTGGCGCTCGAGAACGCCTACCTTGGCCCCACCGGCACGAATGTCAGCGCCACGCTGCACTACGACTGTGTGACAGCGGATTCCAGCATCGCGAAAATTTACGAACCGATGAGCCTCGACCGCAAGTGGGCGCTCACGCTGGTGGACCGCAGCGTCATCGACCAGTGCCGCTGGGGCATGGACCGCCGCCAGATCATGCGCCCGCTGCGCGCCGCGATCGAGAAGTCCCTCGACGCCAGCGCGGGGCCCGGACGGCGCATCGTCTTCGACACCCTGCCGGACCAGGCTTACATCCTCCATTTCATGGCCGACGTGCGCCCGCCGGCGGTGACGTCCTTCGACGACACCCGCACGAACCTGCTGCCCGATGACCTCGACGACAGCATCCTGAAGCCGCTCGTGCTTGCCGCCTTCAGCACGCACCCGGATTTCACCGGCGACTTCAACCAGGTGCAGTCCAAGGCCCAGATCGCCTGGGCGCAGTGGGAAATGCTCAAGGGCGAGGGACTGGCCCGCCGAAGCGTGAGTTTGATGGATTGACCGCCCTTTACCTCATGCAAGAAAACCACATCATGGTCGATCTGGAAACGCTGGGCACGGCGCCCGGATCAGTGATCCTTTCCATCGGTGCCGTGCAGTTCGGCAATGGCGGCATCACCGGGCGTTTCACCCGGCACATCCACCCCGCAAGTTGCCAGCGTGCCGGGCTGACCTGCGATGCAGAAACCGCACTGTGGTGGATGACGCAGTCCGATCCTGCGCGCACTGCCCTGGTGCAGGGCCAGAAGGAAGCGCTGCAACTGGAGCAGGCACTGCTGGATTTTATGGAGTGGCTAGTGCCCGCCGGTGAACTCAGGAACCGCCGCATCTGGGGTAATGGAGCCTCGTTTGACTGTGCTCTTTTGTCCGCGGCCTACCGCGCCTGCAACATTAACCTACCGTGGCGCTACTCAGGCGAGCGCTGCTATCGCACCATCAAGGCTCTGCACCCGGATGTGGCTGAAGATCAGCGTGAAGGCACCCATCACTGCGCCCTCGCCGATGCCGAGCATCAAGCCCGGCACCTCATGAAACTGCTGCCGAATCTTTGACTCAGTAATCGCCAAAACCCCTCCTGCCATGCAGCAGACCTATCCCATCCGCTCGTTTCGCCCGGTGTCCGTGCTGCAGGACACCACGGACAAGGGCACCGACCTGGAGCAGGCCCAGAACGTGCTGCTGCGCCCTGCCGGCGGATGGTCCGGCCCGCCGGTGTATGCGAACCTGTGGGCGATCGGCGTTTCGGAAACCGTGCAGACCACGATCCGCGCCCTGGAGTATTCCAGCACCCCCATCGGCGACACCGAGGGTCGGCGCACCACCAACAAGACGGTGGCTATTCAAATCGCCCGGCAGGGGAAAAACTTCCTGCTGTTTTACGACCTCACCGCCGACGAGGAACGCGCCTGCCGCGGGTTCTTCTACCTGGGCGACGACGGCACCTACACCGCCGGCGCCTACGCCTTCACCACCGGCACGCCCACCTACACCGTGCTGGCGGTCGGTCTCAACGCGGCCTCCCGCTGGTATGGCTATCTCAACCAGGGCGCATGGTTCCTCGGCAACGGCATCGATGATAATGTGATCGTGCAGCTCGGACGCACGGCCACGCCGGGCATCTGGCGCAAGTCCGGAACCAATGTGGTGCCCGCCACGCCGGTGCTGGCCCTCACCGCGCCCTCGACCAATGCCAACGTGCAGGCGTCCTTCCACCTGCCCAAGCAGACCACCTTTACCGTGAACACCGGCACTGACCAACTGACCTGCACCGGACAGATCGTCGATTCACAGAAACTTGGCATCGCCTCCACCGGCACGCTGCCGTCGGGACTCATCAGTGTCGGCACGGTTTACGCAGTCAATGCGTCCTACAATCGCTCGACGAACATCTCCACCTTTCAGGTGGCGCTGACGCTGCTCGGCAGTGCCGTGGACATCACGGACACCGGCAGCGGCACGCACTCGCTGTGGAACTACACCGGCAGCGCCACGCCCCAGGCGGAAAGCCTGACCTTCACACTGGCAACCAATTTCCTGAAAGGGTCTTATGGCAACATGTGCGTGACCCTTGCCACCACCACCGGCAGCGGCACCGGCATCAGCAGCACACTTTCCGGGGCAGGCACGACGCTGGACCCCTACATCTACACGCTGACCCTGCCTCCCACGGATGCGGACGCCAGCGTGGACGCTGTGCACGCCTTTGTCTCCGCCGACTCGAAGATCCTCGGCATCCTGTCTGTGGCCAAGTCCGGGTCCGATACCGCGACGCGCATCGACATCACCGGCAGCGGCTTCCTGCAGGACGGCAGCGGCACCGGCATTTCAGAGGGTTTCAGCAGCCGCACGGTGACCATCTACGCCCGCTACTGGGACCCCGGACACGACGGCCACGGCTACGAGGGACCGAGTTCCGTCATCAGCAACGAGGTGATCATCCCGAACACTGCGAACAACGACCTGAGCATCACCATCACGCCGGATCCCACGGCAGACGGGGGGCGCTTCCCCTACATCCGGTTTTACATGCAGTTCGGCGAAGGCGTGGAGGCCGTGTGGAAGCTCATCACTCCGGACAGTCCCACGGCCAACACCTCCGGCGACAAGACCATCACCGTGGGCACAGACACTGAATTCGGCGACGACGCGATGTTCGCGAACCAGAACCGGCCCCTTCCGCACAAGTGGACCGCCTTCACCGCCGAGCAGACCTTTCGCGCGGGCTTGATCGATTACCCGGACCGGCTTTATGCGTCGAAGATCGCCACCGCCGACGAGATCGCGCCCGAGGGCTGCAGCCTGCTGGCGACCGATTACGAGACGGTGAACATCCCCGGCACGCCGGCGGGCAGCCGCCAGGTGACCGCGCTGCTGGCGCCGGAGCAGCGCCTGGAGATTCACACGGTGTCTGGGCTCGTGCTGCTCGACCCCACCGACCTAAGCCAGCGCGTTTACCCGCAGTCCACCGCCGGCGCGATCAATGGCAGCGCGGTGACGCTCTACGAGGGCAAGGAGATGTATTACTGGGCCGCCGATCTGCAACTGCGCTCAATGAATGTGCAGCGCCCCAACGACTTCGCCAGCACCGTGGCCACCAGCAACTTCGCCGCCATGGGCGCGCTTCATTACCTGCGCCAGCACCTCGATCCCGACACCGTGCTGCGCAGTCCGGACCGCGTGTTCGTGTTTCCGGATTCCGTGAGCCAGCACATCTGGATGTTTGCCCCCGGCCGCACGGACGGGGAACTGCTCGGCTTTGCCTACGACCTGCTGAACAAGGGCATGGTGGGCCCCTTCACCTATCCGAAGGTCTATGCCGCCGCGCGCATGGAGCCCGGCCGCCCTGAGTTTGCCTTTGCCGACGAGGCGGGCCGCCTTTTTATATGGGACACCAGCGACCAGATGGACAGCGATGGCAATGCGTTTGGCACGCAGAGCGCCTTCACGCCCTACTCCACCGGCACCGCCATGCCGGCGGCCTACAACGGCTACGGCTATGTGGACTACGACCACGACCAGGACGGCACCGCCTCCCGCTTCTACCAGGCGACCGAGTGCATTCTGGAGACGGGCATGATCGACTTCAACAATCCCGCCCGGCGCAAGGCCTTCATGGCCGCCGTGTGGCGCACGATCGCGGACTCCCGCGCGTTCGTCGAGGTGACGTTCACCAACATGGACGGCGAGACCGAGACGTTTGTGTATGGCGACGTCAACGACGCCACCGCCTGCCGCGCCTCCCTCATGCTGCCCGGCACCGCCTGCCGCGTCAAACTGCGCATCATCGGCGCCGAGATGAAGAAGTGGGCCATGCGCGATCTGAGCGTCCTCTGGGCGCAGCAGGGGAGAGTGTGACCGCCGGCGCGTGGGGATGTGGAGATTACCCATTTGACACGGAAGCGCTTCCGTGGGAAAGGTTGAGTAATCGCCACAGACCATGCCCAAGAAAAACGCCGCCGCCCAGGCCCTCGGAAAACGAGGGAAGAACAAGCCCAAGACGCTGACCGCCGCCGCTTTGAAGCAGCGCCGGGACGCCCTGAAAAAGGCCCGTCAAAAGCGCCGCCTGCCCCCGGAAACCATCGCCGCCGCCCAGGCACTGGCCCGCGACGACCTCAACTTCCAATTGCCTCCCGGCCCACTGGGCGAGGGGTGAACGTATGCGTCAGCGCCAGGCCTACTGACGCTCACAAATCAACTCGCAGCGCGGAAGGCCCGTTCGCTGCACGCAATGGTTAGATATCATGACATACGCATACTCGAAGGCGCTCGCGCTAGAATCACTATCCAGTCACCGGCTGGCTGAGAAATACGATGAGGACAGACAAACCTATCATCACGTAACGACTTCGGACATGGAGTCCTTCGCTAGAACCGTGGCCTACAAGGTGGCGCACAACATCAAGAATGGGCTACCAATGGATGAGGGCGGCGACCCGCTAACCTACGTGGACTGTGATGATGTCTAACGATTCAAGTCTGGCGACGGCGGGCACAAGACTTTATGAAACACGACAAACCACCTTCGAGCCGTTGCCAGCAGCGTATGGTTCTGCGACGGCCTACACGCGGTGACCTTATAGCCCTCATTAACCATGCGGCACATGAGGCAGGGTCGGCACTGGCGTGCTACTATGACGATAGACAGCACGACAGAGCGGGCGAAATGGAGAAACGTCTTCGCGCTCTGCAATCACTGCTCCATCAAGCCGCGGGGCATTTTCCTTATCCTCGCCGCAGCCCGTGGACAGCGTCGCAGAACAGATGATTCTACGGAAAAGATTCGCAATAACTCCATAAATACAAAACACCCCAATCCCATGCCCGACGACACCCCCACCCACGAAGAAATCCTGACCACTCGCTTCCATGACTTTCTGGAGCGGGAGGCGCTGCACCTGAACGCGCCGCCCGAGGCCATCCTGACCGCGCTGGCGACGAACACGGCGGCCATCATGTTCCGCCACTACCGTGTGACCGACAGGCCCACGGTGCGCGTGCAGTTCGCCCAACTGCTGTCCGGCGCCCTGAAGCGCATGGACGGGATCAAGGCGGCAGGTCAGTAAAGCCTCATGCACCCCGAACTCTTCACCATCGAAGTCGCGCCGAAACCGCCCGGGCTGGATGCGCCTGTGGACCGTCAGGACTACGCGGAGAAGTGCAGCCAGCGCTGGCACGGCGAGCCACTGCGCGATGCCATGCGCAACTTCCGCCACTTCGAAGAATGGCGCCCAAAGCTCATGGACGCCCTGCGGAGTTTTCGCGCCAATCCGTTCCAAAAACAGCCGGACGACACCTGCCGGAACAGCTATGGCTCACTGACCGGCTTTCTTTGGTGCCTGCAGGAAGACATCCAACCGGACCGGTCCCGACTCGACCCGCTGCTCGATTTCTGCGATCACCACCAAAAGGTGCACCTGCGTCGAGGGCTGGTCATCTACTGCACCGCGCTGCTGCGGATCATCGAGGCGGCTGAGCCTACCGCTGCTTGACCGCGCGGGCCAGTGCCTCCATGGCCTGCACCTGGCGCCGTTGCAGCCAGCGCTGGTAAGCGGCTTCCTCCTCCGCCTTTTTCTGCTCCGCCTCGGCGGCGAGCCGCTGCCGGCGTTTCGCATCGACCTCGGCCTGAAACTCCTGTGCGCGGCGCTGCTGCGCGGCGATCTGCTGCTGCCGGGCCGTTTCCGTGCGCTGGTTCCACGCGGCCACGGCGTTGTCGTAGCGCTGCCATTCGTCCTTGCCGGCGTTCTTGCCGGGTTTCTTCGGCGCGGCCAGCGGATCCTGCGCGCCCTGAGCGGCGCGGGCGTTCAGCCGGGCGAGCTCCGCCTGGTAGGCTGCGCGATAAGCCGCGGCTTCCGCCGGGGACAGATCGGCTGGGATTTCTTGCGCCGGCAGGGACGGAGCCAGCAAAGCCAGCAGGGCGATGACGAGAAAGGAGAGTGTTTTCATAATCGGTGAGTGCAATGTGCCGAATTCGGGCTTCCAAAGCAAGCCTGTTGTTTGGAATGCGTCCTCATACCACGTCGAGGGACTTCGCCTCCTTCAGGATGGCGCGCACCTCGGCAAAGGTGAAGCCCTTGCGGGTGGTGAAGTAGATCAGCGTCTCGCTGTCCGGCGGCCGGTGCAGGCGCCAGCGGCGGGTGACCGGGACAACGATCTCCGGCTTGGCCTTGGGTCCCTTCGGGCGCTCCTTGTGGCCCGCGCTGCGGTTCCGCTCCCGCATGCGGGCCAGCACGGCCTCGCGATCCCGCTGGAAAATCTGGTGCTGGCGCACCTTGTCATACTCGAGGTTCTTTTCGCGCCACTTGGCGCAGGCCTTCTTGTTCGCCTCGGCGCGTTTCTTTGGATCTTTGTAGGGCATGACACAATCGGGGGTGTGGCGATTAACTCGCACGGAAGCGCTTCCGTGTCAAGAGGGTGTCAGGGGCGCGGGATCTTCGGCTGCCAGGCCGAGGCGGATCGCGGTGCCTTCTTCCTGGCGGGTGCGGACGCGGACTTGCGCAAAAGTGATTTCAACGCTGCCGGGGTCGTCGTCCGCGAGGAAGCCCGCTTCTTTGAGACAATCGATGAGAGCCTTGCAACCGCCCGCGAAGTTGTCGAGGTCGAGCAGCCGGCAGGCCCGGCGCTCAATGCGGAGATGAGCGCGCGGGCCGTGGACTGCTTCACCTTCAGATAGCTGCTCCAGTGCTTGCCGTTGAGCCGGTTCAGGCTGGGCGTGAGGTGTGCGGGAAGCCATAGGTCAAGGGTGTGTTTCATTAAAGTGCGCCGCGTGAATTGATTAGCTGATTCAGGGTCTGAATGAGTTGTTGGCTGGCAATCTTCCACATGGCGCGGTTGGCGATGCCTCGCACTAAAAACACGACCCACCCATTGTCATAGGGATCACTTCCGGATCCGACAAATACCGCAATCAATCCAGTGCTGTTTCCCGGGTTGTAGGCAGTTTGATGGACGACGCACGTTTTACCCGCCGGTGACATGTTTGCCATCCCTGGTATTTCTTCTAGCCAGTGCGGGTCCACGTCCCGGATCAGACGGACACAGGCTTCGTGGTCAAGAACGGTTTCAACGTCAAAGTTCATGGTGTGGAAATCAGGCTAAAAGTGAACTGCCGCCCGTGCCCGTCGTGCTTGCACACGAGCCCGTGCGACTCGGCCCAGAGGTCGAGCTGCTTTTCCACCGTCAGATCCCGCCGGCCGGCGATGGTCGAGCGCGAGCGCACAAAGATGGCGCGCGACATCGTGACCGAGCGCTCCGGATCCCGCCGGAGGGCATCAAGAATGAGGTCGAGGCAGTTCATGGTGAAAGGGGACGGGAAAGCCGGCGCACCTGCAGCGCCCGCCCGTGATCACGGGCCGCACATCGCCACTGGGCGATTTCCAGCGATTGCCGGCTGACCAGGGCGAGCAGCCCGGTCGTGCGTTCCACGCAGCGCTGGTTGAGTTCGGCGATCGTGGCCTGTGTTTGGTTATCGTCCATCACGCCGCCCTCCTTTCCTCCGCGGTGCCCACCATTGGCGGCTCAATCACGGCCCGGCCCCAGTGGCCGAGCAGCAGGCGGTGCCCGGCGTCGGTCAGGCGGACGCGCATGGCGCTGCGGTGATGGCTGGCAAACTCCGGAGTCAGGGTCAGCAGTTTCAAAGCCACCAGTTCATCCGCTGCCTCGGTGCGGTTCTTGAAGTCCCGCGTCCACACCAGGGAATTGTATTCCGAGAGGTAGATGGGCGTGCCCCGCGCTGCGTGCAGCAGCATGCCAATTTTCAAAGCGCTGGTCAGCGCCCGCACCATCTGCGACAGGACGCGCTCCAGGCTGATGAGCACCTCGCGCCGTGGCAGCGCGGCCACCACATCCGGCAGGACAAACAGCAGTCCGGATTCGATGTAAAAGAGCCCGGGCCAGTTATTCACCATGCTGGCACGGTTGTCATACTCACGGTGCCGGCTGATGGTGTCGGTGTATTTCGGCGTCGGCAGGTCCAGTCCGTCGCCTTTGATCGCGGCGCGCATCACCTGCAGAAAGATTTTGGGGCGCAACCGCCCGGCATGGGGCTGGACAAACTGCAGGACGCGCTGCCAGTCGTCCAGCGTGTGGCGGCAGAGTGGGGATGTCAGGGCAGGAAGATCGAGTTTCTTGTTGATGGTCATGGTCATGGGTGTTCGGGGATTAGTGAAGAGGGCGCCGGGTGAGGTGCCAGAAGTCGCAGAGCGGGCAGTGGTAGCTGCGCAGGAAGTCCGGCGTGTTTCTGCGGCAGCCTTGGGCGCGGGCTTTGCGCGGATTGCGGGCGAAGCGATTGTCACTAAGGATGCGGTCGCGCACACTGTTGGCCTCGGTCTCGCTGCCGTAGCAGTGCTTCGTGCAGCGCGTGGTGCCGTCCGGCATGTCGCGGTGAAATTCCGCCTCCGGCGCCAGCCCGAGGT
>JAWLBG010000023.1:0-93497 GCA_041395065.1 Prosthecobacter sp. | reverse complement strand
CGGGCCGGATGGCTTCTCCGCGTCCGCGAGGGACGGTCCAAACTGCACGCGCTCGCCGATGCGGCCGAAGGGATTGGCGCGCTTGCTGTCCGTGCGCACGAACCAGCGGCGGTTGAAGACGAACTCCGGCTTGTTCACGCTGCCCCAGCCGATCTTCGCCGGTGCGAGCAGAAACGCCGCGCGCTGGATACCTTCGGCGATGCGCCGCGCGAGGAAGTGATGATAGGCTTCGTTTGCCGGACCGAAGCCGATGTTCAGCGCCCGCGGAGCGCTGTGCGTGTGCGTGGCGGAGATGAGGATGTTTTCCGGCGGCAGATCGAGCGACTTCTTCAGCAACGCCTTCGCCTCCGCGACAATCTCCGGCGCCATCATGGTCACATCGCACACGGCAAAAGCGATCCGCGTCCTGCCATCGTCGAGCACCAGACATCGCGCGTGCAACTCGTCATGCACATGCTTGGCGGGACCGATTTTCATGATCGTGCCGTCGAGCACCACACCCATGACAGGCGTGATATTGCTGGTGGCCGCGCCGGCGCGCAACGGAGCGGCACCGGCCATGCTGCCGGCCGCGAAGAGCGCGAATGCGCCGAGGAGGATGGATTTCATGATCGATTACTTTTTGGGCACGCGCTTCATGTCGGGAACGACGGGCACGTCCTTGTTCATCGATTCATACGCAGCCAGCAGGCGTTTCACTTCTTCGGGATGCTGCGCGGCCACATCATGCTGCTCGCCCGGGTCGTTTTGCAGGTCAAAGAGCTGCATCTTCGCCGGTTCGTCGCCGCTGCTCAGGCCGGGGAATGCGTCGAGGTTGTACTGCTCGAACGGCGCGATGATGGTGACGCCGTCCGGCGCGCGCGGGTCCGGCCAGCGCCCGTCGGGTCCGGCCTTGAACTTCATGCCGCCGGCTGGCAGCACGTGCAGCTTCCAGCGTGCATCGCGGATGTTCGCGAGCCGCGCGTTTTGATGGCCGAAGATGTAGTCGTGAGGCGATTTCGCATCGCTGGTGAACAGCGGCATGATGTTGCGACCGTCGAGCACGCGGTCGTCGGGCATCTTCGCGCCGGTGACATTCAGGATCGTCGCAAACAGGTCCATCATGATTGCGATCTCGCCGCTCACATGTCCGGCGGGGATTTTGCCGGGCCAGCGGGCGATCATCGGCACGCGGTAGCCGCCTTCCCACTGTGCCGCCTTCATGCCGCGCAGTCCGGCCGTGCTGCCGCCGAACCACGGGCCATTGTCGCTGCTGAAAATCACCAGCGTGTTGTCATCGAGACCGTTTGCTTTGATCGCGTCGAGCACGCGTCCCACGCTCGCATCGAGTTCCATCATCACGTCGCCATACAGGCCCGCGCCGCTCTTCTTGTAGTTCTCCTCGGAGGCCGCGAGCGGTTTGTGCGGCATCGCTTCGGCGAAGTAGAGGAAGAACGGCTGCTTCGCGTTGCGCTCGATGAAATCGACCGCCCGCTTCGCATACCGCTGTGTCAGCGTCGCCTGCACCACGGGATACTCGGCCACCTTTGTCCCCTCCAGCACCTGCACCGGTCGCATGTCGTTCGAATACGGAATGCCGAAGTATTCGTCGAAACCGCGATCCGTGGGCAGATACCCGGTGTGATGGCCGAGGTGCCATTTGCCGATCATGCCAGTGGCATAACCCGCCGACTTCAGCACCTGCGCCAGCGTGATCTCGCCATCCGGCAGATGCAGCGCGTCCGCCGCCGGCCCGCCGTCCGGTGCCGGATTCGAAGTCATGCCACAGCGAAACGGATAACGTCCTGTCATCAGCGATGCCCGTGTCGGCGCACAAAACGGCGCCGGGCAGTTGAACTGCGTTAGCTTCGCGCCCTCCGCCGCCATCTGGTCAATGCGCGGCGTTTTGAACTGCGGATGCCCGTAGCAACTCAGATCGCCGTAACCGAGATCGTCTGCGAGAATGAGAACAATGTTCGGCTGCTTCGCAGCCAAAGACGAAACCAAAACGAGGAATGACGAAAGGATGAGGAGTGTCGATTTCATAATGATCACTTGGTTGGAGCTGGTTTCTGCTTCGGTGGTGGCGGAACGTATTCCACGGCCTCCGGTTTGAACTCGGCGAGATCGGGGAGCGTGGTCTGCACGCCATCGGCAGGCACGTCGAGCTTCGCGGTCCAGACGATGGCGTTGAGAATGAAGCGGCGCAGGTCGTCGTTGCGCCAGTTCTTGTAAAAGTGCGGCATCACGATGCCGAAACCGCGTCCGCCATCGTCGCGCTCGACACACCACGCCACGGTTTCGCGCTTCGGTTTATCCGGTGGTAGCATCGACGTGGCCAGCGTGGTGACGTTGGGCGCCATGATGTTGCCGCGACCGAAGTAGTTGTTCGTGTAAGGCTCGTCATGCAGCGTGAACTCCTTCCAGCCTCGCGACACCGGATGCTGTGGCGCGGCAGGTGTGATCGTGGCGGCGGGGAAGATCTTTGCGAAGGACTCGTGATGCTTGCACGAACGGTTGGCGAAATAGCCGCCCATCCAGCGCAGCAGCGGATGATCACCTTCCGTCGTCACATCTTCGCCGAGCAGGCCCGTCGCATAATGCACGCACACGATGCCGCAGCCGCGTTTCATCATCGCATCGAGATCGGCGAGGTTCTGTTGCGGATTCGGCAGGCGGTTCGCCGGAAACGTGTCGCCAATGAACACGACAGTGCTCGCCGCATCGCGCAGCGCCTGGTCCGGCCACGCGTAGGCCACGTCCGCCTTCACGCCGGGCACATTGGTCATGTGTTCGACGCAATGCTGCATCACACGACCACCAGCGGGGGCCTCATGTGATCCCGGCGGGTGCTTGCTGGGCCCGACGATGATCAACACACGCGCTGGATCAGCAGCGGATGCCGCGGTGATGGCAAAGGCGAGGAAGAGGAGACGACAGAGACGCATGGTCCTTATGAAACGCGCCAAAGTGCATGATTCATCGGCTTGCCGCTGACTTCACTCGTTCTCGGCCTTCTTCTTGCCCTTCGTCGCGCCGGGCAGCTTGCGGACGGTGGACTTGGCCCACTTCGTGTAGGCGTCAGTGAGTTCCTTCACGAGTTCGGGCTTCTCAGTGGCGAGGTCGTGCATTTCGGTGCGGTCGGCTTCGAGATCGTACAGCTCCCACTTCATCGGCTTCGCGGCCGTATCCCACACAAGTTTCCACTTCCCATGACGCACGGCGCAGTTGCCGCTCCATTCCCAGCAAAGCTCGGCGGGAGGGGTGCGTGTTTCACCACGGAAAACAGAAAGCAAACTGCTGCCTTCGAGCGGTGAAGTCTTTTCACCATGACTTTCGGCCACCGGCTTCGCGCTCGCGACTTCGAGGCAGGTCGGCACGATGTCGATGATGTGGCCGACCTGATTCGTCTTCGTGTTCGCCTTCACCTGAGCCGGCCAGCGTACGATGAGGGGCGTGCTGATGCCACCTTCGTTCACCCAGCTCTTGTAGCGGCGGAACGGCGTGTTCTGCGCCCAGCCCCACGACGGACCGACGGCGGTGTAGGTGCTCACGATGCCCGGCTCCTGCGTATCATCGCGTCCGCCGGGTTCCTCGGTGCAGCCGCCGTTGTCGGAGAGAAACATGATCAGCGTGTTATCGGCGATGCCGAGTTCATCGAGCGTCTTCAGCAAGCGACCGATGTTTTGATCCATACGGTCGACCATTGCCGCATACGTGGCCATGCGCAGGTCTTCCCAGTCCTGATTTGATCCTTCCCACTTGTAGGCTTTTGAATCGGTCCCGGAGAGCGCGGGCAGCGTGTCCCACAAGCTCATCGCCTTCTGGCGCGCGTAACGTGCTTCACGCATCGCCTCCCATCCGGCTTTGTATTTGCCGCGATACTTCGCGATGTCCTCCGCAGGCGCGTGCAGCGGGTAATGCGGACACGTGAAGGCGAGGTGCAGGAAGAACGGTTTTTCCTCGGCATTGAAACGCTTGATCGTCTTGATCGCGTGATCGGTGAACGCGTCGGTGGTGTAGTAGCCGGGCGGAAACTCGGTGATCAGTTCGTCGTTGTGGCCGAAGGGCCGCACGCGGCCACCTTTGAACGGCGGATCGGCCTGGGCAGGGTTGAAGAAATTGCAGCAGCCGTCCATCACGCCGTAGTATTCGTCGAATCCGCGATCGAAGGGCCGCTGCGGCGCCTTGCTGCCGAGATGCCACTTCCCGCACAGCGCGGTGCGATAGCCTGCCGCACGCATCTGCTCGCCCACCGTCGCGATGTTCTGCGGGATCGCGTTGCCGCTGTTGCGCGGATACATGCCGGAGAGCAGCGACGCACGCGTGGTGGTGCATTTGGCGTTGTTGTAGAACTGCGTGAAGCGCAGCCCCTCGTTCGCGAGCTTCTGCAGGTTCGGCGTGTGAATCTCGCCGCCATACGGGCTGATGCAGGAGAAGCCCATGTCATCCGCCATCATCAAGATGATGTTCGGCTGCTTTGCAGCCAATGACGAAACCAAAATGAGGAATGACGAAACGAGGTAGGCGGTGGGAGAGCGCATGGCGGACGTGAGAACGAACCTTGCTGTCAAAACCTGCACGTCATTGCTTCGGCAGAACGCCCGGAAGCCATTCCAGCAGCAGTTCCGGCCACTTCGCGGGCGGGAAGTCGTGGGCGACACGTTGCGGGATGAGATTGCCGACGCCGTGGGAACCTTCGTCAAAGATGTCCATGCGCACGGGCACGCCGAGCTTTTCAAGATCGGCCTTGATGGCCTTCGGCATTTCAATCGGCGCGCCGCCTTTGATGCCGTCGTTCGTGGCGTGCACGAGATACACCGGCGGCGTGTCTTTCTTGAACACAAAGGGCGATTCCTTCTGCCTCCAATGCCATGTGGCGAGTCCGACCGCGAAATCCGGCCGGCTGCTCTCTCGTTCGATGGGATCCTCGGACTTCGGATCACCTGCATCGAAGTTGGCCGCAAGGTTCATCGCCAGATTGCCGCCTGCAGAATAGCCCGCGATACCAATCTGCTTCGGATTGATGCCCCACTCGCTTACACGATGCCGGACGAGTCGAACAGCGCGCTTCGCATCCATCAACGTGAGAGCCTGGATGCCCGCATTGTCGAGCTTGTGTGGTGGCCGCAGGCGATACTTCAACCCGATGATGGCGACGCCCTTCGCATTGAAGACATCAGCGGCGTATTCGACATGCGTCTTCCAGTCGAGTGACCCGTAACCGCCACCGGCGCACACGATGATGGCCATGCCGGTGCGTTTGTCTGCGGGAGGCAGGAACAGCGTGATCGATGGCACGGTCACATTGCGAATGTTGCCGCGTTCCTCTTTGACCTCGGCAGGCGCATTCTCGAGGAACTGCGGCGGCTTGCCCGGCCAAAGCGGGATAGTTTGAGCGCGGGCGAAGGACGAAAGGATGAACAGAAAGAGGATAAGCCGCATGGCCGAGGTAAACGATCCCATTTTTCCGATGTAGCCATGAAACGGCTGATGATGTCACTTGCCGCTCGACCGGCCCATTCACTGTTTTTTGGGCAGCATCTTTTCGAGAAAAGCGAGAACGAGCTGTTTCTCCTGCGCGCTCATCTCTTTGAAGCCGTGCCCGGCATCCTTCTCGATGTGGAGTTGAGCGTCAATGCCCAGGTCCTTGCAGCGCTGAAGAAGAAGTTCGGACTGGTCGAGATAGACGGTCTTGTCCTTGTCCCCGTGAAGGATGAGAAAGGGGGGATCGTCCGAACTCAGGTAGGTGATGGGACTCGCCGCGCGGGCGGCCTTGAGATTGGCTTTCACCGGACCACCGATAAGCTTGAAGACGCTGCCCTTCGGGTCGTCGGTTTTTGAGGGCTGATTCTCGGAACGTTTCACAAAGTCGCTGGGGCCGTAGTAGTCGATCACTCCCTGGACGCTGGACGACTGCTCGGGATGTCCCGCGGTTTCGCCTTCGAGCGCCGCCACACCGCCGCTGGTGCCCATAAGGGCGGAAAGATGACCACCGGCGGAGGTGCCGGCGACGACGACCTTTGAAGAATCGTAGCCGTATTCGCCCTGATGAGCACGCAACCAGCGGAGTGCGCCTTTGCAATCGTGGATCTGAGCGGGGAACAGAGCCTCCTGGCTGAGGCGATACTCGATGCTGGCGACGGCGTAGCCGTGTTCGGCCACCCAGTCCAGGCGACAACGCGAACGGTCACCGTTTGTCCATCCGCCGCCGTGGATGAACATCACCAGCGGCGGATTCTCGACTCCCTTGGGCATGTGCAGGTTCAGCAGCAGTTCAACGCCTCCGGGCTTGGCAAACATGATGTCGTTGTGGTGTTCGACCTCGCCGGCATTCGCCGCGAACACTGTCAGTGCCAGGAAAATGGAGGTGCGGATCGCGAGGTCGGGAAAGTTCATGCGATGCTGCAACGACAGGCTCAAACTCATCTTGCGGGAACCGCGCTCGTTGGCGGCATCTCGCCGAGCAGGAGACGTCCGACGGCGCCCGTGAGCCGGAGGTAGAAGTCGGAGGGTAGTCCTTCATAGGTGAGGAAAGACGCGCCATCGCCAACGGGGGGCTGGTTGGTGCACTTGAAGACGGCGGTGCCTTCGTCCACCTCGTCAAACATGGCGACGTAGACCATGTCCGCGCCCGACCGTTTGGCGGCGACTGCCTGGGACCAGAGGAATTCGCCCTTGAGCCTCGGGATTGAGTCGAGCGGATCACCCTTCAGGTTGTGCCAACTAAAACCGGGATAGATGACAGGGAAAAAGTCGATTCCGCGTTCCCGGCACCAGGCGACGTCGGGCGCCCAGACTTTTTCGCCGTGCACGGCGGCTTGCTGTGGCGTGCGGTAGCGCCAGACGGTCCAGGGACTGAGGATGTCGGCCTGGGCGAGAACGTTCTTCAGTTCCGCATCCCTTACGGCGTCGCGATCGCCGGTGCGCCAGCTGGTGGAGACGCCGAGCATGACGGTGCAGCCGTCGGCCTTGAGCCGGGTGATGAGATTCCCGCACTCGAGGAGGCTGTAGGCCCGGTCGTCGTTAAAACCGACGCCCCAGACGGATACGACCGGCTTGCCTTCGTGGTGAAGGTAGGCGGCGTCCTCGGTGATGTGCATTTGCTCGCGAAGCATGCGCCAGTCGGTCCAAGCGGTCTCGACGCCGCCCGCCGGCAGGCCGCTGAGGTCGTACATCACGGCGTAGGCGCGGCCATGGCGATTGGCACCCTCGCGACAGTGGGCGAGCACGACGTTTTTGTGGTGTCGATGGTCGTCATGCTTCAAGCCGTTGGCGAAGCGCTGCACGAAAACACCGTCGATGCCGTGCTCTCGCATCCACTCAAAGTGACGAAGGGTGGTCTTGGGATTGGCGCTGCTGAAGACTTCGGCGGCACTCCCGCCGGCGTTCCGGAAGCCGGTGGCAAAGCGCTCGTCGGCATCGAGCTCGGACATGTCAGGCCACAGGTCGACAGTGACATTTCCGGGCGCGAACGGGGCGTTCCTGTTCCGGCCCCAGTGTGTCCAGCCGAGACCCATGCCGTCTTCCGGTGTGTTGAACCAGCCCTGGTAGCCGCACATGACCTTTCCCGTCAGGGTCTTCGTATTGACGCCGGGATTCGACGGGCCGTCGTAGGTTTTGAGGATGGACTCCTGCTGTGCGCAGACGGGACTGCAGATGAGGAGGGCGGGCAGCAGGAAGCGGGTCATGATCGTTTGCGGGGAAAAGGAACGGGGTGCGGGGCTTGATCTTCGTTGTGAGATTGGGGAAAGCTGCGAAGAGGTGATTCGTTAGAATTTTTTGCGCATGCACCCCCGCCTCGTCATCCTCTACGTTCTCAGTCTGGCCCTGCCGCTTCACGCCGCGTCCACGAAACCCGAAGCCGCGGCCAAGGGTATTGCGTTTTTTGAGAACAAGATTCGTCCAGTGCTCGTGGAGCATTGCTACAAGTGCCACTCGGAGGCGGAGGGCGAGCGCAAGGGCGGGCTGCTGCTGGACCGGCAGTCGGGCTGGCTTGACGGCGGCGATTCAGGCCAGGCGGTGGTGCCGGGGGATGTGGAAGGTTCGCTGGTGATCCAGGCGGTGCGCTATGGCGATGAAGACACGGCGATGCCGCCGAAGTATCAGCTCGACACCGAGGTGGTCGCGCTGCTGGAGCAGTGGGTGAAGATGGGCGCGCCGGGTCCGAAGCAGGACATGGGTGAGACGGAGTTTTCGAAGCTCGGCGACCAGGAGGTGATCTTTGAAAAGGCGAAGACGCACTGGGCTTTCCAGCCAGTGCATGCCGTGGAACCGCCGAAGGCGGACGACGCGGGGTGGAACGAGCATCCGATCGACCGCTTCATCTTTGCGAAGCTGAAGGAGAACAAGCTCACGCCGTCGCCGCAGGCCAAGGCGCACGTGCTGGAGCGCCGTTTGTCGTATGATCTCACCGGACTGCCGCCGGATGCGGAGAAGCCCGCCTCCGTGGACGATTTATTGAAGAGCCCGCACTTCGGCGAGCGCTTCGCGCGGTTGTGGCTCGATGTGGCGCGCTACGCGGACACCGCGAACACGACCGTGCCGGCCACGAAGATGGTGAGCTACTACCCGTATGCGTTCACGTATCGCGATTATGTCATTGCCGCGTTCAACGCGGACAAACCGTATGACCGGTTCATCAAGGAACAGCTCGCCGCCGATTTGATGGGTCTCAAGGATCGCTCGCCGGAGCAGGCCGCGCTCGGCTTCATCGCCGTCACGCCGTTCCTGACCAATCCCAACGACTTCGCCGACGACATGATCGACACGACGATGCGCGGCTTCATGGGGCTCACCGTGGCCTGCGCCCGCTGCCACGATCACAAGTTCGAGCCCGTGCCCACGGCGGACTACTACTCGCTGCACGGCGTCTTCACCTCCATCGACAAACCGCCGCCGCATCTCATCGACGAGTTTCCGCTCATCGACGGTTACGACGTCACCGCGGAACAACGCGCCGACTTTGAGGCGAAGGAGAATGTCATCGACAAGAAGGTCGCTGCCGCGAAGAAGAGCGGGAAGCTCGTCGGTGCTCGCCAGAAGCTCTCGGAAGTCATTCAGAAGAGCGACCTCGCCGAACTCGTCACCTACAACGATGGCGCGCCTGCGCGTGCGATCATCGTGAAGGACAAGACGCGGCCGGTCACCTCGAAGATCTTTTTGCGCGGCGAACCGGACACGCGCGGCGATCTCGTTCCGCGTCGCTTCCTGAAGCTGCTCGATCCGAAGCAGGAGCCGTTTCCTGCAAACAACAGCGGACGGCTCGCGCTCGCCGAGCACATCGCCAGCAAGGACAACCCGCTCACCGCCCGCGTCTTCGTCAATCGCGTGTGGGGCGCGCTCATGGGCGGTTATCTCGTGGACACGCCGTCGGACTTCGGCCTGCAAGGCGCCGCGCCCACACATCCGGAATTGCTCGACTGGCTGGCGGCCGATTTCATGACCCATGGCTGGTCCTTGAAGCATCTCGTGCGCACCATCGTCACCAGCCGCGTCTATCAGCAGAGCAGCGATGTGCGCGAGGACATGGCCGCGATCGATCCGACGAATACGTGGTATCATCGCGCGAATGCGAAGCGGCTGAGCATCGAGGAAATCCGCGACAGCGTGCTCGCACTCAGCGGCCAGCTCGATCGCAGTCTCAAAGGACACCCGAAACCGTTGTGGGGACCGGATTACACGCATCGCCGCGCCATCTACGGCGTGGTGGACCGCGTGAACAACGATCCCACGCTGCGCGCCTTCGACTTCCCATCACCCACCGCATCCGCCGACCGCCGCACGGAGAACATCGTGCCGCAGCAGTCGCTCTTCGCGCTGAACTCGCCCTTCATCATCGAACAGTCCGCCGCGCTCGTCGAAAACCTCCAGCTCAGCGAAGGCATGAGCGCCGCCGAACGCGTCAACGCCCTCTTCCATCGCGTGTATCGACGCGACGCCCACGAAGTAGAGCAACGGCGCATCGCCGGCTTCATCGCCCTCATGGAGAAACGCAACACCAACCCCTGGCCGCTCATCGCGCAGTCGCTGCTGACTTCGAACGAGCTGCTGTATGTGGATTAAACACCACCACGAATCATGACCTCACGTCGTCTCTTTCTTCAACGCTCGGGCTTCGGTCTCGGAGCGCTCGCCGCGTCTGATTTTCTGCGCGCTGCCGATGAGGTGGCCGATGCGAATCCGATGGCGGTGAAGCAGCCGCATTTCACGCCGAAGATCAAACGCGTCATCCACCTGTTCATGAACGGCGGGCCGTCGCAGGTCGACACCTTTGATCCGAAGCCGCAGCTCACGAAGCTCGACGGCAAGCCGCTGCCGGATTCCATCAAGGAACGCCTGCAGCCGGTGCAGCGTGCGCGCGTGGGGCACATCTTTGCCTCGCCGTTCAAGTTTCAAAAGCACGGGCAGTCCGGGCTCGAGGTCAGCGAGCTGTTTCCGAACGTCGCGAAGCATGCGGACAGCCTCTGCGTGATCCGTTCGATGACCAGCGACATCGCGAATCACTCGCCGGGCCTGCTGATGATGAACTGCGGTCACACGGTACTCGAGCGGCCGAGCATCGGCTCGTGGGTGCTCTACGGTCTCGGTTCGGAAAGCGCCGATCTGCCCGGCTATGTGGTGCTCATGCCTTCCGGTTTGCCGACGGCGCAGTCAAAGAACTGGACCAGCGCGTTTCTGCCCGGGATGTATCAGGGCACGCACATCGAGACCGCGGGCAAAGGCCAGCTCATTCCCGATCTCACGCGTCACGACCTCTCGATCGGCAACCAGCGCGCACAGCTTGCGCTCACGCGTTCCTTGAACGAGCGCCACGCGCGCCATCATCCCGGCGATGAGCGTCTCGAATCGCGCATCTATTCGATGGAGCTCGCGTTTCGCATGCAAAGCGCCGCGACGGACGCCTTTGACCTCAAAGGCGAAAGCGAAGCCACGCGTGCTGCCTACGGCGACACGCCTGTCGGCAACAACATCCTGCTCGCGCGTCGTCTCGCCGAGCGCGGCGTGCGCTACATCCAGTGCTACCACGGTGTCGGCCAGCCGTGGGACAGCCACAGCGCATTGGTCAAAAATCACGAGAAGCTTTGCAGCGAAGCTGACCGGCCCATCGCCGCGCTGTTGCACGATCTAAAGGAACGCGGCCTGTGGGACGACACGCTCGTCATCTGGGGAGGCGAGATGGGCCGCACCTCGACCTATCAGGGCAGCAGCGACAAACCGGCCGTCTTTGGCCGCGATCATCACGTGGATGGCTTCACCGTCTGGCTCGCCGGCGGTGCGGTGAAAGCCGGCCACGTGCACGGCATCACCGATGACTTCGGACTCGGCGTCGCATCTGATCCGGTGCACGTGCACGACCTGCACGCGACGATCCTGCATCTCTTCGGCCTCGATCACAAAAAACTCACCTACCGCTATTCCGGCCGCGACTTCCGTCTCACCGACGTGCATGGCAATGTGATCACCGAGCTTCTGGCGTGATGCTCGGTCGATTCAAAATCGATGAACGTTCTGGCTCGCTTCGCGGCGAGATCCTCGGCGGGGTGACCACCTTCATCGCGATGGCCTACATCATCGTGGTGAATCCGGCGATCCTCAGCTTCGCGGGCATCCCGGCGGGACCAGGAACGGTGGCGACGATCCTGACCGCCGTCGTCGGCTGTGTGCTGATGGGGCTGATCGCGAACAGGCCCATCGCCGTCGCGCCCTACATGGGGGAGAATGCGTTCATCGCCTTCGGACTCACCGCGCTCGGGATTGGCTGGGAGCAGCGGCTTGGCGCGGTGTTTGTCAGCGGTGCGCTGTTTCTGATTATCACGCTGATTGGCATTCGCGGCTGGCTGGCGAACTCCGTGCCAGCAGGACTCAAACACAGCTTTGCCGCGGGCATCGGACTGTTCCTGGCCTTCATCGGTCTGTATGAGACCGGCATCGTGACGAGCTTCGTCACCGGCATGCCGCCACAGGCGCTGCCAATGGATGCCGCGGGTCTTTTCGCCGCGCCGGCCGTGCCGGTGAAGATCGGCAATCTGCGCGATCCTCAGGTGCTGCTGGCCCTCTTTGGCCTCGTGCTGATGGTCGTGCTGATGATCCGCAAGGTGCGCGGTGCTCTGCTCATCGGCATGGCCGTGACCGCGATCGCGGGTGGTGTGCTCGGACATGGTGCCGCGCCCAGGGCCGTCTTCGCCATGCCGTTCACCGGCGACTACGATTTGAGCGCCATCGCCTTCAAGCTGGACATCGCGGGCGTGTTGCAGGCGGGATTTCTTCCCGTGCTCCTCACCCTGTTCCTGATGAGCTTCCTCGACACGCTGGGCACGCTGACCGGGCTGGGTGCGGCGGCGGACATGCTGGATGAGAAGGGCAACTTCCCCGACGTGCAGCGCCCGATGCTGGCGGACGCGCTGACATGCATGTTCAGCGGGCTCGTCGGCACCTCCACCAGCGGCGCCTACATCGAATCCGCCACCGGCATCCGCGAAGGAGCGCGCACCGGGCTCGCGGCGCTGGTCACGGCGGCGTTGTTCGCGCTGTCGCTGTTTTTCATTCCGTTGATCGAGCCGCTGCAGCAGCTTCGCTTCGCCTACGGCCCGTCCTTGATCGCCGTGGGCGTGCTGATGGTGGGTTCGCTGCGTCGCATCGACTTCGACGACCTCACGGAGTGGGTGCCGGCGTTTGTGACCATCGTGATGATGCTCTTCACCTACAACATCGCCAACGGCCTGACGGCCGGGCTGGTGCTGCATCCTGTGTTGAAACTGGCGGCCGGGCGCGGGCGGGAGTTGAACGCAGGGATGATCGTGCTGGCGCTGCTGTGCGCGGCCTACTACGTGTTTGGTCTTCCGCACTGATGGTGACATCGAACACGCTTCCCGTTCTACAGATGAAACAGGCGCGCGCCGCGCTGGCGGAGCGGAATGTGTTTCTCGGCACGTCGTTGCGAGACACTTGGTAACACAAAACATCTGACTCGTCAGGACATTGGGGGAATCCACTTTCTGCAATCTGAGTGTTGCCAATCATGCCCCAAGGACTTGCCATGGTGAGCGGCTCGGGTGTCCTGAAAGCCAATGAGTTGCGGCCCATATGCATAGCGGCTGGCGTCGTTTTTTTGAATTGTCTCGTTCATGCGAGTTGATAGTATTTTGCCCATGCTCGCCGCCAAATACGAGTTGGTCATTTGCGTTGAGGGCTCGGAGCTCGCACGGCAGGCCCTTGAACCGGGCACATACTTCATTGGGCGTGATCCGGAATGCGAGATTTCAATCGAATCGAACGACCTGTCACGACGGCATGCAAAGGTCACAATAAGCGAGTCGGAATGCATCTTTGAAGATCTTGGGAGCAGCAACGGCACCTTCGTTGATGGTCTGCACATCAGTGAGCCAACCCCCATTTCACCCGGCTCAGAGGTGCGGCTCGGGTCGGTGCTGCTGGAGCTGGTTGTGATTCCCCTTGAGAGCGTCGAATCGGTGGTGCCCCGCACTTACGCTGCTTTTCTCAGCTACAGGCACGCTGACAATCACGAACCTGGCCGACAGTGGGCCTCCTGGCTTCAAGAGACCATTGAAACTTATGAGGTGCCAACAGACCTGACGGGCACGGTAAACGACCGTGGTGAGGAGATTCCCGCACGGATCTTTCCTGTGTTTCGCGATGAAGATGAGCTATCCGCTGCCGCGGACCTGTCCACCTCCGTCGTAAGGGCCTTGGAGAACAGCCGCTATCTTGTCGTTCTGTGTTCCCCAAGCGCGGTGGCGAGCCGGTTTGTTTATGACGAGGTTTTGAGGTTCAAAGCGATGGGCAAGAGCGACCGGGTGATCGCGGCCATTGTCAGCGGTGAGCCCTATGCTGCCACCGATGCTGCCAAGCAAGCCGTGGGTTGGAAGCCCGAGCACGAGTGCTTCCCGGAGCCGCTTCGATACGTCGTTGCCGCCGATGGCAGCCTGAGCGATTTCCCGGCGGAGCCCATCGCTGCAGACTTTCGACTGGATGATTGTAGCGAGGGCTGGACCAGTCCCGATGCTTACCGGGAGAATCTCAAAGGGAAGAACCTTACTCCCAGAGAGATCGATCACAAAGTGGCCGTCTACGCGAAGCGCCTGAACTTGATGAAGCTGAAGATTCTCGCAGGCATCCTAGGGGTGCCTCTGGGTATGCTGACAAAGCGGGATCAAGTGCATCAAAATGAACTGGCCCAACTCCGCACCCGCGCCAAGCGTCGATGGGTCTCGGCCCTGACTGTGCTTGGGATGGTGGCGATTGCGGGCAGCACTATCGCATGGCTCAAACAAAAAGAGGCCGATCAAACGAAAATGGAAGCTGAAGGCCGTGTGCGGGACATCTCCAAGACCGCTGGCAAAGATCGCCAGACAGCCGCGGAAATGAGGAAAGTGGCAGACGAAGCTCAGAAACTTGCTGACGAGGCTCGAAGGGCAGCTGACGAGGCCTCGCGGAAAATGCAAGCTGCCAACAAGGACGCAGAAATCGCCGCTCAGAATAGCCAGTATGAGGTAGCCCTCAAAGAGCAGAAGTTGGGCGAAGCGCAACTGGCTGCAGACAATCTGGAGGCGGCGAACAACGCCTTTCGGAATTGCCTGAAAGCGATTGAGACGCTGGCGGAGGTCAATCCCAACGACGTTGATTTACAGCGTGCCCTTGCCCGAAGCTATGATGGACTCGGTGATGTTGCACTTGCGAAGGGAGACCCAAAATCGGCGAGGGAGTCAATTCAGAAGTCCCTGAAGATTGGCCAACAACTCGCGCTCTCGGATGCTGGAGACATCCAGGCAAAACGCGATGTCTCCAAGTGTTACTACCGGCTTGGCAACGTGGCACTGACAGAGGGCGACCTGAAGATTGCGCAGGAAATGTTCGAAACCTACATGGAAGCCATCAAGGTGCTCGTGAAGGCGGATCCGACCGGGTTCATTACAACACGTGAATTGTTTAAGGGACACAACCGGCTTGGAACAGTCGCCATCACAAAAGGTGACCTGCCTTCGGCGTGGCAATCTTTTGGACAATCCCTCGCACTGATCGATCGACTCGCGCAAGCAAACCCTGGCGACTCAGGAATGCAGCATGATTTGGCTTTGACTCACATTCAGCTTGGGAACGTGGCGACTTCGGAGAAGAGCTTCGACGCAGCACTGGCTGCATTTGAAAAGGCCTTCCAGCTGGCGCAGGAACTCGTTCTGCATGATCCCGCCCATGTTTTATTGCAGCGTGATCTGTGCAACAGCTACGATCGTCTGGGCAACGCGGCCCAGAGTCAGGCACTGAGCAAAGGCGAGTGGGAAACAGCGGCACGGTCTTTTGCGAGAGTGCGGGAACTCGCCCAGCAACTCCTTCTAACGAGGCCGAAAGACACCCAAGTGGCGACTTTGCTTGCGTACGCGTATCTCCACGGGGAGGAGGTCATGAGCATTCAGGGGGTCGTAGCCAACCCCAAACTCAGTCGTTGGCAGCTTCTTGAAGAGGGGAGGCTATCTCTTCAGAAACTGAAAGAGGCGGGCCGGCTTGTGACGGAGCAGGAAGATCTGCTGACGAGAATTGAGGCGGCACAATCGGCAACGGGTGTTCAGTTTTTCTCGGGACGCCCGCCTCCATCAACCTCCACTGGCAACAAACCCCTACCCAATGCGGAGCCTCCCTCCCCCATGGGGCCCTCGACCTACCGTTTTGTTAAGGGAGAGTTTTCTTGGAGCGAAGCGAAGTCGGAGGCCGAGAAGCTGGGCGGTCACCTTGCGGTTATTACCTCACTGGAGGAGAATCAGAAAATCGCCAATATCGTGCCTGCAGGCCACTTTGCATGGCTCGGAGGACAGCGAGTGAACGGCAGATGGCAATGGGTGACTGGCGAACTCTGGGATGGCACTCATTGGGCACCGCAAGAGCCGGGCAACTCGGAGACGGGGCTGGAGATGAATCCATCCGGATTTTGGAACGATGCCATCGACCGAACCCCGGCATCATTCCGCACAGGAATATCCGGTTTCGTGGTGGAGTATCCCGGACGCTCCCGGAACGCTGCGGCTGGGGCCATCAATGTCGTCCGTCCTCAAACCACAGTTGATCCTCGAGGCAAGGAAGCAGCCATCATCACATCCCATCTTCTGAATACGAAGTGGACATGGAAAAACGAGAATGGAATCCGATATTTCCTCGATAATCGGAGGGTGACTTCTTCCTGGGACAAAAGCGTTTCCCAATATGAAGTCACCGGGGATCGTGCCATCAAATGGGGTTTTGATTTTGGGGGACAGAAACATGAAATTTCAATCATGTTTGATCCAGATTTCAAATCCTTTGCCGGAACGTCAACTTTTGGTGGAAAGGTTTTTGGAAAGCTGATTGGTCGTATTGAAAGTTCAGACAATGTGCGTTGATGGGCCGCAGGATGGTCATAAGTGGTGTGTTTGTTTTGGCGATCTTTACAGCCGCATGATTTCTCTCGACCTAGGCGTTGTGGCACTCCACCATCAGTGATGGTTTGCAGAGGCGCCTTCGGTCTGCCGTATTGATGCTGACATCGAACACGTTTCCCGTCGCAGATGAAACAGCGCTCGCCGCGCTGGCGGAGCGGAATGTGTTTCTCGGCACGTCGTCGTGGAAGTATCCGGGCTGACGGGCCTGCTCTACGACGAGCAGCGCTACCTGTATCGCGGAAAGTTCGCCGAGAGCCGTTTCGAGCGTGACTGCCTGGAGGAGTATGCGCAGGTCTTCCGCACCGTGTGTGTGGATGCGAGCTACTACCAGTTCCCATCGCCCCAATACATCGCCGGATTGTGCGCGCAGGTGCCGGATGGTTTTCGTTTTGCGTTCAAGGTGTGCGACGAGATCACCGCGCGCACGTTTCCCAATCTGCCGCGGCATGGAAAGAAGGCCGGGCAGCGCAATCCGCACTTCCTCGATGCGGAACTCTTCCGCAGCGCCTTCCTCGCCTCATGCGAAAGGCATCGCGACAAGATGGGCCTGTTCATCTTCGAGTTCAGCCACTTTCATCCACGGGACTTTGAACGAGGGCGTGACTTCGTCGAGATGCTCGACGGGTTTCTCGGGCAGTTGCCCTCCGGCTGGCAGTACGGCGTGGAGATTCGCAACAAGGCCCTGCTGCACCCGGACTACTTCGCCATGCTGCGCCGCCACGGCGTGGCGCATGTGATGAACAACTGGACGCACATGCCATCGGTGGCCGAGCAGTGGGCGCTGCCGGGCGTGCTGACTGCGGAGAGATTTACCGCCGCGCGATTCCTTCTCAAACCGGGCCGCACCTATGAGCAGGCGGTGAGGATGTTCAGCCCCTACAACGCCACCAAGGAACCCTACGAGGAGGCGCGGCGGGTGGCAGCGGAGATCGCCGACAGCCGCGCTAAAGCAGCGGAAGCGAGGAAGACGCTGCCGAGCTTTCTGTTCGTGAACAACCGGCTCGAGGGCAATCCCTGCTCACGATGCTCGCTGTCCTGATGCACCCGGGGCTGCTGGACCTGCCACCGGTGCCTGCGAAGCAGGAATAGGATCAATCCCCGCCCAGAAGACGGCCGACGCCGCCGAGCACGGATCCTTCTCCCGTGGCTTTGCCGCCGGCGGAGGGTGCGTTGGCGAGAATGCGGTCGGCGAGGCGCGAGAAGGGCAGGCTTTGCAGCCAGACGGTTCCGTGTCCGGTCAAGGTGGTGAGAAAGAGACCCTCTCCACCGAAGAACATGCTCTTGAGATTGCCGGCGCGCTCGATGTCGTAATGGACGCCGCCGGTGAAGGCGACGAGGCAGCCGGTGTCCACGCGCAGGGTCTCACCCTTCAGCTCCTTTTTGATGATCGTTCCTCCGGCGTGGATGAAGGCCATGCCGTCTCCGGTCAGGCGCTGGAGGATGAAGCCTTCACCACCGAAAAGGCCCGCACCAAAGCGCTTTTGGAAGGCGATACCAATGGCGGTGCCGTAAGCGGCGCAGAGGAAGGCGTCCTTTTCACAAAGGATCTCGCCGCCGTAGTCGGTGAGTTTGAGCGGGATGATCTTGCCGGGGTAGGGGGCTGCAAAGGCGACGCGCTTCTTGCCTGCAGGGGCGCGGTTCGTGAAGTGCGTCATGAAGATCGATTCGCCGGTGAGCATGCGTTTGCCGACGTTTTTCAGGACGCTCAAAAAGCCGCTGCCGGACGCGGCGGAGCCGTCTCCCATCTTGGTTTCGAAGGTGATGCCGTCGTCCATGTAGTTCATGCCGCCAGCTTCGGCGATGACGGTCTCTCCCGGATCGAGTTCGACCTCGACGATCTGCATTTCATTGCCGTGGATTTCGTAGTCCACGTCGTGCGCGCGCATGGGGATGGGCGGTGGGCCGGAGGGCAGCGGCGGGGGCGCGACGGCGGAGCTTTGGAAGAGGGTGGGAATCGCCTGCTGGGCGGGAATCCACTGCGGCATTCCGTCCGTCCATACCAGTGTTTCAGGCTTCACCACGCCGGAGGCGGCATGGGACTGAAGTTGTTCTTCGGTGGCCTGATGGCGCTGGTTTTCCGAATCGACGTAGTGCCAGGTGTTCATGCGTGTGGAAGTGTCTTGTCCGCCCTTCTCAGCCTTCCATGTAGAGGATGCGACCGCAGCTTTCGCACTGGGTCAGAGTCTCCGACTGCTTGAGGGACTGAATCACACCGACGACGACCTTCATGTGGCAGCCGCCGCACTGGGCATTGATCATCGGCACGACGGCCGCGTCGCCCTTTTTGTTCAGGATGCGGGTGTAGAGGTCCAGCGTGTCCTCATCGATCGGGGCGGCCAGTTCACTGCGTTCCGCGTTGAGTCCGTCGAGCCGCTGCGTGACGCCTGCGGCGCGCTCGTCGAGCGCTTTGAGCTCTTCGTTCACCCGGGCCTGGGTTTCGGCGAGCTTGGCTTGGGCGTCCTTGAGTTTCACCTTGGCAGCTTCGAGCGCCTCCATCTGCTCCAGTTCGTCGTCTTCGAGCTTGGTGACTTCCCCCTCGTAGCGTTTGATCTCGTGGCCGAGGGCGGCGAATTCGTCGTTTTTGCGGGTTTCGAACTGCTGGTCCTGAAGCCGTTTGATGGAGGTTTGGCGGGTCTGAATGTCGAGCTCGATGCTCTTGATCTTCACCTCGACCTCCTTCATCGCCTGGCTTGCGGCTTCGACGGCGGCCTGGTCTCCGGCGAGCTGGGTTTTCGCCCGCGACTGCAGGTTCGGGATTTCCTTGAGGTCTTTTTGCAGACTGCGGATGCGCTGGTCGCGCTCCTGAAGTTGGAGAAGTTTGGGAATGACCGGGTGCATGTGTGTGTTCGGATGTAAGCCGATGTGGCGGGAAAGCACAAGCGCCCGTTGGTGCATCAGACGGCTCCAAGGGAAAGCTGCGCGCCTTCGCCGCTTGACCTCGCGGACGGCCTCCCGCAAGAATGCCCGCTCGATTTCCATCCTTTTCCCACCTCGAATCCACTGATGAAACCCACACTTCTGATCCTCGCCGCCGGCATGGGCAGCCGCTACGGCGGCCTGAAACAACTCGATGCCATGGGCCCCTCGGGGGAAGTCGTGCTCGACTACTCGGTGTTCGACGCGATTCGCGCCGGCTTTGGCAAGGTGGTCTTCGTCATCCGCCGCGACTTTGAGGAGCTTTTCCGTACGCAGATCGGCGCGAAGTACGAAGGGCGCATCGTCGTGGACTACGCGTTCCAGGATCTGAACGACCTTCCCGAAGGATTCTCGGTGCCCGAGGGACGCACGAAACCCTGGGGAACCGCGCACGCGCTGCTGGCCGCGGAGAAAGTCGTCCACGAACCGTTTCTGATGATCAACGCGGATGACTTCTACGGTCAGGACGCCTTCAAAAAAATCGCTGCGGATCTCACGCAGCCGCGTCTGGACGACGGCAAGAGCCACTGGTCGATGGTGGGCTTCTATTTGAAGAACACGCTGTCAGAGCACGGCAGCGTCTCCCGGGGTGTCTGCGAGTGCGATGCGAACGGCATGCTGGCCTCCGTCTTGGAAATGACCAAAATCTTCCAGCATGGTTCCGGGGCGGAGAATCGCGAGGTGGAGGGCGCTTACGTGCCGCTGACGGGCGACGAGGTGGTCTCGATGAATTTCTTCGGTTTCACGCCGGATATCTTCCCGCAACTGCGAAAAGCCTTCACCGCCTTCCTCGCGGAGCGGGGAACGGAGTTGAAGTCCGAATGCTATGTGCCCGCAGAGGTGAACGCCCTCATTCATGCGGGCAAAGCCGAGGTGCGCGTTCTGGAGACAACAGGCAAGTGGTTCGGCGTGACGTATCCCGAGGACAAGGCCGAAGTCGTGGCGAGCATTCGCGCACTGGTTGACGCGGGAGAGTACCCGCAGTCGCTGTGGGCGTGACGAAGCTCAATCAAACACGATCAAGCTGCGGGCCACTTCGCCGCGCTGCAGGGCGTCGTAGGCTTCGTTGATGCCTTCGAGCGGGTATCGCTTGGTGACGAGTTCATCCAGCATGAGGCGTCCGGATTGGTGCATGGCGATGAGCAGCAACAGGTCGGTGCGAGGCTGGGTGCTGCCGTAGATGCTGCCGCGCAGGGTTTTCTCGGCGTAGACGAGCTGGTTGACGTTGATCGCGGCGCGGTCGGCGGCGCTGGTGATGCCGACCATGACGCACATGCCGCCCTTCTTGGTAGCATCGAAGGCCTGCTCGGCGGTTTTTCCGGAACCGAAGGCTTCGAAAGCGTAGTCGACCCCTTTGCCGTCGGTCAGTTCCTTGATCGCCTCCACAGGATCGCCCGCGCTGGCATCGACGTAATGGGTGGCGCCGAAGAGTCGGGCGTCCGCCTCTTTCCGGGGGAATTTGTCCACGGCGATGATTTTCAGCGCTCCCGCCATGCGGGCGCCCTGAACGATGTTCAAGCCAATGCCGCCGCAGCCGATGACGGCCACCGAGCTGCCCGGCTGCACGCGAGCCGCCTTCTCCACGGCACCCACACCAGTGATCACACCGCAGCCGATGAGTGCGGCTTTTTCGAATGAGAATTCCTTCGGAATCTTCACGACCGAGGCCTGCGGCATCGTCGCGAGGGAAGAGAAGGCCGAAACGCCCGCGTAGTGGCGGATGCTCTCGCCTGCGGAGTTCTGAAAGCGCGTGGTGCCGTCTGGCATCAGGCCTGTGAAGCGCATCGCGGTGCCCATGTCGCACAGAGCGGGACGCCCGCTGTTGCAATATTCGCATTTTCCGCAGGAACCGCGCCAGACAAGGATGACGTGGTCGCCGACTTCGACCGAGGTGACGCCCTCCCCCACGGCTTCGATCACGCCGCTGCCCTCATGGCCGAGAATGATCGGCATCGGCATCGAAAGGTCACCCTTCATGACATGCAGGTCGCTGTGGCATACGCCGGCGGCCTTCATCCGGACGGTGACCTCGCCTGCCTGGGGCGGCAGCACCTTCACTTCCTCGATTCTCAGGGGCTTCTTCGCTTCGTATAGGACGGCGGCAGGGGCGAGTGTGGACATGGGGCATGATGTCGAACGGGGGCGAAGGCGCAAGTGCGCTGCCATGCACTCCATGGTTGCAGCCGCCGCCGGTCTCGTTGACATAGCGGGCGCATGTTTCCCAACCGCAAGATGATCGCCCTGCTCGGCGCCATGGCTCTGTGTGCCGTGGAGGGGTATCGGGCGCAGACACCGGAGACTCCACCTGAATCGCCAGCCGCCGCCGGCGCGAAGCCCGATCTCGCGACGTTGCAGGCCGAGGCGAAGGCCGCCGAGGAGAAAATGCCGACGCCGGAGGTTAAGCTGCAGCAGTACTTCGACCTCACGGCGGGGCAAAGGGAGCGCTGGCAGAAGTTTCTGCCGCAGACTCTCATGAAGCTGACACGGCGGGAACAGGTGCAGATCGTGGTGCTGGGGGATGCGATCCTCGACAGCGTCGCCGCGGATGACGGCAGCGATCCTCTTCTGAAGAGCTTTGCGGGCGTGTTTGCGAAAGCGATGGCGAGTCAGTTTTTTTACACCGGAGGCGTGCGCGTGCTGCGGCCCGAGTCCGAATTGCGCGCGAAGGAAAGCATGATGCTGGGCCCCGAGATCCTCCTGCAGCCGGTCCGCACTTCCAGCATCGTCTCGGCCGCCTCGGCGCTGGCGACGGTGGGTTTTCAAGGACGTCCTGACCTGGTGCTGGTGGCGCACGGACTGGAGGACGGAGCGGCGGGCACCTCCGCTGCGGACATCGCCACAGCGCTGCTCAGCCTGCGCGACACGGTGCGCGAGAATGGTCTGGAATGGATCGTCGCGGCTCCGATTCCGCAGGCTTCGGAGCCCGAGGAGGCGAGTCTGGCGATGTCTCGTTCGGTGACGAGTGTGATGAAGGAATTCTGTGCCGGGGAGAACGTGCTCTTTTCCGATCTCGGCGATCTTTCGCGCCTCATCACCATGCCTTCCGGTCCCCAGGAGGCGCATCTGCTTTTTCCCATGTTTGTCCAGCAGCTGCGGAGCCGTCTGGAGCCCGTCGCGGCCGACGGCCTTGCCTTGCCAACCCGGGCGACGCACGAGGCGCTGGGGCGCATCCTTTTCGAGGACGTGATGCAGGGCGCGCCGCGCGTGGCGTGGCGGGTCAGTGACGCCAAGGCGACGCTGGAGGGGAGTGGCGTGCTGAAGCTCGAATTTCAGCTGGCCAATTCCCTCAAGGAGCCGCTGGAGATGACGGTGCTGCCGCTGGTGCCCCGCGGATTCCGGCCCAAGGATACCAACGCACGCATCAAGCTGGCCGCGGAAGGCCGGGAAACCGTGACAATCGAGTACGCGATCACGGACACCCGCTATCTGCCGCTGGTGGATGGTGAAGCACGGCTGCCCGTGCTCGTTATCGCGGGAAAGGCGTCGAGGATTCACGATCTGGCGGCCGACCTGCAGCCCTTCAACGTGGCTTGGAACGAGCGCACGGCCTTCAATCTGGAAGCCGAGTATCTCCCCGAAATCGAGATCGCAAACGGCACGGCGAAAAAGCTCTCGGCAAGCTGGGAGGCGGAATGGGCCGGCAAGAAGCAGCAGGGAAAATTTGACATCGGTGTGGAAGCTTCCGAGACGCCCGGCCTGCGGTTGGCGCTGCCGACCGGGGAAGAACCTCCGTTCCGTCAGCGACTGCCGCTGAAACTGGAGGTGAGCGGCAACGGTGTTCGGCAGATTTTTGACCGCCACGTCGAGATCACGCGGAATTTCGGTCTCCGGCAAACGGTGCCGTTGGCGGCGGAGGACGGGCAGCCGAGCGCGGTGACGCTGCGGGCGGATGCGGACGGCATGAAACTGTTTCTGACGCTCGACTTGACGGGCGTCAACCTCGCTGATCGCGGCGATGGGGAGGCCTTTGAATTGCTCCTGAATCTGGATGCCCGCAGTTACGGTCAGCGCCTGACTCCCGGCGCCACGGCGGCGCTGCGAATCACCGGACGTGCGGCGGACGGCGAAGCCACGGTGCATGAAGTCGCGCCGTGGGCCTTTGGCAGCGGCTACGCAGCAGTCTTTGACGTGAAGGAGATCGGAGCCCGGCTCTCGAGTTCCGCGAACGGCAGGCGGCGGCTGACGCTCACGCTGCCGAAGGGTTATCTTTACCTGCACGAATGGGCGCTGGGGAACGGCAACAGCCAGTTCGGGATCAATGTCCGCTTCAGCGGCGGCGGTCGGGAGTTCTTCCTGACTCGCGGTTCGCGCCAAGGCGACGACGCGGAGAGTTTGAGCGTATTGGAACTGACCGACAAACCCACGCGGCGATGGACCGCCCGCCTGGAGTAGAGGATCAAAAGCATGGCTGAAGAAAGAGCGAGCAAAAAACTGTGGGACAAGGGCGCGTGGAAAGACGCGGGATTCTTTCTCAAGTATCTCCGGCCGCATTCCCGGGTTTTCATTCCCGCATTGATCGCGCTGGCCGTCACCGGCGGCATGACGATTGTTTTTATCAAGGAACTCGCCGCGGTGGCGGGGAAGGGGATCGGCGGCGCCACGGGACCGGAGTGGATGACCGAGCTCAACCAGAGTGTCTGGTTCCTCGTGGCCATCGTGGCCGCACAGGCGGTGATTGCGTTTTTCCGGATCATGCTCTTTGCCAAGGCCTCGGAGCGTGCGCTGGCGGCGCTGCGCCTGGACACCTTCAGCCGCATCATCCGCCTGCCGATGGCGACCCTGAACCAGCGCCGCGTGGGGGAGTTGGCCTCCCGCCTCGCCAATGATGTCGAGGCCATGCGCGAGACGCTGGTGGTGACGATTCCGATGCTCATCCGCCACACGGTCATGCTCACACTCTGCCTGGCGCTGATTCTCAGCATGTCCGTGAAGCTGTCGCTTTTCATGGTCGGCACGATTCCGGTGGTGATTGTCATGATTGCCATTTTCGGTTCACAGATTCGCAAACTGACAAAACGGGCGCAGGACAACCTCGCCGCCTCGCAGGTCGTGGTGGACGAAAGCCTGCAAAGCATCGTCAGCGTGAAGGCCTTTCGCAACGAGACCTATGAGATGGCCCGCTATGAGAAAAACCTCGGCGAGTATCTGCGCACGGTCATTCGCGCCGCCGTGCCCCGTGCCTCCTTCATCGCCTTCATCATCTTTGCCTTCAGCATCGCCCTCATTCTGGTGACCTGGTTTGCCATGCGGATGCTGAACTTCGGGGAGATTGGCAAGGAGGAACTCACCCAGTTTGCCGGACTCAGCGGCATGATTGCGGCGTCCTTCATGCAGTTTCCGGAACTCATTGCGCAGCTTCAGCGCTCGCTGGGAGCGACGGAGAGAGTGCGGGAGATCCTGCGCGACGATGTGGAACCGCAGGACGGCGAAAGCGCTGCGACGAGCCGCTTTCGCGGTGAGATTGAAATGCGCGGTGTTTCTTTCGCCTATCCGACACGTCCCGATGCCGTGGTGCTCCGCGACTTTGAACTGAAGGCGAACGCCGGCCAGCGGATCGCCCTGGTGGGACCCAGCGGCTCTGGCAAGACTACCACCGTGTCACTGCTGTTTCGCTTCTACGATCCGACTGCGGGAGAGATTCTCATCGACGGGCAGCCGGTTCGCGACATGACGTTGACCCAGCTGCGCAGGAATTTGGCCCTCGTCCCGCAGGAGGTGCTGCTTTTTGGCGGCAGCATCCGGGAAAACATCGCCTACGGCAAACCCGGCGCCACGGAGGAGGAAATCATCAGCGCGGCTAAGAAGGCAAACGCGCACGAATTCATCACCGGACTCTCCGAAGGCTACGAAACGCTGGTCGGAGATCGCGGCACGCAGCTCTCCGGCGGCCAGCGTCAACGCATCGCCATTGCTCGTGCCATTCTTGCCGATCCGGCCATTCTCATCCTCGACGAGGCCACGAGCAGCCTTGATGCAGAAAGCGAGCGCCTGGTTCAGGACGCGCTGGACAAGCTGATGGAGAACCGCACCAGCATCATCATTGCCCATCGCCTGAGCACCGTGCGGCGCTGCGATCAAATCCTTGTCATGTCCGGCGGCGCGATTCTCGAGCGTGGCACGCATGACGAACTCGTCGCCAAACCGGGCGGTCTCTACGGTTCGCTGGCGAAGCTGCAATTGGAGTAGTCAGTTCTTCTCCGGCCTTTCGAAAGCAATGGCGGCAATCTCTCGGTAGTAGGCGCAGGATTGGAGCAGCTCATCGTGCGTGCCATGTGCGAGGATGCGGCCCTGATGGAGCACGTAGATTTCATCGGCCTGGACGATCGTGCTGAGACGGTGGGCGATGATGATGCTGGTGCGGTTGGCGCGGAGTTTGGCGAGTGCCGCCTGAATCAGCTTTTCAGACTTAACATCGACAGAAGAGGTGGCCTCGTCGAGAAGCAGGATGGGCGCGTCTTTGAGAAAGGCGCGGGCCAGCGACAAGCGCTGACGTTCGCCGCCACTCAGGAGCACGCCGCGCTCACCGACTTCGGCATCGATGCCTTCGGGCAGGCGGCGGATGAAATCGTCGGCGGAGGCTTCCCTGAGGGCGCTCCAGATTTCGTCGTCAGTGGCGGTGGGACGTCCGACAAGCAGGTTCTCACGCACGGTTCCGGCAAAGAGAAAAGACTCTTGTGAGACGTAGGCGAGCGAGCGGCGCAGGGAGCGTTTGCCGATGTCGCCAAGAGGGATGCCGTCAAGCGTGATGGATCCTGATTGGGGATCGTAAAAACGGGTGAGAAGCTGAAACAAGGTGCTCTTGCCGGAACCGGTGGCACCGACGACTGCGATGGTTTGATGATGTCTCACGGAGAGCGAGACATCGTGCAGGACAGGCTTGTCTTCACGGTAGGCGAAGCAGACAGAGTGAAATTCGATGTCGCCGCTAACTTCGGAAAGTTCCACGCCCGCATCGAGATCTTCCTCCACTTCGTCGTCAAGAATCGCGAACACGCGCTTGGCGGCAGCGAGGCCGTTTTGAAGCGTCTGATTGACGCCATGGAGGCGGGCGACGGGTTCGTAGAGAAAGCCGACGAGAAGTATGAACTGCATCAACTGACCACTCGTCATGTCCCCCTGAATGCACCACCAGGATCCGGCCATGAGAAGGAGCACAAGGCCCAAGTTTCCCAGCACGGTCATCGAGGGCGCGTAAAAGGCCCAGGCGGCCATGAGGCGGGTTTGTTTGTCTTTGAGGCGGTGGCTGGCGGTGAGAAATTTTTCCTGCCGCATTTCTTCGGCGGTGTAGCTCTTGATCTGCCGGATGCCGGTGAGCGTGTCATGCAGTGTGGCGTTCAAGGCGCTGGTCGCTTCACGGGCCGCGGTGGCGCGGGGTGAGATCCAGCGGGAGTAGATCCAGCCTCCGGCTGCGATCAGCGGTGTGGGCGCGAGCACAAGGAGCGCGAGCTTTGTGTCCGCCAAAAGCATGACGATGGCGGTGATGAGGATCTGCAGCAGTGCGACAAGGCCCTGCTCGATGCCTTCGAGAATCACGCGCTGAGTGGCGGGCACGTCGTCGGCGAGCTTGGTGAGGATGTCGCCGGTGTTCTGATGATCAAACCACCGAACTGGAAGAAGCTCGACTTTGCGGTGAAGACGTCCGCGCAGGTCGGTGATCATGCGCTGCTCGAAGGTGCAGTTCACACGCGTGCGGAAATAGAACAGCGCCTCGCGCAGGGAGAATGCGAGTATCGCGAGCCCGCCCGCGTGCCAGACCAAATCCGTGCGGCGTTGTGGTATGATTTCGTCCATGAACCAACGGACAACGCCGGGAAAGACGAAGATGAGCGCCGTGCCCGCCGCGGCGAGTGAGAACTGCAGGATGGCGATGCGCCGGTGTGCGCGTGCGAACGCGAGAAGGCGCCGCAGGGCGTCGCGGTTCGTCATTGGCACTGGCTTGTCGTCCATGGGAATGACCTAGACGAGCAAGCTGCGTGACCGATTCAACCGACGAGATGAACCTTGGGCATCGGCACGAGAAACTTGCCGCCACGCGCGAGGAATTCGGTCTCGCGGGTGAGGAACTCGGGCATGAAGTGCCACGGCAGGACGAGATAGTAGTCGGGCTTCGCGGCGCGGGATTCTTCTTCGGAGATGATTTTGATCTGGGTGCCGATGGTGTACTTGCCCCATTTCACCGGGTTGCGGTCGGCGATGGCGGGGACGAGATCGGGCGTGACGTTGCAGTACTGCAGCGTGGTGCTGCCTTTTGTGGAGGCGCCGTATCCGTGCACCAGTTTGCCGTCCGCTTTTGCCTGCTTGAGGAAGGCGGTGAGCTCTGTGCGGATGCGTTCGATGTTGTCGCGGAAGACAGCGAAGGGCGCGTCGGAATCCAGCGCCATTTCGAATTCGCGGATGCGCAGATCCTGCACGCGCGCAGCGGCCTCGGCGCTTGGCTTGACCTGTCCGGCCTTGGCTACGACGAGACGGAAGCTGCCGCCGTTCACGTCGTTGAGGTGCACGTCGATCACTTCAAGGCCGTGATCACCGAAAAGGCGCTCCAGCACGGCGAGGGAGTAGTACTCGAGGTGCTCATGGCAGATGGTGTCGAAGCTGTTGATGTCGAGCATCGCCGGCAGGTAGCTTTGCTCGAGAATCCAGATGCCGTCGGCGGCAAGAATGTCGGCGATGTCCTGCACAAAAGCGTGCGGATTCTCCAGATCGTAGAACATGGAGATGCTGGTGACGACACGGGCCTTTTCCGTTGGATGCGCACTCTTGAAGGCCCGGGCGGTGAAGAAGTCGTTCACGACTTGAAAGCCCTTGGCGCGGGCTTTGAGGGCGACGTCGGAGGGGTCGATGCCAATGTGGCGCAGGCCCTGCGTTTTATAGCTCGAAAGAAGCGTGCCGTCGTTGCAGCCGATGTCGAGCACGATGTCGTTGGCCTTCAGGGTGACGGTTTCCTCGACGAGCGCGGTGATGCCCGAGAGGTTGTCGATCATGGACTTGTTGATGCCGGACTCGTAGTAGTAGCGGTGGTAGAGCACCTTCGGCGGCACGGAATGACGCATCTGCACGAGACCGCAGGCGTTTTCATCGACGGAGGGATCGCATCGCACGAGGTCGAGCGGAATCTTGCGCTTGATCAGGGCGCTGCCGTCTTCGCTGGCGAGGACGCCGCCGATGAACTGGTCTCCGAGGCTGACGACGGGTGTCAGACTGCGGGAGCCGCAGATGCGGCAGGTGTTGCGGGTGATGAGGACGGGTCGGAAGGCTTGGGCTGCCATTGGCTCAATTGGCATTGAAGGAGGAACGTGTCCAGCCGGACTTCACTCCCGCATCAAGTGCGGGCCGTGGCACGATTCTCCAGAAACCAGCGGTAGGTTTGCGCGACTCCTTCGCGGAAGTTGGTTTTCGCCTTCCAACCGAGGTTGCTGAGCCGACTGGTGTCGAGGAGCCGACGGGGATTGCCGTCGGGCTGGGAGGTGTCCCAGCAAATTTCACCCTCGTAGCCGGTGATTTCCCCAATCAACTTGGCGGCTTCGCGAATGCTGATTTCGTTGCTGTTGCCGATGTTGATGATCTCTGGAGCGCTGTAGTTTTCGAGCAGGAAGGCGCAGGCGGAGGCGAGGTCGTCGACGAAGAGGAATTCGCGTGTGGGAGTTCCACTGCCCCAGAGCGTCACGGTGGGAGTGTTGTGAAGTTTGGCCTCGTGAAAGCGACGGATCAGGGAGGGTAGCACGTGAGAGTGCTCGGGATCGAAGTTGTCGAACGGGCCGTAAAGGTTGGCCGGCATGCCGCAGATGAAGTCACGGCCATGCTGATGGCGATAGCCTTGGCAGAGCTTGATTCCGGCGATCTTGGCGACTCCGTATGGCGCGTTGGTCTCCTCCATCGGTCCTGTCATCAGGCTGTCCTCACGAATGGGGATTTCGGCGGCCTTGGGGTAGATGCAGGTGCTGCCGAGGAAGAGCAGCTTCTTAACGTCGAAGCGATGCGCGGCGGACAGAACGGAATTTTGAATCTGCAGATTGTCGAGGAGGAAGTCCACGGGTTGGGTGTAACTTGCCTTAATGCCACCCACCTTGGCCGCCGCGAGGATGACATACTCGGGGCGTTCGGCTTCAAAAAACGCGTCGGTGGCGTGCGGGTCTCGCAGGTCGAGTTCGGCCCGGGTGCGGGTGAGGACCTGCCACTGCGGCTGGTCTGCGTAATGGCGGAGAAGCGCGCGGCCGACGAGACCTTGATGACCGGTGATGAAAAGTTTGCCGCCTGTGGAAGACATGCCGCTCGTTTAGCGGGCGTGTTTGCCGGTGTCCAGCGGAGCTTCTTGTTTGCTTCCGGTCGTGCCGCAAAAGAAGTTGGCGACCCCTACGAGAATCGAACTCGTGTCGCATCCGTGAAAGGGATGTGTCCTAACCGCTAGACGAAGGGGTCATCCGCCCAGATTGAGCGGGCGGGGATAGTGCGTTCAATGAGCGATTCCGCAAGGAAAAAATGAATGCGGATGCAATCAATTTTGGCAATGCCGAAAATGCCGTCGTGTGCGTGATGGAAATGTCGGCCTTGGATAGGTTCGCCAAGATCTCGTCGCGAGGACCGCCTTTGGGCCAACTTCGCTCAGTAAATGGAAGGCGAAAACGAAGGAAAAACGGTTGAATTATAGATGCTTGATATTTAATGTAATTTAATTAAATGGATTGGTGGTCATTTTTTTATAAAAACTAGATTTTCAAGGCTGAGTTGGTATCGTTGCCAGTCGGTCAGTGTTCACTGTCGATGAGTTTTTCATTCCGAAGTCTTTTTCAGCGTGATGCCGCTTCCGAGGAAAGCGGCCAGATCGCTGCCCCGGCCTTCGGCATGGCTCATCAGGGAACGGCTGGTTCCCGACCTGTGAATATGACCTCGCAAACTGCAACTCTCATGCAACCACCAGCCGGTTCATCTCCCTTTCAACTTGGCGGCAATCCCCTTTTCAAAACCGCGTCCAAAGAGTCCGTTTCGGCCCCTCCCATCAATTCGGCCCAAGGGATGTCCCCTTTCAATGTGGTCGGCGCCACGCCGACGAACGCGCCTCTTACTGTCGGAGATGTGATCTCGCATCTGCCCCCTGAAGTGGTGCGCGGTGGGGCGGTTCCGGTCGAGCAGCCGTTGGCGCTGCCTCCAACCCTGCTTGAAAACGCCCTGCGCAGTGGCCAGCCTGCTTTGCCGTTGTTTGAGCTTTACCGAGTCTGCCCCGCATTGTTTCAGACTCCCATTTCCCCCCAGGATGCCCGCATGGTTCCCCTGCCGGCATCAAAACTGCCGAGCTTGATCGCAAAAGCCCGCGAGGAACACGACGGTGGAGGCCAGACACCCCAATACGAGCCCGGCACCTCCGCGCCCGGCATACCCGCTCCGGGCTTTTCAGCCAATGGTCAGCCGCCGTCTCCCTTCCAGATGGGGCGTGCGTCTCAAGCCGAGGAGGCCCAGGGGCAAGCTCCTGCTTTCCCGATGAGCCCGTTTGCCGCAGCCTCTCCCGGCTTTCAAGATTCTCCCAAGGATGACTCTGTGGCGGGGACTCCTTCACCTTTTTCAATCTCGGCTGCGCAGAATCCATACAGTGCCCCGCAACCGGGACAAGGGGAAGCCGCCAAGGCGCAGCAGCAGGCGACACCCAGTCAAGGCTCTCCCTTCTCGATGTCCAATGGCAAGGCGCCTGCCTCGCCCTTTGCCATGGGATCGGGCGCGCAGTCGGCCCCCTCTCCATTTGGAAGCCCGGCTCCTACAGGAGAGACGGTTTCTCAATCAACGCCATCGCCGTTCGGCAGTGCGATGCCACCCGGTGGATCTGCCGCGCCTCAATCGCAACCGTCTCCGTTTGGCACCATGGGAACGGCTGCACATTCGACACCCTCTCCGTTTGGCCCCCCCCATTCGAATCCGCAGCCGTCCGCGTCAACGTTCGGCGGCCAGACACCCGCCGCACCTGCGGCGCAGCAAATGCCGTCGACCTTTGCCGCTGCGGCCCCGGCTCCGCAGGCATCGCCATTTGGCTCAGCGGCCCCGGCTCCGGCGGCTAACACTCAGCCGTCGATATCGCAGCTCTTTTCTCCCAAGCCTGCTGCCGAAGGGGCGCCTGTCGCACCGCAGAGTGCTCCGTCCGGTGCTGGGTTGGCGGGTTTCGCGGATGCAAAGATTCAACAGCCTTCACCCACATCGATTCCGCAAGCACAAGCTCCAGCGGCGCCGATGGCCGGCAATGGATCAGCGAAACTGGGATTGGCGGCGTTGCTTCGTGGAAGAGAGCCGATGAGTTGGGCTTCGATCCCGTCGCGATTCCTGCATGGATCATGACTAATGTTCCCTCGTCGGCACTGCGACAGCCGTCGGCTTCCGGGGAAGTCATCATGGAACTTGGGGCATTGATCGACGGCATCATCGACGTCGGTTTCAGAAACACCCTCTCTTCGGCACGTCGCAATGTGCAGGTTTCGCTTCCTCAGAACGAGGTTTTCCACGCCCTGACGCAGTCGGCTCCAGCTGCGGCAAATTCGGGAGCGGTTCAGCCTGCTGTTCCACAAGCTGCCGGCGGTGCCTTCGTCATTCAGCCTGAGTCGCCGCAGAGGCAGATCGACCGTCCTGATCCGGCACCGACTCCGGCGGTCGAATCGGCATTTGCAGTTCCCTCTCCGTCCGCACCAGCTGCTGCGCCAGTCGTTAACGCGCCGCCGGCTCAGTTTTCAACGGGGCCGGCCACAGTTGGCATAGCACCATTCGCTCCAAAAATGGGAGCTGCGGTGAATCCGTTCGCCGATCCTACTCCGCCGACTGCTCACACGCCGCTCTTTTCTCCACCCGCGGCTGAGAATCCCTCCCCAGCTGCCTTTCCATCCGCTCCCGAAGCTCCCTCAAAAGACGTGTCGCAGGGGTTGGCGGGAATGTTCAAACCGTTCGGCTCTCCTCCACCGAATACGGTCTTTGGTTCGTCCTCGAATCAGGCGGCTGCTCACGCGGTGACGCCGACGAAGCCCTTCGATCCGTTTGCATCCGCCGGATCTGCCCAGGGTACTGGGAACAAGGCCACTCCCGGTTTTGGCAGTGCACAACTTCTCGGCCAAAATGCGCCAGAGGCTCCGGTTACGGCGTCGCCATTTGGTGGTGGTCCTGCCCCAGTGCCGACGATCAAACCCATGACGAGCCCCGTCCAGGTTGAGTCGAAGACACCAGAGCGGAAGGTGGAGAGTTGGGAAGAAGCGCCTACAGCGCCGATCTCTTCCTCCCTGGGATTGTTCGCCTCGAAGCCGACCAGCGCCGAAACTTCGAGTCCCTCGAGGCCAAAGCCATCAGGCGAGTCGGCAAACGGCAAGATGCCCGCTGTGAAGCATTCGTTCCTTGGGCTCGCTCCGCTCGACACCCAGACAGACCAACTCTTGCTTAGGGCGCTGCTTGGCACGGAAGAAAATCTATCCGCTCCGCGTGTTGTCGAACTGCTCGCCATGCAGGCCGGTTTGAGCGCCTGCGTCTGCCTGCATGGGAATCATGTGCTCAGTCACGCCGAAGGCGCGGGCACAGACGCAGTGGAGTTTCAGCGTCAGGCGCCTGACATCGCGCGTCAACTGCGTGGCCTGGCTCCGCTCATCGGCATCGACGGAGCCGAGACTTTTACATTGAATGCGGGCGGTCGTCTTCTGACTTTCTGTTTTCCTGACGACACCACCGTCGCGGTCTTGCACAAGGACGAGCCGTCGACGGGACTTCGCGATAAAATCACCCTCATCTCGCGGGAACTCGCCCGCATGCTCGGCTGATTCGCCGGAGCACCCGCCCACCGCCATGCCCAGCATCAATCACGAGGACCGCACGGTTAGTTTCAAGATTGTTTACTGCGGCACTCCGCTGTGCGGCAAGACCACGAACCTGCAGCAGATTCACGCCAAGCTGGATCCCGGCGGACGCAGCGATCTGGTGTCGCTCTCCACTGCCCAGGACCGAACCTTGTTCTTCGATTTCCTTGCCGTGGAGGCCGATGCGCTGCCGGGTTACAAGACGACCTTCAATCTTTACACCGTCCCCGGTCAGGTAACTTACAACGCGACGCTCCAGCTCGTTCTCCGGCAGGCGGACGGCGTGGTCTTTGTCATCGATTCGCAGATGGACCGCCAGCGCGACAATCTCCAGTCCCTGCAAAGTTTAGATGCCAATCTGCGCATGAACGACAGTTCGCTGGAGCGGCTTCCGATTGTCCTTCAATACAACAAGCGTGATCTGCCCAATGCGGCTCCCGTGGAGTACCTTGAATATCTTTTCAACAACCGGCCGGTGCCTTTCCTCAGCTTCGAATCCGACGCCCGCAGCGGCCGTAACGTTCTGGCCACATTGAACGCCATTTCTCAGGCCGCGCTGCACCAGTTTAGGCTTCAAGCTTCTGGTCCGGAGGGGAGGGAGGACGCATCCGTTCACGAACTGCCAACTCACGCTCTGGCTGCGTGACCGCCGCCATTTTCTTTCGCAATGAATCTTTCCGCCATAGCATCTATCCCCGGTGTTTTGCAGGCCTGCGTCACCGATGACGGCGGGCATTTGCTGGCCAATTGCGGCGAACTTGACCCTCCTAGCGCGGCCGTTCTTGTTCTGGGACACGCCACGCTTACCGCTGCGGCGGAGATGGGGCGGCGTTTCGGTGCGGGCGACTGCATCGAGATCGTGCAGCAGCATGAGGGGGGATGTGTTTATCTCCACGGTTTGCCTCGGAGGTGTGTGCTGATTGTCCGCTGCCGTGACGATTCGTCGATCTCCGAACTGCGCAATGCGGCCATGAATCTATCTCCAACGAACGAGATAAGTGTATCAACGACCGGAGCATTCGACGTGTCCAGCGCCATGCATGCGGAGCCTGCCTGGTAAATCGACGAGTTACTGATGTCTTGACATTGTCTCTAATAGGTTGATAACCAATCATTCTATGGCGAAAAAAACCGAAATCATTGGACTTGCTGCAGCTGATCTCCGTCGTGCGGCTGATCTTCAGGATAAAATAACTGCGATGCAGGCCGAGCTCGCACGCCTTCTGGGTGGTGCAGGCTCCGCTCCTGCCAAGGTCGGCAAGGCAGTTAAGACGGGGCGTCGCAAGCCAAACATCTCCGCCGCCGGTCGTCGTCGCATTGCAGCTGCGCAGAAGGCCCGCTGGGCTAAGGTGAAAGCCGAAAAGAGCAAAGCTACACCAGCCGAGACCAAAAAGGCCAAGTAATCTCTCTCTTCATTTCAATCGAACAAAAAAGCTCAGGCGCTACACCTGAGCTTTTTTGTTGGTCTTGCGAAACGGTGATGACAAGTGAGACCCGCCAACACTCAATTCTCAAACATGGGATCGTCGGGATTTCCTTTGCTGAGCAGATAGGCCAAGAGGTCGAGTATATCGTCTTCGCTGAGCATGTAGAGCAGGCCGGGGGGCATCATGCTAACCTTGCTTTCTTCGGTTTTGACGACTTTCCTCACGTCAACATTGGTGAAGTTATTGGGATCCATCATGTTGGTGCAAACCATCATGTTATCCTCCTTTAGATTGGCGATGCGGCCTACGATCTGACTGCCGTCCTGCATGGTGAAAACAGTGCTGCCATACTGGTCGCTGATCTCCTTGCTCGGTTCGATGATGTGCTCCAGAAGATCACGTGGACTGTATTTGCCTGCGACGGAGGTTAAATCTGGACCGACGGCGCCGCCCTCGTTGTTGAAGCGGTGGCAGGCGAAACACGTGGCCGCTCCGAACATATTGCGGCCGTTCTTGAAGTCGCGGTTTCCTTCCAGGCCGACACCAAGCGAGCCGGCGAGATCGTTTACCGTCCAGGCTTTGACAAAGGTCATCGGCTTCGTCGTGAAACTGGGTGCCCGTGCTTCCGGTTTGGCGTCAAGCACGCTCTTGATCGCGAGCTTTTCGTCCTCGCTCATTGTGGCGAGCGCATCCTTTTTGATTTCATTGATGAAGAGATCGAATGAGGCGCCTCCCTTGTAATTGGCGGCGCGCAGGAACCAACGGAAGTAGTCGGCGCGCAGTGCCGTTGTCCAACCGGCTTTTGCGGAGCGCAAAATGCGTGCGTAGTCGATCTGTTCTTCCTGTGTCGGCGAGTCATTCACAAGCGGCGCGGCCTTGGCGACGATGGCTGCGTCACCGAGATACACAAGTAACTCCGCGAGGTCGCGATTGAGGCCGGTATCATTTGTCGGAAATGCAAGATTAAGCTTCGAGATAACTTCGGCCTTCGTTTCAGAGTCTGGTTCACCCATGCGTGTTAATGTGAGCATGTAGTCGCGGATCAGAGTGACACGGTCGATGCCCTTGAGCGATTTGAAATCGATCTTGCCCAGCGCGTCGAGGATCGGTTTCTGCAACGCCTTGTCGCCACCACTGCATCGCGCCAGTGCCATGAGTGCTGTTAGTGCCGTGCGAGGGGTGGTTTCGTTGAGCGCTTTGTCTTTCCAGGACGCGATTGGCTGGTGCTCAAGCGCGATGCGCGCGGCGAAGCGAAGATTGCGATCTGGAGAAGCGAGATGGGGCCACGCGGCCTCGACTGCCGCAACGTCATGCTTGCTGTGAAAAGCTTCCAGCGAACCTCTAACATTTGGAGCTTCGGGATTTACTGGCTGATTGAGCACAGACTCAACACCCTCTTCTCCCACATAAGTCACGCGATAGAGTCCCGACTGAACTTTGCGACCGCCAACACTGACATACATGGCTCCATCCTTCTTCGAAATCTCAAGATCGGTAAGCGGCAGCGGCGAAGCGCTCATGAACTCTTCGGCGACTCCCTTGTAGCCGGAGCCATCCGGCGTCAGATGCACGGCATACATTTTGCCGTAACTCCAGTCACAGATATAGAATGCGTCCTGAAATTTCGCGGGGAACTTGGCACCGTAACCGAACGCAACCCCCGTTGGCGAACCGGGGCCGATGTCTACGGCTGACGGAAGGCTGTCCTCCCAGCGCGAGGGGAATTTCTTGCTGCAGGTGCGCCAGCCGAAGTCGCCGCCGCTTTGCATGAAGCAGACGCGCGTCGGACGATACCATGGCATGCCAGTGTCCCATTCCATATCGGCATCGAAGCCAAAGATGTCGCCGTTGCGGCTGATGGCGATGTCGTAGGTGTTGCGGGTGCCGATGGTCATCAGCTCCCACGATTTGCCATCGAGATCAGTTTTCGCGAGCCAGCCACCGGGCGCGAGTTTGTCGCGCATAAAGCCGCGACCGAGCAGCATCGGAAAAAGCTGGTCTTCGGCCCAGTTGCGCGGCACACGGCTTGTTTCGCAATTCGGTTCTTCCAACTGGTTACCGCATTGCACGTAAAGACTCTTGCCATCGGGCGAGGTGACGACGCCGTGCGGTCCGTGTTCGCCTGACTTGCCGGGGAAACCACGCAGAAGCTCCACGCTGTCGAATTGATCGTCACCAGTGGTATCCTTGCAGCGGTAGAGTCCGCGCCCCTGATAGACTTCGTCGTTCACCACGCCGTAAAGGGCACCCGCATGGTAAAGCAGACCCTGGCAGTGGCCGAAATCGATGCTGAGCTTCTCCACTTTCGTTTCGCCAGGGCTGCCGCCGATTGCAGGCGGTGTGATGCGATACAGGGCGCCATACTGGTCGCTGCAAATCATGCGGCCCTTGTCATCCTGCGTCATCGCCACCCAGGAACCCTCCGTTTCCTTCGGCACAGAATAGAGCAGTTCGACTTTGAAGCCTTTGGCGATCTTGATCTTGTCCACCGGAGTGGACTGACCGGCAAGTTGGGCGAACGTCGCCGTGGAGATGAGCAGAAGTGGAAGAAGAAGGAATTTCATGGCTGGAATGGCGATAAAAAATGCGATGCGAAGGCGGAGTGTCTCTGCTCGCGACTTACTTCATGAGCTCCTTGACCCGGCCTTCGATGGCGTCGGCCCACATCTGGTAGCCCTGCGCATTGAGATGCAGCAGGTCGGGCATGATCTCCTTCGGAAGCGTGCCGTCGGGTTGGAGAAAGGTGTTGCCGATGTCCATGTAGAACACGCGCTTTTCATCGGCGAAGCCGGAGATGATGTTGTTTGTGGCGATGTTCTGCTGGCGCATCTTGTCCTCCTTCGTGGCGCCACGCGGAAAGATGCCGAGCAGCAGCACCTTCGTTTCCGGTAGCTTCTTGCCGAGGATGTCGAGAATCATTTTCACACCTTGGGCGGTCTGCTCCGCAGGGCTGGTGTAAACGACATTGTCATGCTCCTTCGATGGACGGCCCTGATGACCGGTGTTGTTCGTGCCGATCATGAGAACGACGAGCTTTGGCTTGATGCCGTCGAAGTTGCCGTTCTGCAGACGCCAGATGACGTGCTCGGTGCGGTCGCCGCCGATGCCGAAGTTCGCGGCCTTGAGCGGTGCCCAGGTTTTGGCCCAGACTTCCTTGCCATTACCCTCCCAGCCCTGTGTGATGGAGTCACCAAGGAAAACCAGCTGTGCCTCGCCCTTCTTGGAGATTTCGTTGAAGGACTCGTGGCGCTTCACCCAGCCGCCTTCACGCGGCTGCGGGGAGGTGGCGAGATTCTTGGGGGGCTCTGCCAAGCTAAGGGCGGCAACACAAAAAAGAGCGAGTGGGACGAGGATTGGTTTCATGACTTAATAGGTCAAAAGACGTCGGGAAGCTGAATTTGGCAAGCCGTGAGCACAAGGTGCCATCTTAAAAATGTTGTTCTTGGAATAAAAGGAGCTCGAGTCCATTCTTCCGTAGCTTCAACGGCTTTGATGATGCGTGCCTATTTTGATCAAGGCACGAATTCACGAGAGATAATTGTTGCTGGAAATGACAGGCCGAACGAGTGGATGCGCAAGGCGCATCCACTCGTATGGGTGCTCTAAAAAACTCCTGCATTCCTCCATGCCGAAAAAACCCGGATCTTTGATAGTTGATGGTTCCGAACCCTCGGTCACACGTGCCATGAGATGGCAGTTGTTGGGTCAGGAAGGCTGCGTGGTCTGGCTCACTGGCTTGTCAGGGTCTGGTAAGTCAACCATAGCCAGACTTCTTGAAGGACGCCTGCATGCTCGGGGAAAGTCCAGTTTTGTCTTGGATGGTGATAATCTTCGGACCGGATTGTGTTGCGACCTGGGGTTCAGTATGAACGACCGCGCTGAAAATGTGCGCAGAACGGGTGAAGTGGCACGTCTCATGGCGGAGAGCGGCCTTATAGTAATTTGTGCTCTCATATCTCCGCTTCGAAGTGACCGCAGCACTTTACGAAAAAAGTGTGATGAGAGGGGGCTTCGTTTTATCGAAGTTTACTTGAACGCAAGTCTTGAGGTTTGCGAAGGGCGAGACACAAAAGGGTACTACAGAAAAGCACGCGAAGGAATCATTCAAAACTTCACAGGTATCGATTCTCCATATGAACCCCCATTGTCTTCCGACGTCACGCTAGACACAGGAGGTTCTAGAGTGTCTGAGTGTGTCGAAAAGCTGTTGGAGGAGATTCTGAAAATGTGATTGCCTGTTAGTTAGTAAGTGGCTTATGCTGGGGGGGGTGCCGCGACTAATTTGCTGATCTTGCTGGAAATTTTCGAGTAGCTTCTATATTTCCACATTTTCGCCTTAAATGCGTAGAGGTTATTCAATGCGACATACATCACCCACATTGCTCCTATATGTACTTTCCCCAAGCCCGTGGTCCAACGCTTCTCTTGGGTGAACACCTCAGTAGTTTGCTTGGATGAGGTGGCAACGATAGTTGGCTCCCCGAATATCGTTGGCTTAAGCAATATATGCTCAAATTCAAGGTCCAAGAACGTGCACAAACGACGCAACAACAACTCTGTGTCGTCAGAGGTGAGCGATTCGTATAGCACTGGGAAAGCCCACTTTTTGTCGGCGTGTCGAACGCAGTTCCAAGTAACCTTTAAAGTGTCATTCATAGCCCTGTAGGTGCGGTGCAGGCTCATTGTCTTGCCCATGCGGAGGCGCAGAAGAACGATGCTTCGGACAACGTGTAGTGGGTGCCTCAGGATGAAAATGATTCTGCCATTGTAGTACATATGTTTCCACGCTGCCATGACTTGGTTGGCAGCTCCTCCCACCTCTTTGGTGATCCATAAGTGTGGACTTTCTGGAGATCCCTGCACGCATTGCCAAGAGATGTGCGAAAGACCACGAATGTAGTCCTCTATCCCAACACAAAAATTATCCATTTTGCTGACCATTTCTTTAAACTTTTGATGATCCCAACGCGGATGCTCAAAACTTTGCAGAAGGCAGAAGTGCTTGTTGGTTTCAAGACTTTCTCGACGTGTTGCAGGCGGTTGTTTGATGAGAAACTTCAGTTTCAATTCATTCGGATAACACCATGCGGATGAATGACCGTCGAGCAGGCGTTGCATTAGCGTGCTGCCGGATTTGTGGGGGCCGTAAATCAAGACGGGGTTTTCTGTCCATAAAGGAAGGTTCATGTAATCGGAAATTGAACTGCTCGGCGAGTGGGGTCAGGCGGGTTGGTAATTGACGTTACCAATGTTGGAATTGTACGCATCAAATGTGTCGAGCAACTCGGGCATGGTCGAGTAGGTTTAAAAATGTAGAAGTTTCCACAGATCGAATGCTTGTTCAAGGCCTGACCTGCGGTAGCCCTTATGCTTTTAACGCCCAGTCGAGAAGGGCCTCCGCATCTCTCCAGACTCCGGTGCTGGTGTCGTTCAGAACGACCACGATGCGGCGGCGTCCGTTGCGGGAACCTGTGGCGACGAGGCAGTAGCCAGCATCGTTGGTGTAACCGGTCTTCATGCCGTCGCAGTAACTCGCGGTGCGGAGCACGCGGTTGGTGTTGGAGAGTTCGATCGACTTGCCGTCCGGGCGGACCAGCTTGTAGCTTTGCAGCTTCACGATCTTGCGAATTTCCGGCTGCGCATCGGCCGCCTTGGCGATGACCGCGAGATCGCGCGGCGTGCTGTAAGGGTCTTCGTCGGTGGTGGAGGGCAGTCCGTGAGGATTGACGAAGAAGGTGTTTTCCAGCCCCATCTGTCTGGCGCGCTCGTTCATCTTTGTGCAGAACGCGGCGACGCTGCCGGCATTGTCTCGGGCAAGCGCCTGCGCGATGTCGTTGGAGCTTTTCACCATCATGGCGGTCAGCAACTGCCTGCGGGTGTAGGTTTCTCCCACCTTGAGACCGATGCGCACAGGAGCACATTGGGTGTCGCTGAGTTCCACGGTGACGGTGTTGTCGAGCTCGCCCTTTTCGACGACAAGGAGCGCGGTCATGATTTTCGTGGTGCTGGCAATGGCCCCCTTGGTGTCAGGATTCTTTTCGAAGAGGATGTCGTCCGTCTCCGGGTCGATCACGATGCAGCGCCCGGCGCTGATTTGAGGAATGGGGCCGCGCAGGTTCTTGATTTCGATCTGGCGGCGAACCTGCTTGGTTTTTTCGATCTCTTCGGCGAGATCGCGTTCGAGGCTTGCCTTCAGTTCTTTGAGAGCGTTCTCCCTGGCGACCAACTGGGCCTTTTCGCGATCGATGCGCTCCCGTTCGGCCGCGACTTCACGTTGAATCTTGGTGGCGGCGGTGATTTTCGCCTCAGCCTCCTCTTCTCGCCATTGCAGTTGTTGTTCGCGCTTTTCGTCGATGCAACCGGTGACCAGCAGGCTGCACAGGGCTGCCGTCAAAGGCGCGCGGTATAGAGTGGGAAGGCGTCGTGTGGAAATCATTTCAGAGTTCGGTCAGAAGTTCTTTCAGGCGGGCGACGGGCCATTGGCCGGGCGCATTTGAAGTGCCAATGAAACCGTAATTAAGCAGGCTCCCAGCCTTTGCCAACACCAGGCGCGATACGCGTCCCAGCGGTCCCATGCCCATCACGGAGAGGCGCAGTCGATGGCTGCCGGCGGCCAGTTTCATCAGGCGAATCAAGTCTTCCTGCGAGTTCAGGTAGGTGGCGATTTTCACCGCGCCGAGCCCGGCCTGTTGGCCGAAATTCACTGCACCCAACAGAACGTCGTCCGACGGCGTCGCATGGAAATCGTGGAATGATCCGACAACCGGCACGCCCAGGCTGCTGGCCTTTTTCAGTGTGCCCTGCATCTGCATCGCGCTGCGCAATTCGAGATCGATCAGCGCAGCCATGTCCATCAGCGGCTCGATCATGGTGGCCCGAGCGTCGGGATCCGCGGAACCTTCCCCGCCTTCGTCTGGGTGGCGGGCGGTCAGCAACAGCGGAAGTGTGTTTCCGGCCAGCCGCGCGCGGAGTTCATCGGCTGGTAGTTTCAGGAGGTCCAGCCGCAGCTCGGCCACATCGCACAAGGCATGGCGGGCGGTGGGAGAAAGGGAGGCGAAGTGCTCAAGCGCGGACTCGTCGGAGATCACTCCAACAGCCAGCGGCTGGGAGGAGTAGAGCAAGTTTTTGGATGAAACGAGTTGTGCCATTCGCTAGGTCGACTATAATTTCAACAATTCCGAATAAAATCTGAGGACTCTAAGCCATTATGCTTGGCCGAAAGCAAGAAATCAATTTGCAGCTGACTGAACTGCTGGACAGCGCCCTGCTGGCGTTTTGCCTGTGGTTCGGCCACTTCCTCCGTTCGGAATTGGTTCCCGTCTTCATGCCGGAGGCGCCGGAGATTCCCCCAATCGAGAAGTTTTACTGGGTGATTGCCGTTGTTGCGCCCTTCACGCCCATCGTGCTGGAGGCCCGCGGGTTCTACTCGAACATCTTCAACAAGACGCCCGCACGCTCCGTGCGTCAGTTGGCCGAGGGTCTTGTGATCATCGGCATGGGTATCGCCTTCTGCATGGTGTTCTTCAAATGGTCGGTGGAAAGCCGTGCCGTGGTGATCTTTTCGGTGGCTCTCGGGGCTCTTTCACTGCTGTTGCGCGAGGCGTGGCAGCGGGACGCCATGCGCAAACAGGTGGTTTCAGGTCGCGGACGTGAGCGGGTGATCATCGCCGGCAAGGTGGAGGACATGAATGCCTTCTTTGATGGCATGAACACCGAGCAGAGAGCTGGGATGGAGGTTTGTGCACGAATTGACATCACCCAGCGTCCGGTTTCGGAGTTGGTTGCGGCCTTGCACGAGCATTCGATCAGTCGCGTGCTCTTCGCCGCCCAGCATGTTCATTTCAACAAGATCGAAGAAGCCGTTCAGGCCTGTGAAACCGAAGGAGTCGAGGCCTGGATCGCGGCCGACTTCTTCCAAACCGCGATCGCCCGCCCGACCTTTGACGTGCTCGGCAATCGTCTGATGCTCGTCTTCCACAGCACGCCGCAGGAATCATGGGAGCTGCTCTTCAAGGGGGTCGTTGATCGTGTCGGCGCGCTCGTTCTTCTCGTTCTCTCACTGCCGTTCTGGCTGGTGGCTGTCGTCGGCATTTGGTTCGGATCGCGCGGCCCGATCTTCTTCCGGCAGGAACGCGCGGGCCATTACGGACGCCCGTTTGTGATGTGGAAGTTCCGCACGATGCACACCGACGCCGAAACGCGGCGCTTGGAGCTCGAAGCCCGCAACGAGATGGACGGTCCCGTTTTCAAGATCGCCAACGATCCGCGCATTTTTGCGTTCGGGCGCTGGCTCCGCCGCACGAGCATTGATGAACTGCCGCAACTCCTCAACGTGCTGCGTGGAGAAATGAGCCTCGTCGGTCCGCGCCCGTTGCCCGTGTATGAAATCCAGCGGATCGAGAAGCATGCCCAGCGCCGGCGCCTGAGTGTGAAACCTGGACTCACCTGCCTCTGGCAGGTTACCGGACGGAACGGCATCAAAAACTTCGACGAGTGGGTCGCCCTCGACCTCAAGTACATCGACAACTGGTCCTTCTGGCTCGATTTGAAGATCCTGCTGCAGACCCTGCCTGCCGTCATTCGGGGCAGCGGCGCCAGCTGATCCTTTCGAGGCGGAATTTCCTTGTTCGACATCTCCGGCAGCTTCGCCATGCTGACGGTGCATGTCAGCCGCCACCGCCCTTCTTCAGCAGCATCTGCATCAGCTCCGTGACCGCGGAGTGACGCACATTTTGATGCGCCCGGCTGCCATGGACGCGGTGAGGCATCTCGATGAAACTCCACATGCCGACAGCGCGCTTGAGCCTCAGAGAGAGGCGCGGGTTGTGGAACAACCTTCGACAAAGAAGCGCGATGGTGACCTGATCGATGTCAGCGGGAACAGTCGGGAGGAAAAACTCGCAGCCCTGCGCACGCTTGCGGAGACCTGGGAGCCTGCCCGTTCACTCGGCAGCCTGCGTCAAACGATGGTGTTCGCCGTCGGCAACCCGCAGGCCCGCTTGATGTTGGTTGGCGAAGCTCCCGGCGCCGAGGAGGAAAAGCTATGCGAGCCCTTTGTCGGTCCCGCCGGGCAAAAGCTTACCGCCATCCTCAAGGCCATGGGATTGGCGCGTTCCGAAGTTTACATCAGCAACATCTGCAAGTTCCGCCCCGCGATGGACAATCAGGGCCGGGGCAATCGCAAGCCGACCGCCGAAGAAATGCGCGCCTGCCTGCCCTTTGTATTGACTGAGATCGACATCATTCGGCCGGAGGTCATCGTGGCGCTCGGAGCCACGGCGGCGGAAGGTCTCGGAATCCCCGGTGCGGTGGGCAGCCTGCGCGGACGTTTCCACACCACCCGCAACATTCCGACCATGGTCACCTACCACCCGTCCTACCTGTTGCGGGAGGAGCAGACGGGTGACGGCATTCGCGCCAAGCGCATGGTTTGGGAGGACATGCTGAAAGTCATGGAGCAACTCGGCATGCCCGTCACTGACAAGCAGCGCGGCTTTTTCAAAGCGAAGCCTTGATTCGCGGTTCTGATCAAGACAGCGACGGCACGCCGACACCGACATTGACATCCGCCTCATAGTCCACTCCTTCCAGGCCGAAGCCGAAGAGTCGAAGAAAGCTGCTTTGATAGCCTTCGAAATCGCCGAGTTCAGCTAGATTGTCCGTGTTCACTTCCTGCCAGCGCTTGTCGACAAGCTGCTGCACGGCGGGCGCCATTTCCCAGTCGTCGACGCGAATGCGTCCGGCTTCATCCGGCTGTGGATTGCCGTTGTAGAGGCGGTCGCGGAAAAGGCGGTCCATCTGCTCGATGCAGTCTTCGTGCGTGCCCTCGGCTTTCATCACCTTGTAGAGCAGGGAAATGTACAGTGGCACGACGGGAATCGCCGAACTGGCCTGTGTCACAAGCGCCTTGTTCACCGAAACCCAGGCCTTGCCGCCGATGGGGGCCAGTTTTGCGTCCAGGCTCTGCTGCGCGCGTTCCACGTCCTCCTTGGCGCGGCCGATGGTGCCGTTTTTGTAGATGGGCCAGGTGACTTCGGGACCGATGTAGCTGTAGGCCACGGTTTGCACGCCGTCTGCCAGCACACCGGCGCCCTGCAGCGCGTCGATCCACATTTCCCAGTCTTCACCACCCATCACCGCCACAGTCTGGGCGATGTCATCGTCGCTTGCGGGTTCGATGGTCACTTCGTTGACCACGCCGTTGCCGGTGTTGAGGTTCTTGTTCGTGTAGCTGGCGCCTATGGGCTTGAGGCAGGATTTGAACACCTCGCCCGTCTTTGGATGCGTGCGGCGGGGGGAGGCGAGCGAGTAAATCACGCAATCGACCTGCCCGAGATCCTTTTTGATCGCTTCGATCACATCCGCTTTCATGGCGTCGGAGAAAGCGTCGCCGTTGAACGAGCGGGCATATAGCCCGGCGGCTTTCGCCTCGCTTTCAAATGCGGCGGAGTTGTACCAGCCCGCCGTTCCGCAGCGTTCGGCTTCGGCTGGTTTTTCAAAGAACACGCCGATCGTCGCGGCCCCCGAGCCGAAGGCGGCGGCGATTCTCGAGGAAAGGCCGTAACCCGTTGAAGAACCGACAACGAGCACCTTCTTAGGACCGTTGGCTATCGGTCCGCGGTTTTTGACGACGGCGATCTGGTCGGCGACATGCTTGGCGCAGCCCGTCGGGTGCGCGGTGGTGCAGATGAATCCACGGATTTTTGGGGCGACGATCATAGTTGGTGCAGCCAGCGTTAGCAGTCGCCGTCTGGGTGGCAACTGGTTTTACCCTGCCTGCGCAGCGAGGCCCGCCCCACCTATCGTCCTTGCCGGGCGCGCTTCGCTTCCTGCTTCAAAAACAGTGGCTCCAGTGTCTCGCGAATCCAGGAAAAGGCGGCTTCGAGGCCTTCCTTCTGGTAGATGACACCGATTTCCGCCTCGACTGCGGTCGGATTGCCGTGGCAGGAGAGGAACTGGTTGCAGGTGAAGCGCATCTTCATCTCCGCGTCCACCTTGCCCTCCTGCCGCAAGATGTGGGACCGGACATAGAGCTCCAAAACGGCATCACCGATCCACGCATTCTCGCGGAGGCGCTGGGTGAGATCGGCATGGGGCATCGAAATATGGGTAACCGGACAGATGGGTATGTGCAATCTTCCGGCTTAGGGGACGGCAACTTTGTTGAAGGTTGCTCAGCGTGTTTTGCCTTTGGAGGCCTCACCCTGTGACCTGGACTCCGACGGTTCCTTTTCCTCGGGAGTGAGGTAGAAAGACTGAGCGTCGGCGGTGAGAAGTTGGTTGGAGAGTCCCGCTATGTAACGTAGTGCCTCGGAAACGGGGATGTCTTTGAGCGACATGGTGATCAGCGCCTTGTTTTCGCCAGCTCCAGGTTTGACCACGATGTTCACGCCCTTCTTTGCCGGATCGAGATTACGGGCCTTCACACGGATGAAATCGAGCGCATCAGCGAGTGTCACGTCACGGAATTCGACTTGAGGCAGGATGAGTTCTCCACCTTTCGGCATCGCTCCGGTCAGTTTTGCTGCAGGCTTGGATGCTGGCGGCAACTTTGGACCGCCTGTCTGCTCGACGATCACCGCGTACGGTGTGAGACGATATTGGCAACCGGCGAGCTCGGTGACGTACTTCAGCGCTTCCTTCAATGGAACATCGGTCAGGTCGATGGTGACGGTGCCAGCAGGCTTTTCCCCTTTACGCACGAGAATCGGCACGCCTTTTCGCTTTTCATCAGTGGTCGTCGTGTCAAGAGCGCGAGATTTGAGTCGTAGGAAATCGATCGCGTCCTCAAGGCTGGCGTCTTTGAAGACGACACGCGGCAGGATGATGTGGTCGAGTTTGTTGGCGAGGAAGGCGTCCGCACCTACCTTCGGCTCTTTGGAGACTCTTTTCGGCGAGGCCTCTGCTTTACTGGTCGGGGATATTGAGTGTTCAGCGTTGCCGGGTTGAAATCTCGACGGTGTGATGATGTAGAGGATCGGTTGGCGCGACTGTGCTTTGCCTTCTTCCCAGGTGACGATGACATGAGAGGTGCCTTCGTCACTTTCGAGTATGTTTTGAAACACACGGCTCGAAGCCACCAATGGCTCATGTTTAACGATCTTGGAATCGGTGATATGGGTGGGCATGGTCAGTTTGCCGTTTCCAAGTGTGGGAACGAGCTTCATCACCAGTCCGACAGGCAAGTAGGCGACTTTGCCTTTGGCTTCTTCGAAGGGCTGGTTCACCACATTGCGGATGATGACTTCTTTGCCGTTCGGTGTGACCATGCGTGGGTAGGAGGTCAGGGTCAGGTCTTTGCGGAGCACCAGCTCTCTCACCAGCTTCGTGTGTTCTGGCCGGCTGAGAACTTCGCTGGTAAATGGACCGGATTCTAAGTCTGTTTTCCTGCTTGAGAGCCGCCCGCCAAAGTTCCAGTCGGTGGGTTGGTTGAATTGGACGATTTTCACCTCGATGGCGATCATTGACTCCATCTTCTCTCCGTCGGAGCTTTTTTCAGCACGTGTGACACCGAGGAAAGTCATGCATGCAATGCACAGCGTCGCCAGCAGACCACTGAGCGGCCGCGTTCGCGTCGGAGCAGCGATGGAACGAATGCGTGCGCGCAGGGCCGCTCCGCGTTGAAGCATGCCGACAAAACCGAGGCAGAGGCGCAGGGGAGCGAAGGAAGTCTCAATCTTCAGAAGTGCGTGGCCGTATTCGCTGCGGCGCTGCGGTGTGGCGTTTTCGAGAACCTGCGCGTCGCATGCGGCCTCACGGTCGGCACGCGCCATGAAGAAGGCCAGCCAGAGCAGGGGATTAAACCAATGCAGCGCCATGAGCACGCATAGCAGTGTGTTGAGCGGAAGATCGTGGCGTTTCAAATGTGTCAGCTCATGCTGAAGGATGAGACGGGCTTCCTCGGCGGTGAAATCACTCTCAAAACCCGCAGGAAGCAGCAAAGTGGGGCGGAGCAAGCCGGTGACGGCGGGACTCTGAATCTCAGGGGCCACGAGAACCTGAGGTGAGCGGCGCAACCCGACCTCAAGGGTGATGGAGTCGATCTGCGATAGCAGATCATGACTGACGCTTTGCCTGGAGCGTCGGAAGCGAAGAAGTGTGCGAAGGAACGACACGCCGCCGATCAGGAGCAGCAGCGATGTTCCCAGCGCCCACGTCATGACTCTGATCTGCGGCCAGTTTACAGGTGCAAGCGGTGACATAACTGGCTGTGCGATGACCGGCAGACTGACAGGTGCGACATCGGCGACCACCGGAAAGTGGCGAAGCTCCATGATTTGCTGTTTGGCCTGAAACACACTCTCGATGCTCCAGCGGCTTTCCGGTAACACCGGAGCAAGCAAAACGATCAAAACAGGCAGCCACAGCGCATAGCGCCAGCGCGGCGAGAGGCGCCTTTTAAGAATCCATTGAATGGCAAGCACCAACAACGTGAGCGCCGAGGCGCGCAGACTGGCGGCGACCAGCCAGTCAAAGAGGACGTGAAGCGAGTTCATGGCGGCAGATCATGCGTTGAGGTTTTGGTCGAGAATCTTTTTCAACTCCTTCACCTCCTCGGCGGTGAGTTTGGAGTTTTGGGCGAAGTGGACGAGCAGCGGTTTCGCCGCGCCGCCAAAGATGCGCTGCATGAAAGACTCGCTCTTGGCCCGCACGCAAGCTTCGCGTTTCACGGCGGGAGCGAAGGTGCGCGTGCCGCTGGCGTTTTCGCCTGTCTTCAAGGCACCTTTTTCGACGAGGCGGGTGAGCAGCGTGCGGACGGTGTTCTCGGCCCAGTTCATCGTTGGGCGGAGTGTTTTGGTGACTTCCGAGGCCGTCTGTGGGGCGGATTCCCACAGAGCTTCCATGATGGACCATTCGGATTCGGCGATATCAGGAGCAGCAGGCATGATTTTTTTGAATTTCGAACCATTTCACTACATTTGTCGTGAAGTGACAACTACAACTGTAGTGAAAAAGGGCTTTTCTGTTTATTTTTCGCCTGCTGGTGTCAGGCTATACTGAGTGCCATCCCAGCTAAGTGTGTGACCTGATAGCTCGGCAAGATAGCGCAACGCTTCGCTTGCAGGAATATCCCTGAGATCGAGGTCGATCGTCGATGACGGTGCTCCTGGTTGGATCGTGATGCTGATGGCTTGGTGCGCCGGGTCGAGTTCGCGGGATTTCATCCAGATGAAATCCACGGCTTCCTGCAAGGTGGCACCAGACAAGGCAACTTGCGGCAGAATGAGTGAACTGGCGGGGGCGTTCACGACGAGCGGGACCGCGGGCGCCGCGTCTTTGTCCGTGATCACCACGGCGAAGCGATCGTAGCGCAGGGTTGCACCGGCAATTTCGGCGCAGTAACGAAGCGCTTCGCTGAGGGGAGCGTCCTTCAAATCGAGGGAAATCTTCGGACGCATGTCATTCGGGCGGAGCTTCAGGACATAATTCAGAGCCATCGTCGTGCTGGAATGACCGTCGGCATCCAGGCATGCGCGGCTGATACGAAGGTGTTCGACGGCCTCTTCAATCGTGGCGTCTTGGAATTGAACCGTTGGAAGAATGATCTTTTCCACTTTTGGCCTGAGCGTATTTGTCGAGGGGCGTTTGGATGGCCCGCGCTTGTCATCCTTGTCACGGATTGCCACCGCATAGGGCTCCACCACAAATTTCATGCCTGCCGACTCGGTGATGAGTCGCAGGGCTTCGGCCAGCGGCACGTCGTTGAGACGCAGACCGACGGAAGCGGGCAGTTTTTCATCGCTTCCGCCGATGATGACGAAGTTGACGCCTTTCTGGGAAGTTTCCGTTGTCGTTGTGTCGAACTCCCGGCTTTTGACTCGAAGGTATTCGATTGCCTCCTCCAAGCTGATTTCTGTGGGGGAAAAGTCGGGAAGGATGATCTGGTTCAACTTCACCTGGATGGACTCAACCAGCTTTTCAGAGGCCGGAGGAGCGGAACGGCCGTCTCCTTCGAGCAGAAAGGCCAGCAGAAGGCAAAAGGTGACGTTTTTGTTCATGCGGCGAGCGTAGCTCATAGGAGGGCGATTTGGGAAGCCTGTTGCGGCCCGGTTCCTGCTTCCAATCGGGTTGACACCCCCCACCCCCGGCGGTAGGACTGCCGCCCTTAAAAATCCAAAACATCCCAAAAGAATATGGTCAAAATCGGCATCAATGGTTTCGGGCGCATCGGTCGCCTCGTGTTTCGCGCAATCTGTGATCAGGGCCTCCTGGGCAAGGAAATCCAGGTCGTGGCCGTCAACGACCTCGTCCCTGCGGACAACCTCGCCTACCTCGTGAAGTACGACTCCACGCAGGGCAAGGCCAAGGAAGAAGTTTACTCTAAGAAGAGCAGCCCCGACGTGGCCGAGGACGACATCCTCGTCGTCGATGGCCAGGAAATTAAGTGCCTCGCCGTGCGTGAGGGCCCTGCTGCCCTGCCGTGGAAGGAACTCGGCGTGGACATCGTCATCGAATCCACCGGTCTGTTCACCGAGCGCAAGAAGGCCCAGGGTCACATCGACGCCGGTGCCAAGAAGGTCATCATCTCCGCTCCTGGCAAGGAAGAGGACATTACCGTCGTCATGGGCGTGAACCATGAGAAGTATGATGCCTCCAAGCACCACGTCATCTCCAACGCTTCCTGCACCACGAACTGTCTGGCTCCAATCTGCCACGTCCTTCTGAAGGAAGGCTTCGGCATTGAGGAAGGCCTCATGACCACCATCCACTCCTACACCGCCACGCAGAAGACCGTGGACGGCCCTTCGAAGAAGGACTGGAAGGGTGGCCGCAGCGCCGCGATCAACATCATCCCGAGCGCCACGGGTGCCGCCAAGGCCGTCGGTCTCGCGATTCCGGAGATCAAGGGCAAGCTGACCGGCATGGCCTTCCGCGTTCCGACGCCGACCGTCTCCGCCGTGGACCTCACCGTGAAGACCGTGAAGGAAACCAGCTACGCCGAGATCAGCGCCGCGATGAAGAAGGCCAGCGAGACCTACCTCAAGGGCGTTCTCGCCTGGACGAGCGACGAAGTGGTCTCCACCGACTTCATCCACGACCAGAGCAGCTCCATCTTCGACGCCGGCAGCGGCATCGAGCTGAACAGCAAGTTCTTCAAGCTCGTGAGCTGGTACGACAACGAGTGGGGTTACTCCAACCGAGTCGTCGATCTCGTGAAATACATTGTGAGCAAAGGCCTGTAATCTGAAACGAACACAGCAACCTTGAAAGCCTTCGACGGGCCGGCTCACACGAGCCGGCCCGTTTTGTTTACCTGCTCATCTCCCCACTTCCCATGACCCTTCTTTTCTGTTTCCAACCATGTCCCTTTTTTCACAACTTCAGCTCCTGCCCCGGCCCTTCTGGGTTCTCGTAGGAGCCACCTTCGTCAACCGCTTCGGCGTCTTCGTCGTGCCGTTCCTGGCGTTGTTCATCACGCGGAACGGCAATACGCCGGCGCAGGCCGGACTGGCCGTGGCGGCCTACTCGCTCGGCGGTTTCGTCGCCTCCGCGATCGGCGGCTGGATGGCCGACCGGCTCGGCCGAAACGTCACCATGGCTCTGGCCGCCCTTTCGGGTGCGGTGTGCATGCTCGCCATGTCACAGGCCGTGGACTGGCGGGCGCTGGCGCTGCTGGCCTTCATCACTGGAGCGATCACGGATTCCGGTCATCCCGCCAGCGTGGCGCTCGTGCAGGACATCGTGCCGCCGGAGCACCGCGTGACCGCCTATGCGGTGCAACGCTTCGCGATCAACCTCGCGTGGTCGCTGGGCCCGGCGACGGCGGGTTTCCTGGCTGAACATTCGTTCTTCTGGCTCTTCGCCGTCGATGCGGCCACCTCGGCCATCTTTGGCATCATTGCGTGGCTGTTTCTGCCGCGTGGACGTCGCACGGCCAGAGAGCACGCGGGCTGGAGTCACGCGTGGCAGTCGATCCGTTCCAACAAGCCCTTCCTCGCGCTCTTCGGTGCCTGCCTGTGCGTGGCGTGGATCTTCCGTCAGACGAACACGACCTTTCCGCTGCACTTCGAGCGCAACGGGCTGGAACTGCATCTTTGCGGCCTCGTTCTGGCGATGAACGGCGCGATGATCTGCCTCTTTGAAGTGCCGCTGGCGTCGGGGCTGCGGATGTGGCCGGTGAAGCAGGTGCTGGCGATCGGCTATGTCCTCATGGGTGGAAGCTTCCTCATCTTCCTTGCCAGCGGTTCGCTCACGGCCTTTGTCGTGATGATGATCGTCTTCACCATTGGCGAGATGTCCGCATTTTCGCGCCAGCAGGCCTATGCCGCGAGCCTCTCGCCCGAAGACATGCGCGGTCGTTACGTCGGCTTCCTTGGCTTTGCATGGTGCGCCGGCAGCACGGCGAGTTCGGCGCTTGGCATGTCGCTCTACGATCATCACGCCACGGCGTTGTGGGCGCTGAACGCCGGTCTCGGTGTTCTGGCCGCGCTGCTCATCCTTTACAGCCGCAAGGCACGCGTTTCATGAGCGATCCCAAGCCACCTTTGAATGCCGTGCTCAGCGCCGTGCTCGCGTTTGGCCTTTGGGGCGTGCTGCCGGTTTACTGGAAACAGCTCGGCCACCTCGGCAGCGACGTGGCGCTGGCGCAGCGCGTCGTGTGGACGGCGGTTGCCGTGCTGCCACTGCTTGCGCTGCGCAGCGAATGGCGCGGGTTCATGACGTCATTGCGCAACATGATCGTGCTCAAAACACATGCGTGGTCGGCGTTTCTTCTCGCCATCAATTGGGGCGTCTTCGTCTGGGCCGCGCAGCACGGACGCATTCTCGATTGCAGTCTCGGCTACTTCATCAATCCGCTGCTCAATGTGCTCATCGGCAGCCGCTTGTTCGGCGAACGTTTGTCGCACCTGCAAAAGCTCAGCATCGCCTCCGCCGCCTGCGGAGTGATGACACAACTGGTGCTCGTCGGACACTTTCCGTGGATCGGTCTGCTGCTGGCAGGCTCGTTCGCGCTTTATGGGCTCGCACGACGTTGTTCGCCACTCGGTTCGTTGCCAGGTCTCGGTGTCGAAACGGTTGTCGGCGTTCCCGTGGCAGCGTTGTATTTGATCTGGAGCCAGCAAGGCGGAGCCACGATCTGGGGCACCGCCTCCATCCATGATGTGCTGCTCATCGCCGGTCTCGGTGTCATCACCACGATCCCGCTGCTTGGTTTTGCACACGGAGCGCGGCAGCTTCCTTTCGCCTTGCTCGGCGTGCTGCAGTTCCTCGCGCCCACCGGCCAGTTCCTGGTGGGAGCGTTCGTCTATCACGAACCGGTGACTGCGGCGGTGTTGGCGTCCTTCGGACTGATCTGGACGGGCGTGCTGCTGTTCTGTGGCGACTTGTGGTTGAAAGGATGACTTGGCAGCCGCCCGGTCCGCTTCTATTTCGCAGGCATGTCCCGCCCCGCCCTTCTTTCAGACGTTGGTAAAGTGTTGATCGATTTCGACTTCGGCATCGCTTCCCGACGGCTGGAGGAAAACTGCGGGCGTCCGGCGGCGATGGTGATGAGTCTTTTTGACGATATCAAAGGTCCCTATGAGGTCGGCGAGATCGACGACGACGAGTTTTTGCGGCTGGGCATGGAAAGGACCGGGTTTCGCGGCACGCCGGAGGAATTGGCGGCAATCTGGTGCGAGATTTTCACCCCGAATCAGCCCATGTGGGATTCTCTGGCGGCGCTGGCGGGAAGCTGCCGATGTTCCTCCTCTCGAACACCAATGAACTTCACAAAGACTTCTTTTTGAGGGAGTTCGAAGTTTTCAGGCATTTTCAGGATGGCGTCTATTCCCATCAGGCGGGATGCGCAAAACCGGGGGAGCAGATTTTTCGGCAAACCATCGAGACGCTGGACTTGGATCCCTCACGGACGTTCTACATCGACGATCTGGAGCCGAACATCGAGACAGCCGCACGCCTGGGTTTTCAGACATTTCACTACAGCTTTGCGAAACACCCTCAGTTCGAGGCCGAGCTGGCGTCCTGGCTGGCGGCGCAGGGCATTGGTTGACGCGTGCGATTCCCTGTCATAACCAGTACGCGCTGACATTCGTATTACGAGATGTGGCACGAAAACAGCAGCCGATTTAACCCATGAAATGCGACGTTTGCGAAAACGAGGCGACGGTCTTCCTCACCCAGATCATCAATGGTCAGATGACCACGGTGAATCTGTGTGAGGCATGCTCGAAAGCCAAAGGCGTGACGGAGGAGACCGGCTTCGGTCTCGCCGAGGCGTTTCTTTCGCCGTCGCAACGCGTGGAGGATCCGATGGAAGCCGTCTGCAGCGCCTGCGGATTCACCGCTTCCCAGTTCAAAAAAATCAGTACGGATGGGCTGTCCCGAGTGCTATCAGAGCTTCCGCGAGGGACTCGACGGTCTCTTACGGAACATGCACAAAGGCACGCGCCATGTCGGCAAGCGTCCGCATCACACCGGGCGGGACGCCCGCAACTCCTCCCGCGGCGGCTGGCCACCGCAGTCAGCAAAGAGGAGGAACCCGCACCCCTGCCGGTGCCTGCCCCTGCGCCTCCGGTGATCGACGTTGTCAAACTGCGTGCGGCCCTCGATCTTGCCGTCAAGGAAGAGCGTTACGAGGACGCGGCGAAGCTGAAGGCCGAGATCGAACAACTGCAGCCCAAGTCTCCGCAAAAATGAAGCGCCGAGATGCAACAGGCGCGTGCTTGGCACAGTCTCCGCATAACCTTCCAAGCGTATCCGTCATCGTATGATGCGTTTTTCCACACTGATCAAAAATCCAGCCGACTGGATGAAGGGCGCAGGTCCGCACTCGGACATCGTCATGACTTCCCGCGTGCGTCTGGCGCGGAATCTGAGCGGTTTCCCGTTTCCCGGCTTCAGTCAGGAAAGTCAGCGCATCGACCTGCTGGAGCAGGTGCGTCCCGTGGTCGAAAAACTGCCGGAAATGGCGGACGGCTACAGTGAGGACTACACGGAACTGAGCAAAATCCGCAAGCAGGTGCTCGTGGAGCGCCACCTCGTCAGCATGGAGGAACACGCTGCCCGCTCGACCGGCTGCGCCGTCGTGGTGGACCGCAAGCAGAGTGTCTCCATCATGATCAATGAGGAGGATCATTTCCGGATTCAGGGCATCCGGGCCGGGTTGAACCTGAAAAGTGCCTACGCTTTGGTGGACCGTGTGGACACCGAACTGGAGGAAGGCCTGCCTTTCGCCTTTGATTCCAAACTCGGCTATCTCACGGCCTGCCCCACGAATCTGGGGAACCGGCATGAGGGCTTCCGTGATGCTGCATCTGCCCGCATTGGTTTTGACCGAGCAGATCAACCCCGTCATCAAGGCCGTCGGCAAGATCGGCCTCGCCGTACGCGGTCTTTACGGAGAGGGCACGGAGGCGCTCGGGAACCTGTTCCAGATTTCAAACCAACACACGCTCGGAGAAGCGGAGGCGGAGATCATCGCCCAGATCGAAAAAGTGATCGAAGGCGTTGTTCGCAGCGAGCAGAACGCCCGTGAAAAGCTCCGGGAGGATCACCAGACCATGTTGCAGGACCAAGTCGGGCGTGCCTACGCCATCCTGCGACACGCTTACATCCTGTCGTCGAAGGAAGCCCTGAATCTCCTTTCCATGCTTCGCCTCGGTGCAGATCTCGACATCGTCGGGAATTGCGATCGCGGCCTGCTCGCATGCTTCTCCTGGAATTCAGCCTGCGCATTTGCAGCTCAATGCTGCGCGTGAATTGTCACCCGAGGAACGCGACGTCACACGTGCTGAAATCACCCGCACAAGGTTGCAATCAATCGCTGGACGGCCCGGGTAGTCTTTCTCAATCCAATTCAAACCCCGAGGGTTCGCCCTCTGACACTTGACCCATGAACAATTTTACCCCACGCGCCCAACAGGTCCTGGCCCTCGCACGGAAAGAGGCTGACCGCTTCAATCACAACTATGTCGGCACCGAGCATCTGCTTCTGGGCCTCATCCAAGCTTGGCCGGGGCGTGGCCGTGAACGTCCTCCACAAGCTCGGTCTCGATCTCGAAACCGTGCGCATGCAGGTCGAGCAGCAGGTCGGCTCCGGCCCTGAGACAAAAATGGTCGGCAACATTCCCTACACGCCCCGGGTGAAGAAGGTGCTCGCCCTTGCCAAGGAGGCCAAGGCCCTGAATCACAGCTATGTCTGGCTTCCGAAGCACATCCTGCTCGGCCTTCTCCCTGAAGGCGACGGCGTGACTGCCCAAGTCCTGCGCAATCTCGACGCTGAACCTCGACAAGGCTCGGAGCGAAATCTTGAAGGAACTCGACCCGAACTTCACTTCTGCCGCCGAGGAAGAAGAGGAGGGGGAACCGGTGTCACCGACGGGTAATACTCCCGCCTCCGAGAAAAAGAAGAACGAGAAAACGCCTGCCCTGAAGGCCTTCGGTCGCGACCTGACAGAACTCGCGATGAAGAATGAAATGGATCCGGTGATCGGTCGTGCGGAAGAAATCGCCCGCGTGATCCAGATCCTCTGCCGTCGCACGAAAAACAACCCTGTGCTCATCGGCGAAGCCGGCGTGGGCAAGACTGCCATCGTTGAAGGGCTCGCCCAGGAGATTGTCGCCGGCAACGTGCCGGAAATCCTGCGCGACAAGCGTGTCATCACGCTCGATCTCGCCCTCATGGTCGCGGGCACGAAATATCGCGGCCAGTTTGAAGAGCGCATCAAGGCGGTCATGGATGAAATCCGCCGCACGAAGAATGTCATTCTCTTCATCGACGAACTCCACACGATCGTGGGTGCCGGCGGAGCCGAAGGCGCTATGGACGCCAGCAACATCATCAAGCCCGCCCTCAGCCGCGGTGAGCTGCAATGCGTCGGCGCGACCACGCTCAACGAGTATCGCAAGCACATCGAAAAGGACTCCGCTCTTGAGCGCCGCTTTCAAAGTGTCAAAGTCGAGGAGCCTTCCGTCGAGGACGCCATCAAGATTCTTTTCGGTCTTCGGGGCAAGTATGAGCTGCATCACAAGGCCAAGTACAGTGAGGACGCCCTGAAGTCCGCCGTGAACCTCAGCTCGCGCTACCTGCCCTCCCGGTTTCTTCCGGACAAGGCCATCGACATCATGGACGAGGCTGGTTCGAAGGCCCGCATCGCCGCAATGACCCGTCCCGCCGAACTCAAGGCCATCGAGGCCGAGATCGAGCAGATTCGCCTGGAAAAGGAAAGCTCCATCAAGGAACAGGATTTCGAGAAGGCAGCCCATCTCCGCGACAGCGAGAAAAACGCGAAGAAGCGCTTTGACGACGTCCTCGAACACTGGCGCTCCACCAGCCAGGAGCGCATCGTTGACGTCTCCGAAGAGGACATCATGTCCGTCGTGTCGAAATGGACCGGCGTGCCGCTCCAGCGCATGGAACAGGCCGAGGCAGAGAAACTCCTGAAGATGGAGAACGAACTGAAGGGCAAGGTCATCGGTCAGGACGAGGCCGTGGTCGCCATCTCCAAGGCGCTGCGCCGCTCCCGTGCCGACCTCAAAGATCCGCGCCGACCGATCGGCTCCTTCCTCTTCCTCGGACCGACCGGCGTCGGCAAGACTTTTCTGGCCAAGAACCTTGCTGAATTCATGTTCGGAACTTCGGAGGCGCTGATCCAGATCGACATGTCCGAATACATGGAGAAGCACACCGCCAGCCGCCTGATCGGTGCGCCTCCCGGATACGTCGGCTATGAAGAGGGGGGGCAGCTCTCCGAGGCGGTGCGTCGTCGCCCCTACTCGGTCATTCTTTTCGACGAGGTTGAGAAGGCGCATCCGGATGTGATGCACCTCCTGCTGCAGATTCTCGAAGAAGGGCAGGTCACGGACAACTTCGGCCGCAAGATCGACTTCCGTAACACCATCGTCATCCTTACCTCCAATGTTGGCGCCGAGCAGATCAAGCGCCAGACGAGTCTTGGTTTCATGGCGATGCAGCAGGACATTGCCGACAACGAAGGCATCAAGGGCAAGATCCACGAGGCCGCGAAGAAGTTCTTCAAGCCCGAGTTTCTCAACCGCCTTGATGACATTGTCATCTTCCGCATGTTGGAGAAGGCCCAGCTCACCACCATCGTCGATCTCGAAGTCGAGAAGGTTGTCAGCCGCCTGAAAAAGAAAAACATCCACATCACTCTCGACGATGGCGCTCGCGAGTTCCTCATGAAGGAGGGCTACGATCCCCAGTACGGCGCCCGTCCGATGCGTCGCGCCGTGGAGAAGCACATCGAAGATCCTTTGGCAGAGCATCTTCTGCGCGGCGATGTGCGTGAGGCGGACGTCGTGAAGGTTTCCTTCGACGAGGAGCACAAGCGTCTCAAATTTGCCGCCGAACGTCAGGAGGACACTCCCGTGACCGCCGCCGCCGACTCTTCGGCCGCCTGATGCCGGCTCTGTTGGGCCTCCCTTCCCCTCTCGGGAGGGAGCGGCGGTGAGAGGCCGTTCGTGTTGTCGTATTCGAGAATTCCATGATTCGCGCTCTCATCTGGCTCTCTCTTGTCGTCAGTCTAGGCTGGTGGTTGAATCGCGAGCATCAGGCGGGTCGTTTTCAGCGTGTGGACGAGCACTTTCTCGACTTCCTCGTCGCCAACGCCCGCGATCGATTTGAGGAGTCGGTTCCCGTAGCGGATGCGGACTCGCCGGTCGTGTTTGTGAGAATGAATGCCGCCGACAAGTCGGAGTATGCAGGCTGGCCGCCGCGTCCACTCGACTGGCAGATGATTCTGAAAAGTCTGCAGCGGTTCGATCCGTCGCTGGTGGTCATTCCGGAAACGCTTCATTGGGGAACCCCTTCACCCGAGTTTACACGGGAGGCTGCCGAGGCGCTGATCCCCTTTCCAAGCGTGGTCTTGGGTGTCGAGGCACAATTGGCGCCTAACGCAGATGCGCCGGCCTTTCTCGGCGGGTTGGAGGATGCACTGCCGTCATTTGAGAAAGTAGGCGGATCGCTTCAGACGATTCCGGCTCTGGGCGCATTGATCAGCGCGCCGGATGAAGCCTTGCGCCGACGCGCGGAGATTGGCATCGCAATTCTTTCGAAGGAGAAAGATGCGCCCCTGCTGCCCTACGCCCTGCGGGAGCGGGACCGGTTGCTGCCGACAGTCCTTGCGCAGGCGCTGGCCAGGGCCACCGGCACGCCGTATGTCACGCATCGTCTCGTGCTGGGACCCGGTGCCGGGGCGTATCTCGCCAATGGCACCTTTGTGCCGCTGACACCCGCGGGGGGCTTTCCGGTCGATACCAGCCACACAGTTCCCGTTGTTGATGCTCTGAATCTCATGACCGCCGAGCTTGTTGGCGCATTGACGGATGATGACAAACGGCATCTGACCGGTCCCGGAAAGATTATCGTCATCGGCACGGATGGCGGAGCCGATGGCAATCTCGCCCTGCTGCATGCGCAGGCCCTCGGACGGGCGCTTTCCACTCCCCGTATTCAAGTGCTGCCGGCATACGCACAATGGATCGTTTGGGCTCTCGCGGGTGTCGCAGGTTGTTGGATTGTTTTTCGCGTGCCCAGAGACAAAGCGCTGTTCCGGGGTCTGGGGTGCATCTTTGCCTGGCTCGTCGTCTGCTTCCTCGCGTTTCAGTCAGCCCTCATCTGGTCTCCACCCACTTTGCCTGCCGCTGTGCTTGCGGTGTCGGCTTTATTTGCTCGCGTGTCTGGCAGGGTGAAATCAAACGCCTCCTCGCCTGTTCCCGCAGCGGCCTGAGTCAAAGCAACTCGGCAATCGGCTGGCCGATGTCCACGAGATACTGCGGGCGTCCGGTGGTGTCGGTGAGCGTCGTGTTGCGCGCATCAATGCCGAGATGCTGGTAGAGCGTGGCGATCACATCCTGGTAGTGAACCGGGCGCGAGGTGGCCTCAGCGGCGAAGCGGTCGGTGGCGCCGATGGCCTGCCCCGTTTTCAATCCTCCTCCGGCCATGATGCCCATGGCGACTTTCGGCCAGTGATCGCGGCCTCCTTTGTCATTGATCTTCGGCGTGCGGCCGAATTCGCCCCATGCAATGATCATCACGTCCTGCAGCATGCCGCGCTCATCGAGATCGGTGACCAGCGTGTGCAGTGCGTGATCAATGAGCGGACCGAGATAGCGCATGGAGGAGAAATTGCGCGAGTGCGTGTCGAAGTCGCTGATGGAGATGCTCACACAGCGCACACCGGCCTCGATCAGACGGCGGGCCAGCAGAAACTTCTGCGCACATTTCGGGCTCTCCATGGAGGCGTAGGCATCGGACGGGCGGACGATGCGCGGCGTGTAGCGCTCCAAGACCTTGGGGTCTTCCTTGGTGAGGTCCATCGCATCGGCAAAGCGCCCGGAGGTCAGGATGCCGAGCGAGAGCTGGGTAAACTCATCGAGCGCCTGCATGGAGCCGCTGGAGTCGATGTCACGTCGGATCGTGTCGAGGTCACGCAGCAATGAGACGCGGTCTTCGAGGCGTCCGATGGTGAGATCGCGTGAAAGCGCGAGGCTTTGATGATGCGGGGCACCGCGGCGTGCGAGTTCCGCCTTCATGCCCTCCTCGAGCTCGCGCTGAAACAGATGCGAAATGTCGGGGCGAAAGGGCGAGCAGGAGGCGCCGAGGAATCCGGGGCGCGCGCTGTTGCGCACGAGCGGGCGGCCTTGCATGAGATCGACGAAAACGGGCGCTGCATCGTGCGCGCTGCTCAGCAGTTTGTTCGCCACGCATCCCATGGCAGGACGTCCGCCAATGAAGGCGAGTTCTTTGTCGCCAAAACCCGACTGGCATTGGAAGGCATCGTGATTGCCCATCGCTCCGGTGAGCGAACGCAGGAAGACGTACTTGTCCGCATTCGCGGCCAGGTTCGGCAGCAGCTCGGTGAGATGCAGGCCCGGAATGGTCGTTGGCAACGATTTGAACTCGCCGCGAATCTCCCGCGGCGCATCCGGCTTCGGGTCGATCAGGTCCATCTGGGGCGGTCCGCCGTCGAGGTGGATGTTGATGATCGCCTTGTTCGAAGAGCGCAGACCCGCGGCCGACTCCGCTCGCAGCAGATCCGCCAGCGTGAGCGAACTGAAGCCCAACGCCCCGGCCTTCAAAAAGCTGCGGCGGTGGTGGTTGGAGGTGCTGCTCTGGATGGTGAACATGCGCCATGACCTTACGGCTCCGATCATCATGGGCTTTCCTGGCAAAGCGACATTGCCACGCGGCAAGTCTTGCCGTCGTCCTCGCGTAGTGGATCAAAGTCATGAATCGTCTCCTCGCTGTTTTCATTCTTCTGCCACTCCTCGGCGTAGCTGCCGACACCACTCGTCAAACCGGAGCCGCATCCGTGGACATCACGCCGGATTATCCGGTCAGGCTCAGCGGTTATGGTGGGCGGCGTGAGCCGAACACCGGCATCTCGCAGCACATCTTTGCGAAAGCCCTCGCGATCGGCAGTGATGACGACGGACCGGCGGTGCTGGTGACGGTGGACAACGTCGGCGTGCCGGGATCGATGCGAGACGAGGTGCTGAAACGTCTCGGCGCGAAGACGAAGGTCACCGCCGATCGCTTTGCGATCTGCTCCAGCCACACCCATTGCGCACCCATGCTCATCGGCGTGCTGCCAAATCTGTTTGGCATGGACATTCCGGCGGAGCACCTGCCTGCCATCGAGCGCTACACACGCGAACTGACCGACAACATCGAAAAAGTGGCGCTTGCAGCCCTTGCTGATCGTCAGCCGGCGACGCTGGCCTGGAGTGTGGGCGAGGTGGGCTTTGCGGCGAACCGTCGCAATTTCCCCTTCAAGCCGGTGGACCACGATCTGCCCGTGATGCGTGTGACCGGCGCGGACGGCAAGGTGCGGGCGATTTTTACGAGCTATGCGTGTCACTGCACGACGATCGGTATCGACGAGATTCACGGCGACTGGGCGGGTTGTGCGCAGGAGGCGCTTCAGCGCGAGTTCCCCGGCGCGATCGCGCTGACCGCGATCGGTTGTGGTGCGGATCAGAATCCCAATCCTCGGCGCACGATGGAACTCGTGAAGCAATACGGCGAAGATCTCGGGGCAGAGGCAAAGCGGCTGGTGCAGGGACAGATGAAGCCGGTGAATGGGCCGATGACCTGCCAGACGAAGCAGATCGACCTCGCCTTTGCCACGCTGCCGACGCGTGAAGAATGGCAGACGCTCGCGGCGGATCCCAAGGCGGCGATTGCCTATCATGCGAAGAAGAATCTCGCGCGGCTGGATCGTGGCGAGCAGATCCCGACGCATCTGCCCTATCTGGTGCAGCGCTGGAGCTTCGGCGACGACCTGGCCATGGTCTTCCTGCCCGGCGAGATCACGGTGGACTACTCGCTGCGCATCAAGCGCGAGTTTGATCGCGCGCGAATGTGGGTGAACGGCTATTCGAATGACGTGCCGTGCTACGTGCCTTCTCGTCGTGTTTTGGACGAGGGCGGCTACGAGGGCGCGGGCGCGATGGTTTATTATGACCGGCCCACCAAGTTCGCCCCGGATGTCGAGGAGCGGATCATGGGCGCGGTGCATGCGGTGATGCCCAAGGGCTTCCTCGCTCAATGAGGAGCGAGCGAGAAAAGCCAGTTTGCTCACGTAGGTTTCCCGCAATGCCCCTCCAATCCCCCTTGTTTGCCTGCTTCGTTGCGATGCTCGCCGGAACCTGCTTTTCGGCGGAGGCGTCGCGTCCGCTGAGCTTTGTGAACGACATCCAGCCGATCCTCACCAAGGCTGGGTGCAATGCGGGCGTGTGTCATGCGAAGGCGATCACCGGACAGCGCGGATTTCGCCTCAGCGTGCTCGGTTTTGAACCCGAGGAAGATTACGAGGCGATCGTGAAGCAGGGGAAGGGGAGGCGCGTGTTTCCGCCGGCGCCGGAAGAAAGTCTGCTGATCACCAAAGGCGCCGCCATCGTGCCGCACACCGGCGGTAAAAAGATCGAGCCGGGGTCCGAGGATTATCAGATGCTGGTGCGCTGGATCGCCGAAGGCATGCCCTACACGCAGCCGAACGAGCCGAAGCTCAATAAGATCGTCGTCGAGCCCGCGCGTGCGACCATGCAGGTGAAAACGACGCAGCAGCTCAAAGTGATGGCGCGCTATTCCGACGGCAGCAGCCGTGACGTGACGAAGCTCGCGCTGTTTGAAGCCAACGACCGTGCCATGGCCGAGACGAGCGAGCAGGGCCTCATCAAGACGCTCGACATCCCCGGCAATGTGGCAGTGATGGTGCGTTTCGGCGGCAAGGTTTCCGTTTGCAGTGTCTCGGTGCCGTTGGGCGCTCCGGTCGATTCTCTACCGCCGGTGAAGAACTTCATCGACCAGCATGTCTTCGCAAACTTGAAGCAGATCGGCGTGCCGCCTTCGCCCATCTGCGATGATTCCACCTTCCTCCGCCGCGTCTCGCTCGACATCGCCGGGCGTCTGCCCACCATGGAGGAGACGAAGGATTTCCTGGCCAGCAAGGCACCTGACAAACGGGACCGCGTCATCGAAGCGCTGCTGAACAGCCCCGACTACGCCGACTACTTTGCGAACAAATGGACCGCGCTTCTGAAGAACCAGCGCTCGGACAAGGCGGACATCACCGCGAACTTCGCCTTCCACGCCTGGATGCGCGACAACCTGCTGGCCAACACGCCTTACGACCAGATCGTCCGCCAGATCCTCGCTTCCACGGGCACGATTGTTTCCAATCCGCCTGTCGCGTGGTACAAGCGCGTCAAGGAGCCGACGACGCAGCTCGAGGACGTGGCCCAGCTCTTCCTCGGTGTGCGCATGCAGTGTGCGCAGTGCCATCATCATCCCTTCGAGAAGTGGACGCAGGCGGAGTATTACCACCTCGCCGCCTTCTTCAGCCAGATCGGCCGCAAGCCGACCGCCATTGCCGGTGAAGACCTCATTTTCCACAAGCGCGGCGTCGCGCAGACGGAGCATCGCAAAACGCGCGTCATGCTCAAGCCCGCCGGTCTGGGCGAGCCCGAACTCGACATCGCGCCCGATGACGATCCGCGTCTCGCGCTCGTCGACTGGATGAGCAAGAAGGACAATCCCTTCTTCGCCAAGTCGCTCGTGAACCGATACTGGAAGCATTTTTTCAAGCGCGGCCTCGTGGAACCTGAGGACGACCTGCGGGACACCAATCCGCCGACGAATCCGGAGCTGTTCGACGCGCTGGCAAAGAGTTTTACGGACAGCGGCTACGATCTCAAATCCGTCGTTCGTCTCATCACGCAGAGCCACACCTACCAGCTCAGCGCGATGCCGAACCAGTACAATGCCGTCGATCTGCAGGCCTTCTCCCACTTCTATCCGAAACGCATGACCGCCGAGGTGCTGCTCGACAGCATCGACACCGTCACCGGATCGAAGACCGACTTCGCCGACCTGCCGCCCGGAACGCGCGCCGTCTCGCTGCCTGACAACAGCTACAACAAGGCGTCGCCCTTCCTCAAGGTCTTCGGCCGCCCCGAGGGCGCCAGCGTCTGCGAATGCGAGCGCGTGCAGTCCGCCAGCCTCGCCCAGAGCCTGCATCTCATGAATGCGTCCGACGTGAAGGCCAAGCTCACCGCCAGCGGCGGTCGCGCTGAACTGCTTTCCAAAGCCGAGATGCCCGAGCCCAGACGCATTCTCGAACTCTATTTCGCCGCCTTCTCCCGCGAACCCACCGCCGATGAAGTGAAGATCGCCGAGAGTTATCTCCTCAAACCGCGCACCGACGCCCAGGGCAAGCCGCTCGACTCCCAGCGCGCCAAACGCAACGGCTATGAAGACCTTCTCTGGGCGCTGATCAACACGAAGGAGTTTTTGTACAATCATTGAGGCAGGCCATGAGCCGGTTGTTCTTGTTGCTCGGTGTCACTCTTGTGTTTGCCCAGTGCGAACCCGCCAATGAGCCGGTTTCTGCTGTCAAAGTCATCAGACCAGTTTTTCCAAAGCCCGTCTTCATTTCAGCGCCGTGGGATTGTGACTTGCCGAATTTTCAGGCGCAGCAGGCAGTGGTGATCGCAAGCAGTTCACCGCGCCATTGGCTACGGAAATCATTTCATCTCAAGCTCTTGTGAGTTCCTCAAGCCATCCGAGCCAGGGCCAATTGGCATGGCTTGTCGATGGCGATGCTGAGACGGGCCTGACTGATGGCAAGGAGGTGTCGTTTGGTGAGCTGCCTTGTTGGATTCAGCTCGATCTCGGCTCTACCTGCTTCATCGATCACATCTGGCTCTGGCATGGGGAAGGAACTTGGTCGCGTCGTCAAACACCCGAAGTCTTCGAGGATGTGATCGTGCAGATCTCCGGTGACGCAGAATTCCAAACAGGAGTGACCACGCTCTTCAATTCAGACGACGACGGCTCCTGCGGCCAGGGCAAAGGCACCGATCCGACTTACATGGAAACCAATTATGGCCGTGGAGTGCCAGCGCAGGGTCAAAAAGCCCGCTATGTCCGCATCTGGGGTGGTAAAGCCTATTCCGGCGGTCCGTGCCGCTTCACCGAGGTCACGGTTTGGGGCGTTGATTTTGAGATCCAAGCGTCAGTGTTTTAGACTCTGGTCCGCAGGCAAACGTCAGCTCAAAGGGGTTGTGATTCATCATTAGGGTGTGCTAGCCTTGGCTCATGTCCCCTCCGTCTGTCGCGCCATCTTCGACGGGCCACGCGTCTGTGTGGTCGCAGGAGTTCATTGATGCGTTGTCGCTAGCCCGGCATCGCGAAATCGCACGTCTGCTTGACATGGAGTCAGGCATTCTCGAAAAAGCCCGCGCGAATGCCGAACGCTGGCTGGCGAGCGGGAACTACGAAGAAGGCGAGGCTGCTTCCGTCCGCGAATGGCTTTCCCTTCTTGACAAAAACCGGATGGATCAACTGCTTGAGGCGCTGACCTCGACCTCCGAAAACGCGACACGCATGCGCCAGTCGAGTCCGTTCACCGGCATTCTTCCCAAGGCCGCTTACCGCAGCCTTCGCGACAACCTCATTCAAGAGTGGTCCCAACATGCGGCGTGAAGCACTGGAAATGCTCGTGTCGAAGGTGGCGACGCTCGCCCAGCTCGAACGCATCGTCATTGTCGGCAGCCAGTCAGCTCATGGACAGATTGGGTGGCTGCCAGGACCTGTTTTGCGTTCCGTTGAGGCAGATTTCCTCCTCCCAGGCTTCGGACGTAGCTCAGTAATTGACGATGAGTGCGGTCCCGAGTCTGACTTTTTCGCCGAGCACGGTGTTTATGCCGATCCGCTCGGAGCAGGCATCGTCACTTTGCCGAGTGGTTGGGAGGATCGCCTCGTGCCCATCCTGAATTCCGAGGGAAACCCGGCATGGTGGGCGCTCGAAATCCACGACACTGCCGCAAGCAAGCTGATGGCAGGCCGGGAGAAGGACATGGACTTCATCATCGAGCTCACTCACTCGCAATCCTTTAACTTTGACACTTTTTTGACGCGGACTCGCCTGTTGTTGGAGTCTTCTCACGCCGCCGGTCTGCCATCCAGAGTGCAGAAGCTTGTTGAGCGTCTGCGGAGCATCAAGCAGCACGATCTTGAGCGCAAAGTCCTCGAGTTTCTCAAGACTCTGTCGAATTGAAGCTTTGAATCTGAGGGTAAAGAACCAACGTCGGCCGAGCGTAGGTTTGCGGTCATGTTCCCGCGAACCCTTTTCCTCCTCGCCCTCTTCGCCGCCACGGCCTTCGCCCAGCAGGTCACGCTGCCGCTGCCGCGGTTGCTCACGGTCATGCCGATGGGCGGACAGGCTGGACAGACGGTGGAAGTCACGATCACGGGCGAAAACATCGAGGACGTGACGGCGCTGACCTTCTCGTCGCCGAAGATCACGGCGAAGCCGGTGGCGGAGAACAAGTTCGCGGTGAGCATCGCTGCGGATGTGCCGCCGGGTGTCTACGATGCACGGGTGATGTCGCGCCTCGGCGTGTCGTCGGTGCGCGCGTTTTCGGTGAACACGCTGCCAGAGGTGGTTCGCACGAAGGCGAACAACTCGGTCGAAACCGCGATGCCGCTTTCGATGGGATCGATTTGCAACGCGACGATGACGACCCGCGGTGGATTTTTATTCGTTCCAAGGCGTCAAAGGAAAGCGCGTGGTGATCGAATGTGCCGCGGCGGGGATTGATCTCGCGCCTCACTCCTGTACTGATCCTCACGGATGCGAAGGGCGGTGATTTGAAGGTGAATCGCACCGGCGGTTTGATCGACTTCACGCCGCCTGCGGACGGTACCTACCTGATCAAGGTGAACGACCTGACCTATCAAGGAGGCGTGCGGCATTTCTACCGCCTCGCGTTGCAGGAAGTGGCGGGAACCGGTCCGGCACCACGTCAGCCGCAGACGGCGACTGTGAGCCGGATGTCCTGGCCGCCTGTGGGGCTAGCCGCGACGGCCGCTGCGAATGAAACCGAGCCGAACAACAAGGAGGCGCAGAAGATCACGCTGCCATGCGACATCGCGGGCTCCTTCTTTCCGGCGGCGGATGTGGACACTTTCGAGTTCACCGCCAAGAAGGGCGAGACGTGGTGGGTGGAGGTCGCGAGCGAACGCCTCGGGCTGAACACCGATCCCTTCGTGCTCGTGCAACAGGTGAAGGACGGCAAATTCACCGACGTGGCCGAACTGTATGACATCGCGCCTCCGATGAAGGTGACGACAAACGGCTACTCTTACAACGGCCCGCCGTATGACGCCGGTTCGCCCGATGTGAACGGCAAGTTTGAGATCAAGGAGGACGGCACCTATCGCCTGCAGGTGCGCGATCTCTTCGGCGGCACGCGCAGCGATGCGAACAACATCTATCGTCTCATCGTGCGTCAGGCCGCGCCGGATTTCTCCCTCGCCGGCTGGGCCGTGCACATGACGCTGCGCAACGGCGACCGCGCCGCGCTTTCGAAGCCGATGGCACTGCGCGCCGGTGACTCGCGTGTGTATGAAGTCGTCGTCCAGCGCCGTGACGGTTTCGACGGCGAGATCGCGATCAGCATGGACAACCTGCCGCCGGGCGTCAGCGCGGCCGGTTTGAAGATCGCGAAGGGCAAACCTTACGGTCATCTTATCCTCACCGCAGCCGGTGATGCCAAACCCGGCTTCTCTTTGGCGAGCATCACGGGCAAGGCGGTGATCGATGGCAAGGAAGTCACACGCCCGGTCCGCATGGCGAGCATGGAGTGGCCGGTGAAAGACGCGAAGGGTGAGATTCCCGCACCACGCCTCATGGCTGACATACCAGTGTCCGTCACCGATTCCGAAAAGTCGCCGGTGAGCATCGCCGCTGCCGAGAACAAGGTGTATGAAGCCACGGCGGGCGAAACGCTGAAGATTCCCCTCAAAGTGACCTGGCGGAACGATTTCAACGGCACCTCGATCAAGGTGAAGGCCTACGGCGATGGCTTCAGCGGTTTGAAAGAGTTCGACATTCCGATCAAGGCCGCGACGCACGAAGCAGCGCTCGATCTGGCAGCACTGAAGGTCGCTCCGGGCGACTACACCATCGCTTTCTACAGCCTCGGCATTTGCAAATACAGCTACAACCCGGCCGCCGTGCCGCTGGCCGAAGCGGAGCAGAAAAAGGCCGAGGAACTCGCCACCGCCGCTGCTGAGGAGGCCAAGCAGGTGGCCGCCACCGATGCGAACGCCGCCAAGGTCGCCGCTGAAAAGCAGAAGCAGGCCGAAGCCGCCATGGCCAGCGCGACGAAGCGCATGAAAGCCGTCACCGCCGAAGCGTCGCCGAAGGACACGGTGGACATCATCGTCTCCGAGCCGGTTCGCATTTCCGTGAAACCCGCGCCAGTCACCACCGCCAGCAAGTGATGAACCTCCGCTCCATCCTCGTTCTTCTTGGCACGTCGTCTGTCGCCCTGGCGGCGACGGAGTACGATTTCTACAAGGACGTCTATCCGTTCCTGAAGGCGAACTGCATCTCGTGTCACAACAAGACGACCACGAAGGCCGATTTGAACATGGAGACGCCCGCCTTGATGATCAAAGGCGGTGAAAACGGCCCGTCGATCGTGCCGGGCAAGAGCATGCAAAGCCTCGTGGTGCAGGCTTCGCTGCATCAGCACGACATGGAGATGCCTCCGGGCAACAACAAGTCCGGCGCGGTGAACCTCACGCCCGCGGAGATCGCAATTCTCAAACAATGGATCGACCAGGGCGCCAAGGACTCGGTGATTCAGGAGAGAACGGTTGTGCTCAAGGAATTCGCCGCCAGCGTCGATCCCATCTACACCGTGGCGATGACGAAGGACGGTCGCTATGCCGCCTGCGGGCGTTCAAACCAGATCTTCCTCTACGATCTGGCTACGCGTCAGCTCGTGATGCAGATCAGCGATCCGGCGGAGAAGAACGGCGCGGCGCATCGGGCGCTGGTGCTGTCGCTCGCGTTCAGTCCGGACGGCACGCGACTGGCGAGCGGCAGCTTCCGTGAAGTGAAAATCTGGAAAATGAGCACCGGCAAGCCGGCGGCGAATAGTGCGAGAAACACGTCGGCTCCTGCGAGCGCCGATTTGATCAAAAAGATCGCCACCAGCGGCAAAGTTGCCGTGGTGAGCAGTGCGATGTCCGCCGATGGCAAACAGGTCGTCACCGGCTGTGACGATGGCTCCGTGCGTGTCTGGGATGCGGCGACAGCCAAGCCGGTTATTGAACTGCGCGGCAGCGTGGCGATCACGAAACAGATGGCAGAACTCGACTGGACCATCGCCGCACAGACGCTGGAGCAGGCTTTTCAAAAAAGCGAGATCGCCCGCATCGAGGCGCAGGACAAGGCGCTCGATGTGCTCCTCGGCAAGGCCAAGGAGGCCATCGTGACGATGAAGAAGGTGTTGCCAGAGAAGCAGAAAGCCGTGCCTCCCACCACGGCTGAGAAAACCGCCGCGCAAAAGGCCGTGGATGAAGTCGCGGCGAAGATCAAAGCCGCGCCCGACGGCAAACCGGACGCCGCACTCGACAAAGAGCTCAAAACTGCGCAGGACAAGCTCATCACCGCCAAGATGACCGAGGTCTCCGCTCTCGCCGCCGTTTCCGCCGCCGAAAGCAATGTGAAGGACGCTGAAGCCGATGTGAAACGCATCACCGATTCGAAAGCCGCCAACGCCAAGGCAGTGAACGCCGCGAACACCGCGATCACCGCAGCGAAGACGACGCAGGATAAGGCCACCGCCGATCTCGCCGCCTTGAAGCAGTCGTTGACCAAAACGACCACGAAGCCCGTCGCGGTTTCCTTTTCCGCCGATGCTCAGCGTGTGGCTTCACTGTTCGACGACGGCACGCTGCGCGTGTGGGCCGCCGCGACCGGAACACCGATCGAAGAGAGCGGTGCCAACGTCGCCGCAACGACCATGATCACGGCTGCGCCAGATGGATCATTTGTCGCCACCAAGGCCAGCACGCAAACCGTGGGGACTTCGTTGCGATGGACGTTGGAGCGCAAGATCGACCAGAAGGGGCTCTTCGCTGATCGCGTCAATGCCGTGCGCTTCAGTCCTGATGGCAAGACGCTTGCCACCGGCGGTGGTGAGCTGTCCCGTTCCGGCGACATCATCTTCTTCGATGTCGCGAGCGGCAAGGCGACGCACACGTGGAAAGAGCATCACACGGACACGGTGCTGTGCCTCGATTTCTCGCCCGATGGCAAACGTCTCGCCTCCGGTGCCGCCGACAAGATCGCACGCGTCATCGACATCGCCTCTGGCAAGCAGGTGAACCTGTTTGAAGGCCACACGCATCACGTCATGGGCATCGCCTACCGGAGCGACGGCCGTGTGCTCGCCACCGCCGGCGCGGATGGCACCGTGGTGACCTGGGACATGATCATCGGCGAGCGGAAGAAGAAGATCGAAGGCTGGACCAAGGAGGTCACGTCGCTTCAGTTCATCGGTGCCACGAATCAAATCGTCACCTCCGCCGGCGACAACCGCGTGCGCATCGTCACCGACGACGGCGCCGAAGTCCGCTCCATGGCCAACCTCCCCGACTACATGCAGGCCGCCGTCAGCACGCCAAACGGCGCTACACTCATCGCCGGCGGCGAAGACAGTGTTTTGCGCGTGTGGGACGGAACGAATGGCAAGGAACTGGCGTCGTTTGGGACGAAGTAACTATGGGCGTTTCGAGCCCTTTTTGGACACGGCGTTCTTGGTTGTTTTCTTCGCGCTCTGCTTCCGGCTCATTCTCGGAATCCGGCGGCAGTCGATCACCTTGCTCTTCAGAAAGTAGGGTGCCATTGAAAGCCGTGCTGCCTGCTCTTGAAGATAGGTTGTGAGCTGTTCCGCAGTGGATATGCCTGGATGCGAGGATGAAACGCCGTCCTCGAACCAGAAGACCACAAAAATGCCGTGGGTGCGGCCTCTCTGGGCCTTGAGGTAGAGTTCGAGCAGTTGGGTTTCCATCTTCTCGAGCAGCTTGGCGGAGTCGTGTTTCTTCACCTCGATGCAGACGGTCAACGGTTGCTCCCCAGCTCGGTTGAAGGCCACGGTCACGTCCTCCCGTTTGCCCGCATGGGTTTGATTTTCACGGATGCGCTGGATGCCGTGCTTTTCTTCAAGCCATAGCGCTAGGTGGTCGGACATTGACTCCTCATCGTCTATCTGCAACGCCCGCCAGTGACTTGTCGTCTGCAAGTCGCGCTCGTACTCCTCCAAATAGATCAGCACAGTGCGCATCAAACCTTCGTTGTCCTTTACGAGGCCTAGATCGTGTCCTGCGGCAAGAGCGAGAAGGTCTTTCGGCGGGACGGGGTGCCAGCGGGAGGCTTGATTGACTGTGCTCGCTCGCAAGTGCAAATGCCGAAACCAGAATTCTGTTCCTTGGAGGCCGAGAGATTCCAATCGGCGGATAGCATCCGGCACACCACGTTCAGCTAGCGTGGTTAGCAGAGTGTTACGTGCGCGCGTGACTTCCTGTCTGGGTGTGACCCCGCTAAAACCCAGAGACGCCCGGCCACCAGCCCTGCTTTTGGGATCCTGGTCTGGCTGAAAAGTTGTGGTCATCAGAACCACCACCTCGGCAAGATAGTCGGTCGGCCACTTGCTCACATCCATTCGCTCCGGCAGGTGAAAGCCGATGTCACTGAAAGCAGTTAGAAGGACTCGGGAAGCAATTTCAGGCTGGTTCAAAAGCGTGCTTTTGATACGATTCCAGAGTCGTCCATTCAGATGGAGAATGATCGCACCCAACAGCGCAATGTAAGATGCCTCTAAACGGTCGTTGTGCAGTTGATTGAGCCAGTGGCTGGCAACTTGCTCGGCAGATTCAGGGGCATGTGCTGCAAGCCACGCCAGAGCGTTGCGGAAACCCTTTGGTTGCGGAGGCGAGTTCAAAAGCATCTGTTTGATCCCTGGCACGGCTTTACTGGCAGCCGGCGTGAGATGCTGCAATGACCACATGGAGCTGTTGGTTATGTAGTCGGCACGGAACACAGCTAGGAGAGCGTCCAAACCGACCTGGCTGAATTTCCGCAGGCAGTTCTCAATGGTGAAATCACCTGAGTCCCAACTTGAGCGAAGCATGTTGTCGAAAATGTGCGGGAGCCATGCAGGCAGGCCCGCCAAGACCTCCCCATCACCCTCTAGCCGGTTCCAGAGAGCGTAAAGCGCCCAAGTGGCTGTAATCCCAACCCGACCAGCATTTGAATTCTCCTCCTGAGGGTAATATGGCGCTTCATGGGCAAGCCATCTCCGTGCTGCGTCATACATCCACGCCTGATTGTGTTCGTGAATCTTCTCGACATGGCTGAGCGCCAACACACCGCCGCCAGGGCTTTGCTCATGGAACAGCGCGTCAGAAAGCCATTCCCAAGCCTTCCAATTATTCGTGTCATAGAGCCTGCGGGCTTCTTGAAATAGGAATTCAAGCTGTTCCCGCCGCTCTTCGTCCCACTCACGCTGTTGCTTTTTCATCTCCAGTTCTTCTTCAGCCATTTGCCTATTTTGCTCTGCTGAATGCGCCGCGATTTCCTCAAAAACCGTTCTCCCCTCCGCAGGAGTGGGCAGCAAACTTCGAACAGCGCCGGATTTCTCGAAAGCTGCCTGCAACTTGTGTTTCAAAGCGGCATCATCGGTTTGTGCGAGTTGGTAGAAGGCGGAGGAAAGCAGCGCAGCCCAGATTTGCTGGCTTCTGGAGTTCTCTCCGTTCAGTTTATCGGCCAACCAAATGATGTCTTCTCGGTGGCGGACAAAAAAGGTGCGCAGACTGAGCCAGAAATAGTCTTTGGCAGACATGTAGGCCAGCTTCGGGTGATCCACTGCCACCTCGATCATGAGATGACGTCGTTCGGCAGAATCAAAGCCGAGGGATGGCAGGCCTAGGTTTTTGTCATTCCAGCCAGGCTTGTGCTTGTGACCCACAGTCGCCGCATGCCACCATTCTACAAAGGCGGACATCATTTCCCGTTGGTCCATGTCCTCTGCGAGCCACTTGAGCGCTTTCGACAGGATGGATTCTTGGTTCCTCTTCCAGGACTCGCTGAAACCAGAGGCGTGATGAGTGGCTGAATGCCGCACCACTGGAAGCGCATCAGCCTTTTCCATGCGTTCCACCATGAGATCATGAACCCGCGTGTAGAGGCCGATGATGCCAAAGTCTTGCTCAGGAATGAGGTGATGGAGAACATCCCGCACCTTTAGCTTTGATGGAACCATGACCTTCAAGGCTGCTCCAAGCAGCGCACCCTCGTCATCAAGGGGAATGTCTCCTTCAAGGATTTCTGTCCATTCGCGCTCGTGGTTGTCATGGGATGTTTCCATGAGCGCATAAGCCATGGCTGGACGCTGCTTGGCATGCGGAGGACGCACCGCCTCCCAAAGAGTCTCTGCGGCAGCTTTCACCTTGGCCTCGCGGACGATGTCCACTGCCAGTCCGCGAGCAGCCTCGTATTCTGCGGAATCGTTGAGAAGGTATGGGCGCAAAATCTCCGCAAGACCGTCACACGCGAGTCCTCGAAGCTGATGGTGCTTCCAGCCAGCATCCACAGCACGGTCACGGACGACACATTCGAGCAGCGCGGCTGTGATTTCTTTCTTTTCGTATTCTGATAGTCCGGCAGCATCGGCACGGAGCAGGACCGCAGGGTCATTTTTGATGAGAAAGTAGCGCCAGTCCTTCTGCTCCGGGTGGGAAGCAAGCCAGGCGGCGACGGCGGTGAGCTGCGGGTAGTGACGCCACGATCCATCTTCACGGCGACAGCCAAAAAGCTGCTCCAATTGCGTGACCGGGACGCCTCGATCTGCCAGCCAGGATGCCGCGAGGAACTCGCGCATGAGCTGGTGGGAGAACACAAGCCTTTGACCGCCTGCCACGCTTTCGAACACGGCGAGGCGTTTCAGATCCGTGAGGTCTTTGAACTCGGGCTGAAGAATCGAGCCATCGGGCATCGGTTCCACGCCGGACAGAAACTCGTCAGCCGTGATGAAATCCGGTCCTGCATCACCTGGACGGACGCTGAGCATGGACCGACCGGAGAAACAACTCAACGCGGCAGCGTGGGAGGCGAGGCGATAGCTCCTAGCCAGCGGAACATCACGCTCATGGAGACGCTCGCGGCGTTCCTGGTCAGTTTCGCCATGGTTCACATCGCAGCGGCGGCGGGCCGTTTGCTGGACGAGTTCGAAAAGCGTGCTCGGCAGCCGCCCGTTGTTTGCACGAAACGATTCGACGAGCGCGGCAAGGCTGTGAGGCCAGATGGCGAGAAAGTGGATTTTCAGAGAGCTCACTTCGTCCCAGAATGCCGGGGTCTGGTCACCAAGGTGCTTGGAGACGAAGTCATTGGCGGATTTCCAGTCGAGCTGGCAGAGGCGGGCGACGGTGAATTGAGCCTGCGGCCAGAGGTGGGCCAGCTTTCCCTCCGGCCATTCGGCGGCGCGGCAGGTGATGATGAGTTGCAGCGAGGACAGGCTATCGTTGCGCTTTCTCTCCTCAAGCCCGGCCTCCAGACTGTTGAGGAACTTGGCATTCTCCATCAACAGTTCGTCCGCACCATCCAGTACGAGGCGGACGGGGTTGCCACTCGCTCCCTTGGCATCCACCTCGGTCAAAAGGTCACATGCGAAACCTTCAAAGGCTTTTGCCTGACGGTAGATCAAGTGGGCACCTTCTTGATCCAATAGCCCGCTTGCGCGGGCCATGTCGAGTTCGGTGGACTTGCCCGATCCGGGTCTGCCCAGCAGGATCACGGCAGGTGAGGCCAGGAGTTCGGATAACGTGCGTAAGCCAGTTTCAAAGTGAGTGTCTAGGTCCGGCAACAAGTCTTCTGGCAATTGGAGAAAGCCATCCTCGCCGCAGTCGTCATCAGCCCTGGAGTTGCCACCAGTGTCCTTGTCGACCGACAAAAGCCGCCAATGCCGGGTCCAGGGGAACTGGCGATCAAGAGGAGGTTGATTTGGCGAGGAAGGCATTTGCAATTCGCGATTCGCGAATCGAATATGGCCAAGAATGCTCAAACCGCAAGACATCCTTGTTCTCTGCCGCCTGCTGATCGCGAGAAAGCGTGAGGAAACCGTGTCCTATCCTCTGCTGAGTCTGTGGACGTTGCTAAGCGCCTCAGAGACACATGCGGCCGTGAAGCGGTGTTTGGCGAGTGGGTTGCTGACGCGTTCGCATGAGGGAGATGGACAGGCTTTCGCTTGGCTGCCTGCCAGCGCTGCCTGTGAGGAGTTTTTCTTCCACGCGTTGAAGTATGTCTTCCCGCTGACTTTTGGCAGTGCGCAACGTGGCGTGCCAACGGGAACGGGTGCCCCAGGATTGAATGAAGGCAGCCAAAGTGTGCTGGAAGGCGAAACCTGGGTGTGGCCGCACGCCGAGGGGATCGTGCGCGGCATTGGTATCGTACCGCTTTATCGCACAGTACCCCAAGCGGCGCTGGCGGATGAAATGCTGCATCAGGCTCTCGCCGCACTCGACTTGATCCGTTGCTCGACGCATCGTTTGCGTCGTCTTGGGGAAGACTGGCTGCGAACCCAACTGCTCCGCTCATGAAAATCTCCGCTGCTGAAAGCCGACGTGCCATCCGCGCCATTCATCTCGCTATCGCGAAGGCACGTCGTGATCGGTTTGTTTTCATCGGTGGTGGATTGGTGCCGCTGCTGCTGACAGACCCAGCTGCAGCGCCTGCACGACCCACGAAGGATGTGGATGTGGTCTTTTCAGTGACGACACTCGGCGAGTATTCCTACATCCGGCAGGACTTGCTGAACACCGGCTTTCAAGACGATATCACACTCGACAAACCAGCCTGCGCGCTGTTTTACGGCGACTGGCGCGTGGACTTCCTGTGCTCCAGCCCTGGTATTATCGACGCGGGTAACCGCTGGTTTGCCTCGGTGATGGAAGATCCGGTGCAGGAAAAGCTTGATGACGTGGTGATCTGGCGTGCGTCCACGCCCTCGTGGATCGCGACAAAACTGGAAGCGTGGTTCAATCGCGGCCGTCTAGCCAGCGGAGCACCGGATTACTACCATCAGGACATCGAGGACATCATAGCCGTTGTGGATGGTCGTGCGGAGTGCGTGGAAGAAATTGCGGAGAGCACTGAGGCCGTGGGAGCTTTTCTGCGACAAACCTTTGGCATGCTGGTTTCCAATCCCGATTTTCTCAGTGCTTTGCCGGGACATACCAATGGTCATGAGAGAGCACAGATCGTATTGAAACGCCTCCGAGCGTTTTTGTAGCGCCATGAACTCCATGTTTTTCGAGACGAGGTCAGGCGGCATCCCGCGATAAACAAGGGGGAGCAAGGACGTAGGTTCCCACACATGTCCTCCATCATTCAGCTTCCTTCAGTCGTTCGTTGCGCCGGTCCCGTGTCGCGGCGGAGTTTCATGCAGTTTGGTTTGACTGGCATGGCGACATTGAGCTGGCCGGGACTGTTGAAGTTGCGGGCGGAGAATGCGCTGAAGCCTAAGAGCGAGCGTAAATCGATCATCATGGTCTGGCTGCCGGGCGGTCAGTCGCACATCGACACTTACGATCCGAAGCCGGATGCGAGCAGCGAGTATCGCGGCCCCTTCAAGACGATCAGCACCAAGATTCCTGGCACGCACTTCACCGAACTGCTGCCGATGAACGCGAAGATCGCGGACAAGTTCACGGTGCTGCGTTCGATGCATCAAGGTGCCGGTGGTCATCCGGCGGGCACGATGCAGATGTTCTCCGGGGACAAGGACACGCGCGACAAGCCGAAGCCGCGACTGCCGGACTGGATGTCGGTGGCGCATTATCTGCGAGCCAAGGAAGGCGGGCGCAGCAATCCGCTGCCGAACTACATTGGCGTGCCGCCGCCTTCGCCGGAATATTCGAGTCCCGCCTATCTGGGCGATGCCTATGCGCCCTTCGGCGTGAGCGACGATCCGAATCGTCCAAATTTCCAAGTGCCGAACATCGGCATGGATGATGAGGCCGAGACGCGCCGCCTGAGCGACCGGCTCGCTTTGCGCAAGAGCCTGGACAAGATGGAGCGTGCGTTCGACCGCGAAGGCGAACTGGGTGCGCTGGATGAATTCGAAGCGCAGGCGGCCACGCTGCTGACGAATCCGCACACGCGTGATGCGTTTGACCTGAGCAAGGAAGATCCGGCCACGCGTGACCGCTACGGACGCAATCGCTGGGGCCAGCAGTTGCTGCTGGCACGTCGTCTCGTCGAAGCGGGCGTGGAGATCGTCACGAGCAATCTGAACGGACCGCTGTGCGGCCGCGTGAACAACTGGGATGACCACGCGGTGAACCAGCATCAGTTTGAAGCGCTGCGCTTTCGCATGCCGACCTACGATCGCTGCGTTTCGGCGCTCATCGAAGACATCTACGCACGCGGGCTCGACAAGAAGGTGCTGGTCGTCGTCACGGGTGAATTTGGACGCACACCGAAGATCAGCTTCGACCGCAGCACGGGAGCGGGTGATGCCAGCGGCCCGACCGGCACGCTGCAACCCGGCCGCGATCACTGGCCGCGTGCCTTCACCAACATCTGGGCAGGCGGCGGCATCCAAACCGGCGGCGTTATCGGCGCGAGCGACAAGCGCGGCGAGGACGTGGTCGAGCGTCCGTGCAACGCGAGCGACTTCCTCGCGACCGTTTATCACCACCTCGGCATCGACTACTCGAAGGTGACGATCGACGACCTCAACGGCCGTCCGGTGCACATCGTGGAAAATGGCAGACCGATTGCGGAGTTGATCGCGTGATGAAGTGGCGGGAGTGGGAGCGTTCATCTTCACTCAGCCATGACCCACCCGAACGTCTCCTATCCGCAGCTTCCTGACACGCCCACCTCGCATCTGCCCTTCAGCCCCTGTGTGGTGGTGGGAGATCTGATCTTTGTCTCCGGCCAGGCCTCCGTGGATCAGTCCGGTAACATCATCAGCGACAGCTTTGAGGGAGAGTTCCGGCGCAGCATCGAGAACGTGCGCAAGGTGCTCGAAGCCGCAGGCAGTGATCTTGAGCACGTCGTGCAGACGCGGAACTATGTGCGCGATGACGCCGACCTGCCGCTCTACAACCAGCTCTACCGCGAATACTTCCCGCAGCCGTCGCCTGCACGAACAACGATCACGAACTGCCTGCCGCCGTCGCTCAAATACGAGGTCGAAGCCGTTGCCGTTCGTCGTCCTCAAGTCTGATTCTCATGAAACCACTGCTGACCTTTCTCCTCGTTTCTACGGCGTCTTTGCATGCCGCGCGCACGTCTCCCGATAAGTCGCCTGAGGTGCCCGCTGATCTGGCACCGCAGATCGAAACGTTGCAGCCCGGCGTCAAACTCACCCTGCTGGTCGAGAACCCTGACTTGGTAACTCCGACGGGCATCGATGTGGACGACAAGGGCAACATCTGGACGATTGCATGCCACACGCACTTTCGTCCGGGTGATTACGACGGCCCGGAGCACGACGAAGTGCTGGTCTTTGATGCGAACGGCAAGAACCGGCGTGTCTTTTACAACAAGACCGACGCCACCATGCACGTCGAATGCGGGCCTGACGGGTGGATCTACCTCGCCGAGCGTGATCGCGTGCTGCGCGTCAAAGACACGAATGGTGACGGCGTCGGCGACACGGAGGAGAACCTCGCCACGCTCGATACCGTGGCCGATTATCCGCACAACGGGCTCAGCGGCATGGCCTGGCATCCGGATGGTGGTCTTGTCTTCTCACTGGGTGAGAACTTTGGCAAAGACTGGACGCTCACCGGCACCGATGGCGGAAAGGTGAGCGGACGTGGCGAGGGCGGTGTCTTGCGCTGCAGTGCTGATGGCAAAAACCTGCGCCGCATTGCCCGCGGCTTCTGGAATCCTTTTGGGCTGCTCGTTCGCGCTGATGGCGAGATCTTCGCGGCGGAAAACGATCCCGGCAGCCGGCCGCCGTGTCGTTTGCTGAACGTCGTTGAAGGCGCGGACTACGGTTTCCAGTGGGTCTATGGCAGCGCGCCGGTGCATCCGTTCGTCGGCATGAACGGCGAACTGCGCGGCACGATCGGCATGGTGCATCCGTCCGGCGAAGCACCGTGTGCCATCGTCGAATTCGGTGGCGGCGTGCTGATCCCGAGCTGGAGCGATCACAGCATCGACTATTTCCCTCTCACCCGAAAAGGCGCGGGCTACACCTCCGAGCGCATCCCGATTGTCAGAGGCAGCGATTATTTCCGCCCGACGTGCATGGTCGATGCAGGCAAGGGGGTGTTCTATTTGAACGACTGGGTCTTCTCCTCGTATCCGATTCACAAACGCGGCCGGCTCTGGAAACTCGAAGTCACCGGCGCTCCGTGGATCAAGGAGAAGAACGATCTGCCCACGCCCGAGGCCGAACTCGCAAGCAAGCTGCGCGAGGGCAAGGCGAAGCTCGAAACAGCAAAGTTGCTCGAACTCGCGCGCGGATCAGATGCTTATCTGTCGGATGCCGCGCTCACCGCGCTCTCACGCTCCGGTTTGACGATCGACGCCGTGAAAGGGCTCGCGCCTCAGGATCGCGTGTGGGCTTTGGTGGCCATGCGTCGGATCGATTTGAACGATGAGAAGTGGGTGAGTGCCTTCTTCGACGATCCCGATCCTGAAATGCGTTTCGAGTGTCTGCGCTGGACGGCCGACGCGGTGTTGAAAAAGTTCCTGCCGCAGGTTGAGGCCATGCTTGCCGACCCCAAGCTCAGTTTCCGGCTCTTTGAGGCCGTGCTGGCCACCGTGAACACCTTGCGCGACGATCCGGGCGCGGGTGTGACGAATCCCGCCGTGTTGATCGGCCATATCACGAATCCGCAGACGCCGGCGCGGATCAAAGGTTACGCGCTGCGGCTTGTTCCACCGGATCAAAAGCAGCTCACGCTTGATCTGCTGCGCCAGTTTGCCGCGAGCGATGATCCCGTGTTGCAACTTGAAGCCGTGCGCACACTGGCGGCACGCAGGGCCAGTGCTGAGATCGCGGCAGATGAAAAGCGCAGCCCGCAACTGCGCGCCGAGGCGATTCTGGGCGTCGATGACACGGCGTTGCTGCAAAAGCTCAAGACGAGTGACAACGCGATCATTCAAGATGAAGCCAGGCGTGCTCTACGATTCACCGATGGCTTCACGCCCAGCACCAGCAGGCCCGCTTTCGACGACACCGACGCCTGGTTGAAAATGCTCGATGCGTTGCCGGGCAAAGCAAATCCCGACACCGGCCGGCGCATCTTCTTCAACACGAAGGTCGCCCTTTGCTCAACCTGCCATCGTCACAGCGGCCGTGGCAATGTGGTGGGCCCGGATCTCACCCTTGTTTCGCAGCAGGGCGATCGTGCCGCCATCCTACGTTCGATTCTCGAGCCGCATCGCGAAGTCGCGCCGCAGTTTTATCCGTCACTCGTGAAGCTCAAGGACGGCACCGAGTTTATGGGAATCCTGCTGCGCTCGTCGAATACCGAGGTGTTTCGCGACCTCACCGGCAAGGAGAAATCCTTTCCCGAAACGGACATCGTCAGCCGAACCGAGTTGAAAACCTCGTTGATGCCGCCCGGACTCGTGATGTCACTCACCGACGCTGAATTGCGCGATTTGCTGGCTTTCTTGACCGTTCAGTAGCGCATGCGTTCGATTCTCGTCTTTGTCCTGTTGCTGCGTCTACCAGTCACGGCTGATGACACCGTGGTCAGTGTTCCGGGTTCACCTTGGGCGAGGCACACCATCGACAGCACTTCGGAAGGTGCGGACGGGGTGAAACTCGGCGACTTCAATAACGATGGACTGCTAGACGTCGTGACGGGTTGGGAGGAAGGCGGTGTGGTGCGGGTGTATGTGAATCCAGGCGTCGCCAAGGTGCGGGAGGCGTGGCCGCATACGACAGTGGGCAAGGTCAAAAACGTGGAGGAGGCCATCTTTACCGATCTCGATGGCGATGGACGGCTCGAGGTCGTCAGCGGGACCGAGGGGAAGACGCGGACGCTTTTCTGGCATCGTCAGGTCGACGGTCAATGGCGCACCGACCCTTTTCCTGCAGCTACGAACACGCAGATGTGGATGCAGGCTGCGGCGCTCGACCTCGACGGATTGCATGGGGCCGACCTGCTGCTTGCATCGAAGGGGGACGGCGCTGCGGTTGGCTGGTTGCAGGCGCCAGCGAATCCGGATGACCTTGCGGCATGGAGCTACCACAAGCTGCGCGATGCCGGCTGGCTCATGTCCGTCATCCCGCATGACATGGACGGCGATGGCGATGCGGATGCACTGTTCAGCGATCGCAAAGGCAAACGAACCGGTGTCTTCTGGCTCGAGAATCCCGGTGCGGCGGCGAATCGCGATCACGCAGCATGGAAGGAGCATGCCGTAGGCGGCTTGGGCAAACAGGTGATGTTTGCCGACATCGGCGATGTGAATGGCGATGGCCGGGACGATGTCGTCGTGGCCGCCAAGCCGGTGGAAATCGTGATCTGCCTGCGAAAGGCGGACGGAGGATGGGACGAGCGGATCCTGACGCTCGACGGCACCTATCTCGGGGATGCCAAGGCCGCCAAGATCGCCGATGTGAATGGTGACTCGCTGCCTGACCTGTTTTTCACCTGCGAGAATGCCAAAGGAAAGCTGGAGGGCATCGTGTGGCTGGAGCAGCAACGTGATGGTCCGTGGAAGCAGCACGCGCTCGGCGGTCCCGAAGGTTTGAAATACGACCTGATGCAGACCCTCGATCTCGACGGAGACGGAGACTTGGACGTCATCACCTGCGAGGAGCGCGATCAGCTTGGCGTGGTTTGGTATGAGAATCCGTCGCGTGAGCCTGGGGCAGTGAAATAGAGTTCGGCGCTCGACTAACGCGGGCCTCCGACGAGCACCATGAAGCGGCAGCCTTCCATCTTCAGCGAATCGGAGGCGGTGATGACCTGTCCGGTGATGAGGTCTGTCAGTGTGCGACGGAGGCCCAACTGGCGCAGGCGAGTGCCGGAGAGTTCCACTTCCGAATCGGAGAAGTTTGCGAGTACGAGCGCGGTTTGCGTCGGATGATGGCGGAAGTAGCCGAGCACATGCTTGTTTTGCAGGTCGATGATTTCGGTGTCCGAGCGGTCGAAGGCCGCATTGATGCGGCGCACACGTGCGAGTTTCAGGATGCCCTGGAAAATTTGGTTCTGGTAGGTGCCCGGCTGCAGCCGTTTTTCGGCAGCTTCGAGATCAAAGACGGGGCGGTGGACCCAGCGGCTGTCACCGGCGGTCTCCGGGTTGTCACGGTAGCTGTAGTCATTCAGAGTGCCCAGGGTGTCGCCAGCGTAAATGAGCGGAATGCCGCCAATGGTGAAAATGACGCCGTGAAGCAGGAGAATGCGGCGGATGGCGAGCGTGATTTCTTCGGAGTCTCCCTTTTCGAGCGCCTTCTCGAGTCCGGCAAGAGAGGCTGTGGAGCCGGAGATTCGCGCGTCTCCGGTGACCGGATTGAGCTGGAAGGGCAGGCCGCGCGCGAAGCTGGCCTCATGCTTACCGGTGTAAAAGTCGATGAGAAAGCGTCGGTGGTCGGCGGCGTTGATGCCGATCTCCTCTGCGTCCTCGTTGGCGAAGGTCCAGCCGATGTCATCGTGGCAGCGAATGTAGTTCACCCATGCGCAGTCGGGGTGAATGGAGAAGCGCTTCATCATGCTGTGGCGTAGAAACTCCACCTCGCGTGTGGCCACGGAGTTCCACAGCAGCGCCATCAGCGTCGGGTTGTAGGAGAGCTGGCACTCGCCGGGCGCTATGTAGCGGGCCACCTCGTCGGGATGCACGATGGCTTCGGACTTGAAGACGAGAGCGGGTGCGGTGATGCGCACGAGCAGGTTGAAGGCCTGGATGATCAGGTGGGCTTCCGGGAGGTTTTCACAGTTCGTGCCGAGGCGCTTCCAAACAAATGCGACGGCATCGAGGCGCAGGATGTCCACGCCCTGATTGGCGAGGAAGAGCATCTCCTCCGCCATCTTGCTGAAGACGACGGGGTTCTCGTAGTTCAAATCCCACTGGTAGTTCTTGAAGGTGGTCCAGACCCACTTGCGAATGCTGGTGCGGTAGGTGAAGCAGCCGGGATGTTCGTCCGGGAAGACGGTGTTCACCGTTTTCTCGAACTGGTCCGGCATGTCGCGGTCGTCAAACATGCGGTAGTAGTCCTGGAAATCGGGATCGCCCTTCAGGGCTTTCTGCGCCCACTCGTGTTCGTCGGAGGTGTGGTTGTAGACGAAGTCGAGGCACAGACTGATGCCATGATTGCGGAGATCCGAGGCGAGCTGTTTGAGATCTCCCATCGTACCGAGAGCGGGATCGATCTCGCGGTAGCTGCTGATCGCGTAGCCGCCGTCGTTGTCGCCTTCCGGTGACTTGAAGGGAGGCATGATGTGAAGATAGGTCACACCGAGCTCTGCGAGGAAGGGAATGCGTTCGCGGATGCCGTTGAGATCGCCGGCAAACTGATCAGCATAAACAATGTAGCCGATCATCTGATTCGAACGGTACCAGAGGGGGTCCGACTCGCGCTGCGCGTCCAGCCCTTTGAGTTCCGTCGGCCTTTCCACCCACATGCGGGTGGCGGCCATCATGATCTGCTCCAGGTGGTAGAAAAAATCATAGTGACCGCTGTAGAGCTGGTGAAGCAGATTGAAGAGCGGATCGAAGTGAAGCTTCATGCGCGCGGTGAAGACCTGCCACTCGGGTTCAGGGACTTCGGCAAATCTCTCCCGCAGACGCGGAAGAATGCGCTCAAAGGAAGAGGCGCTCTGGCGTGAGATGAGTGTGGATTTGGTGGCGGGGTTCATTCGCTCAATCGGGGGGTGATGGGACGGGAGGAATCAGCCTTTGATAACGCCAAAGTGACGCAAGCCGTCGAGGATTCCGGCTGCGGAGGGACGGTTTGAAAAATAGACGCGGGCCTGCGAGCGCAGGACTTCCAGTTCCGGTGAATGATTGCCGACGACGACCCCGCGCGTGGCTCCTGTGAACATATCGAGATCGTTTCCTGCATCCCCGATGACGACCGTGCGATTGAGCGGGATGTGCCATTTATTGCCAATGAAGCGGACCGCGCGGCCTTTGGACGCGCGTTTCGGCAGGATGTCGAGAAAAGTGCCGTGGGTGATGATGATGCTGGTGTTTGCAGCATGGCGTCCCAGCAGTCCGCGAATGCGCTCCTCGTCGAGACCTTGATCCATGGCAGCTTGATCGATGTAGTACGAGATCTTGCGACGTGACTGCAAATGAGGCTCCTGCAGCTTCAATCCGGGAACCTGGTTTAGCACCTCTCTCAAGGCGTCTGGATTCCACCGGAAGTCGATGTGCTCCTCCCACGCCTTGTCGACGTCGACTTCTTTGAATCCGTAGCCGATGCGGGTGCCAACGTCGCAGATGGTGACGTCCGGATCGGGCAGACCATGCTCGCGGAAAAGTGCTTCGACGCTTTCGCGGGAGCGGCCCGTGGCCACGCCGAAGACAAAAGAGTTTCCACGTTCGCGCAGCAGCTGCTTCAACTCATCGAGCCCGCTGAAGTCACCGGTCTCGCTGACGAGCGTCCCATCGACATCAGTGATGACCATGCGGTCCGCCACCTTCAGTCTTTCGTAGATGCGCGGATTCTGAACGGCGTTCTTTTTACCCAATCCGCTCGAAGCGCCAAGATTCTCCTTCACCAGTTCGATGTAACGGGCGACATGCGACCGCCAACTGTAGTGTTTCTGGATGTTCTCGATGCCACGATGAGACAGCGTGTTCCAGTTCTCGGGATCGACGAGGAGTTCGCGGAGAGCGGCCTGAATGGCGGCGGTGTCCGTCGGCGGCACGAGGCTGCCGTTCTGACATTTGGGCAGGATTTCAGCCGGGCCGCCATCCTGGGTGGCGACGACCGGGCAGCCGGAGGCGGTGGCCTCTAGAATCGTGAGGCCGAAGGGTTCCGTGAGGGCGATGTTGATGAAAACGCCCTTTCGTTCCGCACAAAGGCGGTAGATTTCCGGAACTTCGCTTTCGACGTCGTGACGCTTTGGGATGGCCAGCTTTCCGTAGAGGTTGTAGCGGTCCATAAGGAGCAGCAGTTCGGTGAGCACTTGGCGCTCGCCCTCGGGCATGCGTTCGATGTCGCTGCGGATGCCAGCGAAGATGACGAGGTTGGCCAGGGCTTGAAGCTGCTTGTCGGTGCCGTAGGCGTGCAGAAGTCCGTCGATGTTTTTTTTCGCGTCCGGACGGCAGAGCGCCAGAATGAACGGCTTGTCCGGCTGGGAGAGAAAGTTCTGCAGACTCTCGCGGGCGGCAATTTTGGCGCGCATGCGTCCGACGGGGATGTCATGCGGGGCGACGAGGTCCTGATAGTACGGGAAGTAGCGCTCGAAATCGATGCCGGGCGGAATGACATGAAACTCGGCGCGTTCGAAGCTTTCATACACTTCGTAAGTGGAGATTTCCTGCGAGGTCGAGGTGATGATGAACTCCGCGTTGACGAGCGTGACGTCCTCCGCGGCGAATCGCTTGTCGAAGCGGAACTTCGCGTGCGCCTCCTCTTCGCTCATGCCAGAGTCGAGCAGCTTGCGCAGCTTCGGCTTTCCGAGCGAATGACCGGTTTGGCAGAAGGGCACGTTGAGAACGGAGGAAAGTTCCGCCGCCGCGTAGCCGGCGTCCGCGTAGTGACCGTGAATCCAGTCGGGAATGACCTTCTCCTGCTTGATGTGCGCCAGGGCGTTGGCCACATACTCGTCGAGGTGCGTCCAGAGCTTTTCCTTGGGCAGATACTTTTTTCCACCAAAGGGGATGCGCCGTATGTCAAATTTCGGGCTGACATGTTCGACGGCGACATTGTAGTCGGGGCCCACAGTAGGGTCGTCCATTCTTCGCGTAAACAGATCGACGTGGGAGACGTCTTCGCGTTCGCTCAACGCCTTCGCCAGTTCCAGAACATAGACGATTTGTCCCCCGTTGTCGGCGTCACGTCCAATTTCGACGTCGCTGCCGCGGAACAGGCCGTGCAGGCTGTGTAGTTGGATTCTCATGATCCTGCTGGGTAGCACAGGATGGGTTGGGGTTGCAGTACAAATGCCAGCTCGCGTCGAAAAAGCGCATTTTGCGTTTTCGGGCAGCGAATGCGTTCTTCAATCCGTTTGCGGTTCCGTCATCCATCCCGCCAGTTCCGGGAAGAAGTGCAATACTCCCTCCAGAATTCCGGCGCTGTAGCAGCCGTTCATGCCCAGCGTGTCGCCTCCTGCCAGATAAAGTGACTCCGGGTGTACGGCGCTGCCGGCAATGGCTTCCATGCGTACTTCATTTGTGGCGTTGGCCACGAGCACGGAGCGGATACCGCTGGTGAGCACCTCTAGATCGTTGCCGCTGTCTCCCGCGTATAGCACGCGCTCGTGCGGTGTTCCGGTGCATGAGATCAGCCATTCAACAGCGTGAAGCTTCGTCGCCCCTTCCGCCATGACGTCGAGAAGACCCATCCCGACCGTTTCATCCACGCTCCAGATGAGATGGGAGTGGATTTCATTTTTCGACAGTCGCGTTTTGACTTCTTCGAGAAGTCTGGCGTGGTCGGCGATGTTCGGCACGTTGAAGCTGAGTTTATGCGGTGCTTGTGCCTCCACCGGTTGTAAAACAAGACCCTCGATGTGGCTCAGAAGCGGCAGGACATCCTGCCATTCACGCCCCTGCCAGGCTGCGGAGAGCCTTGCGAACCAAAGCTCGTCACGTTTCCACGAGCCGCCTTCGTCATGATAAATGGAAGCGCCCACATCCGCGATGATGTAGTCCGGTTTCGGCACGTCATAGCTTCGCATCGCCTCCAGATGCAGTTCCAGACGTCGGCCGCTGACATAGGCAAGAGCGACCTCATGGCGAGTGACCAGCCGTCGCAGCGTCGGCAATGCTGCGGGAGACTCGGGTTGCAGACCGTTTGGCAGCAGGGTCCTGTCCAGGTCGGTGCAAATGAGAAGGCGTGGCGTGGAGGACGGCATGGCGTTTCATCGGGGCGGCGGCTCATGATTGCAACATGCGGGTCGGCATGGGTGAAACAAACCCGTCAGGTGCTTCGCGATCGACTGCGGACGTGGCTTCCGCCCCCGAATGTTCTAGAAACGGCGACGTCAGTCCACGCGCTTCAACGGTCCGCCGCTGCGAACATTAGTGAGCGTGCGGTCGCGGATTTCCACGCCGCCGTTCACGATGACGTCGCTGAATCCTTCGGCATAGTGATGAGGATCGCTGAAGGTCGCGGGATCCGTGACTTTGGCGGGGTCAAAGATGACGATGTCGGCAAAGGCTCCGGGCTTTAGTTCACCGCGGTCTTTGAGATGAAAAGTTCGTGCGGGCAGCGAGGTCATGCGGCGCACGGCTTCCTCGATGCTGAGCAGTTTCAAATCGCGAACGTAACGCCCGAGAATGCGGGCATTGTTGCCGTAGCTGCGGGGATGCGGCACATCCTCACCGAGGCGACGCGGCCCGCCGTCGCTGGCGGTCATGGTGAAGGGATTGCTCATGAAGGCCTGCAGATCATCCTCGCTCATGCCGTGGAAGACGGCGCTCGCGCCGCCTCGTGCTTCGATGTCGAGAATCAGTTCGATCTGATCTTCCAGCGTGTCGTTGCCACGCACGATCTTCGCCGCCTCGGGAACCGATTTGCCGTTGAGCGTGCGGTCCGTTGCGAAGCGTGCGATGACGGCATACGAGTAGTCCTTGCGGCCCTGCCGTTCGCGGTTCTCGGCCATTTGCTTGATGATGTCTGCCTTCTGCTTTGGATCGGCGATCCGTGCGATGTAGTCGTCTCGCGTGCCCTCGAGAGCGCTGTCAGGAATCAACTGCCGCAAGCCAGTGCTCGAGGCGGTGTAAGCGTACTGATCATGCGTGACCTTCAAGCCGTCTGCCCGCGCCTTGTTCAGCACGGCGAGCACTTCTGCGGAGCGACCCCAAGCGCTGGGACCTGAGAGTTTGAGGATGCGAAACCTCGCCGCGGCAGCCGGACTCGCGCACGATGCGAAGAAACTCATCCAGCGCCTCGAATATCTTGACCGTCTCATGCCGCATGTGGCTAACGTAAATGCCATCATGCGCGGCGGCGACCTTGGCGAGGGCGATGATCTCGTCTGTTTTGGCAAAGGTTCCCGGAACGTAGATCAATCCCGTGCTGAGTCCGACAGCGCCATCCTTCATCGCCTGATCGACAAGCGACTTCATCGTCTCGAGCTGTGCGGCGTCAGGTGCGCGGATGAAGATGCCACCCATGCCTTGCTTGCGCACTGAATTATGGCCGATGAGCGTGGCGACATTCAGCGCAACCTTGACCTCGACGAGTTCGTCGAAGAACTTCGCCACGTCGGTGCGCGAGTTGCCACAATTGCCGGTGACGATGGTCGTCACACCCATGCGCAGGAAGTTTTCCGCGGCGGGATTCTTGCTAATATCCTCCGAATGGTGTGCACGTCGATGAACCCCGGCGCGGCGACTTTGCCGCCAGCATCGATGGTCGCATCCGCGGCGCACTTTGATCCCCACCGCGACAATTTTTCCGCCCTTCACCGCGATGCTACCATCCACCAGCGGTGCCCGGTGCCATCGGCGATCCGGGCATTGGTGATCAGCAGATCGTAGTCCGCCGCCTTGACGGTTTCCGGCGGAGGAGGGCGAAAAAGCAGGCGCAGCTTCAGCGATGAGGGAAAGACGTGCCGGATGGCGCACACATTGCCAGCTGGCCAGGCAGGCGAGGATGAAGACGATCTTAAGGAAAGACGTGCGATGGCCACACATTGCCAGCTTTCCTTTGCCAATCTGCCCGCCTCATTCCATATCTGCGCACCATGCTCGACCTCACGAACAAGAAAATCGCCCTGCTCATGGGCGGCCCCGGCTCCGAACGCCAAGTTTCCCTCAAGACCGCCGAAAGCGTGGCCGAAGCGCTGCGCAGCAAGGGCGCGGATGTGGTCGAGATCGACGTCAACGGTCCGGATTTCGAAGTGCCGGCGGACACCTTCATCGCCATGAACCTGATTCACGGCACCTTTGGCGAAGACGGGCAGATTCAGGCGATTTTGGAAGAGCGTGGCTTCCGCTACACTGGCGCAGGTGTGGCGAGCAGCCGGGTAGCCTTCGACAAGGTGCTGAGCAAGGAATGCTTCATCGCCGCCAGCGTGCCGACACCGCGTTCGCAGAACTACCTCACCGATGGCAGCCAGCCTCTGGAGATCGGCCTCCCGCTCGTCGTTAAACCGCCGCGTGAAGGATCCAGTGTGGGCGTGCACATCTGTCATGACCAAGCCCAGTTCGACGCCGCCATCGAAGACGCCCGCAAGTTCGGCAAGGACACGCTGATCGAGGACTATGTGGCCGGAAAGGAGCTGACCGTCGGCATTCTCGGCGATCTAGGTGCTGCCGATCATCCACATCGAACCGGTCGAAGGTTTCTACGACATCAACAACAAGTATCCATGGATGAGCGGCACCGGCAAAACGCTCTACCATTGCCCGGCGGACCTCAGCCCCGAAGTCACGAAAGCTGTGCAGGACGCCGCGCTGAAGGCCTTCCGCTCCTGCGGCACGGAAGTCTATGGTCGTGTCGATGTGATGCTGCGTGACAGCGATCAGGCGCCCTTCGTTTTGGAGATCAACACCATCCCCGGCATGACCAGCAGCAGCCTGCTGCCGGAAGGCGGCGAGGGCCGTGGGCATCGAGTTCCCAGATCTCTGCGCCAGGATCATCGGCTCTCGCTGGCAGCGAGGCCGTGATCACAGCGTCTGAATGAAACGGTCCGCCTCGGCAATGGAACGGTTCATCTGGTCGAGCAGCCGCTGGATGTCGCCCTGGATGTTGTCCGCAGTTCCGCGGAGCGAGCCGATCGCGGCGGCGTTCAGGTTGTGCTTCAAGTAGAGCACCTGATCACGGAACTGACGCAACACCGGATCCATCGTGGCCTCGGCGGCATGAAGCGAACGTGAAAGCGGCTCAAAGCGGGACCGGGTTTCCGCAAGCTTGCGGCGGCTGTCGGCGGCGAGACTGGCGCTTTCGTACTGCCGGATTTCGCTCTCCCACTCGCGGAACAGATCACGAGCGACGGTATCAACCTCACGAATCTGGCGACGCACGTCAGTGGCCTGCGCTTCGCAATCCTCATACTCGCCCTTGAAGCGGTTGTAGGCGCTTTCGAGATTGCCGCCGTTGTAATTGGTGAGCTTCTTGAGCTGGGTGAGCGCGTCCTGGAATTGCTCACCCGCCTCCTTCTGCTCCCCACGCGCTTTCTTGACGGCGCTCTTCAGCAGGTCGCGCTTCTCATAGCCCAGCTTCTCCCATGCTGCGTAGTAAACGGTGTTGCAGGAGGCGAGGGTGAGGAGGAGCGCGGAGAGGAAAAGGCGTGTGGTCATGGTTGGGACGGGATGAAATGAAAACGGGTCAACAGGCCGTGGTGGAAACACAATCCTGTTAACCCGTTCAAAGAGCGCAAGGTCAGCGGACTCAGCCGACGAATTTGAGATTGCCCACCTGGCCGGCCGCCATCGCGGCGTGCTGGGCGTCGGTGCAGGCGGAATTGGTCGGGGCGTCGGCCTCGGCGTCGCTCTTTTCGAGCAGACCGTTCTGGGTCATCCAGGCCTCCACTTCATCGCCGCTGATGTCGGCGAGCATGGTGCCATTGATTTCGACGCAGGGGGACAGCGGCTGGCCGCTCTTCTGTTCCATCTCCCAGCGGAAGGCGGGGTTCTTGATGATGTCCTTTTCCTCGTAGTCGAGGTTGTACTTGCGGAAGATGGCGCGGACGCCTTCGCTCCAGCCACAGTAAGTCTTCAGGTAGGCGGTGATTTTGGGTGTTTGCATAGCACGTTGGGTTTACGCCTTGAGCGTAGCGGACGATGCCCGGAATGCAACGATCTGTCCCATCGCAGGCGATTGCGGCACATTTAGCAGAGATAAGTGAGGCGGAACCGGAGAAATGTGCTACGCTGAACGCCTATGACCAGCCCTAAACCCTCGACGTTTGTCCGCCGTTCTGTAGATCATGTCACCGACGAACTGGTGATCGCACTGGAGGGAGGGGAAACGATCGAGTTCAAGCCGCTGTTTGCGAGGGTTTTTGAGGGGCTGAAACGCAGAAATGCCGTCAGTGGCGGCGAGGAAATGCTCCGCCTGCGCTGCTACGAGAAACTGCTGAAGCTTTCCAGCAGCGGACTGGTTCAGAAAAAAGGCAAGACCTACCGCGGCCTTGCGGGTCTGGAGCAGGCATCCAGCGTGGCCCGTCTGGCGCGCACCGAGGAGTCCATCGCGGCCCGTTCCGCCGCGCTGTGAGCGCAGTGACCGAGCGGCACTGGTCTGAACAGGCCGGCGCCGCTACTTCCAGCCCAGCTTCTCCTTCAGGAATTCGTACGTGCCCACGCCGTGGATCATGTGCGGGCCGTCGAAGTGCTCGATCGTGGTGCGGTCGCCGATGAGGAGCTTGTTGTAGAGGCGGCGGACCTTGGCGTACTCGTAGTTCACCCATTCGTCGATGCCCACGCCGTCGTTGTGGCCGCGCTCGACCATGAACGGCCGCGGGGCGATGAGCGCGGCCATTTCGGCGTAGTTGAACGTGCGGCCCATGTTCCACTCCCAGATCTCGTATTCGTGCGTGTGGATGTAGCTCATCGGCATGTCGCTGCTCACGCACTTGCGCACCCATTCGTTGAAGTCTCCGCTGCAGATGCTCAGGCAGTAGTCCTTGAGCACCGCAGGCGTGCGCATGGCCGATTTGCCACCGTAGCTCAGGCCGTAGAAGGCGATCTTCTCCGGAATGGCGTAGGGTTGTGCCTTCAGCCATTCGAGAATGCGCTGATGCTGGCCGTTGATGACGCTGTAGAGCGTGAGGCCGAGCGGATTGAGCTTCCGCTGCAAGGTGCGGAAGTTGTGCATGCCGCGATACGGATTGTGCGGCGCGAAGGTGACGAAGCCCTGCTCCGCGAGGCGGAAGGTGAAGGCCTGATAGGCGCGAAAAGCACGCTGCTCCGGGTCGGTGGTGATCGTGTCCTCCGGAATGCCTTCCAGGCCGTGCTGGCAGACGACGATGGGACGCTTCTCTCCATCTTTAAGATCTTTGGGCAGGCACAACCATCCCCACGCGAAGACATCGTCCCACACATCGAGCGTGACTTCATAAATCGCCACCTTGTCCGTCTCGCGCACGAAGCGGCTCTTCGCGTTCATCGGCAGATTCGGATCCGGCAGACGGCCGATCACTTCATTCCAAAAGCGATCACGCTCGCCGTCGGTGTGCTTTTCAAAGTCGGCCACGGAGGTGAGCGGCAGCTTCTTCCAGAACTCGTTGTTGCGCTCGATCTCGGTGCTGAAGAGCAGGCGCTGAGTGAAGGTTTCCAGCTCACGCACGAGACGCTTCTGCCGCGTGGCATCGACCTTCACTCGTTGCTCGCTTTTCGACGACTTGTTCTGCGCGATTCCCTTCACCACTTGATTGGCAATTTCAGCCGGCAGCAGGTGCGATACGATTGCTTTCAATCCGTGCTCCTCGGTGGCCAGCATGAGCCAATCACCGGCCGCCAGCGCCTTGGCACGAGCAACCTCGGCCTGCACGGCTTCGAGCGGCGGCATCACGATCTCTCCGGGGGCCGCGATGTTGCGCTCGCCCTTTTTGGCCTCGGGCGGTCCTTCCACGTTCGGGAAGCCGAGATGCTGAACGACAAGCGGACGTGGCGCGATGAGCGAGGCGACCTCGGCATCGCCAAAGTCGCGCAGCAGGCCGAAGACATTGCGGTAGATCGGCTCCGCCCACACATTCTCGCGCGGCGCGAAGCAGCCCCAGACATAGACGGAGCTGATGCGCTCATCGATGGCACCGGCATACATCGCCAGCAATCCACCTTCGCCGAGACCAGCCACCAGCAGCGGCAGCTTCGGCTGCGTCTCGAAGTAATCGACGAGCGAGAGCATCTTCTGCACCTCGTAGCCGATGATGTGACGTCCCAGCTCATACGACTGGCGGTAGATCCACTCGCGATGTGGCACGTTCGTCTTCACGCCAAACTTGTCGTTCGTGCTGAATTCGCTACCGCGGCTGATGAGCGCGGGAATCACGATCTCGCAGCCGCTGTAGGCCAGCATAGCGTCGTTCGCGAGCTTCTCTGGATCTGTGTCGGCATCCGGAATGTAAATCACCCGCGCCACCGGCTTGTCCTTTGGCTGGATGAGAATGCCCTCGCCATGCACGCCATCAAACACCGGCCAGCGCACGCGGAAGATTCTCGCCGTCTCCGTTTCCGCGAGCAGCGCTGGCGTGCTTGTGTCACCGACCAATTCGAGTGCCGTGATCGGCAGCCGCTCATCCACGACACCGAGTATTGCCTTCAAGCCCTCGCGCGTCGGCTTGCGCGTTGCTTTGGATTGCTCGATCAGCCGCAACGCCATCTTATCGATCCCCGCGACCATCGTGGCCGAGAAGTCGGGATTCGGCTCCAACGGCTTGGTGCCGGGAAGAACTTGAGCGTGCAACGAGGTTGCGAGGAGGCAGGGGAGAAGGAGGCGGATCATGGGAGCCAGGCGGGTTGGTCAGGACCAAACGGCCCCGCTGCCTGCATCCTTGCCGGTTAGAACCGCACCAG
>JAWLBG010000022.1:0-93697 GCA_041395065.1 Prosthecobacter sp. | reverse complement strand
ACGAACTGCTGCCGAGCCCCTGCAGCACGAGCGTCTTCTGAAAGCGGCCGATCATGTCCATGTTCAGGCACGCGGCGAACATGCCGGTGAGTTTCGCGTTGGGATCGCCCTTGATCATCTTCGCATAGACTTCGACGAAGTGATTGCTGCCGAGCAACCCGAGCTCCTCGCCGCTCCATGCGGCGAAGATGATGTCGCGTTTCAGCGTGATCTTGCCCTGCTTCTTCAAATCGGCCAACCACTGGGCGATTTCGAGCACGCCGGAAGTTCCCGAGGCATTGTCATCGGCGCCATGGTGGATTTTGTTCACCTCGTCCCCCTTCGCGCGCGAGTTCGATCCGCCGCCGCTGCCGAGATGGTCGACGTGCGCACAGACGATCAGCGGCGCAACGTGCGGATCGGGTTTGTCGCCGTAGGGCAGCACGCCGAGCACGTTGCGTCCCTTCTTTTTCTCCTGCTGGATGACGATGTTCGCAGCGAGCGTGAGTCCGGCGCAGTCGATGCCGCCCATGAGATCGCCTGTGTCGAGCTTGTCTTGAAGCTCCTTGATATTCTTCCCGGCACTTGCGAGCAGTTTGTCGGCGGTGACATCGGTCACACTGATCGCCGCGATGCCGCTGGTGGCCAGCGAAGCGTCAAAGCTGAGCGGCGCAAGCTGCTGCACGACTTTGCTGTTCGGACCGCTGACGACGATCAATCCGCGCGCACCTTTTTGCCGTGCGGTAAGCGCCTTGTAGCGCAGACTGGAGTAGCGACTCAGCTCATTGCGACGTTCCTGGCTGATGCCCTCCGGCAGGTAGCGCAGCACGAGCACCCATTTGTCCTTCACGTCGAGATGCGCGTAGCTGCTGTAGGTCTCGAGCTTCTTGCCGCTGCTGTCCGTGGCCTCATCGGGTGTTTCGATGCCGTAACCGGCAAACACAATGCCCGTGCCTTTTACTTCGCCGTTTTGAGAGAAGGACAGCGGCTTCCAATCCACATCGACTTTCAAATCAGCGCCGTTGAGCTTCAATTCGTTGCCCTCGCCGAGCGCCACACCGGCAGTGAAATCGAAATTGTCGAAGTAGGTGTCGTCATCGCCCATCGGCGCGAGGCCGATCTTCTGGAACACGTCCGCAACATACTGCGTGGCCAGCTTTTCACCTTCCGTGCCGGTCAGACGACCGCCGAGCGCATCGCTGGCGAGGTAACCGATCTGCTGCTTCATGTCCTCAGGACGAATCTCCACGGCCGTCGTGGCGAAATCGGGCTCCGCGATCTTCGGTTCCTGACTGGTGGCCAGAGGATCTTTCTTGAGCCCCAGCGCGGCCAACGCGTGATCGTGGTTCCAGTCGCCAATGTAAATCTGCGAGGCACCGCCTGCCCCGCGTCCGCTGGTCCACGAGAGCTTCTTCCCATCCGGCGAAAAGACCGGCAGACCGTCGAATCCGTCGGTGTGAGTCACGCGCACCGGATCGTGCTTCCCGGCGGCATCCACGATGTAGAGCTCGAAGTTCGCGAAGCCGTTCAGGTTCGTCGTGAAGATCAGATACTCGCCGCTTGGATGGAAATACGGCGCCCAGCTCATCGCGCCGAGCTTGGTGATCGGCTTCTGGTCGCTGCCGTCGGCGTTCATCGTCCACACCTCGGCCACATCGCCCTTTGGCGTGAAACGACGCCAGCAAATGCGTTTGCCATCGGCGCTGAAAAACGGCCCGCCGTCGTAGCCGGGCGCATCCGTGAGCCGTTTCACGTTCGAGCCATCCGCGTCCGCGGTGTAGATCTCCATGAAGTACTGTTTGTCGATCTTCAGACGCTCTTGGTCCTCCTTGCTCAGTTTGGTTTCATAAGCCTGCCGGTTCGACGCAAAGACGATCTTCGTGCCATCCGGTGAGTAGTCGCCCTCCGCGTCATAGCCTCGCGTGTGGGTGAGATTCTTGAGCGACTTGTCCACGAGCGAATATTCGAAGATGTCGTAGTGCTCGTCGTAGTCCCACGAGTAGCGGCGCACCTTGGCGTTCTTGCGCTCCTCATACTCGGCTTCCTGCAGCTTCTTCGACTCGGGATCGGTATGAGTGCTCGCGAACAACACGCGCTTGCCGTCGGGGTGAATCCAAGCGCAGGTCGTCTTGCCCATACCGGGTGAAATGCGCTCCTGATCACCCGTTTCGAGGTCCATCAGGTAGATTTGATAAAACGGATTCCCCTCCTCGCGCTCGGACTGGAAGATCATCTTCGTGCCGTCTGCGTTGAAATAACCCTCCCCAGACCGCTTGCCTTCAAAGGTGAGCTGGCGGGCATTTGAGATGAAATCCGCCTCGGTCTGGGCAAGGGCGGTGGTGGCTAGAAGTACTAAATACAAGGAGCGCATGGTCAGCTCTAATACGCTTCAAGAACGCCGCCGCCTGCTGAAAGTTGAGCCAAAAAAGGGCTGACAAGAGCCCCGTCCGCCCGCTAAAACTTGAAGCAGTCTCTTTTCGACAACCAACCACCCAGCATTCATTTCTCACCATGACCTCACGCCGTACTTTCATCCACCAGTCCGCACTTGCCTTCACCGCGCTTTCAGCCAGCCGAGTGCTGGGAGCCAATGAAACCATCCGCATCGCCTCCATCGGCCTCGGAGGGCAGGGCAACGGCAACGCTGGCCGCATGGCCAAGGTCCCGGGCGTGGAAATCGTCTATTTGTGCGACCCAGACACAAAGGCGCTGGAGCGTGCCAAGAAGGCTTTTCCGAACGCGAAGACGACACAGGATTTGCGCAAAGTGATGGAGGACAAGGATGTCGATGCCGTGGTCGTCTCCACCTGCAATCACTGGCATGTGCTTGCATCCATCTGGGCGATCCAGGCCGGCAAAGACGTTTACGTCGAGAAACCGATTTCCCACAACATCTGGGAAGGCCGGAAGCTGGTGGAGGCGGCGAGGAAGTACAACAAGATCGTTCAAGGCGGCACGCAGCAGCGCAGCGACCCGCTGCAGGATGAGATCAAAGCCTTTCTCGACGCAGGCACGATCGGAAAGATCAAGTATGTGCGCTGCAATCACTACAGCCTGCGCAACACCATTGGCAAGATCGACAAACCGCTGACGCCGCCTGAAACTGTGAACTACGACCTCTGGCTCGGCCCGGCGAAGAACGAGCCGATCTACCGCGAGAAGCTGCACTACGACTGGCATTGGGACTGGAACACCGGCAATGGCGAAATGGGCAACTGGGGCCCGCACATCCTCGATGACCTGCGCAACGTGGTTTTCCGCGACAAGGTGGCGCTACCGAAGCGTGTCATCGCCGGCGGCGGGCGCTTCGCATGGGATGACGCGGGCGAGACGCCGAACACGCACTTCGCCTACATGGACACGGGCGACATTCCGGTGATCGTCGATTTCCACAACCTGCCCCGTCAAAAGGGCGTCAAAGCGCCGGATGTTTACATGCGTCGCCGCACGGGAGCCTTCCTCATCATCGAGTGTGAAGGCGGCTACTACACCGGCAGCCGCGGCGGTGGCACGGTATATGATGCCGAGGGCAAGAAGCTGCACACCTTCAAAGGCGACGGCGGCAAGACGCATGCCTCGAATTTCATCGCCGCGCTCCGTAGCCGCAAATCGAGCGACCTGAAAGCCGAGATCGAGGACATCCACTACTCCAGCGCATGGTGCCACCTGGCGAACAACAGCTTCCGCCTCGGTCACAAGTATGTGCGCGAGCAAGCGGAGGCTGCCGTGAAGGGTTTCCAGCCTTGGAACGACGTGATCGCCGACTTCCACGAGCACCTGGTCAAAAACGAGCTCGATGCCTCCACGCTCGACATCAAGATGGGGCCGATGCTGGAGATCGACGCTGAAAAAGAAACCTTCACCGGCGAAACCGCGACTCCAGAAGCGCTGGCGCTGCTCACCCGCGAGTATCGCGAAGGCTTTGCGGTGCCGGCAGAAGTCTGATTTGCCACCAGTGCCATCACCGCGCTCCGGGTAGCGGTGGTGGCAGGGGCGGAGGCAGCGGAGGCGGCTTTTTCAAAGCAGCTGCCGCCTTGTGGCTGTCGCTTTTTCGCATCGCGACACGAACAGCCATGATGATGAAATGGACGCCGAAAAAGATGCCGATGCCGATGAAACCTTGAGCGGGGGGAACCCCGAATAGGGCGAACAAGCCCCACCAAAAGGCCCCCATCAGAGAGAGGCAGATCAACAGACGCACCCACATGGGCAACCGATGAAAGTCCAGCCACCAGCGACCGACTTTGTCCGCCGCGAGGCTTGCCCGCTGAAGATCTGCAACAACCAGCCATCCGGCGATCAATGCCGGCGGGCCGAAAACGATGGTGGCGGCAAGCAGCCAGGCGAGAAAAGCGAGGATGAGCTTGAATCCCACGAGATAGCACAGAATCAGCCACGGCTTGATGACCACTGCGCGCAGCAGGTTGAGGCCGAAGGTCATGCCCGAAAACGGCAGGCGCAGGGTGCGGAAGAGGAGATTCCGATGCTGCATGACCTTCCACAGCCTTTGCTGGTGATGACGGTCTGAGGGATCGACCGCCAGCGCCTGCCGGTACAGTTCCTCCGCACGCTCCGGCATCTCCAACTCTTCGAGATAGACATCCCCCAGACTTGCGATGAGGGCATCATTCTCCGGATCGAGGGAGAGCGCCTTTTCATGCTCTTTAACGGTCTGCCAAGCCGCCCTGGCACCGGTCTGTTCCATACTGAGCAGGGAAATATGCAGAAAGGCAATGTCCGCGTCATCGGGATCCAATTCCCGCGCCCGGCTGATGGCACGGCGCGCTGCTTCAAACTGATGCAATTGCGTTTCGACGATCGCCGCCAGATACCAAAGTGAGGCGTCTTCCGGATCGGTCGTGAGCGCCGCCTGAAGGCAGGAACGTGCCTGCGCGTAGCGCTTGTGAGCGTACATGTGCCAGAACGCCGCCAGTTTGAGGAAGGATGTCTCCTCGGCGTTGATCCCAAGGAGATACTCCACGTGTGGACCCGCCTCCTTCCCACGCTCCAGTTTTAGCAGCGCCCAGGCGCGATGGAAATGTGCCACCGCGTCCTCGGCATCGGCCGCCAATACCTCCGCGGCATACTTTTCCAGCCGATCCCACTGTGCCGCCATGTGGAGGTGTTCCAGCCACTCTTTTTGCGGCAGATGTTCATCAGCAGGCATTTTTCACAAAGTGCCGCAGCGCCCCTTGCTGGCAAGCGACCGCTGGCCGAAAGCAATGGATGCATTCACAAGGTGCTGCGCAATTTCGCCAAAGCCTCGGCGCTGGCCTCGACGACGCCGTGCTCGGTGACAAGTCCCGTCACGAGATGCGCGGGCGTCACATCGAATCCGTCATTGCGAGCCTGCGTGCCTGCAGGCGCGATGAGCACCTCCTCGCGGCGTCCCTCCGCATTTAGACCAGGCATGTGGGTCACCTCGCGGGCGCTGCGCTGTTCGATGGGAATGTCCCGCACGCCGTCGGAAATGGTCCAGTCGATGGTGCTAACGGGTGTGGCGACGTAAAAGGGCACGTCGTGTGCATTGGCGGCTAGCGCCTTGAGATAGGTGCCAATCTTGTTGGCAACATCGCCCTGAGCGGAGACACGGTCGGTGCCGACGATGACGACATCGACAAGTCCCCGTTGGAGGAGATGGCCCGCATTGTTGTCGACAATCAAAGTGTGCGGCACGCCGTGTTCCCGCAGCTCAAAGGCGGTGAGCGAGGCCCCCTGCCCGCGCGGCCGCGTCTCGCTGACCCAGACATGGATGTTCATGCCGGCGTCGTGCGCCTGGTAGATCGGCGAGATGGCGGTGCCCCAGTCCACACAGGCGAGCCAGCCAGCGTTGCAGTGAGTCATGACGTTCAGCGGCGCGGTGGGATTGACCTTCTTCGCCTGAATGGCCCGAAACAATTCCAGAGCGTGACGACCGATGGAATGGTTGGTTTGCACATCCGCCTCACAGATCGCCAACGCCTCATCCCAGGCGGCTGCCGCGCGTCTTTCCGCCGGAACAGGCCAAACAAGATACTTCATACGATCCAGCGCCCAGCGCAGGTTCACCGCCGTGGGTCGTGTGGCGTACAAGACGTCATAGGCTCGCTGCAACGCCGCGTCAGAAGGGTCATCCCGCAGCGCAAAGAACATTCCGAAACCCGCCGTGGCACCGATAAGAGGGGCGCCACGCACGCGCATCACTTGGATTGCCTCGGCTGCGTCCTCGATCGTTTCCAGCTCCCGCCATTCAACCTGATGTGGCAGAAGGGTCTGATCGATTATGCGGGCGATGCGATTTGCGTGATCAGCTTCGATGGAGCGGTGCGGCTGGCCTTGAATGTTCATACGAGGGTGATTTCGTCGAAGGATGCGATGGACGGATGCCCGCATGCTGGCACGGGTTTGTTCCCGGGCCGGAGAGCGTGCGCTGTGATCATGCCCGCGGTTTCGGCCGCATTCAATTCATCAACGAGATCACTGACAAAGAGAACTTCATTCGCCGGAAGGCCGCAGTCGGCGGTGATGGCGCTGTAGCTGGCGGCGTCTTTTTTGGAGCCGGTCGTAGTGTCGTAAAAGCCGCAGAAGCGCGAGACAAGATCACCGGAAGCGGTGTGGGCGAAGAAGAGCTTCTGTGCGTGAATGCTGCCCGAGGAATAGATGCGGATTTCGCGGCTATTTTCGCGCCAGTGGTCGAGCGCGGGCAGAACGTCCTCGAAGAGCGTGCTGCGGAGGTCGCCGTTACGAAAACCTTCCTCCCAAATGAGGCCCTGGAGTTGTTTGAGGCCGGTCACCTTGGAATCGGCATCCATCAGGCGATGCACTGCGGCTTCGGCAGTGAGCGCATTTGAAAAGGTGGTCACGTCGGCATCCTGCGCGAGCTGTGCGATGACTTCATGCCCCCAATGCGCGCCAAGCCAGGCGGCGGCATGCTCGCGCGCATAGGGAAACATCACTTCATGGACGAAGGCGAGCGGCGAGACGGTGCCCTCGATGTCGAGCAGGATGAGCTTGCCGCCGAAGTCAATCATGCGGCGACGGTGACGGGCTGCTCGATCCGAGGGAGCCTGTTCGGCAGATAGCTGGGACCGAAGCACAGCGGCTCGTAGCCGGCGGCAATCTCGTCCCCAGTGTAGAGCGGAGTCCAGCCGGCTTTCTCTTTGAAGAGGCGAATGGCGCGGATGCAGCGGTCGGCGCAGAGGTCGAACCAGTGCTTCGTTCCAGCGGGGACGTTGATGAGATCACCCTCTTCGACTTCGATGGAATAGACGGGATCATCATTCTCCGGATTGATGAAGAAAATGCCTCGCCCTTTGACGATGAAGCGCACCTCGTCTTCCGCATGGCGGTGCTCCCGGTTGAACTTGTCGAGCATCTCCTGAAGATTCGGGACGTCCGGGGTGACGTTGACGACATCGGCGGTGATGTAACCACCGCGCTGCTTGAGCGCGGTCACTTCCGGTTCATAAGCGGCGAGGATCTCGTCCTGAGAAGCGTCGCCGTCGATGCGCCCCGCCACGGTCCAGCGGTCATAGTGAATGCCATGCGGCAGCAGAAAGGAGCGGATGCTGTCCGCATCTTCGATGATGCGATTTTGGGAGGGAATGCGGAGACGTGCCATGGCGTGAGTGCGACTCAAAACGAGCCGGTGAGCAAGCGCTTCTGCGTGACGGCTTCGAAAAGAAACTCCAGCACCTCGATCTGGCGCCGGGCGGCGGCAACGTCCTCTCCCCAGGTGTAGAGGCCATGCCCGGCCATGAGAAAGCCGTGGCGCAGCGGCTTGACCGTGTCAGCCAGACGACCTTCGATCACTTCAGCGAGCGAGGCGATATCCTGCGTGTTCGGGTAGATCTCGATCACGGCTTCGGAGTCGTGCGTGGTGATGCCGGAGAGACATTTGAGCATTTCGTAGCCCGCGATGCGCACGGCCCCGTCCTTCAGCAGGTGCTCACTCAGGACAGTGGCGGCCACGGAATGCGTATGAAGCACCGCCCCCGCGCCATGCTTTGCCAACGCGGTGTGGAGCAGGGCTTCGGCGCTGGGTTTGAGCGTTGTCTCACCCACAGCGGCGGCGTTTTCATCAACGAGCAGGAATTGATCCGGGGTGAGGTGCCCTTTGTCGAAGCCGCTGCCGGTCATGAGCAAAGTGAGCGGATCGCGGCTGACGACGATGCTGTAGTTGCTGCTGGTGCCGAGCGACCATCCCCGGCGATGGAAGTCGCGCCCACAGTCAATAAGCTGGGAAACTTCAGAGGCGAAGGAGTCGGGAACCGTCATGCGCCATGATGAGGACGACGACCGCCGCGGTCAACGGCCGCAATGAGACTGATCCGGCACGGAATCACGCCGGGAGCCGATTCTGGACTTGGCACCGGTTCAGGCTAGGTTTCCGCCATGAGCACCCCATCCGGCGATCACGATCAGAGCATCGAGAAAGTCACCCAGCGCGCCGACGACATCGAAGACAAGCTGCCGCATCTGAAGGCCTTCTTCGAGCAGGCGAAGATCATGCTGGCCATGGTGAAGGACTACTGGAATGGCAGCTACCGCGAGGTTCCCTACTGGGTGATCAGCGCGGTGGCGCTGGCGCTGCTATACGTGCTGAACCCGGTGGATGTGATTCCGGACATGCTGCTGGGAGTTGGATACTTGGATGACGCGACGGTGGTGGCCTTCTGCCTGAAGTTGGTGCAGAAGGAAATCGAAAAGTACCAGGAATGGGCCGCTGCAAAGTCGAAGAACGCGGGCGGCCCGGTGGTGGATGTATGATCCCGGCCCGCCTCTTGTGCGCCAAGCCGAAGCGGACAAAACAAAAACGCCGTGCAGGTGCGCTGCACGGCGTTTGATCAAACAGTGGTTTGAAACGGTTTACTTGGCAGCCTTGCCGAAGACCTGAACTTCACAGTAGTGGTTCATGTCGTTGCTGGTGTTGCCGTTGCTCCAAAGACGGACGTAGCGGCCTTTGGCGCCTTTGCCGTCGATGATGCGACCGTGATTGGTTTCGACATAGGCAGGATCACCGCCTTTGCCCAATGCGGAGCTGTCGTCGTCGTCGGAATTCCAAAGGGTGGTGACACCGGTCTTGAACTCGGGATCGTCGGACACCTGGACGACCACGTCGATGTAGGCCTGAGCCTGCTTGTGGTAGTGCCACATGGCGACCTTGTAGATCTCAGCAGGAGCTTCGAGGTCGATCTGAATCCACTGCTTGCCGGGCATGAGTTCGACGAAGGAACCATCGGCGCCGTCGGCGTCACCGTCTGTCACGAGAGTGAGTTCACCAATGATCGGAGCTTCGTCAGAACTGGTGACTTTCTTGTCTTTGGCGAGGTTGGTGGTGCCTTTGGGGACCTGGATGGAAAGGATGGGCTTGTAGGAGCCGGGTTTTTCGAGGTTCGGCAGTTCTGCCGGCACGGGGGTGCCGATGAACATGGGCTTCGGGAACTCAAGCTTGAGCTCTTCGAGGTCGCCGGCGGGAACTGCGGCGGCGGCCGGGGCGGAGCCTTCGGCTTTCGGATCTTCAGACTTGCCGCAAGAGGCAAGGGTGGCGGCGAGCGCAAGGCCCGCGAGGATGTGGATGGTGTTTTTCATGAGGGGAACTGGTGTTGAGAGGTTCAAACAATCAGGCTTGGAAGTCTTCGGGGGTGAAAACGTACTTGGCACCCTTCTCGATGGCCTCGTAGGCCTTGAGAACAGTGACACAGGATCTGAAGGCGGCCTCGACATTGCAGGTCAGGTGCTCGGGCTTCTTCATCTGCACGGCCTCGATGAAGTTCTGAACGTGGGGGGAGTGCGGCTTGCGGAGGAGTTTGACGCCAAGTTCCCATTGCGAGAGCGCCTTGCTCTCGCGTGCATCGGCAACGCTGACGGCACCGTAGGACGGCGGTTTCGGCTTCTCCCAGTCGCGCGGATGCTCCCAGAATTTGTTCTTCGCCTTGTCGGCGGCCTTCATGATCGGGGGATTGTCACCCAGCGCATAGGCTTCCCAGTCCTGGCCGGGTTCGGCGTAGAGCTGGTTCCCAGCTGTGTCTAGTTCGGAAATGATGGCAGTGCCGCCGGTCCCCATGTGCTTTTCATAGGCTCCCTGAGAACCCGTGGTGGTGAGCACCTGATAGTAGGCGCGGAGCGCGCCCTCCGGCGTCTTGAATTCATAGATGCACATGACGTTGTCCGGCAGTTCGAACTTCGGACGACCGTTCGTACCGTCGAAATAGTCCACACCGCCGGAGGCGATGACCGACACCGGCGTGGATTCGTACATCCAGTTGAACATGTCGATCTGATGGGCGCCGAGGTCGGAGAGGGGACCGCCGCCGTACTTCGAGAAGAAGCGCCAGTTGCGGAATTCCTCAATGCTGCCGTAACCATGCTTCGTGAGCACTTCCTGCGGGATTTCGTAGCCCTTGACCGCCCCCTGGGGAGCGCTGCCGGAGACGCCGCGATTCCATTGGGCGTACGCGTGCGTGATGCGACCGAGCATCTTGCCGGGCTTCACGATGTTGTCGCGCAGGTTGAGATAGCGAGGATTCGAGTGACGCTGATGGCCGATCTGGAAAATGCCGGGATTCGCCTTGCCGGCGCGGACCATGTCGCGCGCGCCTTCGAGCGTGTTGCTCATCATCTTCTCGCAATACACGTTCTTGCCCCGTTCGAGGCAGAGACGCGAGTAGGGCGCGTGCATGAAGTCGGGCGTGGCGATGAAGACGGCCTCGATCGACGGCTCCTTGTCGAGCATCTCCTCGATGTCTTCGTAGATTTTCACCTCACCTTCGACCTGATGCTTGTTTTCACCGAGGAAGCCGCCGCGAGTTTTCGCGATGGAGAATTTCCAAATGTCGCACATGGCCACCCACTGGATGCCCGGCACGTCCTTAGAGGCGACCCGGAGGGCGTTGCCCTGGGCGCCGCAGCCAACGAGGGCGCATTTAATCGTGCGCCCCGGTGCTGTTTCCTGCGCCACGGCGGTCTTACCGGTCACGAGGTAGAGTCCGCTGCCGGTCAGGGCGCTGGTGCGGAGGAAGCCGCGCCGGTCCATGAAACGTGACAACGGGGCGGCGGGAGAGGTTGGAGAATGTGGAGTCATGGCTGCGATCAGGCGTAGGGTTTCAGCGGTTACGATCTCTCAAGAGAGAACGCCGTTAGTCGGCCTTCTTGCGCCCAAGGATTCCGTCGAGGGAGTAGGTCTTCGCTTTTGAAGTCACCAACGCCGCCGCCACGATCAGGATGGAAAGACCGATGTTGCTGACCACTTCCGTGTCATCCGGAAGCGCCGCCAGACCAAAACCCAGCATGAGAAACACGATGCCCGCCGCCAGCAGGCCAAACTCGGTGCAGATGCCCAGGGCCACCCAAATACCTACAGGGACCAGAATGTAGCCGATGGTGCTGCCGAAAGCGTTACACATCGACTCGGGAAGAAAGCTGTTGGTGGCCATCAGCTTGGAAATCGGGGGGCCTTTTTTGTCCGTGTAATTGGCGATGCTGAAAGTCGTCTCAGGACCATTGCCCCAGCGGAACTTGTCCAGACCCGCCATGAAAAGACGCATGCCTACCCAGAGGCGCAGCAGAAGGTGAGCGAAAGCGTAGCCGGAATTGCCGCAGCACTTGGAAGGGGAGGAATCGGACATGGATGGTTGGATTTCGGGTTAAACGTGAGGGCGGAGTTTGAACCGTTGACTTTGGAAATCCAGCAGAATTTAGCCCGGGAATCCTTCACAAATGCGAAGTTCCGCGGTTCTCCGATTCCATCGGAAAATGGAAATATTACTTTCGTTCCCCTGATGGCTTCCGCCGCTTGTTTTTTAACCCTCCTGCTCAGGAGACTTGCCATCTAGGGGTTCTCCGCTTAAAAGACCCCGGTTAAACGCTTTATTATCCCTTCTGCCATGAGTTCCCTTTCCACTCCCAAGCTTTCCGCCCAAGGCATTCTTGAACCTCTCGGCGAAGAGGATCGCGACATTCTCAGCGGCTACGGCGAATTTCTCCCAGTCCAGCCCGGCCAGCACCTGATCGAGGAAGGTCAGCAGCAGAACAGCCTTTTCTTTGTCGTCTCCGGCAAATTCCACGCCACCGCCATGCGAGGCGGGCACAAAGTGCTGCTGGGGTCCATTCAACAGGGCGAAACGATCGGCGAAATCAATCTGCTCGACCCCAACGTCGCCAGCGCCAGCGTCACCGCTGTCGAATTCTCTCAGGTCTGGCGCATCGACGGTGAAAGTCTGGAAAGCTACATCAACGAGTACCCGCGCGCCGCCGCTTGGCTGCTGATCGGCGTTGGTCGCACCATTTCCCACCGTCTCCGTGCGGTGAATGAGAAGATCGCCGCTTTCTACAGCGCCTGATGCCGGAGAGCCTGCAGCCGGTCTCGTGTGATTGATGGTCATTCGTGCCAGACCCTCTGCTGATCACAGAGTACGCCATGACGGGTCTGCTGCCATTTCCTCCCCAAACAGCTCTCGAAGCTTTTCAGGTCATCTTCCTCCTGCTGGCGGGACACGCGCTGATGGACTATCCCCTGCAGGGCGAGTTTCTCTCGACGTGCAAGAACCGCCACCTGCTGCGTCAGCGTCAGGACCCTTCCAGACCCGTTTCCATCTGGCCCATCTGCATGACGGCGCACTGCATGCTGCACGCGGTCATGGTTTGGGCCGTCACCGGCTGCTTCATTGTCTGCCTTGTCGAATTCGTCCTGCACTGGTTCATCGACTACGCGAAGTGCGAAAACTGGACTTCGTTCAACCAGGACCAATGGCTGCACATCGTGTGCAAGGTTGCTTATGTCGTCGCAGCGATGCTGTGGTGACTTTCCGCCGCGCCCGGTTCGCCGTTGACGGTTCTCTGTGCTACAACCGCGAACGAAACCATGCAACGCACCGCCATCCTCAACGTCGTCGGCCTCACCACGCGGCTGATCGGCGAACACACGCCGGCGATCCGCGCCTTTGTGGAGCGCAACCGCTCCGCCCTCATCGAGCCGGTGCTGCCTGCGGTGACATGCACGGCCCAGGCCACGTATTTGACCGGCCGTCTTCCGCGCGACCATGGCGCCGTCGCCAATGGCTGGTATGACCGTGATTACGCCGAGCACCGTTTCTGGAAGCAGCCTGAGCAGCTCATGCAGGGCGAAAAACTGTGGGAGGCGCTGCGCCGGGTCGATCCGCAGTTCACCTGCGCGAAGCTCTTCTGGTGGTACAACATGTATTCCAGCGCCGACATCGCCATCACGCCGCGCCCGCTTTATCCCGCCGATGGCCGCAAGGTGTTCGACATCCACACGCAGCCGATGCCGCTGCGCGAACGCATCAAGAAAGACCTCGGCCCGTTTCCCTTCCGCAACTTCTGGGGACCCGGTTCCGACATCAAATCGTCCATCTGGATCGCTGAAAGCGCGAAATGGATCGAGGAAAAGCACTGGCCCGGCCTCTCGCTCGTTTACCTGCCACATCTCGACTACAACCTCCAGCGCGTCGGCCTCGACATGGAGAAGATCCGTTTCGACCTGCGTCAGATCGACAACGTCGTCGGCGATCTCATCCGCTTCTACGAGACGCGCAACATCAAAGTCGTCCTCCTCTCCGAATACGGTATCACGGATGTCGATCAACCCGTGCATCTGAACCGCGTCTTCCGCGAACGCGGCTGGCTTTCCATCAAGGACGAACTCGGTCGCGAAACCCTCGATCTCGGCGGCTCCCAGGCCTTTGCCATCGCCGATCATCAGGTCGCGCACATCTACGTGAACGATCAGAGCATCCTCAACGACGTCCGCAGCGTCCTCGAAACCACGCCCGGCGTCGCTCAGGTACTCGGCAAGATGGAAAAACATCTGCACGGCCTCAATCACGAGCGCAGCGGCGATCTCATCGCCGTCGCCGACGCGAAAAGCTGGTTCACCTACTACTACTGGCAGGACGACCGCAAGGCGCCCGACTTCGCCCGCTGCGTCGACATTCATCGCAAGTGCGGCTACGACCCCGTCGAGCTCTTCCTCGATCCGAAGATCAAGTGGCCGAAGCTCAAGATTGCCGGCAAGCTCGCCAAGAAAGCGCTGGGCCAGCGCATGCTCATGGACGTCATCCCGCTCGACGCCACGCTCGTTAAAGGCTCCCACGGCCGCATCCCCGAAGACCGCAGCGACTGGCCCGTCCTCATCGGCGACTTCGACCAGCTCCCCCGCACCGGCATCCTCGCCGCCCACGAAGTCTGCAACCACCTCTTCCGCCTTTGCTCACTCGGGCACGGGTACGGAAGTGTGGCGGTATGAGGTGCTGCAACGGCGATTTGGACGGGACTTCATTATCCAATGCGAAGCGGTAACTTGATGCATGACAGGTTGTCCGACCAATCCCACCCAATTCTCTCGCGAACCATTGACGGCGCCCGCATTCCATCATCTGATGCCGTGATGTCCGCCCAAGCCCTGATCTCCGCCGCCCAGACTTTGCGTGAAGCTCTTCGTCCCCTGCGATTCGCGGCTCCGGTGGAATTCGTCTACCAACCTCTCGACTACGCCTGGGCTCCTCATGAGGCCTACCTCACGAGGTTTGGCAACGGTGCGAAGAGAATCGTTTTCGTCGGCATGAATCCGGGGCCATTTGGGATGACGCAGACCGGCGTTCCTTTCGGAGAGATCGCCGCCGTGCGGGACTGGATGGGCATCTGCGAACCCGTCGGCAAACCGGAGCGCGAGCACCCGAAACGGCGCGTGATCGGATTCGACTGCCCGCAGTCCGAGGTCAGCGGTCGGAGGCTCTGGGGGCACTTCGCGCAGCGTTTCGGTACGCCGGAGGCCTTCTTTAAAGAACACTTCGTCGCCAACTACTGCCCGCTCGTCTTCATTGAGGAAAGCGGTCGAAACTTCACACCGGACAAACTGCCCGCCGCCGAAGCCGCAACACTCAACGAACACTGCGACACCCATCTCGGCAGAGTCATCGACGCGCTGCAACCCGAGTGGGTCATCGGCGTCGGCGCCTTTGCGGAAGCCTGCGTGAACCGTGTGAAGGATGCCAACGGCGGCACCTTCAACACCGGCCGCATTCTGCATCCAAGCCCCGCCAGCCCAGCCGCCAATCGCGACTGGGCGGGAGCGGCAACGAAACAGATGGTGAAGCTGGGACTCTGGAAATGAGCCTCATGGCGAATTCAGCCGCCAGAGGGTAAAACTCAGACAGGACGCGAAGGTGACCCAGGCCAGATACGGCCCCAACAACCATCCTGCCGTCGTGTTGACGCGGCGGAAGCTCAGCAGCGTCATCAGAATCGCGATCCACAGCGCCACGATCTCGACCAGCGCCCAGCCCATCGCATGCGCGCCGAAGAAAATCGGTGTCCAAGCCGCGTTCAGCGCGAGTTGCACGAAGTAGAACCCCAGCGGCTTCGAAAATCCCGCCCGTTTCCAGACGAGCCACGCCGCGATGGCCATCAGCGTGTAAAGCAGCGTCCACGCCGGACCGAAGAGCCACGCGGGTGGATTCCATGCAGGCTTGTTCAGCGCGGCATACCACGCACCCGGCATTCCGACGCCGATGCTCAAGGCAGGCGCGCAAAAGGTGATGAGGAAGAAGCCGGCGAGCGCGAGGCCGTTGCGCATTTTCGAGGGTGAGTCACTCATGATCCTTCGAATACGTCTGCCGCAGTTCCTTCGCCTGCTCTTGAATGGCCAGCCGCTTGGATTCATCGAGCCGCACGAGATTTCGCACCTGCATGCTCATGCGCTGGTTCTGACGCAGCGTCGGTTCGTGTTGCAGCAGATAATCCCAATAGAGCGTGGTGAACGGGCACGCCTTCGGTCCCGTGCTCTGCGCCGGATCGTAACGGCAGCCGGTGCAGTAGTTGCTCATGCGCTGGATGTACTTGCCGCTCGCCACATACGGCTTGCTCGCCATCACGCCGCCGTCGCCGTATTGCGACATGCCGAGCGTGTTCGGCAACTCCACCCACTCGACGGCATCGACATACACCGCGAGATACCACTCGTGCACGCGCTTCGGGTCCACGCCAAAGAGCAACGCGAACAAGCCCGTGACCATCAGCCGCTGAATGTGATGCGCATAGCCGTAGCGCAGCGTCTGCGTGATCGAATCGCGCAGGCAGGCCATGTCCGTCTCGCCGGTCCAGTAAAACTCGGGCAGCGGTTCGTGCGCCTGCATCGCATTTCGCTCGAGGTAGTCGGGCATGAAGCGCCAGTAAATGCCGCGCACATACTCACGCCAGCCGAGAATCTGCCGGATGAAACCTTCGACCGCCGCGAGCGGTGCTGTCCCATCATGCCACGCCTGTTCCGCCGCGGCGATCACCTCGCGAGGATCGAGCAGCTTCAGGTTCATCGCCGCACTCAGCCGCGAGTGATACAACCACGGTTCATTTGTCCACATCGCGTCCTGGTACTGCCCGAACTCTGCTAGTCGGTGCTCGATGAAATCCTCCAGTGCCAGTCGCGCCTCATCGGCCGTTACCGGCCAGTCAAAATCATCCAGCGTGCCCGGATGTTTGGCGAAACGCTCATTCACCATCCTGATCACCTCCTGCGTGATCGCGTCCGGCTTAAACCGGCGTGGTAGCACGCGCAATCCGGGCCCGTCTTTGCCGAACGACGCGCGATTGTCGTGATCAAAGTTCCACTGCCCTCCCACCGGCTTGCCTCTCTCCATCAACACTCCGATTTTCTGTCGCATCTCGCGGTAGAAGAACTCCATCCTGAGCTGCTTGCGTCCTTCCGCATGCTTCGCGAACTCCGTCGTCGTGCAGAGGAAATGCCGGTCCTCGCGCACTTCGAGCGGCACGTTCAGTTTCGCCGCCGTCTTTTCGATGTCCCGCTGCACGCCCCACTCTCCCGCATGCACCATCAGGAGTTTCTGCGGCTTCAACTCCTTCACGCTCGAAGCCAGCGCTTCCTCGAATGTCGGATGCGTGCCCATCTCGTGATACACGACCTTCCATTCCCGCCTCCGCAGTGTCTCGCGAAAATGTCGCATCGCTGTAAGGAACATCGCGATGCGTGCCTTCGTGCTCCACACCTTGTTCGATTCCTCCGCAACCTCGGCCATCCAGATCGCATCAGTCTTCGGATCGAAATCATTCAAGGCCGCTGACTTCAGGTCGAGCTGGTCGCCAAGGATGAGGATGAGACGGGAAACACGCGGCATGGCAGTGGTTTACGCCTCCACCGGAAGCCGCGACGAGGCAAAATCTCAGGATTGTCCATAGCCGATGCATGCACCTTGCATGTCCTCGGTACGTTGGTGTGTTCATGGTGCTCCGCTTGTCGAAACCTCTGCTGCTTCTCACACTGTTCTCCCTGTCCGCTCATGCGGAGCCGGTGAGCTTCAGTCTGGAGGTGCTGCCCGTGCTTTCTGACAACTGTCTGAGCTGTCATGGCCAGGACGAGGGTCACCGCAAAGCCGACCTGCGGCTCGATACCGAGGATGGCGCCAGGGACGTGCTCAAGTCGGGCGACTTCATCACGCGCATCACCACCGATGATCCGGACGAGATCATGCCGCCGCCGAAGTCGCACAAACCAAAGCTCGACGCGGAGCAGATCGCCACGCTCAAGCGCTGGATTGCCGAAGGCGCAAAGTGGGGCCGGCACTGGTCCTTCGAGAAACCGGTGAAACTCCCCGTGCAGGGCCATCCCGTGGATTTCTTCGTGAAAGCGCGCCTTGCCAAAGAAGGGCACAAACTTTCTCCGAAGGCGCCGGAGCACACGCTGCGGCGCAGGCTGTCGTTTGATCTCACCGGCCTCCCTCCGTCTGACGCGTCAGACAAGTCCAACCTGTCTGACTACGCCGACAAACTCCTGAAATCTCCGCATTACGGCGAGCGCATGGCGATGTGGTGGCTGGATGCCGCGCGCTATTCGGATACGGACGGTTTTCAGTCTGATGCCACGCGCACGAACTGGCCCTGGCGCGACTACGTCGTGGAGTCCTTCAACGCGAACAAACCCTTCGACCAGTTCACCTTGGAGCAGTTCGCAGGCGATCTGCTTCCAAATGCAACACCGGAGCAGAAAATCGCCACCTGCTTCCATCGCAATCACATGACCAACGGCGAAGGCGGGCGGGACAAAGAGGAGTCGCGCATCGACTACGTCATCGATCGCGTGAACACGATGGGCACGGTCTGGATGGGCCTCACGCTCGGCTGCACTCAGTGTCACTCGCACAAGTTCGATCCCATCACGCAGCACGACTACTACAGCCTCAACGCTTTCTTCAACAGCATCGACGAAGATGGCGCCGCTGGCACCAAGGCGAAGCCGTATTTCAGCTATCAGTCTTCGAATGCAAAACGTGCCGTCGCCGAAGCGCAGAAGCTCGTCGATCAGCGCAAGCCCGTCGAAGCGAAGGCGAAGCTCGATGCCGAGAAGCCATTCGCGAATTGGCTCGCGAATCAGCAGGCGAAGGTAAAAAGCGGATTCCAAGCATGGCACGTCGTGCATGGCAGTGTCGAGTCGCAGGAAGGCACGAAGCTTTCGCAGGACAAAGACGGCATCGCCATCGCCAGCGGGCCGAATCCGAAGCAGGATGACTACCGCCTCATCGCACCGGTCAAACTGACGCGCATCGCCGGATTGAAGCTCGAAGTGTTGCCCCAAAACGGCGTTCTCTCACGTGGTAAATCGGGCGAGTTCATTCTCACCGACATCAAGGTGCAGGTGCGCCGGAAAGGCAGCACGCAGATCCGCGACATCGCGGTTCGCAACGCCGTTTCGGACACGAAAGTCGAAGGCAAAGTCCGGCAGTATGGCGATGTCAAAGGCACGCTCGATGACGATCCACGAAATGGCTGGACGACGAAAGGTTATCCCAAGGATCAGCCACACATCGCGCTCTACGAACTCGCCGAACCGCTCGTGCTGGAGAGCGATGAGGAACTGATGTTCGAGTTGCTGCAGCGTTCCACCGACGGCGATGCCAACATCGCCAGCTTCCGCCTTTATGCGACGGATCAACGTGGGCCCGCCGTGCGCGAGCTGGTGGCTGCGCCTCTCGAGCAACTCGCAGCGGGCAAGGTGGAGCGCGACCGGCTCTTCGCGCAGTTTTTGGAGGATCACGTGCCGTATCAAACTGCGAAGGCTTCGCTGGATCGAGCCAGCGCGGATTTGAAGGAGTTCAGCGCTGCCGCTGGCAAACTCAACGTCATGGTGCTCGCCGAACGCAAGGAGCCGCGGGACACGCATGTCCTCGTTCGCGGTGTCTGGGACAAGAAGGGCGATGTGGTGCAGCGAGGCGTGCCCGCCGCGATCGCTCCTTGGCCGAAGGATGTGTCGCGCGATCGCCTCGGCCTTGCGAAGTGGATCACGTCGAAGGACAACCCGCTCACCGCACGCGTGTTCGTGAATCACGTGTGGCAGATGTTCTTCGGCGCGGGACTGGTTCGCACGCCCGACGACTTCGGTCTGCAAGGCCAGCGTCCGACGCATCCCGAACTGCTCGACTGGCTGGCCGTCGACTTCATGGAGCATGGCTGGGACGTGAAGCATCTCATCAAGACCATCGTGACGAGTGAGACGTATCAGCAGAGTTCGCAGTTCTCGGTTCCCGGTTCGCAGTTGGATCCGGACAACCGCCTGCTGTCACGTGGGCCGCGCTTCCGTTTGCCTGCGTGGATGATTCGTGATGCGGCGCTCGCTTCATCCGGTTTGTTGAATCCAGCGCTCGGCGGGCCGCCGGTGCGACCGCACCAACCGGAAGGGGTGTGGGAGGAAATCTTCATGGGCCGTTTCACCTATGCACCGAGCCAAGGCGCGGCGCAGTATCGGCGCACGTTGTATGCATTCTGGCGCAGAAGCATCGCACCAACGTTCCTGTTCGACAGCGCCCAACGTCGCGTGTGTGAGGTGGCGATGACGCGCACCAACACGCCGTTGCAGGCACTCACGCTGCTCAATGACGAAACAATGATGGAAGCCTCGCAGGCGCTCGCGAAGCGCATGCTGGCCGCGAAGGCCGACGACAGGCTGCCGCTGCTCTATCGCGCTGTGTTGAGTCGAAAGGCGACCACCGATGAGCTGTCCGTTCTTCAGCGCGAACTCGACCGCGCTCTGACGCACTATCGCACGCATCCCGAAGACGCCCGCAAACTTCAAACCACGCCCGAACTCGCCGCGCACACGCTGGTGGCCAGTCTGGTGCTCAATCTCGACGAAGCCATCACGCATGAGTGAATCATCCCTGAACACCACACGCCGCTACTTCCTCGGCCAGTGCACCGGCGTTTCTGTTGGCGCGATGGCCCTGCATTCGATGGGTGCGCAGGAATCGTCCGGTTTGCCCGGTCTTCCGCATTTCGCGGCGAAGGCGAAGCGCGTGATCTTTCTCACGCAGTCGGGCGGACCGTCGCAGCTGGAGCTGTTTGATCACAAACCCGGCCTCATGGAGTGGGCGGGCAAGGAACTGCCGGAGTCGGTGCGCCGCGGCCAGCGGCTCACGACGATGACGGCGAACCAGAAGCAGCTCATCCTGCCCGGCATCACGAAGTTTTCCCGTTGCGGGCAAAGCGACGCGACGATCAGCGAATGGCTGCCGCATCTGCAGGGCGTGGCTGATGATCTGTGCTTCATCAAGTCGATGACGACGGATCAGATCAATCATGCGCCGGCGATGACACAGTTTTTGACCGGCCATCAGCTTCCCGGCCGTCCGAGCATGGGATCATGGGTCAGCTACGGCCTCGGCAGCTTGAACCAAAACCTGCCGGACTACCTCGTGCTCATCTCGAAGATGCAGCGCCCGAGCGATCAGCCGCTCTACGATCATTACTGGGGCAGCGGCTTCCTGCCTTCGCGTTATCAGGGCGTGAAGCTGCGCAATTCGAAGGATCCCGTGCTGTATCTCAGCGATCCCGATGGTCTGCCGCGTCATCTGCGTCGCGGCATGCTCGACGGTCTCGCGGAGCTCAATCAGATGCGTTTTGAGCAGACGCACGATCCGGAGATCACCACACGCATCCGCCAGTATGAAATGGCCTACCGCATGCAGGCCAGCGTGCCCGAACTCACGGATCTCAGTGACGAGCCTGATCACGTATTCGAAATGTATGGCCCCGATTCACGCCGCGCTGGCAGCTACGCGGCGAACTGCATCCTCGCACGGCGGCTCGCCGAGCGCGGTGTGCGTTTCATCCAGCTCTTCCATCCCGACTGGGATCATCACAGCCGCCTGCCAAGCTGGTGCACCGCGCGTTGCCGCGACACCGACCAGCCGAGCACGGCTTTGATCAAAGATCTCAAACAGCGCGGCCTGCTCGACGACACGCTCGTCATCTGGGGCGGTGAATTCGGCCGCGGTGTGGCCGGTCAGGGTCAATGGGACAGCCCCGAAGCCGGGCGCGATCATCATCCGCGTTGCTTCACGATGTGGATGGCCGGCGGCGGCATCAAACCTGGCGTCACTTATGGTGCGACGGACGAATTCAGCTATAACGTCGCCGAAAATCCCGTTCACGTGCATGACCTGCACGCCACCGTGATGCACCAGCTCGGCATCGATCACGAACGCTTCACCTTCCGCAGCCAGGGCCTCGACTTCCGTCTCACCGGCGTGGAGCCGGCACGGGTGGTGAAGGACGTGCTGGTGTGATCACGCCGCCATCGGCACGCCGTAGGGAAGCTCGTCCGGGATTGGCGCGAACTCGCGGATCTTCTCCCACAAGCTGGAGTAGTCCTTGTTCACGTCGCCGCTGAGGCAGTCGGTGATTTCACCGCCGGCGTCGGGATACTTCATCACGACTTCTTTGAAGGAGAAGTTCGGATTGTAGAAGGCATAGACAAGCTTGCGCATGTTATCGAGGCCCTGGCGCATCATCTGAGTGTAGGACTCAAAACGTTGCGGCGAGAGATCACCGGCCACCAGCGCCTCATGCACGGCATCGGCGGCCACGACTCCGCTCTTGAGCGCCAGCAGCACGCCGCTGCTGAACACCGGATCGAGGAATGCATACGCATCGCCCACCAGCAGCAGGCCAGGTGACGCGCCAAACTTGGAATGCCGCGAATATTCGCTGGTGATCCAGTATTCGCCGGTGGAGGCGCCTTGGGAGAGGTGATCCTCGATCCATTTGTTCTCGCTGATCTCGCGTTCGAACATGGCCTTCGGATCCTTCACGCCGTCACGGCTGAGGTATTTGCCCTCGCCGACGACGCCGACGCTGACCATGTCGTCGTGCATCGGGATGTGCCAGAACCAGCCCTTCTCCGGCACGAAAGCGATGGTCGTCGCACCTTCATCGATGCCGCTCTCGCGCTTCGAACCTTTGTAGTAGGTCCACACGGCTACCTTGTTCAGATAGGGATCGCCCACGCGCCAGCCTTCACGAACAGAGGCGAAGGCTTCCTTGCCTGAGGCGTCGATGACGAGTTTGGCGAGCAGATGCTCTTTGCTGCCGTCCTTGTTCTTCACCTCGACGCCAATCACGCGTCCGCTGCCGTCCTTCAGCAACTGCGTCACCGTCGTTTCCTCGCGCACCTCGGCGCCCTTGCTGCGCGCGTGGTCCATCAGCATCTGGTCAAACTCCGAACGCAGCACCTGCCAGGTCTGCGCCACGGTTTCACGGTCGTAGCGGTTGAAAAAGTAGAACGGCTGCGAGCGGCGACCGTCCGGCTGCACAAAGCTGACGCTGAACTTCTTCGTGAAGTGCGATTTCTTCATCGTCGGGATCAATCCCAGCCGCTCCAGCGGTCCGAAGGTGAACGGGATCAATGACTCGCCCACGTGGTAGCGCGGGAACTTCTCCCGCTCGATCACCAAGACCTTGTGGCCGTATTCAGCAAGGATGGCCGCCGTGCTGGTTCCGGCGGGCCCGCCGCCGATGATGAGGACTTCGTGTTCGCAGTTCATGGTCAAGACAACGAGGATACGCAGCGAAGCTGTCCGCCGATACGTCCCGGCACAATACCATTTCAGCATCGCTTCCATGCCCGCTGGCGATCAATGTGCCGCGCAAAACAAAACTTCCGTTCCCGGGCGGCGTTTGATACAACCCTGCCATGAACACGATTCCCTCCGCTCTTTCCCGTCGTGAAGTGATCACCCGCGGCGCCCAGGCCGTCGCTGCCGGCTTCCTCGCCCCGGCCTTCGCCGAAACCAAGGCCGCCACCTCTGAAACGCTCGTCCAGCAGCTCTACGGCAGCATGGACGAGGCCCAGCGCAAGACGCTCTGCTTCGCGTGGAGCGATCCGCGTCGTTTGAAAGTGGACAACAACTGGCACATCACGCCCCAGAAGATTCGCGACGTGCTCAAACCCGACCAGCAGGATCTCGTGCGCGAGATTTTCGACAAGCTGCACAGCGACGAGTACAAGTCCGAGGTCTGGCGCCAGTTCGATCACGACAACAAGAGCAGCGGCGGCTTCGGCAGCGCCTCCATCGCGCTCTTTGGCGAGCCCGGCACGAATCAGTTCGAGTTTGTCCTCACGGGCCGCCACTGCACGCGTCGCTGCGATGGCGACAGTGAAAAAGGCGCGGCCTTCGGCGGCCCGATCTTCTACGGACATGCCGCCGGCAGCTTCAACGAGAAGCCCGACCATCCCGGCAACGCCTACTGGTATCAGGCCAAGCGTGCGAACGAAGTCTTCCAGGCGCTCGACGGCAAGCAGCGCGAAATTGCCCTACTCGGTGAATCCCGCGACGAAGACGGCAACGACACCGTCAAGCTCACCGGCAAGACCAAGGGCCTCGAAGGCATCCCGCTCACGGAACTCAGCGCCGATCAGAAGGACCTCGTCAAAGAAGTCATCGCCGATCTTCTGAAGCCCTTCCGCCAATCTGAACGCGAGGAATCCATGAAGTACATCGAGGCCGGCGGCTTCGACAATCTGCACATGGCCTTCTTCAAGAACCAGGACGTCGGCAAAGACGGCGTCTGGGACGTCTGGCAGATCGAAGGCCCGAACATGGTCTGGTTCTTCCGCGGTGATCCCCACGTCCACTGCTGGGCTCACATCCGCGCACCGAAGGCGGCGTAAGCCGTTCTATTTCTTCCGCGGCTCATACCGCTCCGGCGGACTCGCGTCACGTTGGACGTCCTGCTCCCATTGCGTGTGCAGGGCGACGAGGCGCGCGAGGTCTTTGGGGCGTTTGGCAGCGAGGTCGAAGGACTCGATCGCATTCGCCTCGAGGTCGTAGAGCTCCCATGGTGAGCCCGCGGACTGGCGCACGATTTTCCAGCGTCCCTCGCGTAACGCGATCGCACCGCCGAGCTGGCACACGATGAACGGATGCGGGGAAGGGCCGCCGTTCAATGCGGCGAGCGGATCGCGGCCGTCGATGATGCGGTCCTTGGGCGCGGCGACTCCGGCGGCGTCGAGGCACATCGGCAGCACGTCGAGATGCGTGAGCACCGCCTTCGATTCGACACCCGCTTTGATCTTGCCCGGCCAGCGGAAGATCGCCGGCACCCGAATGCTGCCTTCATACATCGACGGGGCGCCGTCGCGGAAGGGGAAGTTCGAGGCCGAGTTGAAGCCGTGCGTGGGCCGCAGAATGGCACCCATGTCGGAGATGAACATGACGAGAGTGTTGTTGCGCAAGCCTTGCTCGTCGAGCGTGTCGAGCACGCGGCCCACGGCGTCATCGAGCGCGGTCAGCACGGCGAAGTAGCGGCGTTTCTCGTTCGGATCATCCGCGGACCAGCCGTAGCGTTCCAAATACTTTCCAGGCACCTGCCACTCGGGCTTTTCACCCGACTTCATGTTGATGCTGCTGACGTAGTGTGGTGCGTTGAAGGGCAGATACACAAAGAAGGGCTTCGCTGCCTTCGCCTGCTTGCGTATGTAATCGCAGGTCGCATCCGCGAAGAGGTCCGTGCTGTAGCCTTCGACCTTGTGCAGCTCGGTGCCGAGGAACATGTCATACTCGCCGTGATAGGTGTGCGTGAAGTAATTGATGTTGCCGGAGCGGCAGCCGAAGAACTCGTCGAACCCGCGCTCGGTGGGTCGGCTGCCGGGTGCAAAGCCGATGTTCCATTTGCCGAAGCAGGCCGTGCCGTAACCGGCCTCCTTCAGATACTGTGGCAGGATGCGCTCGCGATGCGGCAGGCCGACGCCATACCAGTTTTCTTCTGGTCCGAGCTGTTTCACCAAACCGTTGCGTGCCGCGTGTCTGCCAGTCAGCAGCGCACCACGTGAAACGGTGCAGGTGGAGCTGACGACGTAGAAGTCGGTGCAAAGCGAGCCCTCCTTCGCGAGCTGGTCGATGCGCGGTGTTTTGATGCCGATGTTCCCGTAGCAGCCGAGATCGCCGTAGCCGATGTTGTCGGCATACATGAGGATGATATTCGGCTTTTTGGCATGCAGGACTCCTGAGAACAGACACAGCAGCGTTGAAAGGATGAATCGCATCATGGTGGGAGGAAACGTCTGAAAGAGTCGTTTCACTCCGCCGATTCCTTGTTCCATGCCCATCCTTGACCGCTTCAATCTCACCGGCCGCCGTGCTTTGATCACCGGAGGCTCGCGCGGACTCGGTTTGGAAATGGCGCGCGCACTGGGCGAGGCCGGCGCCGAAGTGGTGATCTCCGGATCGAACGCCGAACATCTTCACAAGGCGTGCGAGGACCTGTGCAGCGAAGATCTGCACATCACCTCAGTGCAGGCCGATCTCTCGAAGCCCGAAGAAGCCGAGCGTCTTTGCGATGTCGTGCTCAAAGAGCATGCGCCCATCGACATCCTCATCAACAACGTCGGCGGCCGTCGCATCAACACACCCACGGAAGATCTCGCGCTCGAAGACTGGCAGCGCATTCTCGATCTAAACCTCACGCAGGCCTTCATCCTCACGAAGCGCATCGGCGCGGCGATGATTCCGCGGAAATGGGGGCGCATCATCAACATCTCCTCCATCAACGCTCTCTGGCCCGGCAAGGCGATGCGTGGTCGCAGCTACGAAACCTCCAAGGGTGCGCTGACGATGTTCACGAAGGCCGTCGCCGCCGACTGGGCCGTGCATGGCATCACCGTGAACGCGATCGCTCCCGGCCCGTTTTTAACCGACGCGAACAAACGCTGGATCGACGAGAAGCCCGCGTTCGAAGGCGAAGTGGCCGACAGCATCCCGATGGGCCGCTGGGGTCGCCCCGAGGAGATCGGTCCGCTCGCTCTCTACCTCGCCAGCGATGCCAGCAGCTACATGACCGGCAGCGTGCTTGTGATTGATGGCGGCAAGCTGCTGTGGTGATTTCTTTTCAGATGACGACTCCCAAACACGAACTCCGCGGCGTGCTGCCCGTTTTTCAAACGCCGTGGCATGACGACGAAATCCTCGATCTCGACACGCTCGAACGCGAGATCGCCTGGCTCTACGACTGCGGCGCGAACGGCATCGTAATGGCAATGGTCTCCGAAACGCTGCGTCTCGACAGCGAGGAACGCGAGCAACTCGCCGCTGCGGCATGCAAATTCGGCAAAGACCGCGGTGTCGTCGTCATCAGCGTCGGCGCGGAGTCGTCGAAGACCGCCGAACGCTACGCGAAGCACGCGGAAAGTGTCGGTGCAGATGCCGTGATGGCCATTCCGCCCGTGTCCATCGGCATCGGCGAGAGCGAACTGCTCGCGTATTACACGCGCATCATTCAGGCGATCCAGATTCCCGTCATCGTGCAGGACGCGAGCGGTTACGTCGGCAAGCCCATGCCCATCGCGATGCAGGCGCGGCTGCTCGACGAGTTCGGACCCGACCGCGTGCAGTACAAACCCGAAGCCTCGCCCATCGGTCCAAAATTGAGCGAACTCCGCGACGCCACGAAAGGCCGCGCCCGTGTCTTCGAAGGCACCGGCGGCATCGCACTTGTCGATTCCTTCAAACGCGGTGTCGTCGGCACCATGCCCGGCGCCGATTTGATCCGCGGCCTCGTGCCACTGTGGAAAGCACTCGAAGCCGGCGACGCCGAAAAAGCCGACCGCATCCACGGCCCGCTCTCCGCGCTCATTTCAATGCAGACCAGCCTCGACGGCTTCCTCGCCGTCGAAAAACATCTCCTCGTCCGCCAAGGCATCTTCAAAAACACGCTCGTGCGCGGACCTGTCGGCTTCAAACTCGACGCGGAGACAACCCGCGAAGTCGAGCGACAGTTTGATCGCATGATCGCGGCGGCGGCCTAAGCGTTGGCCGGTTGCACTACGACTTCGGTGCGGATCGAGTTGGCAATGAAGCACTGCTCATGAGCCCGATGATGCAGCCGTTCCAGATCTTCTGGCGAAGGAGTTGTTTCGCCATGCCAGCGAATGTGCGGACGCAGGATGATCTGGCTGATCCACAGCGAGCCCTGTTCGTTGCGGGTCATGTAGCCCTCCGCGCTGTCTTCATAACTCTCCGGAACCCATCCCGCGTCACACACCACGTGCAAAAACCAGAGCATGTGACATGCGGCCACCGCGGCGACGAAAGCTTCTTCAGGATCGACGGCGGCCGCATTCGACCAGGGTGCGGGCACGATTTGCGGAGAGGGCGATCCTGGCACCACGACACCGCCGTCAAAATGCAGCGTGTGCTCCCGCGAATAGCGCCGACTGGCAAAGTCGGGGCCGCTGTTTCGCCAGCGGATGGTCGCGAGGTGAGCAGACATGCGCGGACTTAGGACGCGGACTTCGTCGAGTTCAAATTGAGTTCGAAACTTCCAGCAGGTTGCCGTCGGGGTCGCGAAAATACACCGACCGGATCGGCCCTTGGGCGCCAGTGCGATCCACCGGACCAGCTTCGATTTCGACGCCGTGGAATTGAAGTTCCTGAATGACGTCCTTCAACGGCGTTGAAGAAAGGAAGCAAAGATCTGCCGATCCGGAGCATGGATTGGCGGCGTGGGGCGTCAGCGGCGCGCTGACGGGGTGCAGGTTGATCTTCTGCCGGCCAAACTTCAGGGCATGTCTGCCGGAGCCAAAGACCTCGTGCGACATACCCAGCACCTGCGTGTAAAAGGTAACCGTCGCATCGAGATCGCGCACGGTGAGGACAAGATGATCGAGTTCGAGCTTCATCGTTCTTTCTTCTTTTCCGGCAGGGCGGGGATGGGCGTGGTGTCGATCGTGGCTTCGATGCCACGCAGGACTTTGTCGGTAAATTGCTGTCCGCGCACTTTCACTTCCGGATGATTCACCGAGCCATGGCCGCCGTCGGTGATCGGGACCAGCAGCGAGGTGATGCCCGCCTTTTTCAGCGCGGCGTGAATCGTCTCCGCATGTCGGAACGACACGCGCTGGTCCTTGGTGCCCTGAAACGTGATGAAGGGCGGATCATCCTTGCTCACATACGTCACGGGAGACGCAGCGACAGCCTCCGCATGTTTTTCCTGCGCATTGCCGCCGAGCAGGCCGCTCACTGCATCGTCTTTCCAGATGGGCTGGCCTTCCTTGTCGAACATGAGGGCCTGCGTGAAGTCTTCGGGGCCGCATAAATTTACGACGCATTGCACGCGGCTGCTGAAGCTCGTGTTCGGGCCGAGATCGCCTTCGAGTTCCTTCACATCACCGCTCGTACCGAGCAGTGACGACAAATGACCGCCCGCCGAACTGCCCCACACGGCGATCCTGTCCGTGTCGAGGTTGCTCTCCTTCGCATGGGCGCAGATCCAGCGGATCGCCGCCTTGCAGTCGTAAACCTGCGAGGGCCAGTGTGCCTCCTTCGTGAGCCGGTAGCCGACGGTCACCGCGGCGTAGTCGCCCGTGCGTGCGAACTGGATCGCCTGCGCGGCGTAGCCGATACGATCGCCATTCACCCAGCCGCCGCCGTGGATCATCGCGATGACCGGCAGCGGCTTGTCGCTGTTGCGTTTCTTTGGCAGATACACATCGACCATCTGCTTCGGGTTTTCATTGCCGGCGTAAGGCTGGTCGAGCTTCACCTCGACGGCGCTTTTTCTCCAGCCGTGCTGAGGACGATCTGTTTTTGCGCCGAAAGTTCCTGTGCGGGGAGTGGTGAGGTGGCTACGACAAGAAAATAGAGGAGGGGCTTCATGGCGAACAAGATTCAAGGTTGAAATACCGCTACTCTGCAGCGACCGGTCGCGTCCGCGTCAAGAGTCATGCTCCAGCCGCTTGCCCATGCCGACCACGTTATCGACGGCGAAGCCCATGGACTCGTAGAGAGCAATCACGGCCGCGTTGGTGCCGCGCACCTGTAGATTGATCTTCGGACATCCGGCGGCACGCAACATGGCCTCCGCGTGTTGCATGAGTTCACGCGCGAAACCCTGCCGCTGATGATCGGGATGCACGGCTGAGTAGTTGATCCAGCCGCGATGGCCTTCGTAGCCTGCCATGCGCGGCGATGATCTTGCCGTCGAGGGCTCACCGACGAGAAACCATTCGGATTCACTTGCCAGCTTGCGGGCGATGTCGCGCTTCGGGTTGTTTTGCGGCACGACGAGGCCGCAGGACTGCCAGAGGCGATAACCGCGTCTTCGTCGGCGGCTTGGAACGGGCGGATGTGAAGCGTGGGCATCGGGGATGCCGGAGATTAACGATCCGTCGCGATCAAGCCGAGTTCTTTTTCGAGATCCGGTTGCGTGCGGAGCAACGCGGTCTGCAGCATCGCCATGGCGAGCGTGTCGCTGCGCGAGGCGGCGGAGTAAATGTTCTCGCGCACGGAGGCGCGGGGCAGCGGGCTTTGATCCGGCCAGAACTTCTTCGCGGCCCAGGCGGAGAACCATTCGGCGCGGGCGAGATACTTGTCGTCCTGCGTGAGTTTGAAGACGGCGTTGAGCAGCACGATCACGTTGCCAATGGAGCCGGACTCGACATCGGGCGCACGTCCGCTCTTCTCAGGCGCGACGAGTCCTTCCTCGGGATCGGCGGTGAGGTAGTTGTCTGCGCAAGCGACGAGCAGCTTCTTGTAGCCGTCGTTGTGCGTCTGCTGATAACGCGTGATGAGCGTGGGTGTTACCCACGTGTGCGGATGCTGGCCGGTGTAGGCGCTGCGCCAGCCGCCGGTGTAAGGAATGCGACGCGGCAGCTTGCCGGCATCCAGTTCCTCCTTCGACTGCCAGTATTCGGTCGGCGCGAGCGTCGCGGGATCACAGAAGAGCACGAAGCCTTTGCCGCCGGGACCCGGATCATGCGGCGTGGCGAGGAATGCCTTGTCGATGCTCGCGGCGAGCGCGGTCATGCGTGCCTTCAGCGCGTCCGGCATCGCAGGCGCGGCACCGGTGAGCTCGATGGCGAGACCGAGCGGGCTCTGCGTGTAAACGTATTGCGTTTTGCGTCCGTCTTTGTCGAAGGCGAAGTCGCCCGAGCCATGCGGGATCGCGCCCGTTTTCGGATTGCGATACGATTCATACATGGCGACCAGCTTGTCGATGGCCTCCAGGATTTCCGGGTCCTTGGTGTGACGATAATCCGCGCCCCACGTGGCGATGTAGAAGCCGCCGTGACGCGGGAAATCCATGCCGCGACGGCTGGGATTGTCGCCTTTGCCGATCATCGCATGTCGCGAGAACGAGATCGTGCCGCCATCGTGATTGATCTGATGCCGCCACACGGCCTGCGCGAAGCGATGGCACGCGTCCGGCGCCATCTCCCACGACTTGTCCCAATAGATCCACGGGCGATAAAACTCGTGGATCATGCTGCCGCCCACGTTGGCGAGTTCGAAGCCGCCGGGCTTGTTCGTCAGCACATCCCAGCCGAGATGCTCGCCCCAGCAGAAGAAGCCGTATTTCGGCTCCTGGCAGTGCTTCAGGAAGTAATCGATCACGCGGTCGGCCTCGGCGGCGTATTGCGCCTCGCCGGTGATTTTCGTCAGCGCGTAGAAGATCTGATAGAGGTTCAGGTCGTGATGGATGTTCGCGATGCTTTTGAACTCCTGCGGCACGCGTGCGGTGTAGAGATTGCTCACCTTCACCCGCGGCACCTGATACTTGTCGCGTGTGAGCACGATCGGGAACAACGGCAGCTTCGGGTCCGGCAGGTTCTCGTGGCCGTGCTCGATCATCGCATCCGCAAAACGCCGCACGATCGCGATGGAGTCCGGCGCGGCGTCTTTGGAAGGCTCAGCGCCGCGCAGAGGCAGCGGGCTGGATGCGAAAGCAGCGAGGAGCAGGCAAATGGGGAGACGAGTCATGGCGAGGCCTCCCCAAACGCAGAGCAGCCACGATTCTAGCTTCGCTCACTTCACTACGGCGATCTTCACGCAAGGGCCAGTCATGTTCGGCAACGTCGTGTGCCGGACTATTCCGGCCTCGTGATGACGGCTTCGATGCGATAGCCTTCGGGATCGAGCACGAAGGCGGCGAAGTAGTCGGCTCCGTATTCCGTGTGCAAACCGACACCGCCGTTGTCCGTGGCACCATGCGCCATGGCGGCATCGTAAAAGGCACGCACGGCCTCGCGCGTTGGCGCCGCAAAGGCCACGTGAAATCCATCTCCCGGAACGCCGGGATTCTCGGGCCGAAGTTTGAGGGCAAAGACATCTTTGCCGGGCTCAGTGCCATAACCGACGAAGGTCGCATCCTCCCAGACGCGCTCATAACCCAGCGGTGAGAGGACCGCATCGTAGAACGCGCCGGACGTTTGGAGATCAACGACGGCGAATGAGAGATGATGAATCATGGAAGGATGGGGGAAGCCTTTTTCGAAGCTCATTCGAGCCCGGCGGCATGCAGCCGCTCCCACGCCGCCTCCACCCAGAAAAACTGCGAGTAGTAGAGCTTCGTGTAGTCGTAGTGGGCGATTAGTTTCTCGATCTCCGGCGCGTGCTGCTTCAAAACGTCCGAGTCGGAACACAGCATGACATTCCACGCGGCGGCGGACGGTTCGCGGATGAAGGCGGTCTCTTTGCCGCGACGCGGAGCCAGCTTCCGGAAGTTTTTCAACTGCTGCTGCGCCAGTTCCTGCGATTCCTTCTCGGTCGTCTGCGGTTTCCATTCCGCGTTCATCACGCGCCAGTTCATCTCGAAGTAGCTCGTGTCCGCGTTGTCCCACTGCTGCGCCAGAGGCAGACTTTCCGCGGCCAGTTTCGCGCTCGCGACGAGTCCTTTCGCATAGTCTGCCTTCAGCGCCGCGTCCGTCTCCAGCTCCCACAGGCCGCGCAACGCGCTCACGCCGCCGCAGGAGGTCCAGTTGTGCGTCCTAGCATAGAAGAACTTCATGCCACCGATGCAGAGCTCGCGCTTGCTCTCGTTCTTCTCGCCACCACGCGCGTCCAGCTCCGCCAGATACATCGTCTGCCACTTCGCATCACCCGTGACGGTGTGAAGCATCTTCATCACGAAGAGCTTGCGGCTCGCTTCCTCAAAATGAAAACCCTCAAAGCTGCCGCGCGTGCCAAAGGGCTGTTCCGCCGGCATTTTCCAGCCCAGCCGCATGATCTCTTCCGTCGTTTCGACGAGATGCTTCGTGATGCGCTGCTTTTCCTCGTCGGTGGCAAGCCCGGACTCCCAGTAACGCCACAGGCCGAGGAACCACGGCAACGTCTGGTCGTTCGAGCCCATCGGGTAATGCGATTTGCCATCCGTGCTCACTCCACGGCCTACGAACCCCTTCACGTCGCTGATCGAGTTCAGCATGAGGAGGCCTTCCATGAGCTTGCGCGCCTTCGCGGCATCGTCCGCCGACTGCGTGCGCTTCCAGCGCAGGACCGCCGCGTCCATGTAGAAGCCGTTGAACATCGCCCCGTTCTCAATCGGCGCCCACCAGCCCAGCGCGTTCGGTTTCCCCTCACGACACTCCTCCGGCGTCGGCAGCGATACCTTGCCGTCCATGTCGGCGAAGTCGATCATGATGCCATACTTGTCGATGAAGCGCCGCCAGATCTCGGTGTGCGCGAGTTCAGCCGCCGAAGCGGCATCCGCGGCAACAAGCGGACGATAGGTCGAGGCGGCGAGCGTGGATGCGATGAAGGCGCGGCGATTCATGAGCGCTCAACGTGGATGCTGCTGCCGCCACCTTCAAGAACTGGACGTGTCATGGTCGAATTGGGCTTAAATGGATTGAACTGCGAAGAAGCAGTGGCGTTTGAGTGTAGCCGCCCATCTTGATGCGATGAAAAAGTCCCGCGACACCACCCTGGCCGTCAGCGCTGATTACCGGCAGTTCGTGACCGATCTGAAGTCACGCATCGCCAGCGCCCGGCTGTCTGCCGCTCGCCACGTCAATCGTGAGCTGGTCACGCTCTATTGGGACATCGGGCGGGGCATCGTCGAGAAGCAGCAGGCTCTCGGCTGGGGTGAGTCCGTGGTGGAAATGGTCGCGGCAGAGCTGCGGGCGGCGTTTCCTGATATGACAGGCTTTTCGGCCCGCAGTGTGTGGGAAATGAAGCGCCTCTACGAGGCATACTCCACGCCTGACTTTCTGTCACAAGTCGTGAGAGAACTCTCAAATCCGACCCTCCGGCCAATTCTGCAACAGCCTGTTGCAGAATTAGGCGATGGCGCAAAACGGCGACAAGCTGCCGCCAAAATGGGCAAGGGCAAAGAACGGCCACAGCCTGTGGCCAAAACGGACGACACCGATCCCGCGCCAATTCTGCAACAGCTTGTCGCAGAAATTCCTTGGGGACACCATCTCCTCATCCTCAACAAGCTCACCGCCCCCGCCGCCCGTCTTTGGTATCTGCGAGCCACGGCCAGCTTTGGCTGGTCGCGGAATGTGCTTTTGAATCAGATCAAGGCCGGAGCTTACGAGCGGGCGGTCACGGAGAAAAAGACGCACAACTTCGGCCTCGCCCTGCCGGAGCACTTTGCGGAGCAGGCGGAGGAAATGCTCAAGAGCTCCTACAACCTCGAATTCCTCGGCCTGCGTCGCGCCGTTCGGGAGCGCGAACTCGAAGACCGGCTCGTCACCCGCCTGCAAGCCTTCCTCCTCGAACTCGGCTACGGCTTCTGTTTCGTCGGTCGCCAGCACCGGCTCGTGCTTGGGAAGAAGGAGTATTTCATCGATCTCCTGTTCTACCATCGCTTCCTCAAGGCCCTTGTCGCCTTCGAGTTGAAGCTCGGCCCCTTCGAGCCCGAGTTCGCGGGCAAGATGGACTTCTACCTCAACCTGCTGAACGACACCGAACGTGCCCCCGGCGACCAGTCCTCCATCGGCATCATCCTCTGCGCCGAAAAGGACGACGTGGAGGTCGAATATGCCCTTCGCACCAAAACCAATCCCATCGGCGTCGCCGCCTACGCCTTGCAGTCGAAGCTGCCGGGCGCATTGAAGGGCCGATTGCCGACTGCCAAACAACTCGCAGACATCGTCCGCTCGGAGATGGAAGGTCAGAAGTGATGATTTCCCATGCTATGATTGGCCATGACATCGTTTACTTCCAAAGTTCAGAATCGCGGCATCGCGAATCCACTTCAAAAGACCTTCAAACTTGAAGAGTGGCTTACAGCTTATGCAGAACACGCGTCACCAGATGGTGCTGATGTTAGCTTGGGATTGGCTGGCGCGATTTTCAGCCAAAGCTCACAAAATTCTGGATGAGATTTGGTGAGCTAGACCTGCGCAGATTCGATGCGCGGGAGTTGAAAAAAGGGCTCGTAGCTGTGTGCAATCGAAACTTGGCCGTCATGCATTCCAAGATCGAGCCAGAGATTAAAGAGGAAGCATCAAAAAAGCCCATGTTAGGATTGGAGGTTTTGAGTCACAAGATTGAACTGCCGTTCGACGGAAGCCGGTGTTCACCCGACGATCTTTTAACCGCAGGAGTCGATGGGGTTCAAGGGCCGCTCAAGCTCATATTCGAAGGCGGACGCCCCACAGGTGAAAAGCCGGACATACACACAATCCAACGCCTTGCGATTCTCGGGCAGGTGCATTCAATGATCGTAACATTGTGGGAAGACTGCCTTTGGAACGGGTATCGTTTCCATGCGCACCCCGAGGGCTTTGCATTTCACCCCCCGACTACAGAGCGCCAAGCTGCAAGAGCCTCAGGTGTTGCTCGAATGATGGCACACCAAATGGAGATGACACTTCATGGCCGGAATCTTTGGAATTCGATGCCTTTGCATTTGAGAAATCATTTTGTCTCACAGCGGGTTAGCGTCAATGCAACCGGTAGCGGCGATCGTTTTCGATATAAGATCGGACCTGCTCCCAATAATCCTGCCGAACCAATCCGAAGCTTCACTGCCAGAGTAATCGCCTCTGAGATTTACCTGCGCGAACTGCTCGAAGAGCCCATCCCAATGATGGCCCCCATAACTCCAAACATTTTACTATCCGCGTGGGAAGTGTTTCATGAGTTGGGTCGATCTTTGACAAGCGGTCTGCCTCAAAACACTGGAGTTGAGAATCCAGAGGAACTGTTTCGCTTTGCCCCGCTTATCCCGCGTTCAAAACTCACAAGATTGCTGACCGAGTCGCTTGGCTTAGAATACATGGAAGCCAACCGGATTGTCCGATTCATGACTTTCAGCAAGAACCAAAGTGATGAACTATGGGCTCGGCCTTTTGTTGAAATAGATGATCGAATGGTTGCCCCGATTCTGGTGTGCCTATGCGATCCCAATCCACTGAGAATGCTGGAAAGATGGATGAAGCATGGCGGTGTGAATCTGCAATCCAGAGGACCGCGCTTTGAGATTCAAACGAGAACCCAACTTGCCGATGCCATCCACGCCTCAAAAAAGCTAAAGAACGCTGGCGTCTTGCCGCACTCCTTCGATTTCCCGGATCGTGTGGCAAGTGTTGGAGACATTGATGTGGTCATTTGGTTTGGCGCGACAGTCCTGATTGGAGAGATCAAATGCAATTTATTCCCGGCCGCCCCAAAAGAGCTTAATAGCTACTTTGCCGATCTCGAATACGCAGCCGATCAAATCATGCGAAAGAAAAACGCTTTTGAACAAAATACTGCTGACTTCTGGAAAAAACACGCCAAACAGGCCGAGCCAAGCGAAACGAAAATCATCCCCTTCGTGATTACCAATCTGCCGATTGGAGTAGGTTACTCGTTCAACTCTGTGCCAGTAGTGGACTTGTTGATACTCGAGCGGTTTCTTGAGCAAGGGGAGGCTTCTATTCTCGGTGCATTTTCAGGAACAGGTGCCGCGAACCCGGTCCATTCTGTGACTCTGTATAATACTCAGGAGGAAGCAGAATGTGTGATCCAAGACTATTTGGAAAACCCACCTCAACTCCGTTTGTTCAAGAATGGATTGTCTCCACGAGTTACTCTCATCCCGACACTGACAACAGACGATCGTCGCTGGCTTGTATGTGACATGGACACTGACATCAACACCGAGACGGTGCGTCAGACACTTCCTCAAGGCGTTGTTGATAGTTTGCTTGGTATAACAGACAACAAAGTGAACGCCGCAAGTTCGAGTGCCGATGGTGAAAGGTGAAGCTTCAATGCCGCTCACCGCTGCTCCAGCTTCACATTATCGATGAAGAGCGCGGTCTTCGTCGTGCCGATGGCGCTGAAGAGCATGTAGCTGGCGCTGGTCCAGCCAGGTTTGGCGGCGAAGGTGAGCCAGCCTTTCTTCTCGCCGTCCTGACGGGTGACGGAGACGGTCCATGTGCCGTTTTGGGCGGGCGTGGTGGCGGTGGCTGCCGTGCCTGTGGTGGCCGTGATGGTTACGCGCAGCCATTGGTTCGGCGGCACATCGAAGGGGACTGCCTTGCCATCCAGTCCGGGCGCGAATCTGCCATTCTGCCAGCGCACATACGGGCCGTTGCCGAAATCGCCGTTTTTGCCGCGGATCTCGAAGAACCAGTCCGCGCCAGGCTGCGCCATGATGTCGAACTCGATGTGGAAGGTGCCTGCGTCCCATGTGGTGGGGTAGATGTCGAGCACGGGATCGTAGCTGTGCTTCAAACCGGGTGCGTCGAGCACCTTGAGGCAGCGTTTGCCACCGGGGGTGAAGGGCGATGAGGTTTCATCGGTGACGCCGATGCTTTCGCCTTTGTTTTCGTGTTCATACTTCGCGCCGCGGATGCCGATCATACCGAGGTAGGTGTGCTCGAAGTCCTGATCGATCTTGTAGGGCGGTGCGGGCCACGGTTTGGCGTCGGTGTCCCAGGTCGGGTAGTCGTGGCCTTGCGCGGCGAGTGTGAGCCATGCAGGGTCGGCTTTGCGAACACCGGCGAGCGTGAGATCCCAGGGCTTGAAGCCGATTTTTTCGGCGGGCGAGCCGGGCTTGAGGCGGAAGTCGCGCTTCGCGATGTTTTCAAAGAGCGGATCGGCAAAGAGGCTGCCCGCGTCGCGGCCCATCTTGCGCCAGTCGTTCCAGGTGAAGTGGGTCTTGGTGAGCAGCGCGGGGATTTTGCCGTCGGTGGGCCAGTAGAGGTTGCTGCGGAAGACGAGGCTGTCCTTGGGATCGCCGCGTTCGATTTTGTCGAAGAACTTCCAGTTCCACTCGCCGCCGTCGAGCAACGGCGATGCCGGATCCCACACGACGATGTTGTTCAGGTAGCGGATGCGCAGGCGCGGCTCGTTGCGGCTGGCCTGGATCTGCGCGGTGTGGCCGAAGGCGAAGATGTTGTTCCGCACGGTGTTGAAGTAGCCGTAGTGCTGGTGGAAGCCGGCGTTCCAGGTGTCGTGCACGAGGTTGTTCTCCATGAGCACGGTGCTGCTGCCCTCGTCGTTGTAGAGACCCCAGCCGCCGTAGCGATGTGCGGCGACGTGATGGACGTGATTGCCGCGGATGACGGTGCCGGGCGAGGTGCCGAGCCCATAGTAGCCGCCCATGTCACTCAGATATGCCCAGCCGAGATGATGGATGTGGTTGTTCTCCACGAGCGAGTCGCATGAGGCGGTGTCGCCGTAGCCCCAGTTCCATCCGGCGCTGATGCCGGTGTAGTAAAAGTCGCCGATGTCGCAATGCGTGACCGCGCAGTGCTGCGTGTGTGTGAAGACGACACCGCAGGCGCTCGGATGTAGCCGGCCACCGTGCTGGATGATGCAGTCATCGACGGTGATGTGATGATTCACGCGCGCATCCTCGGGCCGTTTCGTTTCGCCGACATACACGCCTCCGCCGCCGAGATCGTGAAGATGGCCATGCGTGACCGATGAATCCGCGCAGCCGTTTTTGAACCAGATCGCGTGCAGGCCGGTGTGCGCGATCTCGCAGTTCGCGAAGTGAATGCCACGGCTGTCCTCGATCTCGATGCAGCCGCCGCTCGTCGTGGCCGCCTGTCCGTCGTGCAAACCTTCGGCGGGATAGAGGTGGTTGCTGTATTGAAACGAGATGCCTTCGAAGCGCACGTCGCTCGCGCCTTTCATGATGATGAACTTGTCCACCACCGGCGCGATGACCTCCGCCTTCGTCATGTCCTCGCCGGGCAACGGCCAGTAGAGTACTTCGTCCTTCGCTTTGTCGAGGAACCACTCGCCCGGCGCATCGAGCGCGGCGCGGAAATTTTCCACCCACCAGCGCTGATCGGGCTCGAACTCGACGAAGGGATAGCGCGAGCGGCCTTTGATGCGCACGCCGAGGATCTCGTCGTTCAGATCCTGAATGCGGCACTGCCCCACGGCCCACGCATGCGTCACGGTGAGCAACACGTCATCGCGCTGCTCCTGCGGAATCGCTTTGAGCACGTCATACTGTTCCTTCGCGACGCAGAACGCGTGGAAGTTCATGTTCTGCGTCAGCCCCTTGAACGCATCCGCCGCCACGGCCTCGGTGATGTGAAAGTAGCCCTTGTTCGGCGAGCGGGCCAGCGTAGCGCGGCGGCCATTGATCCAGAGCTGCTCAAACTTCCACGCCTTGTCCGGCAGCGTGGCTTTCCACAGTCCGCCTTCAGCCTTCTGCCAGCCGGTGACCGGCTTTCCCGCCATGAAGACCGCGTTCTTGCCGCTCCATGTGACCTGCGAGTCGTCCTTGTCGAGCGTGATCGTCTCCGTGATCGGATGCACGCCGTCTTCGACGATGATGCGCACGGGTTTCGGCGCCTTGCGCGCCTGCTCAAGGACTTCCGGGAGATGGCCGGGCCTGAGGACGATGTCCGTGGCGAAAATCGACGAAGTGAAGGCAAAAGCGAAGGCGAGTCGGAGCATGTGCGTTTCTTGGCACAGCCCGTCCGCTTTGCACGGGCAAACACGCCGCCACTTTTGTCCGCACGACCATGATCATCGACGTTCACTCCCATGCCTGGAACTTCCCCGCCGACTTTTCGGATGACTTCCTCCTGCAGGCAGGCCGTGCGCGACCGGGTGTGAAGGTGGACATGAGCGCAACGTATGAGGCGTATCGCGCATCAGCTCCGGACGACACCACGACAATCGTTTTCGGCGGCAAGGCAAAGCTCAGCGGCCTGTGGGTTGATGACAAAACGGTGGCAGAGTACGTGGCGCGTGATGCGCGGCGGTTGATCGGCTTTTTATCCGTCGATCCAACACAGGACGGCTGGGAACGTGAGATGCGCGCGGGACACGAGGAACTCGGCCTGCGCGGCATCAAGCTGCTGCCGATGTATGCTGGCTTCAGCCCCGACGATCCGAAGCTGGAGCCGCTGTGGCAGTATGCTGAGAGCCACGGGCTGCCGGTGCTGCTGCACATGGGCACGACCTTTATCGCGCAAGCGCCGCTGGCGTTTACGCTGCCGCGTTTGATCGAACCGGTGGCGCTGAAACATCCCGGTGTGAAGATCATCCTCGCGCATCTCGGTCATCCGTATGAGGGCGAGTGCTTGGTGACGATCCGCAAGCACGAGAACGTCTTCGCCGATGTGAGCGCGCTGCACTACCGGCCGTGGCAGTTCTACAATTCGCTCATGCTCGCGCAGGAGTACGGCGTGTGGCACAAGCTGCTCTTCGGCACCGACTTTCCCTTCACGACGGTGAACGCCAGCATCGAGGGTGTCCGCAAACTCAACGACATGCTCGAAGGCACCAAGCTGCCACGACTCGATGTGAATCAGATCGAAGCAATGATCCATCGCGACAGCTTGAAGCTGCTCGGGCTGGAGCGGTGAGCTACTTCATTGTCCCGAGCCATGGCGTTGGTGGACACGAAGCCCGGATAATTCGTTAAACTCACGGCGTTTTACCACCACCATGAAGACACTCATTCTACCCATCGTTGCCTTGACGCTCATCAGCACGGCTACTGCTCCGGCCCAACAGCCCAAGGAAAACCCGCAGAAAGCCATCGAGGAACTGCAAGAGCGCAGCCGCGACGCCAAGGCGGAGGGACGGCTCGACGAAGCCCGGGAGCGGGCGGGACGGGCCGAGAGACTCCGCAGCGAGCACGAGGGCATGAAAAGACCTGCGCGACCATTCGAAAAAGGCGGTCCGAAACCGGAAAGACCTCCGGAAGCGGAGCGGATGGAGCACGTCATGCAGGCCATTCAGCATCTGCACGCCGCCGGACTGCACGAGCCGGCCAAGGGCATCGAAGAAATCGCCCAGCACATGCGGCGGGAGATGGAGGAAAGGATGCGGCATGAGCATGCGGAAGCCCGCGAACGCGACGGCCGGCATGCGGAACTCGAGGAAATGCGCCAGCAGATGCGCCGCATGGCCGAGCAAATCGAAAAGCTGCAGGCGGAACTGAAGAAGCGCGGAGAGTAACCGCTGTCGGCCCGCGACAGCAGCCGGGCTTGTGTCTGGGCGCTTCCCGTCTTTAACATGGTCTGGAATCCGCTTCCAGCACCGGCATCTCATGAGCACCTCCTCCTCCGCATCCAAACCTTCAAAGGGCTGGCAGCCGCCCACGCTGGAGGAGATGCAGGCCATGCTGCCGCAGTATCGGTTTGTCTCCCTGCTCGGCAGGGGAGGCATGGGCGCGGTGTACAAGGCCGTGCAGACTTCCCTGGACCGTGAGGTGGCCGTAAAGGTGCTGCCGGGAGACTTGATCGACGACACGGACGCGCAGTTTGCCGAGCGCTTCAAGAACGAGGCACGCACGATGGCGAAGATGAACCACCCGGCCATTGTGAGCCTTTGGGACTTCGGAGAGACGAGCACGGGGCTGCTCTTTATCGTGATGGAGTTCATCGACGGCACGGATGTTTCAGCGATGATCATCTCCCAAGGCCGCCTGCCGGAAGACTACGCACTCTCCATCACCGCCCATGTGTGCGATGCGCTGCAGTATGCGCATTCGCACGGGGTCATTCACCGGGACATCAAGCCGGCGAACATCCTCATCAACATGGATGGAGCGGTGAAGGTGGCGGACTTCGGCCTGGCGAAGCAGAGCGATGCAGGACTCAGCGGCCTCACGAAGACGAATATGGCAATGGGGACGCCGGACTTTGTGGCACCGGAAGCGCTGTCTCCCGGAACGGTGGTGGATGGGCGCGCCGACTTGTATGCGGTGGGCGTGATGCTGTTCCAGATGCTCAGCGGCGAGATCCCGCGCGGCATGTGGACGCTGCCGGGCGCCAAAATCGGCACCGATCCGCGCTTCGACGCGATCATCAACAAGGCGATGCAGCCGGACCGGGAACTGCGCTATCAAACCGCAGCCGAGATCCGTGCGGATCTGAACGCCATCTTCGTCACTCCGCGGGCGATCATGGAGCAGCAGGCGGCCCAAGCGGCGAATGCACCTGCTTCGCAAACATCGGCGATCACCCAGGACATGCCATCGCAGAAACCGACCGGTCAGCGTCCGCAGACCCAGGGGCCGCGTCGAGCACAGGCGGCAGCCTCGTCCTCGCAGTTGCCCGTGCGCCGAAAGTCCGGCAATGCCCTGTTCTACGGGATGGTCGCAGCCGTGGTCATCATCCTCGGTCTGGTGGTGCTGCTATCCGAAGGGAGGAAAAGCGAACCAAAACCACCGGCCGTCGCCGTCACGCCGGAGGACAAGGCAGGCAGCGACAAGGTGAGACCGGCGACCAGCCCAGTGGTGCAGCCACCGGCCGCCGTGGCAAAGCCGACAACCGGGGGAGCGCAACGCAATTCGATCCCTGCTGCCGAATCGGTCAACCTCCTGGCAGGGGTGGATGTGAAGCAGGGCGCGCTGAAGGGAGAGTGGGAAATGACATCAGAGGGCCTGCTTTCGCGACCATCTCAGATTGCCCAGGTTTTTGAGTTCCAGCACGTGCCGCCGGACGAATACGATTTTGAGATCGAGTTCACTCCGAAGCGTGGGAGCATGGAGGCCATGCAGGTGATTCCCGTTCAAGGACGTTCACTGCTGTGGAAAATGGGGACCGGAGGCGGAGACAGGTGGGTTCACGTTTTCGGACCCGTAATGGATGGCAAGAGAGCACGGGAGGACGCAGCACGGACGGAGGCCCGTGTGCCGCTCCCCCGTTTCGTCCCGGGGGAGCGGCATCGCAGCCTGCTGGAGGTGCGGAAGAGCTCACTTCGGGTAATTCTCGATGGGAAGGAAATCATGAAGTGGAGCGGGGACATGGATCGCTTCCGCGGAGAGAGTGTGTTTGATCTGAGCGATCCGGCCCATCTGGGCCTGGCGAGTTGGAGCACCGAGGTCGTGTTTCACAAGGCGGAGATGCGCAAACCCGTGGCTCCGTCCGCTGTCGTGGCGTTGCCTTCACAACCGAAAGCCGTCGCTCCGCCCCCAAGCCCTGTGTCGAAAGGAAAAGATATCCCGCTCGCTGAGCGGCGGACGCAACTGGCCACGCCGCTCAGCGCCGGCAACAGTGATGTTTTGGCAGCCGTGAAAGAACTCCCGGCCAGCGACACCTTTGTCTGGGAACGCACGCCAGCTGGCCTCGCCGTGAGATTCCTGAAGGACCCCGGCCCCTACAAGAGCTGCGTGGCGCTGCCGGTTGAGCTTTCTCCGGACTATGCCGTCGAAGTCTGGTTCACGATTCCCCAGGCGGGCGAGCATGTCGGAGTGATTGTTCCGGTTGGCGACGGTCGTCAGACAACCTGCTGGATCTGGCCTGGAGACGGCGACTGGGCCGGCTTGGGGAAAGTGGACGGGCATGATCCGCAGTCCCCCGAAATGGACAAGAGCTGCACCTCCCCGTTTCAACTGCCTGCGAACGAACTAACCCACCTGCGCGCCGAAGTCAGACGCACACCCGGAAATGCGGAGATTCTCTTCAGTCTAAACGGTCTCACGATGGCGCATTACAAAGGCCCGACAAGTCGCCTCAACATGAGCACGGCATGGAGCATTGAACCGCAACCGGAGATGGTCCAAATCGGCGCCAGGCAGGCCACGTTTCACCGCGTGATCATCAAGTCCTTGGATCGTGAGGCCGAGGAAAGGGCACGCATCATCGCTGCCGACCCGCACCTGACGAAGCTCGATTCCGGTTTCAAACAGCGCTGTGAAATCGACGCTCAAAAGCCCTATGAAGCCGGCGTCTCCGCTCTCAATAGCAGCTACATTGAAAAGGGTCTCTCCCGCGCCCTGGCGAAGGCGGAGGCGGGCGGCAGATCTGCGGAAGTCGCCGCCCTCAAGAACGAAAAAACGGCGATCGAAAACGGACAGAGGCTTCCAGCGGAGGATGCCGCCAACACGCCCGACGCCCTCAAAGCGCTGCGCGACACCTACCGCGCGGCTTTGGCAAAGTTGGAATCGGAACGTGACGCCACGGTGACCGCTCTGCGGAACGTTTACCTGAAGGCGCTCGACGCCCATGTGGTCGAGCTGACAAAAGCCGGCCGAATCCCCGACGCTGAGCAAGCCCAAGCCCTGCGCGAAGCCCTCGCCAAGATGCAGGCAGCGGATCTTGTTGGCAGCCGGTCCTTGTGAGTGATTTGAAGGTGGTGAAGACGCCCCTTATTTCATTTCCTTAAGCACTCCTCAGCTCAATCACCAAGATGAGCTTGTCCTCGGTTCAATACTCCGGTTAGGGTGGTCTGGAATTCGCTAGTCCGAAGGGACATCTCATGACCTCGTCATCCTCCGCCTCCAACCCCTCCACCAGCTGGCAGCCGCCGTCGCTGGATGAGATGCGGGCGATGCTGCCGCAGTATGAGTTCATTTCCCTGCTGGGTCGCGGAGGCACGGGAGCTGTGTACAAGGCAACACAGATATCACTGGACCGCGCGGTGGCGATCAAGGTGCTGCCGGTCGATCTGTTCGCGAACGACGACGCGCAGTTTGCCGAACGCTTCAAAAACGAGGCGCGCACGATGGCGAAAATGAACCATCCGAGCATTGTCAAAGTCTTCGACTTTGGCGAAACCAGCACAGGGCTGCTGTACATCGTGATGGAGTTCATCGACGGCACGGACGTGGCGCAAATCATCGCCGCCCAGGGTAAGCTGCCGGAGGACCATGCGTTGTCCATCACGGCACACGTCAGCGACGCCCTGGCCTACGCGCACGGTCACGGCATCGTTCACCGGGACATCAAGCCGGCGAACATCCTCATCAACATGGAGGGCGCGGTAAAGGTGGCGGACTTTGGCTTGGCGAAGGCGAATGATCCCAGCCAGAGCGGGATCACCAAGACGAACCTGGCGATGGGAACGCCGGACTTCGTCGCACCGGAGGCCTTCATTCCTGGCGTGCCGCTGGATGGCCGCGCGGACCTTTATGCGATGGGAGTGATGCTCTACCAGATGCTCACGGGGGAAATCCCGCGCGGCATCTGGACGATGCCGAGCGCAAAGCTGGGAACCGATCCGCGTTTTGATGCCATCATCGCCAAGGCGATGCAGACGGACCGCGAGCACCGCTACCAGACTGCAACGGACCTGCGGCAGGACTTGGACACGATCCTGACTCTGCCACGAGCGGTATTGGTGGCACAGCAGCAAGCAGCGGCGGAGGCGGCAGCGCGTGCGACGCAGGCGCAGAAGCGGGCCGCGAGCGGTCCCCAACGGCGTCCGGTCAGCGCTCCGAGTCCGCAGGCTCCGCCGCCGGTCAGAAAGAAGTCCGGACTGGCTCCATTGGTTGGAGTCGCCATGTTTCTGGCGCTCGTTGTGGGGGTGTTTCAAGTGCGCAAGAAGCCCGTGGAGGATGAACAAACCTACGAAACGCCGCCCACAGTTGCAACGGCAGAACCCCGTCCCGAACCTTCGCGTCCTCCTGTGACGACACCGGCTCCGGTTCCAGCACCCGACAGTCCTCCGATGCCGCCTTCGGCAGCGGTCGCTCCTTCCCCTGCCGGTCCTCCCTCCGGCCCTGGGACAAACCTGCTCGCGCTGATCGATTTGGAGCGGGATGCAAAGTCGGGTGATTGGTCAATAGTGAACGGTGAACTGGTCAGCAACACGAACAAAGAAGACAGCGCCATCCGCCTGCCCACGCCGGACATTCCCGAGGAATACGATCTGCGCTACCGACTGACCCGCGTCAGCGGGTTCGCGGTCCAGTTCCGATTTCCGAAGGGGAAACTCGAAGGAGTGTTTCACACTGATGGCTGGACGGGCAACAGGAGCAACCTTAACGAAACCACTATCGGGTTTTCCCACGACAAGGCGGGAAGTGTCAAACGCTCGAAGCTGCTGCTCCGCGACGGGAAATCCCACGAACTGCTAATCCAGGTGCGCAGTGACCGACTGACCGCCCTGCTTGATGGAGTTGAAGTTGTGACCAGCACGACCCTGCTTTCGGCGAAGACAGTCGGGGGCTCGGAACCTGAGTTGGGACTCAGGATATCGCGAGGCAAGATCACCTTCCATGCCATCGCAATGATCCCGGTGAATGCGACGTCTCCCGCGCCCGGACCAGCCGCTCCCTCCGTCGCTTCCACACCCGGCTCTACAGCATCCCCCACAGTTTCCGCCAGCTGGACGGACTTGCTCGCCACGGCTGATGTGGCTCGCGATACCGTCCAAGGCAGATGGGAAATGAGAGCAGAGGGGCTGCACTGCGAGGCGGGAGGGGGCATGGAGCACTTCAAGTTCAACCACACGCCGGAGGAGGAGTATGACTATGAAATCGATTTTACCGTCCTTAGAGGCGGCACCGTTTCTCAAATGCTCGTGGTGCCGGGACACCAGTTTGCACTGCGCATAGCCTCAGACGGCAGCTTCTGCTGCCTCGGGGCACTCTTGGATGGAAAAGGTTGGCAAGACCCCGGGCGAAATGAAGCCATTGCCCGGGACACTGGGATACGGGATGGGATCCGCACGCGCTGCAAAGTAGAAATACGACGGGGCGCGGCACGCGTCCTGATCAATGACAAGGAGGTGATCAACTGGCGAGGCGACTTCAAACGACTTGAGTTGCACACCAGGAGTTACAATCGAAATCACAAGACTGAACTCGGCGTCACATGTCAAAATGCCGAGGTTGTTTTTCATCGAGTCACAGTGCCCCCCCCGAGGCTGAATGAGAAACTGGCGGCTGAATTGATCGCGTCGGACTCCCGCATCGCCCGGCTCGATTCGGGATTCAAAGCCCGCTACGAATCCGACGCCGAGAAGCCCTACCTGGCCGCCGTCGCCGCATTGAACAAGAGCTACATCACCAATGGCATCGCCAAGGCACGAACGGCGGCACAGAACCGAGGCAGCCTGAAGGAAGTCGTCGCGTTAGACGAGGTGAAAGCACGCATCGAAAGGGGCGAAGGTGTGCCTGAAGTGGATGAGCCGGATGCCCCTGAGTCGCTCAAGTCGCTTCGCGCCATCTACCGCACGGCCCTTGAGAAAATCACCGCTGAACGCGATGCGAAAGCGGCGCCAATTTATGACATCTACTTGAAAGCTCTGGATGACTACATCGCCGAACTGGAGCAGGCCGGAAAGAATTCGGAAATCGAAAAGGTGGTGGCTTTCCGCGATGATGTAGCCAGGCAAAAGCCCGATTCCGAGAAGACGACCACCCCGACCATTGCAGTTCAGGCGCCGGATCAGCCTGCGCCTACCGCATCGTCAGCAGCAGCCTCCTCCGGCGGGAGTTCCTGGCGCCGGGCAGCCGAGTGGATCGTCGCAGGAAGGGGATCGGCGATAGTGCTCAAGGGGGGGCAACGGATCGAAATCAAGACCTTGGAGGACATTCCCTCCGGCAGGTTCGATTTCGACGAACTCACAATTCGCGGAACGGGTTCGAATCCGAAACTTAAGGATGCCGACACCGAGGCACTGAACGGCCTGCGTGACCTGCGCCGTGTGCTGGTGCGCGCGGAGGGGCTGACGGATGCCGGTTTCGCCTTCCTGGCCAACAATGCAGACCTCGAGTTTCTCGCCATCGAGATTTCTTCCGAAGTCACCGACGGAGTGCTAGCTCACCTCGTGAGCACGGGGAAACTGAGCGAAATTCGGATTCAGGGAGCATGGAAGTTTACCGGTCGGGGATTGGAGCGAACCCCATTCCTCGATTCACTCCAAGCGATTGCATTCAACAATTCGGGATTCTCGGACGAGGGATTGCGATCACTCGGCGGAGCCAGGCAAATCAACCGGCTTGACCTCTCAGGAACCCTCGTCACGGGCACGGGCTGTGCCGTCCTGGGCGACATGAAATCACTCAGGCAACTGATCCTTCAGGATACGGCGTTCGATGACGAAGGTGCCGCCGTTGTCGCCAAACTGTCAGGACTGCGGATCCTCAACATTCAGAATTCCAAGATCACCGAGGCCGGGCTCCACAAACTCTCCTTCCTGAAGAACCTCACGGAAGTCGTTGTCCGCAACGGCAATCCACAACTCAGCGAGGCGGCGCTGGTGGAGTTCCAGAAATCCATGCCCAGCTGCAAGGTCCACTAAATGCTCTTTGTTTCATCAGAACACACTTGTCCGGCCATGCGGCTGATCGTTAGGGTGGCCTAAAAACTGCCTGCATCACCACAGCCAGCATCTTCGAATGAGCACCTCGTCTTCCGCCTCCAAACCCTCTACTGGCTGGCAACCGCCCTCCCTGGAGGAGATGCAGGCCATGCTGCCGCAGTATCAGTTTGTCTCCCTGCTCGGCCGCGGCGGCATGGGCGCAGTTTTCAAGGCCGTGCAGATTTCCCTCGACCGCACGGTCGCCATCAAGGTGCTGCCAGTCGATCTCGTCGCGGATGAGGACACACAGTTCGCCGAGCGCTTCAAAAACGAAGCGCGCACGATGGCCAAGATGAACCACCCGGCCATCGTCAACGTGTACGATTTTGGCGAGACGAACACGGGGCTGCTCTATTTCGTGATGGAGTTCATCAACGGCACGGATGTGGCGCAAATGATCGCCAGTCAGGGCAAGCTGCCGGAGGACTACGCGCTCTCCATTACTGCGCATGTGAGCGACGCGCTGAACTATGCGCACACACGCGGAGTGATTCACCGCGACATCAAACCGGCGAACATCCTCATCAACATGGATGGGGCGGTGAAGGTGGCGGACTTTGGATTGGCGAAGCAGAGCGACCCCGGGCAGAGCGGCATCACGAAGACGAACATGGCGATGGGCACGCCGGACTTCGTGGCACCGGAGGCGCTCATCGCCGGCATTCCGCTGGATGGGCGCGCCGATTTGTATGCGATGGGCGTGATGCTTTACCAGATGCTCACGGGCGAGATCCCGCGCGGAATCTGGTCGATGCCGAGCAAGAAGCTGGGGACTGACCCGCGCTTTGACGAAATCATCGCGAAGGCGATGCAGACGGATCGCGAGCACCGCTACCAGAGTGCCGCCGACCTGCGCAGGGATCTGGACACGATACTGACCACGCCACGCGCGATTCTCATTCAGCAACAACAGGCCGCGGCAGAGGCGAAGGCGAGAGAAACGCAGGCGCAAAAGCAGAAGCAGGCCGTCAGCGGGCCGCAAAAACATCCAACTGCTCCTCCGAGTGAAGTCCACCAGCCGCCGGTTCAAAAAGGAGCCCGCCTGGGCCCCATCATCGGCGTCGCGGCTACACTAATCGTCCTCGCAGGATTGTATTTCCTCCTTGCAGGCAAGGAACCCCAGCGGGTTCCTAAAAGCAGCGACACGTCATCGAAAAAAGCCCCCCAAGCGGTCATCAAAGATGCCCAACCCGATCCGATCGGACTTCCCGCACCCAAGCCTGCCCAGCCGTCCAATCCGGTAGTCGTTCCGAAGATGGCGGCAAAGCCCGTCGCCGTTCCTTCACCGACTCCGATTTCAGCGCCCAGCCAGGCCGAACCCGGCTGGACGGATCTGTTCGCCACGGTTGATGTCGCCCGCGATACGGTCCTAGGCACATGGGACATGACGAAAGGCGGGCTGCACTGCGTGCCGGAAGGCGGGCACCAGGACTATTTCAAATTCGGCCCGCCTTCCTCGGAGGAATACGACTACGAGATCGAGTTCACCGTGCTCAGGGGAAGAATAGGCAGCGTGTCCCAGATGCTCGTAGTGCCCGGGCACCGGTTTGCGCTGGTAATGAACGCAAAGCCATTCGTCACTTCCCTTGGGGCGCACCTGGATGGCAAAGGCTGGGACTACCCTGAACGCACGGACGGCATTGTGCGGGAAGTCGGGATCGAAGTGGGACGCCGAATGCGTTCCAAGGTGGAGGTCCGTCGGGGAACGGTGCGCGTCTTGATTGATGACAAGGAGGTGATCAACTGGAGCGGCGACTTCAAACGCCTGGATTTGCACACCAAGAGCTACGATCAACGCCACACGACACAGCTCGCCGTCGCATGTCAGAATGCCGAGGTGGTCTTTCATCAGGCACGTATGCGCCCGATTCCTGAGCCGGGGAAAATGCTAACGAAGGTTCCAGCGCCTCCTCCCACGCCAACGCCAAGCACCGGGTCCTCCCAATGGAAAATGCGCAAGCAGGGCCGAAGCGGCTGGTTTGCCGTGGCCTCTTCCGCGGATGGCAACAAGCTGCTCGCCGCTGCACCTGGAAGCGTTCACATGTCCGCAGACAGCGGTGCGACATGGAAATCGGTGGGACTCGCGGGCCAATGGCGTGCCGCGGCCTCTTCGGCGGACGGCTCCCGGCTTGCAGTAGCGGGTGTCAATACTTCCATCTTCACCTCGACTGACGCTGGAGCCACATGGACCGAGTGCCCCAGCGGCGTCCATGAATGGAGCAGCCTGGCGTGTTCCGCGGATGGCATGCAAATCGTCGCCGTTCGAATGCAGTATGATCCCGGCGGCATCCCCATTCACATTTCCAAAGACGGTGGCGCCACCTGGACGCCCAAGTCTGCCGGTGGCGAATGGTGGTCGAGCGTGGCGTCCTCTGCGGACGGCACCCATCTGCTGGCCGTGAGCAACGGCTATAACGTCGGTGGTCACATCCATGTCTCCCACGATTCGGGGGACACCTGGATCAAGCGCATGACGGATCGCCAGCGGCGCTGGAGTTCCGTGGCCTCGTCCGCAGATGGAACCCGGCTCGTGGCTGTGGACGAGGGTTTTGTCGACGGCGAGGCGGGCCGAATTTACACCTCCGCAGACTCGGGAGAGACTTGGGTTCCCACCGGGCCCGTGCAGCCTTGGGGTGCCGTGGCCAGTTCCGCCAGCGGCCACCGACTCCTCGCCACAGTGGGACGCACCCGAGATGACGACCGACGCGCTGGTGAAATCCACGTTTCCACAAACTTTGGAGAAAGCTGGGAAGCCCAGGAAGCTCCACAGGTCTGGAATTCGGCTGCTTCCTCCGCGGATGGCACGCACCTGGTCGCGGCAGGATTGTCCGAAAACGGAGAGCACCAGATTTTCACACTCGACCTTCGCTCCTTCGTCGTGCGGGCGGGAAATGACCCTCGCTTGTTGAAGCTGGAGGAAGGATTCCGAGCCCGCTATGAATCCGACGCCCAGAAACCTTATCTGGCCGCTGTCGCCGCGCTGAACAAAAGCTACATCAACAATGGCATCGCCAAAGCACGCGCGGCGGCACAAAGCCGGGGCAGCCTGAAGGAGGTGGTCGCATTCGACGAGGTCAAAGCCCGCATCGAACAGGGCGAGGGCGTGCCGGACGTGGATGAACCGGACGCACCTGAATCGCTCAAATCCCTTCGCTCCATTTACCGTGGAGCTTTGGCGAAAATCACCGCCGAACGCGATGCGAAGGCGGCACCGCTGTATGGCATCTACATCAGGGCGCTCGACGCTTACGCCGCCGAACTCATGCAGGCCGAAAAGCTGGAAGAAGCCAAAAGGGTCCAAACCCTTCGTGAAGACATAGCCTCCTCAATCCCCCGGATCGCCAGCTCGCCTGCTGCGAAAACAAAACCCGCGATGGCTGCGTCCGCCGCACCAGCGGTGGCTCCGAAGCCAACGTCTGGCGGGAGCTCATGGAGAACAGCCGCAGAGTTTCTCGTCAGGAATGGGGGCTCCTTCGTTGCATCGAAGAACGGCATCAACGTCACGGTCTCCAAGGAGGAGGAGATTCCATCCGGAAGATTCGACATCCTTGAAATCAATCTCGACCGCGCCAATTCGCTCCTGCCGCCGCTGAAGGATGCGGACTTTCAGGCGCTCAAGGGCCTCCGCGACCTGCAACGCGTCAGCATCTTGCCCATGCATCCCGGCCTGACGGCAGCTGCTTATGATTTCCTTGCCGAGAATGATGGTTTGCTGTCGCTCCGCATCGAAGGCGATTCGGACTTTTCCCCAGACAAACTAGCTCTCGTAGCAAGTGCGAAAAAGCTGGAGTTCATCCGCATTGTCCGCGCCCCGAAATTCACCGGCGAGGGACTCGACAAACTCGCCGCAACGGGTTCCCTGACCAACTTGGAGCTTCTCGAATGCGGCATCACTGATGAGGGCATGCGCGCGATCGCAGCCTGCAAAAAACTGCAGGCGCTTTTTTTCAATTCCACCGCCGTGACCTCGGCGGGATTTGCCGCCATCACCAGTCTCAAAACCCTCACCACGCTGAGCGCTTACGGCTCATCATTCGACAACGAGGCCGCAGACAGTGTCAGTCGCCTCACCAATCTCACAAGCCTCGATCTGACCAACACCCGGATCGGTGATGAGGGATTGCAAAAACTAAGTTCGCTGAAAAAGCTTACGTCACTGAATCTGGGCGGTTCACAAGTCACTCTCGAAGCAGCGGAGACGTTCCAAAAAGCAAACCCGCAATGCCGGGTGTCCCGCTAGTTTTCGGACTTACACCTAAGGCGTGACCACTGAGAAGTGACTTGTCGAGACCAAGCATCCTCCGATAGGATGGCCTGAAACCTGCCTGATTGATCAGGTCTTTTCTGGCATCCACGAATGAGCACCGCATCCTCCTCATCCAAACCCTCCGCCGGCTGGCAGCCACCGTCGCTGGAAGAGATGCAGGCTGTGCTGCCGCAGTATCAGTTTGTTTCCCTGCTCGGCCGCGGCGGCATGGGCGCGGTTTTCAAGGCCGTGCAGATCTCTCTGGACCGACCCGTCGCCATCAAGGTGCTGCCGGTCGATCTCGTCGCGGACGAAGACATCCAGTTCGCCGAGCGCTTCAAGAACGAGGCGCGCACCATGGCGAAGATGAACCATCCGAGCATCGTCAACGTCTACGACTTTGGCGAAACCAGCACAGGCCTGCTCTACATCGTCATGGAGTTCATCGACGGCACGGACGTGGCGCAGATGATCGCCAGCCAGGGCAGGCTGCCGGAGGACTACGCACTCTCCATCACAGCGCATGTTAGCGATGCTTTGAACTATGCGCATGCGCAGGGCATCGTGCATCGCGACATCAAGCCGGCGAACATCCTCATCAATATGGAGGGCGATGTGAAGGTGGCGGACTTCGGCCTGGCGAAGCAGAACGATCCCGGGCAGAGCGGCATCACGAAGACAAACATGGCAATGGGCACGCCGGACTTCGTGGCGCCGGAGGCCTTCATACCCGGAGTGCCGCTGGATGGTCGTGCTGACTTGTATGCGATGGGCGTGATGCTCTACCAGATGCTCACGGGCGAAATCCCGCGCGGGATGTGGACGATGCCAAGTGTGAAACTGGGGACCGATCCGCGCTTTGATGCCATCATCACGAAGGCGATGCAGACGGACCGCGAACATCGCTACCAAAGTGCCGCAGCACTGCGCCAGGACTTGGACGGCATTTTGACTGTTCCGCTGGCGGCTTTGCGACAGCAGCAGGAAGCGGCGGCTCAACAGGCGGCTGCAAGCGCCCGGCAAAAGCCGAAGACTCAGGTGCCGATCAACACCCAACCGCCGCCGGAAGAATCTCCTCCGCGAAAAAAGCCGACCTCTCTGGTGGGTCCTGTGATGATGGGGCGCTCTCATGGTCTGGGCATTATTGTGGGCGCGTTTCATGTTGCAACCGGCCGGCTGCCAAAAAGGAAGTGCCACGAAACCACTACAGCGGATGCAGCACAGAGCAGCCCACCGCTTCGAGGCCGACCACTGAGTCGGACGCATTGTCCGACGATGGTTCATCAGGTGGACCTGCTCCCAACGCTGGAGAAACCCATTGACCATCGCCGCCAAACCGGATCGAGACAAGATTGGCACATGGAGCCTCTCTGCGGACGCCGTGTCGGTGAAAGAAGCCGGAGTTAACCAGGCCGTGGTGCTGCCGGTTAAGATGCCCGGCTCCCACCACGAGCTCTCGCTGCGCATCAAGTCGGAGGGGCCCTTCAGCTCACGCGTCGGCGTCCTTCTTCCCGTTGGAGGCAAAGTTGGTCAAGATCAACAGCATTCAGAGTCCGTTGAAGTCGGCGGGTTTGACTGTCATCAATCAGATTGGCTCAGGAAATAACAATCCGACGGGTGCCTTGAACATACCGAAACCACTCCTGCATCCGAATCAGGAAGGTCTCATCGAGATCGCGGTGCGGACCAACCAGAGTGATGCAAGTCTGACCTTGCGGGTGGATGGGCAGATGTTCTTTGAATGGAGTGGTGGAAAGAGATGATCCGAACCGCCTCCCATTCACGCTGCCTTTTGTCCCCTCAGTAGCCATCACCGCCAGCAGCAATGTACGTGGCCACAATTCAGGGAAGTGCGCGCGCGGCGTCTCTCCGGAAAAGAGGCAGAGCCGTTCAGGCTGCCGCTTCCCCGCCTGTTGCATCAGCGCCGATGCCTTCTCCTTCGGCATCCGCCCGGTTTACGCCGACTCCCAGCGTCACCGTTCAGGCCCGACTGGATCGCCGGACAACCTGCTGGCGCTCGTGGATCTCGAAAAACACGTCATCCCCTGAACGTCCAAGAAGCCTGAAGCCGAACTCCCGAAGGAATACGGATCTCAATCCGCAGAATCCCGAGAACAAAAAGAGCACTCTTCAAATACCAATCCAAGTCCTCAACTATGCGGTGGAAGTCACCTTCACCACCACCTATTTAGTGGGTGAATTCGGATTCGTCAGCCACTCTCGGGAACGGGCATCCAGGTGGCCTGCCAAATTGGCAGTAATCGCCAAGGCGTCGCCGGAATCACTCGTGGACGGAAAGCAACTGCGTGACACCGGACGGCGGGAAGGATGCCGACCTTTCAAATTGGTAAAGAACCAGCCGACGTCGATGCGTGCCGAAGTGCGACGAATGTCCGGAAAGGTGGACATCGATTCAGCATCAACGGCGAGCATATTGCCGCCTACGAGGGGCCCGCGGAGAATCTCTCCCTCCATCCCGAATGGCTTGATGGAGAGGAAGTGGTGAAGTGGAGCGGTGATCTAAAACGGTTTTCAGGCGGATCGGCCTTGAGCAAGGTGGCAGACGCCAATCGCCTCGGATTGAGCACGTACCGGACGGTGCTCATTGTCTACAAGGCCGAGGTGCGACCGGTGAAAGATGGCGTGCCTGTCATGCCGCCTCCAGATCCTCACCTTGTCAAACTCGAGGCCGGTTTCAAAGCCCGCTATGAAGCTGAAGCGGAAAAGCCCTATCTCGCTGCGGTTGCCGCACTGAACAAAAGTTATCTCACCAACGGTGTCGCCAAGGCGCGTGCGGCGGCGCAGAGTAAGGGCAGTTTGAAGGAGGTCGTCGCATTCGACGAGGTCAAGGCCCGTATCGAACGTGGTGAAGGGGTGCCTGACGAGGATGAGCCAGGCACTCCCGGGTCACTCAAGTCGCTGCGTGCCATTTACCGCAATGCCATGGTCAAGATCACCGCGGAGCGCGATGCGAGAGCCGCTCCGCTCTACGACGTTTATGTGCGTGCCCTGGATGCCTACATTGCCGAACTGACCAAGGCGGACAAAGCCGACCAGGCGCGGCAGGTAGCGACGCTGCGTGACGAAATCGCCGGGAAGCGCCCCATGCCCCAGGTGGCCGCCGCTCCTGAGGAGCCTCAAATCAAGCCGTCGCCCCCTGCACCTCCACCCGCGACTACGAACCCCAACGCCACCGCGATCGGAGGCGGCAGTTCCTGGCGTGTGGCGGCCGAGTTTCTCGTCAAAAACGGCGGCAGCTGCGTGGTGGAAAAAAACGGCGGACGCATCTCTGTTCAGACTGAGAAGGAGATTCCCAGCGGCAAGTTCGATGTCGTGGAGCTGGGGCTCGACCGCTTCGGTTCCCTGTTTCCTCCGCTCAAGGACGGTGATCTTCAACCACTCGCGGGTCTGCGCGATTTGCGCAGCGTCTGGATTCGCCCGATGAACGCCGGTCTCACGGATGCCGGGATGGCGTTCTTGGCGGCCAATTCCGATCTGAATTCACTCCACCTCGAAGGGGCGCCGGGCATGGGGGACGGGCTTCTGGCTCACCTTTCCGGCGCACGGAAGCTGCAGTTCTTCCACCTGAACAGAGCGCCCGAGTTTACCGGCAAGGATCTAGGCAGCATGCCCTTTCTGAACTCGCTGCGGGAGTTCACCTGTGAAAACACCGGCTTGGGCGACGAAGCTCTCGCCGCTCTGGCGCAGTGCAGGGACCTGGATGTCCTTCGCGTCGCTGATGGCAAGTTTACCGACAGCGGGTTTACTGCCCTGAAGAGTCTGAAGTCACTCCGCGTTCTAAGCCTCTACAGGACGGCGTTCGGCGATGAGGCGGTTTCTGCCATCGCAAGTCTCTCGAACCTCGCCGATCTAAATCTCGGCGACACCAAGATCACCGATTTGGGCTTGGCAAAACTTCGTTCCCTCAAAAAGCTGACGTCGCTCAATCTGACCGGCACGCAGGTCACGGCTGAAAGCGCCCAGGAATTCCAGAAGTTGATGCCGCAGTGCAGGGTATCGCGCTGATTCCGACCGAGTCAGTCGTGAAACAACTCCTGAACGGCCTTCTCCCGATATGAAAAGATGCGGTCAAGCTCCGGCTTCACGAGAATCGAGTGCGCCAGCTCACCGAGTGGCGCAAAGGGCAGCACATAGGTGACACGATCCTCGATTTCGACGCGCCCGTCCCCAAGATCACTAAAAACGTGCTCGTGATGCCACACGGCATACGGCCCCACCCGCTGCTCGTCGATGAAGCGCTTTCCTTCCTCCACCAGCGTGATTTCGGTGAGCCACGTCATCGGAATGCCCATCAAAGGGCGCACACGGTAGGCGATCATCATCCCCTCATAGATATGCGATGCCAGATCGGGAGTCAGGATTTCAAACCCCATCCCGGGAGGCGTAATACGCGCCAGATTGCGCGGATTCGAAAAGAAGGTCCACGCGTCTTCAAGAGTCGTGTGGATTGTTTGCTTCGTGTGCAGGGTATGAACGGCCATCGACCATCATTACGTCCGTCGATTCATCATGAGCACTTTGTAGGTCGATCAGTCCGCCGCTTTCAGCCTGATTGCCCCGCGGGTTTTGAGCGGATGTGCCGGTTGCCCGCGTTGGGTGCACGCTAACAGCCCCTTCTCCATCAGAGCCGCCGCCACTTCTTGAACTCTTGGCATCAATGGACGCCAGTCTTTGGCGACGCGCTTAGCGGCCTCGGAGGGACAGAACGTGCTCGTACTGCCGCGCTCGGAAGCGAGTTCCATCAAAGCTCTGCGAATCGACTCGTCGGCATCCATCACGGCTTCCTTTTCCGGCATGCATCGCTGCAATACTTCACCTTGTCCCATTCGCGTGCCCATTTCCTCCGCCAGACAAAAGGTCTTCCACAGGCCGCACAAACCTTCTGCGGCAGATGCTGTTTCTTGACACCGTTCATGGCTTTATCTTGGAAAATCCGTGCCTGCAGCCACCGCCTCCCACTTCTCCGCCTCGCGGTTCAGCGCCGCAGCCTTGTCGCGCAACTTTTTGACCACATACCCGCCCAGCGGGAAACGCAGCGGCGCTTCACCATTGCACACCAGCTCAACAATGGCCTCCGCCGCCCTTCGGGGATCCCCGGGTTGCCTGCCGTCCATGGATGCGAGGAAGCGACCGAACTTGCCGGAACTTGCCTCGTAGTCGGCGATCACATTCACCGCCTTGTCCAAACTTCGGGAGATGAAGTCGGTGCGAAACGGACCCGGCTGCACGAGCGTCATTTTGATTCCAAGAGGAGCAACTTCGAGCCGCAAGCTCTCGCTCATCAACTCCAATGCGGCTTTGGCTCCACCGTAGATGCCGAAGCCCGCATAATTTGAGATGGCTGCTGCTGCGGAGATGTTCACGATGTGTCCGCTCTTCCGCTCCCGCATACCCGGCAGCGCCGCGCGAATCACGTTCAACGGGCCAAAGAAGTTTGTCTCCATGTTGCGCCGAATCTGCTCGTCAGAGCACTCCTCCACAGCCCCAATCAGTCCATAACCGGCGTTGTTGACGATGACATCCAGCGGACCCGCCGCAGCGACCACCTCACGCACATTTTCCCGATCCGTGACGTCCAGCATCATGACCTCACAGCATCCGGACTTTTCCAAATCGGCGATGCTGCGCACGTCACGGGCGGTAGCGATGACGCGTTGACCGGCACCCAGCGCCGCCTCGGCGAGCGCACGACCAAAACCCGATGAACAACCCGTGATGAACCATGTGGAGGAATTTTCAGACACACAGGGCTTACGCCTGAGCATTGAATCCGAGCACGGGAAAATCAGAAACCCGCATCGACTTTCCTGAACACCGCAACAACTGGCTACCTGCCGCTCAATTCCAGCAGCGTGGGTAGCTTGTCGAGTCCCGGGGGCATTCCCATGGCCGTCCCGGGACCAGTTTCCGTGGAATTGGGATTGCTGGATTTGAGGTAGCGGAACAGTTCGCTGTCCGTGGTGAAGATCATGGTTGTGTCCCCGGTGATCAGCTTCTTGTAGGCCTCCATGGTCTTCATGAATTCAAAGAGCTCCACGGCGTCCGGACTCTGGTTATAAGCCTTGGCATAGATCTCGGTGGCTTTGGCATCGGCCGTACCTTCCAGTTCCTGCACCTTGCGGTAGGCTTCGGATTCGATGGTGGCGAGGTCACGCTCGCGTTCCCCGGTGATTTTGGCGGCTTCACCGGCGCCTTCGGAGCGGTAGCGCTCGGCGATCTGCTGGCGCTCGCTAATCATGCGCTGGTAGATGGACTTGCTGACGTCGGCGTCGTAGTCGATGCGCTTGAGTCGGACATCAAGGATGCGGATTCCGAGTTCCTTCACCTTCGGCGCAGCGTTGGCGAAGATTTCGGCTTCCAACTCGCTGCGACCGTATTGGATGGCAGGCAGCACGCCGATACGGGCTTCGGCGGTGGACTTGGTCGCACCCTCCACGGGGGCGGGACCGTCGCGCACGACTTTGCGATCCTTTGTGGTGCGCACGGCTTCGATAAAGTCGTGACGCGCGATGACGATTCGCGTCTCGCTGCCGATGATGCCGTTCAGGCGGGAAAGGGCGCGGGTTTCATCCGTAAGCTGGCGGAAAAACACCAGTGGGTCGGCGATCTCCCAACGGGCAAAAACATCGACCGTCACGAACACCTTGTTTTTCGTGGTCATCGGGGTGGAGTCACCGTCCCATTCAAGAACGCGTTTCTCGATGCGGTTGACCTTTTGGATGAAGGGGGTCTTCCAGTGCAGGCCGGCATTTTTCACCGGTTCGCCCACGGGCATACCGAACTGGGTGATGATGACCTGTTCGGTCTCGTTCACGGTGTAGAGGCCGGAGGAAAGCAGGATCGTCAGGGCGAGGCCGACGATGATGAGCAGGGAGGATTTCATCGGGAAGCGGGAGCTGGCGTTTTCTGCGGCACCGACTGGCGCAGGTTCAGAAGCGGGAGAAAGGATGAGGCTTTGTCATCGAGAATGACCTTGCCGGGCACATAGGGCAGCACCTCAGACATGGTCTCGAGATACATGCGCTTCTTGGTCACCTCGGGGGCTTTTTTGAATTCAGCCAGGAGGGCGTTGAAGCGGGCGGCATCACCCTCGGCTTCATTGATGCGTTTCGCAGCATAGCCTTCGGCGGCGCTGATCTTTTGCACGGCCTCGCCACGGGCGCGGGGGACGACGCGGTTGTATTCGCCGCTGGCCAGGTTGATGGCAGACTCGCGCTCCTGCTGAGCGCTGTTGACCTCGTTGAAGCTCGCCTTGACGAGCGCAGGCGGGTTCACATTTCCCAGCTGAATGAGATCGATTCGGAGGCCCATCTTGAGGTCCTCGACTAGTATGCGAAGTCGCTCCAGCGCCTGCTTTTCCATCTCCTGACGACCGATGGTGAGCACCTCGTCCACGGTGCGGTCGCCGACGACCTCGCGCATGACGGCTTCGGACAAGTCGCGCAGGGTGGCGAGGGGCTCGCGGAAGTTGAAGGTGTAAGCGACTGGATCCTCAACATGATACTGCACCTCCCACTCGACGAGAACGGCGTTGAGGTCACCGGTGACCATATTCTTCTCCTGCTGCTGCTCATCGTAGCTGGTGTATTGATACCAGTTCGTGGCGCTGCGACTGTTGACGACGGTGGCGGTACCAAACTCAAGCTTCTGCTGACGCTGCACCTCGACGACAGTGGCGGTGTCGACTCCCCAGGGCAGCTTGAAATGAAGTCCGGGCGGCGCGGTCTTCAAATAGCCGCCGAATCGCTGAATGACCGCCACGGAATTCGTCGGCACCTGGTAGATGCCGGAAAAGAGACCGATCAGGACAAAGATGCCGACAAACCCGAAGATGATCATCTTGGGATTGATCCGAATCTGAATCGGACCGGGCAGTGAGGGCGGACTGTTGTAGGCCATGACGGAGGCTAGCGCCCGACTCGGGAGAGGGCAAGCAGCATAGGCCCCGCATTGTCCGGGCCGAGGAGCAGTATCTTCAAGGCGATGCTCGAGACGGCGGGATTCAAGACGTGTTCGAGTCGTTCACCGTAACAAGCCGAGACTCATTCGACGCGGGCAAAGACGTCTAGGAATTCTGGATGCGCAGGAAGCGGCTAGCCATTCTTCGCAAGGAATCGTATTTCTTATGGCGTTTCTAGTTTATCTCCATTAGAATAAACCCCACCACCGGGAAATGACCGCCACCAGCAGCATTCGCATTTTGATCGTCGAAAACGAGGGCCTCGTGGGTTGCGACATGGCGACCTCCCTCGGAAGTCTCGGCTATGTTGTTACGGGTATTTGCGCTTCCGGAGAGGAGGCATTGGAGCGTTTTGATGAGCTCCGGCCGGACGTCGTCCTGCTCGACGTGCATTTGGGCGGCTCTCTAGACGGCATCGAAACGGCACGTCGACTGCAAAGCCGGGCGCGCGTGGCCATTGTCTATGTCACCGCCTGCGCGGACCTCGAAACCGTGGCTCGTGCGCGAGAGACGCACCCGCAAGGTTACCTCCTGAAACCCTTCAGTCATGACGAACTTAGCCTCGCCGTGGAAGTGGCTGCCCAGCGTCATTTCGAGGAAAGAGAACGCCAGCGCCGCGAGCAGAGCTATTTCGAAGCCTTTCAAAGCCTGGCGGACGGAGTGATCGCCGCCGATTTGGCTGGCGGCATCGTCTTCATGAATCCCGCCGCTGCGCGGGCGACTGGCTGGTCTCCTGAAGACTCCGCAGGACGCTCTCTGAACGAAGTCTTCCGCATCTACCAGGAGGGCGGAGAACCCGCTGAGATTCTGCCAGCGGAGTCTGCGGCGCAAGGCGTCGAGCGTACTGTTTTTCTGACCACCCGCGCTGGTGACCGCATCCCCATTCAGGATCGCACGGCTCCGCTGCGCGATGCGCAGGGTGAACTCACCGGGCTGATCATCCTCTTCCGCGCTGCTCCGACGAAGCCGAGTCCGCCACCCGCCGCAGGAGCTTCAAACCGGGGCACGGCTCCGCTGGTTGATGTCGTCGAAAGCATCTCTGATCCCCTGTTCGCTCTCGATTCCAGCTGGCGCATCACCTACGCGAACACGAGCGGCCTGAAGCTCTTTGATCGTGGCCTGCAGGACATGCTGGGCCTGTCACTCTGGGATTTGATGCCCGTGGCGATGAAGGAGGTGCACTACGAGGCGCTGGCCCGTGCGATGCTGCACCGCGAGACCGTGAACCGGGAACTGTTCCTCGATGAGAAACAGATCTGGCTCGAAATGCGCGGCTATCCTTTTGGCGAAGGGCTTCTGCTTCTCGTGCAGGATGTGACCGCGCGACGCGAGGAGGCCGAACGCCGCAGCCGCATCGACCGCCTCGAATCCCTCGGCCTGCTGGCCCGCGGCTTCGCGCATGATTTTAACAATCTGCTCACCGTCCTCCTCGGCAACATCTCACTCGCCGAGATGCGCTTGCGCAATGCCATCACGCTGCCCGAGTTGCACACCGCCAAGCAGGCCACGCTCCAGGCGCAGAACCTCGTACAGCAGCTCCTCACCTTCGCCCGCGGCGGCGCGCCGATCAAAACGCACATCCACCTCGGCGATCTGATCGACACCTTCTTCACCCATCACTCGCGCGCCTCGCGCATCGAGTACCGCATCGAGGTGCAATCCGGCCTGCCACAGATCGCGATCGATGCCGGCCAGGTGCGCAGGCTGTTGGGCAATCTCATTCGCAACGCCGAGCAGGCACAGCCAAACGGCGGCGAAATCATCATTCGCTGCTTCGCTCCAGATCACGCGGAAATGTTTCCGGGAGAAATGGTCACGGATCAGAATTTTCAACCCTCCGGCCTGGCGATTGAAGTCGAGGACAAAGGAGAGGGCGTCTCCGCCGATCATCTCTCCCACATCTTCGAGCCCTACTTCAGCACCCGGAAGGCGGACAACGCCACCGGCCTCGGCCTCACCGTCTGCGAATCCATCGCCAAGGCACACGGCGGCTCCCTCACCGTCCGTTCCGAAGTGGGACAGGGCACCACGGTGCGCTTCTACATGCCGCTGGACTCCGACGCTGACGAGACGGACGCCTTCGGCCTCAGCAAGGTCTTCGACTCAGCGCCGGAGGCCGAAACTGCGGTACCGCGCATCCTCGTGCTGGAGGACGATCCTCTCGTCCGCTCCCTCATTGTCCGCAACCTGACCAGCAACGGATTCGACGTCACCGAGAGCGCCGAGGGAAGCGAAACCGTTCGCCTCTATCAGGAAAGCGTGACGCAGGGCCGCACCTTTGACCTGGTCATTCTCGATCTCAGCATCCCCAACGGCATGGGTGGTGTTCGCGCCATGGAAAAACTCCGCGCCATCGACCCGGAAGTCTTCGCGATTGTATCCAGCGGCTACTCCGACGATCCCGTCATGGCCAAGCCCGGCGCCTACGGTTTCGCCGCCGTCCTGCCGAAGCCCTACGAGCCGGCAGACATGCTCCGCCTCGTGCGCAGCATTCTGTCCTCGCGCAGCATTCGCCGCGAATCCTGATTCCCGCCGTCATGCGCGAGCAGGATCTCTTCGACAAGCTGCGGAAAATCGAGCGTCTCTACGCCGGCGCCGCCACAGCCGGAGAAAAGGAAGCTGCCGCCGACGCCATCGCGCGAATCAAGCACCGCATCGTCGAAAAGGCGAAGGTCGACCACCCCGTCGAATACAAATTCACACTCGTGGACGGCTGGTCGAAAAAGCTCTTCACCGCCCTGCTGCGTCGCTATGAGCTGAAGCCTTACCGCTACTCACGCCAGCGCCGCAACACCGTCATGGTCAGGGTGCCGCGCAGTTTTGTCGACGAAACCTTGTGGCCCGAATTCCTCGAACTGAGCGAGGTGCTCAAAAACTACCTCGACGAAGTCACCAACCGCGTCATCGCCCGAGGGATTCACGCCGACGAAGGCGACGAGGAAGTGCGCGCCGAATTGGACTGATCCCACAGCACCTTCATCGCGATCACCCCAAGCCACGGCGCGAGGCCCGCGACCACGAGACCAACATCGTATGACTTCGTCTTGTCCGCCAGGATGCCGAAGAAGCTGTGCATCGGCGATGTCACCGCCCACACCCACATGCTCAGCAATCCCGTGAGCCGGCCCACATGCTGATCCGACAACTCCTGCACGAAGCTGTAATAGCATGGAAACAATGCCAGTGCCCCGGCACCGATCACAAGGATCACACCGAGCAACAGCCAGCCTTTGCCAAGCCAGGGGATCGTCAGACTCAACGACGTGAGCACGCACGCACCCGCATACACGATGCGCCGCGCTCCATGCGGTGTGACACTGCGCTTGCGAATCAGCCACATCGACACCAGCCCGGCCGCCACGCAGCCGACATCGGTAAAGATGTAATAGAGCGAGTTAAAGTTCAGCGCCGCCGCCTCCTCGTAGCCACGCCCTGTCTGCAGGAATTTCATCAACCACACGCGGTAGATGTGCCAGACCGTCTGCGCGCCGAAAATCAAGAGCGCCACCGCCCAGAATCGTCGTCCGGTCAGAATGGAGCACAGATTCAATTTGGGAGCGTCGGAAGCTGACGGCACCGGAGCGTCCAGGTTCACGTTCCGCATCATCACCAGCCACACGAACACCCACACAAGCCCCACCGCGCCCACAACGACAAACGAAAGCCGCCAGGTGCCGAGTTCATCCGTCATCAGCAGTTTCATCACCTGCGGTGTGATCACCGCCCCGATCGAAGCACCGCTTTGCAGGATGCTGTTGCCCATCGTGCGGTCTTTTTCATTCAGCACCACGAAGGTTGTCTTCAACGCGCACGGCCAGTGCCCCGCCTCAAAGAATCCCAGCAGCGTGCGGCAGACGAGCAGTTCCGTGTAGCCATGCGTCCAGCCCGATGCCATGCCCATCACCGACCATCCGGCCAGCACCACCGGATACAGCCAATAAACCCGCAACCGGTCCGCCAAGAATCCGAACACAAGCGATCCCGCCGCAAAGGCCCAGCCAAACGCGAGTTCAAGATTGCCATACTGCTGCTCCGACAACGAAAACTCCTTCGTCACCCGCACCGACGCATTCGCCAGCGTCACACGATCCATGTAATTGATCGTCGTCGCCAGCAGCAGCAGGCCGCAGAGATACCATTTCCAAGAGGAAGAGCGTTCGGTTCTTGCGGTCATGATCTGTTGTATTCTTTAGCCTTCCCAGCTCTTTCCGTCCCACGCGATCACGCGTTCCAACATCTTTACGACTTCGTCGGCGAAGCACGAAAACAAGACCTCGCCTTTTTCTGCGGTCGCGGATCGCGGGTCGCCGACGTGGCCGGGCTCGCTGCGGTCCGGCATGATCCAGCCGCGTGACGCAGGTTCGAAGGGATTGCCGAAAGGCACATCGCCCGTCTTGGTGAGATCACCGACGAGTTCTGGTCGCAGGCGCAGCACCATGCTTGTCTCCCACTCGCAGGCGTGGCCCATGACGCGTTGCTGGATGGATGGATCGCGTGTCCATGGTTCGGCACCCAGATTCCAGTAAGTGGCAAAGAGCAGCAGCAAATCACTGCGGTCGCGATACTTCTGCCGCGTCTCGAACACCGCCTGCTTGCCCGGGATGTCGTTGCCGCCGTGGCCGTTGAGGAAGACGAGGCGCTTGAAGCCGTGGGCGATGAAGTTGTCCATCAACCCATTGAGCAGATCGAGGTAGAGCCGCGGTTCCGCCGAAAGCGTGCCCGGGAAATCCATGTGATGATGCGAATTGCCCAACCACGTCAGCGGAGCAAAGAGCGCGCGCTCACCGAGCGCCGCCTCAGTGCGACGGACGAGCTCGTTGGTCAGCATGCTGTCGGTGAAGACCGGCATGTGCCGTCCATGCTGTTCCAGCGCGGCGACAGGGAAGACGACGGGCGTGTCCCGGCTCAACTCCGCGACTTCGGTCCATTTCAATTCGGCGAGCTGCATGGCAGAGTTAGATTTGATTTCAAAAAGGAGAACCCGAAAACGCCCCCTCACCCGGCGCCTTGCCTTGGTGAAATAAACCGGGTTATTCCGCCTTCTCGATCTTGAGGGTGTGCGTGATCGGCTGGATCAACTTACGGACATTAGCGTCATACTTTGCATGTTCGCCGGCGAGTTTCTGCTTCAGCTTCACCAGAGCCGCGGCCACCTTGGGTTCCTCGGCAGCTTCCTCGGAAATCACGCGCATGTGTGTGACCAGACTCTTGATCAGGGTCGTCTCGAAACTCTCCTTCACGGCGACGGCGTTCATCACATTGGCAAAAGCACCGTCAAAAGGAGTCTTGGCAAATTCGGCGGCGAGATTAACGCCCGTCTCGAGCTGCTCGCGCGTGAATTCCTGGCTCTGCCCGCCCCAGGTGACCTTCGCTTTCGAGGATTCTAGGTGCTTCACCTTCAGCGTGAACCGGTTCAGGTCCTGATTAAAGCTGGTGAAAGGCAGGATGCTGCGATTGCTGCCGGCACTCTTTTCATCGGCATCAAAACAGAACGACCACTTCGTGCTCTCCAGCGTCACACCGGCTCCCTGTCTGGCCTTGATGACGTGGCCCTTGCTGGCCGTGCTCTCGCCCTTCATGTCCACCGTGACAGTCCCAATCTCGCCGTCAAAACCGAGCGCTTTGAGAAAAGCCTGCGCCATCAGGAGCTGCCCTGCCGGCGCTGGATGGAAGCCATCTCCCCCAAAGGGACCGTAACCTGAGCCAAACGCCGCCTTCGACTTCGCCAAGGCAGCCATCATCGTGTCATGGACGTTCGCAAAGGGCTGCTTGTTCTCCTCCGCGAGTTTTTTGGCGATGTCGCGCAGGTGCGCGAGGTTGTCGTTGTAATCCTGGCCGGTGACGTTCTTTTTGAAGAAATCGGGATCGACTCCACCGGGCGAACCGATCGCCATGACCTTCACGCCAACCTTTTGCAGCCCGCCAATCACAGCGCGCATGTTTTTCTCATACTCGGCACCAATCGCTGGCTCGTAAGGCCTGTAGCTGGCGTCGTTCATGCCGTAGCAGGTCGTGGCCACGTTCGGCTTGAATACTGCGAGGTCGTTTTCCAGACGCGCCGCGAATCCTCCGGCGCGTTCGCCGCTCCAGCCAAACTGAAACACCTTGATGTCGCTGCGCCCGGTACAGACGAGCAGGTAAGTCTCGATGTATTTGGAGTAGATTTTCTGCTCCGTAATGCTGTCGCCAATCACGGCGACGCGGGCGTTCGGGGGCAGGAGGGACTCGGCACGCAGACCGACGGCTGCAAACAGGACGGCAAAAAGCGGGAATATGCGCATGGCTTCGATGATACCGCCAAAAAGAAGCGCCTATGGCAAGGAATTCCTTCCAGAACCTTGTTTCCTTCGGCACGCGCCAAGTTCAAAACCAGTCTATCTTCTCACGTCGCGCCAGAGCCAGCGCAGTGCGTCAGGCAACTGGGGAGACATACCCTTGCTTCCATGGAAGCACTGGGTCCAGTCGATGCGGAAGTCATAGTTCAAATACTTGAGCGAGGCGGCCATCATCTTGTTCGCCAGCGGCCAGTTGCCGAATTTGTTGTCGAGGTCGTTTTCTCCATCGAGGAGATAGACACGGATGGGTTTGCGCTCGGTGACACGGACGAGATACGGGTAGTGGTTGCCGCCGCGAATATCGACAAAAGTACCTACCCAGCAGAGCACTTTGTGAAACTGGTCGGGGCGCTCCCACGCGGCTGTGAATGAGCAAATGCCCCCGGAAGAGCCGCCGGCAATGGCCCGAGCCTCAGGCTGCGGCCGGAACTTTGCTTGATAGCGCCGCTCGACCTCCGGCAGGATCTCTTCGATCAGGAAGCGCACATAAGCGTCGCCAAGGGAATCGTATTCGAAACTGCGATTGGCGGCTTTGGAGCCGGGTTTCTGATTCGCTTTGCGTCCGGGATCAATGAAGACGCCGACGGTCCGCGGCATTTCCTTTTTGTGAATGAGATTATCGAAGACGATCGAGGCGCGCATCGAGCCATTCGGATCGACGTGGCGGGAGCCGTCCTGCCAAACCATAAGGCAGGTCTCCTCGCCGGGTTGGAACCCCGCGGGAAGATAGACGGTGACGTCGCGCACGGTATCGGGAAAGACCTTGCTCGAACTCCACTCAAACTTTTCAAGCCGTCCCTGCGGCACGCCTTTCTGAGGGAGGCTGTCCGCCGTGTAGTCGTAGTGCTCGACGTGAACGGTTCCCGCAAGACGCGGCATGCCCTCTGACTCGATGCGGTAGCCGAATTCCGAAAAATTCGGCAGGTCGGCGGCCAGCACTTGGAGTCCGTCGTCTCCCAGCGCCGTCATGTCCCCGATCAGCGAACCATCCTGCCCGACAACACGCGCAGGGTGGGTGTCGATCACTGCCCAAAGGGCGGTCACTCCGTCAATCTTCGCACCAGCCCGTCCCTGAGTGAGATTTTTCAGACCGAAAAGGCGCAGAACTTTTTCATGCAGCACTCCTTGATCACCGCCCGGCACCGTGTTGCGCAATGCGTCTGCAATCTGACGCACTGGTGTGGGCGACTGGCTTTGCGCTTGATGGACACCGGTGATGAAAAGAAGGGACAGAAGCAGGAAAACTCGAATCATGGCGCTTTGTAACGGCGCGTGCAGGACCGAATATCGCCCGATTTTCCCTGAGCCAATTTACAGCGAGGCAGTGACCGGATATTTGCCCTCGGGCAGGCCGGCGGTGCGCAGGCGGGCCTCGATGCCTTCCATCATTGCGCGAACATGTTTCCATTTCGTGCGATCGCGCATGAGTTCCATGCTGCGCTGATAAGAACCCCATTCCAGCACTTCGATGTCCACGTGACGGACTCCCCAGTCGTTCATCATGGACTGGCTGGGCTTGTAAAGGTCGATCGTGCCAGTGCCGACGAGGGCGCTGCCGTAATCGTCCACGACATAGACGACCCCCGGCTGCCCGGCGATGCGGAACTTCGTGCCGACCGGAAAGCGGGACCAGTCTGCGGCGGCACTGCGCACGTTGCCAAACTTCAGGTTTGTCCCAATGGCGTTCTTCACACCATAGACGATGTGATCACTCTCATTGTGAGTGTAGGCCGTGGTGCGAACACGCATTTGAGACTGGCGGTTTTTATTCGAAGCCAGCAGGAGCGGAGGCTTCGGCTCATTGTAGACAAAAGTGTAGCGCTTGATTTCGCTGGGCCGGAAAGGAACACTCGTCGCCAAAGCTTTGCGCACTTCGTAGGTTTTGCCCGCCTGGAGCGGAGCCGCCTTTTTCCTGCCCATTGACTTCATGTGGGAGAAAAGGGGCTGGTCCGGCAGGGCACAGGAGCAAAGAGCGGACGCCAAGAGGACAGTCAGGCCAGAATGGATCAAACGTGAGTTGTACATGGCAGGAAATTTTAGATATTAAGAAAACATTACTGTAATTTTCATATAATCTCAATATAAAAAACATAATTTCCATTGTTTAAAATTCCAACAGCTTTTAAAGACTTTGGCCGGTTTGACCGGCTGTCAGAGGGAGGAAACGCCTTCACCCGGCGCCCTCCCAAACGAGCGGACTCACTCCTTGTCCGAGTTGCCCTGCTCTTCCCAGAGCTTCCGCCAACGATCCAGCCTCTCCTTGATCCGGGCTTCGAGCCCGTTCGCGGTTGGGTCGTAATACTGGCGACCACCTTCCAGACAGCGCTGGGGAACGAAGCCGCCCTCGTAGTCGTGGGGGTAGAGGTATCCTTCTCCGTGACCGAACTGCTTCGCAGCTTTCTTGTGATGCGCGTCCCGCAGATGCTTTGGCACCGGGAGGGTGCGACCGTTCTTCACGTCTTCGAGGGCAGCGTCGATGGCCGCATAGGCACGGTTGCTCTTCGGGGCGGTGGCATTGTAGATCGTCGCATGCGCCAATATGATGCGCGCTTCCGGCATGCCGATGAATTCCACCGCCTGCTGGGCGGCCACGGCCACGCGCAAAGCATTGCTGTCCGCCATGCCGACATCCTCACTGGCGGCGATGACGATGCGTCGCGCAATGAAGCGGATGTCCTCGCCGGCATAGAGCATCTTTGCTAGCCAGTAGAGCGCCGCATCGGGATCCGAAGCGCGCATGCTTTTGATGAAGGCGCTGATCGTGTCGTAGTGCGCGTCGCCGTCACCATCGTAAACAACGGTCTTCTGCTGCACGGATTCTTCCGCGGCGGCCAGGGTGATGACGATCTCGCCCTTTTCATCGGGCTGCGTTGTGAGCACGGCGAGTTCGAGCGCATTCAGGCAGCGCCGGGCGTCTCCGTCCGCCACCGTGGCGAGGTGCTGCCGGGCGTCAGGCTCAAGGCGCGCCTTCATGCTCCCCAGACCGCGCTCTTCGTCGCTCAAGGCGCGATCCATGAGCGCACCGAGATCTTCAACACCCAGCGGCTCCAACGTGAAAACCTGCGAGCGGCTGACCAACGGGCTGTTCACGTAGAAGAACGGATTGTGAGTGGTCGCCCCGATGAACCTCAGAGTCCCGCGCTCCAAATGAGGCAGCAGCACGTCCTGCTGCGCCTTGTTGAAGCGGTGGATTTCGTCCACAAACAGGATGGTCGATTTGTTGTAGAGCCGCAGGTGGTGTCCCGCATTCTCCGCCTCCTTGCGAATGTCCGCCACACTGCTCTCCACACCGCTGAGCGTCACGAAGCGCGATTTCGTCTCCTGCGAAATGATGTGGGCCAGTGTGGTCTTTCCCACGCCCGGCGGACCGTAGAGGATGATCGACGAGAAACGATCCGCCTGCACCGCTCGGCGCAGCAGCTTTCCCTCCGCCAGGATGTGCTGCTGGCCCGCATACTCCTCCAGTGTGCGCGGTCGCATCCGCGAGGCCAGCGGCGCACCCGCATGATGCATCGCCGCAGCGGCGCGAGGCGGCTCCGAAGGTGCTGGGGCGAAAAAATCTTCACTCATGCGATTGGGTCACGATGAATGACGCGGAATCACTCCGGCGGCAAATCGCAGTTTGCACCCGGGTGCGTTTGATGTTCCGATACTCCGCCGCCACGCACGCATGAAGCTCTCCAAAAAAGCCGAATACGCCCTCCGCGCCCTAGTCGCGATGGGGCGCGAGCGCGAGGGCACCAACTTTTCCATCCAGGACCTGGCGCGCAGCGAGGACATCCCACTGAAGTTTCTTGAGCAGATCCTCCTGGCTCTCAAAAACGGCGGCCTGCTGAAAAGCAAGCGCGGGGTCGGCGGCGGCTACCAGCTCGTCACTCCACCCGCCCGCATTACTTTGGGGGAGGTTGTCACGCTTTTTGACGGTCCCTTCGACCCGCTACCCGGTGCCGGGCATGTGGCTTTAAGTGAGGTTTTCGTCGAACTTCGCGATCAGGTGGCGCAGTGGCTCGGTGATCATACCATCGCGCAGATCATCGAGAGGGAGCGCTCGAGCGAGACGGTCTCCTTTGAAATCTGAGCGGTGTTGCCCATCGACTCCGGAACTCACTTCGACGGTGGTGGCGCCGTCGGAATGCTTCCCTCCTTCTTTTTGGCCTCCGCCTCCAGCCGCGCTTCCGTGGTGTAAGGATTCGCGGGCATCAGACTCAGCGGGATAGGAGCGCGTCGGAATGTGTCTCCGGGGCCGTAATTGGCGGCCAGGTACCCAATGATGGTCTTTTCCACCGCCGGATCGAGCTTCCACAGCCCGCCGTTCTTTTGCATCCACGCCAGGATGTCCGTCCAAGTGGACTCGGTGCCCTGCTGCTGCAGAAACGTATTTGAGGAGTGGCAGATGATGCAGTGGTTGCGGACGATCTCCCAGTCGCCGGTCATTTTCATGCCGGTGGCGGGATCGAGCGGCACCTCCTCGGCGAACAACCCCGCGGTGGTGGCCAGGAAAAGAAACTTGGTAAAGAAGCGCATGATCAGACGGCTTGGACGGCGATGCGATGACAGGTGTTGTTGAGATAGCCTTTCGGATTCCAACCGGGCAGGACCATCGGCTGTCCCCGCCCCTGATCGTCCGTGGCACGAGCCCAAACCTCATAGTAGCCCTTCTTCGGAAACTTCACGCGCGTCGTCCAGCGCTGCCAGGCGAAACGGTTCACCGGCTTGGAGAGTTCCGTTTCCTGCCAGGTGGCGCCAAAGTCCAGCGATACGTGTACCGCCGCGACCTCGTTTTCACCCGCCCATGCGTGACCGCGCAGCGTGAGCGCCTCCGCCAGCGGGTGGCTGATGCCGGATTTCGGAAAAGTGACCAACGATTTTACCGGCATGGATTCAATGATCACCATGTCCTCTTCCGGCACCTTTGTGCCTGGAGCCACCGGATAACGAGGCACGCGGTAAGAGTCGCCGGTCATCTTTTCGCCGTCGTGTTCGCGGTCGCGAACGACGATTTTTTTCAACCACTTGCCGCAAGTGGACGCGGGCCAGCCGCCGAACATCAAACGCAACGGATGCCCGTTCAGCCAGGGGATGTCCTCACCGTTCATGGCGAAAACAAGCAGCGCCTCGTCTTCAAGCGCCTTCTTGATCGGCACCCCGCGTGAGATGGAAGACTTCTTCAAATCACCGGACAGATGGATGTCGGCACCGTGATAGCCGATGTAGACAGCATCCTCCTTGATGCCGCAGTGTTCCAGAACGTCCCGCAGACGCACTCCGGTCCATTTCGGACAACCCACGGCTCCAGTGGTCCACTGCGTTCCATGCGCCGGCGGGTTGAATTCGCTCCGCCCATTCCCCGCGCACTCCAGCACCATCTGCAGGGTATGGTGCTCAAACTTTTCCTTCAATTCTGTGAGCGTGAAGGTGGTGGGCTTGACACAGCTCTCTCCGGCGATCTCCAGCGTCCACTTTGCGGGATCCAGCGTCTCAGGCACGGGCGCGATACCGTTGTTGCGGATGAAGAGATGCTTTCCAGGCGTCACATCGTCGTCCAGCAGGTGCGCCGGCGCCTCCGCCAGCACGGGGCGGTCATTGAGAAAGGTCATGCCTTCTTTTCCGGGAACCTTCACGGGCTCTACTCCCTGCGCCAGAGCTGCGGGGATCAGACCAGCCGGCATCTTGTCGGCAAAAACGATTTCCGCACCTATTGCCGCCGTCATCGAGGCCAAGCTGAACCTTTCGATGAATCCCCTGCGGCTGACTGAGTAATCAGACGGCGTTTCGGAAGGACTCCCGGATGGTGACGGTGATGATTTCGAGGAAGGCGGTGTCATGCGAAAAAGAGTACGGGGGAACGTGACTCTTTTTCACCAAAGCTCAATCGCAAGCCGCAAGCTACTCATGGGCAGGCATCAATGCCAATCACCAAAGGCATACGGGTTGTTGTAGTTCGTGGGCTGGCCGTAACCCTGCGGCGGATAGTTGGAAGGGCTGCCGGGCGGATAACCCGGTTGGCCATATCCCTGGTTGTAATTCTGATTGTAGCCCTGCTGATAGCCCGGTTGCTGATACTGGCGCTGGCGGCTGTTTTGAATCGCCCCGCCCGCAAACGCGCCGAGAAGACCGCCGATGGCCGCACCCTCAAGCCCCCTTCGGCTTTGATTGCCGATGATCCCACCCGCCGCAGCGCCCAGCAAGGCGCCGGTCACCGCACCTTGAGCGGGAACGCCTCCTTGAGCACCGTAACCAGGACCGTATCCATAGCCGTAGGGATCAGCGCAGGATGTGAGAGAAAGGGCCAACAGCAGACCGGAGATGGAGGCTCGAACGATGGATGTCTTCATGGGGTGTAGGTTGAGTAATGTCCCGCACTCTGACGACCGGCCTCCGCGCCTATTCGAATCTTTTTCACGGTTCCCTCTTGGTTTTGTCCCGAACGAAAGTCGGCAAAAGTTACTCGTCGGCTTTTTTCCATTCTTCACCTTCTTCATCTTCATCATCACCCCCGAAGCCGTCGTCATAGGACTCGTCGTCATCATCATCATCTTCTTCGGCAGTCAGACCGGCAATGGAATCGATATCCTCGTCGCTCAGTTCCTCAAGATCGTCATCGTCGGAGTCACCCTCCTCGCTCGCGGACTCATCGGCCGCCTGCCGGGCCTCCAACCCGCGCTTCTCGATCTGAGCCAGAGTGTCGCTCACATCCTCGACGGCTTCCCAGACATGCTTGGCCACAAAAATCGGCGCACTCTGCTGCACCGCCATCGCGATACTGTCACTCGGTCGGGCGTCGAGCTCGATGACCTTGCGCGAAGTCTGCAGTTCATTTTCGGCGGAGATAATGAGTCGTGCGTGAAAAACACTGCCGTTGATGTTGTTGATGATGACCCGGTCCACGCGGGCTCCAAAGGCCATGAGCAGATGGCTGACGAGGTCGTGGGTGAGCGGACGCTCTTTGGCCACTCCGCGCATGAACATCGAAATCGCCGTTCCAACCGCCTCATCGATGTAGATCACAAAAACCTTCGATTCGTCGCCCAAAAAGACCGCAAAACTACCCTCCAGCGGCAGCACCGCGCGCACCTGCACCTCGACGACATCTTTGTTCATGATACGCCAAATTAAAACCGCCTCGGCGTGCTGGCAAGACATGCACCACTTTTTATGCGCATGCGACGGCGTCACCCAGGCCGAGTGTCCGGTAACGACGCGAAATCTCGACATACTTGAGCGCCAACCGCGCATTGGCCGCCTGCTCCTCTTCAGACAGTGGTCTCACCACCCGCGCTGGAGATCCAACCACAAGCGATCCCTCGGGAACACGCAGGCCCTTTGTCACAAGACTTCCTGCCGCCACCACGCTGCGCGCACCGATCTCCGCACCGTCCATGATGATCGCCCCCATGCCGACCAGGACCTCATCGCCCACGGTGCAGGCATGCACAACCGCTCGGTGTCCCACGCTAACACGCTCGCCCAAGACGCAGGGGAAATCGTCGCTCACATGCAGCACGCTGCCGTCCTGCACGTTGCTCTGCGCACCCACGACGATGCGGTTGATGTCACCGCGCAACACCGCGCCATACCACACGCTCGATTCCGCACCCAGTTCGACAGCACCGAGAACAACAGCCCCGGGTGCAACAAACACGTCTTCGGCCAAGCGGGGTTTTTCATCAGGAATAAGGAAACTTTTCAGAACATTCATAGACTGGTTGGCGAGATTTGTGTTTGAGAAACGCGGCGGAAGACGCCATAAAAATGTCCGTCCCGAACGCAGTTTGGACTGAAGCGCGGTTTTCTCCAGCAACGAATCCCTCACTCCCATGAACAAAGCCCAGCTCATCGATGAAGTGCAGAAAAAAATGGGAGGCGATACATCCAAACGTGTCGCCGGTCAGGCCCTGGACGCCGTTCTCGACGCCATCTCCGAAGGAGTAAAGGCTCATGAACGCGTGATGATCGTCGGTTTCGGCACATTCAAGCTGGCACACCGCGATGCCCGCATGGGCCGCAACCCGAAGAAGCCGGAGATCCCAGTGGAAATACCCGCGTCAAAGACCGTGCGCTTCACCGCTGCGGAGGCCCTGAAGAAGTCGATGTAGTGGCGGCACCGCGCCGCTCAATCCTTCAACTCCTGCTCCATCCGCTCGCTCAACCACTGCTTAATCATGCTCTGGTAGTTCAGGTAGCGCTTCCTGGCGACACGCTTGATGCGACTGAGCATGCGCGGGTCAAAACGCAGCGTGATGGTCGTGGACTCCCGGACATCCGCGCGATGAATCGAAGCCTGCATCAGCCGCGCATCGAGCTGGTGCTTTTCCCAGAACCTACCCTCGTCTTCTTCCGACTCGAAGGCGGGCACTTCCTTCCATGCGCGTATGGTTTTCAAATCGGGTGTTGCAGTGTCCATGATGGTGCGGCGTTTTGATTTGGGCGGGCGCTAAACATCCTCCGCCTTCTTGCGCTCGAAAAACTCGTGCTCACCCGGCGTCATGAGTCGCGCATAGACCACACGATAGCGTTTGCCGTCAGTCCAAAACACGCTGAACACCGGCCTTCCCTGTAGCGATTTGCCCAGATGATAGTATCGCGCCTCGGAATCATCATCATGGCCGTCCGGCAGCAGCTTGATCGAAAATGGATCTTCAAACGACTCTTCGATATCCTTCGGCGGAAGTTTCGTCAGGTCAAAAGCTGCGCCGATCCAGTCGAAGTCCATGAGTTGGTTGGGTTGGGTTGGGAAATTATTTCCGGTATTCGATCAGTTCTATCTCATAACCTTCCGGGGCGTCAATAAACGCAAAAACGCCGCTGGAACTGGGTGTCGGTCCGTCAGAGAGCGGGTAGCCAAGTGCGGCGGAGTGTTTCGCAAATTCCTCGATGCTGTCCACCTCGAACGCGAGGTGCGTCAGATCGCTGCAAAACGTGACCTGCCCGCTGGCAGGATAGCTGCAGATTTCGATGAGTTCATCGCTGTTGGGTGTCTGCAAAAAGACGAGCTCCGACCCTCGTGGCGACTTGTGGCGGCGGATTTCCTTCAGGCCGATCACCTGGGTGTAGAAGTTCACCGTTTTCTCGAGATCGTTCACCCGATAGCGGGTGTGGAGGAGCTTTTTGACCATAACTGACTTGTTTATGCCACAGGCTGTCGGCAATGACAAACAGCGAATGCCCGTTTACCTGTCCGTCATCCAACCATGATCAACATCGACCTCACAGACAAAGTCGCCCTCGTCACCGGCGCATCGCAGGGCATCGGCGCTCAGGTGGCCCGGACGTTTCACCGCGCCGGTGCCACGGTGGTGCTCAACCATCTCGGCACGCCCGGCACCACGGAGGATGCGCAGGCGCTCGCCGATGAACTGAATCTCGCCCGCACCGACAGCGCCAGCATCATCGCCGCCGATGTCTCCAAGCCTGAACAGGTGCAGACCATGATGGGCGATGTTCAGGCCCGTCACGGCGGCCTCGATTATCTCATCAACAACGCCGCCATCATCAAGGACCGGACCATCGCCAAAATGGGTCTCGATGAGTGGGACGCGGTCATCGATGTGAACCTCTCCGGCGTGTTCTACTGCTGCAAATACGCCCTCGAAATCATGCGCGATCACGGCGCGATCGTGAGCTTCGGCAGCATCGCGGCCATCCAGGGCTTCTTCGGCCAGGCCAATTACGCCTCGGCCAAATCCGGTGTCCAGGCCATGATGCGCGTGCTCAGTCGTGAAGCAGCGAAGAAGCAGATTCGCGCCAATGCGATTGCGCCGGGCGTCATCGACACCGCCATGGCTGCTACCATTCCCGAGAGCGTCCGCGCCGAGATGATCAAAAACGTTCCGCTCGCGCGATTCGGCACCACCGAGGAAGTCGCGAACGTCGTGCTCTTCCTCTGCTCACCGCTGGCCAGCTACGTGACGGGGCAAACGATTGAAATCAACGGCGGCTGGAGAGGCTGATGCGTTCACCTGCCGTCATCGCCACTGCTGACGAAGCCGTCGCCGCCATTCCGAGCGGCGCCACGGTGGCGGTCAGTGGCTTTGTCGGCGCCGGGCACGCCGAGATGCTCACGTCCGCCTTGGAGCGTCGTTTCCTGCAAACCGGCACACCCAAGGATCTGACGCTCTACTACTGCGCCGGACAAGGTGATCGCGCCGAACGCGGCATGAACCACCTCGCGCATCGCGGATTGCTCAAACGCATTGTCGGCGGTCATTGGAATCTCGCTCCGAAGCTGGGTGCACTCGCGCTCGCGAATGAAGTCGAAGCCTACAATCTGCCACAAGGCGTGCTCAGCGTGCTCACGCGCGAGATTGCTGCGAAACGGCCGGGATTGATCACGAAGGTCGGCCTGAACACCTTCATCGATCCGGTTCATGGCGGCGGGATGCTCAACGCGCGCACGACCGAGCCTCTCGTCGAACGCATCGAACTCGATGGCGAAACCTGGCTGCGCTACAAGCCGATGCCCATTCATGTGGCGCTCATTCGCGCGACATATGCGGACCATGGCGGCAATCTGAGCATGGAATGCGAAGGTTTGATCAGTGAAGTGCTGCCGATGGCGCAAGCAGCGAAGAACCATGGCGGCATCGTCATCGCGCAGGTGGAGAGCGTCGTGGATCAACTGCCGGATCCGAAGGCCGTGCGCGTGCCCGGCATCCTCGTTGATTATGTCGTCACATCCTCGGGTGTGCAGCACGACCAGACATTTGGCGAGATCTTCAACGAAGACTTTGTCGTCACCGGTGACGGCAGCTTCGAACTGCCCGTCATGCCCGAATCCGAGCGCAAACAGATCGGCACACGAGCACTGCGTGAGATTCGACAGGGCGACATCGTGAACCTCGGCATCGGCTTGCCAGAAACCGTGGCCATGGTCGCCGCGGAGACGGGACGCTTGCAGGAGTTCACGCTCACCGTCGAAAGTGGTCCCACCGGCGGCGTCCCTGCCTCGGGACTCAGTTTTGGGTGCAGCCACTTTCCGGAAGCGGTGATCGACCAGCCGTCCCAATTCGACTTCTACGACGGCGGTGGACTCGACATCGCGGTGCTTGGCGCGGTTGAAGTCGATGCAGAGGGCAGTGTGAATGTCGCCAGCTTCGCGGATCGTTTCGCCGGTGTCGGCGGATTTGTGAACATCGCTCAAAGCGCACGCCGTCTGGTGTTCTGCTGCACCTTTCAGGCGAAGGGAAATGCGAAATTCGTGCGCGAACTCCAGCACGTCTGCTTTCACGGGCCCACGGCGCTGCAAAACGGCCAGCAGGTGATTTACGTCACCGAACGCGCCGTGTTTGAACTCACACCCCAGGGCCTGCGCCTTGTCGAGATTGCCACTGGACTCGATTTGCAGCGTGATGTGCTCGACCTGATGCAATTCACGCCGTTACTCGCCGAAACCATCCGCACCATCCCATGAAGCCTGTTTACATCATCGAAGCCAAGCGCACGCCCATCGGTCGATTCGGCGGCGGATTGAAGACGCTTTCGCCCACCGAACTCGGCCACACGCTCGGTGAAGCCATGCTGCCGCAGGAACTGCGTCTGCATATCCAGCAGGTCATTCTCGGCCAGGTGCTGCAAGCAGGCGCGGGGATGAATGTGGCGCGTCAAGTCGGCCTCAAGCTCGGCATTCCTCAGGACGTGCCCGCGTTCACCGTGAACATGGCCTGCGGCTCGTCATTGAAGGCTGTCGCGCTCGCTGCCGATGCGATCCGCAGTGGCGAGAGCGATCTCATTCTCGCGGGTGGTGTCGAATCGATGAGCCGGGCACCGCATTACGCGATGGATCTGCGCTTTGGCAAAAAGCTCGGTGATTCGTCGCTGCAGGACGCGATGTTTGTCGATGGCCTGACCGATCCGCTGCTCAAGATCGGCATGGGCGAGACCGCGGAACGCATCGCTGACAAACACGGTATCACCCGCGCCGAACAAGATGCCTTCGCCGCACTCAGCCAGAGCCGTGTCGCGGCGAATCGTGCGGGTTTGAGCCGTGAGATCATTCCCGCTGGCGATCTGACCGAGGACGAGCATCCGCGTGCCGACACATCGGCAGAAAGCCTATCGAAGCTAAAGCCCGCTTTCCGCAAAGACGGTACAGTGACCGCTGGAAACGCCTCCGGCATCAATGATGGCGCTGCGTTGGCCCTGCTCGCCAGTGAAGAGGCTGTGTCACGCCACGGATTGAAACCGCGTGCCCGGATCATCGCCTGCGCTGCCGTCGGTTGCGACCCGGCGCTGATGGGCCTCGGCCCGGTAGGAGCCATTCAGAAAGTGTGCGCTCAAACCGGTTGGAGCCTCGGTGACGTCGATGCCGTGGAGATCAACGAGGCGTTCGCAGTGCAAACGCTCGGCTGTATCAAGGAACTCGATCTCGACCCTACAAAGGTCAATCCACGCGGCGGCGCCATCGCTCTCGGTCACCCGATTGGGGCCAGCGGCGCTCGTGTTTTGGTCACGCTGCTGCATCACCTCGAAGACCACGGCCTGCATCGCGGCATTGCCAGCCTGTGCATAGGCGGCGGTATGGGCATCGCGATGGCGATCGAGCGGGTTTGAGACAAGATCGCAGCAGCAATCCGCAAGGAAAAATGCACGCCCAGCTTGCGCGAAGGCATCGTATGTCCATGATGAAATCATCTCCTCATGAGCGCTGTTTTTGACTCCCTCTCCCGATTTTACGCCTCTTCCATTGGCAAAAAGATTTTGGTGGCCCTTACCGGCCTGATCCTCCTTGGCTTTGTACTCGGCCACATGATCGGTAACCTGCTGATCTTCGCTGGTCAGGATGCCATCAATGAATACGGCCACCTGCTGCAGACCGCGCTGCACGGGGGTGGCGTTTGGATCGCCCGCGCTGGGCTTTTGGTCGCGGTTGTCATTCACATTGTCGCCACCATTTCCCTGACCCGGGCCAACAGGGCCGCGCGTGAGGACAAATACGGCATGCAAAAGGCGCAGGTGAGCAGCAAGTCCTCCCACATCATGATCTGGAGCGGGCTGACCATTCTGGCCTTCATCGTCTACCACCTGCTCCACTTCACCGTCCGTGCCGGCAATGATTACGCGACTTACAAAACCACGCTGCACGGTGAAACGGTGCATGACGTATATCGCATGGTCATCGCCGGCTTCTCCTGGGCTCCGGCGTCCATTTTCTACCTCATCGCCATGGCACTGCTGTGCAGCCACCTGAGCCACGGCTTCAGCAGCCTCTTCCAGACGCTCGGCATCAGCACGGACAAGTCTGAGCCACTCTTCAAAAAGGCCGGCTATGCCTTCGCGGGCCTGATCTTCGCCGGAAATGCCGCCATCGTCCTCTCCATCTGGCTCTTCGGCTACGGCCGCTGAATCTGACTCTTCGCCCTCCGCCCTTAGCTCTCCGCCTTTTTCGCCATGTCTCTCGACTCTCATATCCCCAGTGGCCCGATGGCCATGAAGTGGTCCAAGCACAAGCAGGACTCGAAGCTCATCAATCCGAAGAACAAGCGCAAGTTCACCGTGCTCGTCGTGGGCAGCGGTCTCGCCGGTTCCTCGGCTGCGGCGACGCTCTCGGAGCTGGGCTACAAGGTGAAGTGCTTCTGCTTCCAGGATTCCGCACGTCGCGCACACTCCATCGCGGCACAGGGCGGCATCAATGCGGCGAAGAACTACCAGAACGACGGCGACAGCGTGCATCGCCTCTTTTACGACACGGTCAAAGGCGGTGACTTCCGCGCTCGCGAGGCCAACGTGCATCGTCTGGCCGAGGTCAGCGTGAACATCATCGACCAGTGCGTCGCGCAGGGCGTTCCGTTCGCCCGCGAATACGGCGGCATGCTGGCGAACCGTTCCTTCGGCGGCGCTCAGGTGAGCCGCACGTTTTATGCGCGTGGTCAGACCGGCCAGCAGCTGTTGCTCGGTGCGTATTCGGCGCTGAACAAGGAAATCGCCGGCGGCGGTGTGGAGATGTATTCGCGCATGGAAATGCTCGACATCGTGACCGTCGATGGTCACGCGAAAGGCATCATCACGCGCAACCTCGTCACCGGCAAGATTGAGGCGCATGCGGGTGATGCGGTGCTGCTTTGCACCGGCGGCTACGGCAACGTCTTCTATCTCTCCACGAACGCGATGGGCTGCAACGTCACCGCGACGTGGCGTGCGCACAAGAAGGGCGCGTTCTTCGCGAATCCCTGTTACACGCAGATCCATCCGACCTGCATTCCGGTGAGCGGCGATTACCAGAGCAAGCTCACGCTCATGTCTGAGTCGCTGCGCAACGACGGTCGCGTGTGGGTGCCGAAGAAGAAGGAAGATTGTGGCAAAGCACCTTCGCAGATCGCCGAGGCGGATCGCGATTACTACCTTGAGCGCAAGTATCCGAGCTTCGGCAACCTCGCCCCGCGTGACATTTCCTCCCGCGCGGCGAAGGAAGCCTGCGATGACGGTCGCGGCGTCGGTCCCGGTGGTCGTGGCGTGTATCTCGACTTCGCTGAAGCCATCCAGCAGTTCGGCGCCAACACCATCGCCGAGCGTTACGGCAATCTTTTCGAAATGTATGAGCGCATCACCGGCGAGAGCGCCTACAAACAGCCGATGCGCATCTACCCCGCCGTGCATTACACGATGGGCGGCCTGTGGGTGGACTACAACCTCATGAGCAACCTCCCCGGCCTGCATGTGCTTGGCGAGGCGAACTTCTCCGACCACGGTGCGAACCGTCTCGGCGCCTCCGCACTCATGCAGGGCCTCGCCGACGGTTACTTTGTCATTCCGACCACGATCGCAAATTACCTCGTCAGTCAGAAGCCGGGCAGCATCACCACCGAACATCCGGAATTCAAGAAAGCGCTCGAAGATTGTACTTCGCAGACGAAGGGCTTCCTCAACAACAAGGGCAAGCGCAGCGTGGACAGCTTCCACCGCGAACTCGGCCTCCTCGTCTGGGAAAAATGCGGGATGGCCCGCGACAAGGCCGGGCTCACCGAAGCCATCAACCGCATCCCGGAATTGCGCGAGGAGTTCAAACAGAACGTCTTCGTCCCCGGCAGCGGCGACGCGTGCAATCCCGAGCTCGAAAAAGCCGGACGCGTGGCCGATTTCATGGAATTCGCCGAACTGCTCTGCCTCGACGCCCGTCACCGCGAGGAAAGCTGCGGCGGCCACTTCCGCAGCGAATACCAATACCCGGATGGCGAGGCGAAACGCGACGATGAAAACTTCTGCTATGCCGCCGCCTGGGAATACACCGGAAACTTCGGCGCCCCCACGCTCAACAAGGAGCCGCTCTCCTTTGAAGAAGTCCACCTCGCCGTGCGCAGCTACAAATAACGCCCCTTTTAACGTCCCATGTCCCAACTCAATCTTCACCTCAAAGTCTGGCGTCAAAACGCAGGCCAGCCCGGTCACTTCCAGGACATCGAAGCGCCGGAGATCCCGGATCACGCCTCGTTCCTCGAAATGATGGACATCGTGAACGAGCGCCTCATCGCGAAGGGCGAGGAGCCCGTCGCATTCGACCACGACTGCCGCGAAGGCATCTGCGGCATGTGCTCCATGCAGATCAACGGCGTGCCACATGGCCCCGAGAAGGCGACGACGACCTGCCAGCTTCACATGCGCAAGTTCCGCACCGGCGACACGATCTGGATCGAGCCCTTCCGCGCAAAGGCCTTCCCGGTGATCAAGGACCTCGTCGTCGATCGCGGCGCGTTTGACCGCATCCAGCAGGCGGGCGGTTTCGTCAGCGTGCGCACGGGTGCTCCGCAGGACGCGAACGCGCTGCCCATCGGCAAAGAAATCGCCGACGCGGCGATGGACGCCGCCGAGTGCATCGGCTGCGGTGCCTGCGTGGCCGCATGCAAAAACGCCAGCGCCATGCTCTTCGTCTCCGCGAAGGCCGGCCAGCTCAATCTTCTGCCACAAGGCAAGCCCGAGAAAGACCGCCGCACGCTCGGCATGGTCCGCCAGATGGACAAGGAAGGTTTCGGCAACTGCACGAATCAATACGAGTGCGAAGCCGCCTGTCCGAAGCAGATCAGCGTGCGCTGGATCACCAAGCTCAACCGCGATTATGCCGTCGCTGCCATCAAAGACGCGTTTGGCAATTCGCCGAAGGTCGCAGGCGGCGGAGACTGATCCGCGCCGCTACTCCTTCTTCGTCTCCGGCTTGTCACTGCAGCCGTCTGACGGCGGCCTACGGAACCCACCGTCCTTGCCTTCCTTCGGTTCGCCGCCGCGCTCGCGCAGCTTGGCAAACTCCTGCCCCACGATCTCGCGATAGGTTTCACGCAGCTTCTTGAACGCCTCGATCCGCTCTTCCGGCGGAAGACGGTCGAGCTTGGCAAAACCTTCCTTGATGCGCGGCAGTTGCATGATGCGGTCGTGGAAACGTCGAGTTTCTTCCCGGCGTTCCGGACGCGCCATGGAAAGCATTTCAGCTGCGAGGCGGAGGGCGGCCATGCGGCCGAATTCAGGCGAATCCGGCTTGGGCATTTCGGGAAGTCCACGCTGATCCGTCGGGAAGGGAGGCTTCACCTTTTCCAAAATCGCGGCCACTTCGGGGTCGATCTCCTTGAGCACGTCGCGAAGCTTCTCGCGGAGTTCCTCATTCGCTTTCATCGCCTTGTCCCGGCTTTCGATCACCTCAGGGCGCTGCCAGGCCTTTTCGAAGGCGGACCTCACTTTTTGGCGTTCCTCCTCGGAGAGCTTCTCGAAACCGTCGTAGCGTGGTGGGCCCTTTCCCTTGCCCGGCATCATGCCGGGAGGTCCGCGGCGCTCTCCATCACGATGTGGTGGCGGTCCGTCGCCGGGCTTCGGCGGTTTGGGAGCCTCCGTCTGGGCGACGGCGGACGAGGCGAAGGCTAGGATGAGGGCCAGGGAACGCATGGCGGGCATTTTCCTCCGCTGCGTTCCTTTGGCAACCTGATAGCTGGGCACTCGTTTCATGGCCCCTTGAAACCTGCCTGCGGCCGCAAAGTTGCAGCTACTTCACCCTCTCCAGCTTCAGGAGGGGAGCCGCAGGCGAGGCAAACTGCGCCACGTAGAGATTGCCCTCGGCGTCCACTGTCACTCCGTGAGGATGAATGAAGGTCTTCCCGTCGCTCTTCATCGGCTGAAGCACGCCGTTTTCATACACGGCGGGCGGCGCACCGATGTTCGAGACCACTCGGAAATCGCGATCGACGATCGAAATGAATCCGGATGCGTTTTTGTCCGCCGGCCAGTTGTCACCCAGATGCGGGATGATGGTGAAGGCGCCGAACAGCACGACGTCGCGCGGATTTCCGCCCGGAAACGGCATCAGGTCGATCAAATGCCCCTCCGGTGTGAAGCGGCGGATCTCCTGCTGGTCGCTCATGGCAATGACTACTCGCGGGGTGCCATCACGGTCGTCGAACGCGCCGCCGTGCGGCCCCCAGTGCTTCAATTGATCCCGCTGTTCTCCGATGTTGCCGCCCCACGCACGAACCAGCGAACCGTCCGGCTTGTAGTGAAAGATGTAGTCCTTCCCGTAGCCGTCGAACACGGCGAACTCGCCATTTGGATAGTGAATCGTCTTGGAGGGCCGGTATTCCTTCGCAGAGGCATGCAGCCCGGCTTTCTCCGGCCAGGGATAGCGTGCCAGTTCGTCGCCTCCGACGGTCAGTTTTCGCACCTCATGCAGCTGCGTGTCCGTGATGAAAAGCACCTCGTGTTCCTCCTCAAGCACCACGCTCATACCGTGCGCGCCAGGCATGCGGGCCGTCCAGTGCTGGATCAGCGATCCGGATTTCGCATCGAGAATGATCACGTTGTTCTTCGGATCGTCGGTCAGGAACAAAAGCCGGCCTTGAGAGTCGAGTGCCACCGCATGGCCGTTTTTCACGCTGACCTCTGCCAGCGCCTCGCGTCCCCAGCCGGGCACCACTCGATATCGAAACTCGCCCTGGCCGAGGATGTCATCGGCAGCAACAGCGGTATAAATCAGACAAACGGAAAGCAGCAGGGCAGAGCGGATCATCGCGGCATCCAAACATGACGCGCCGTTTCCCGCAAGAACCCCTCACACACGATTTGCCTGCCGGTCGAATGACTGCCAGTGTCTTGGATGCCGTTTTTGCTCATCGGAGTCGTACTTTTCGCCGGTCTGGCCCTCGTCCGCTGGGCCCAGGCACGGCACCAGACCATGATGGCCAAAGGTTCGCGTGTGAATGCCCCGACGGCCCACACGGGAGGGGAAATCGCCCTCAAGTTTCTCAAATCGGAGGGTATCGAGGATGTCCGCGTCGTCGAGCACAACGCCATGGTCTCCAACTACTTCGATCCCGCCCGCCGACGCCTGTTTCTGCGCGACGAAATCGCCTCCGGGACCACCCTGGCCGCGTGGGCGACCGCGCTGCACGAGGCCGCCCACGCCTTGCAGACTGGCGACAGCCTCGCCGAGCTCAAATGGCGGCAGAACTGCATCCGCATCAGCCGCTACCTGCCCACTCTCGCCGTGCTCGTCATCACGGGCCTCACTGCTTTCAAGGTGCTGCTCCCCCGATATGCCATTTTCGTCGCCGCGGGCGTGCTGGTGCTGATCCTGTTGCTGAACCTCGGCAGCGTGCCGACGGAACTCAACGCCAACAAAAGGCTGCGCCGCTTCCTGGAGGACCACCTCGCAAAACACGGCCAGGCGCATGAAAGGCTCGACGAACTGCTCTTTTGCATGGCGATCCGCGAGACGGGCGACCTGCTGAATTCCCCGCGCTACTTTTTTCTCAGCGCCCTGCCCGGCTCGGGCAAATCCAGACCCAGCTGATCCCGAGCGTCCCATGGCATTTTGCTTGCTCACAAGATGTGTGCGTGCTTGAGCAATCCATGCGGAGCGGCCCGTCATGGCCTTTGCATAGTGCCTCAGCGTGTGAATAAAATCACCCCAGTCCAGAATGGAAGTTTTTGCTGTCACCATCTTCATGAGCCTCGTCTTCGCGGTCCTTTTTGCCGTGCTGTTCGTGGCGGAAAGGTCGCAGCGCCGGCGCGGGTGCCTCGAGCAGGACGCCCTCCTTCCCTTCGACGAATCACCCCCAGCTCCCGCCAAAGACCGGCAGCCTTGATCCCGACCACGATTCTCTTATGACCACCAACGCCTCCAAGATCACCATTGAGTTCGACGACCGCATCGTGCGGCGCTTCATGATAGCCTCCATCATCTGGGGCATCGTCGGCATGCTCGCTGGCGTCTTCATCGCCTCGCAGTTGAACTTTCATCAGCTCAATCTGGCCTCCTGGCTCAGCTTCGGTCGCCTGAGGCCGCTGCACACCAACGCGGTGATCTTCGCCTTCGTCGGAAACATGATGTTCTCCGGCATCTACTACTCCACCCAGCGCCTGTGCAAGGCGCGGCTGGCGTCCGACTTGCTCTCCAACATCCACTTCTGGGGGTGGCAGCTCATCATCGTGGCCGCGGCCATCACGCTGCCGCTCGGACTGACCCGCGGGCAGGAGTACGCGGAACTCATCTGGCCCATCAACATCGCCGTGGCGCTCATCTGGGTGGTCTTCTCGGTCAACTTCTTCTGGACTCTGGCCAAGCGCAACGAGCCGTCCCTCTACGTGGCCCTCTGGTTCTATATCGCCACCATCATCACCATCGCGATGCTTTACATCGTGAACCATCTCTCGATCCCGACGAGTTGGACGCACAGCTACACGATCTTCGCCGGTGTGCAGAACGCACTCGTGCAATGGTGGTATGGGCACAATGCCGTGGCCTTCTTCCTCACCACTCCGATCCTCGGCATCATGTACTACTTCCTGCCGAAGGCGGTGGAGCGCCCGGTGTATTCCTACCGTCTTTCCATCGTTCACTTCTGGTCGCTGGTGTTCATCTACATCTGGGCGGGACCGCACCATCTGCTGAACACCGCCCTGCCAAAGTGGCTGCAGATGCTTGGCATGTTTTTCAGCCTCATGCTCTGGGCCCCCAGCTGGGGCGGCATGCTCAACGGCCTCCTCACCCTTCGCGGCGCATGGGACAAGCTGCGCACCGACCCCGTCATCAAATTCTTCGTCGCCGGTGTGACGTTCTACGGCATGTCCACTTTTGAAGGTCCGCTGCTCTCCATCCGAGCGGTCAATGCGCTCTCCCATTATTCCGACTGGACCATCGGCCACGTGCATGCCGGAGCGATGGGCTGGAACGGCTTCATGGCCGCCGGGATGTTTTACTGGCTCACACCGAAGCTCTACGGCGCGAAACTTCACTCCACGAACTGGGCCAACTTCCATTTCTGGATCGGCACCATCGGCATCCTGATTTACGTCGGCTCCATGTGGGTCTCGGGCATCATGCAGGGCCTCATGCTGAACGCCACCACGCCGGACGGCCTCGCGCTGGTGTATCCGAACTTCATCGACACGCTGACTTCGATCCGCGCTATGATGGGCTTCCGCATCATCGGCGGCACCCTCTACCTCGCGGGCATGATCCTCATGGCGTTGAACATCTGGCTGACCATCCGCAAGGGCAGCCCGGTCAACGAAACTCGCGAAGTCGCCGTCATCGAGCGTGCGCAGCGTGACACGATGGGCCTGAAGGAGACCTTCCTGAACGACCCCATCGCCTGCACCTTCGCCGGCATGCTGCTCGTGCTCGCCTGGCTCTTCCTGCCGCCCGGCGCAGACATCGCCGCGCTGGTTTGCGCCCTTGTCTTCGGCTTCCTGGCGGTGAAGCGCTTTCAGTCCGGCCACGGTCGCTGGTCCGCATGGTATGACAGCCTGCTGCACAACTGGATGCCCTTCACGGTGCTCACCTTTGTGGCTGTGGCTCTCGGCGGACTCATTCAGATCATCCCCACGGTCATGGTGAATCGGGCCACCAACATCGAAGACCGTGTCCAGCAGCCCTACACCCCGCTCGAACTGGCCGGACGCGACATCTACGTCAGCGAAGGCTGCTACAACTGTCACTCGCAGATGATCCGCACCATGCTGCCGGACGTTCTGCGCTACGGCGACTACAGCCGTCTTGGCGAGAGCATCTACGACCACCCCTTCCAGTGGGGCTCGAAACGCACCGGTCCCGACCTTGCTCGCGAAGGCGGCAAGTATCCGCACAGCTGGCACTACGACCACATGAAGGATCCGCGGGCGATCTCGGTCGGCTCGAACATGCCCGCCTACCCGCACCTCTTCACGGAAAAGTTCGACCAAAAGACACTCAGAAGTCGGATCGCCGTCATGACCCGGCTCGGCGTGCCCTATCCCGCAATGACTGACCTCGAGGTGAAGAACATGGCGATTGAGCAAGGCATCCAGATTGCCAAGGAACTCGAAGCTCAGGGGCGCAGCGGCACCCTGCCTGACACCAAGATCGTCGCCCTCATCGCCTACCTGCAGAAACTCGGAAAATTCGACGTGCCCGATCTTGAAGGAAAACTCAAGGGCACACCGGCAGGCATCCCCTTCCCGCTGAAACCCGGCGTTCCCGATGGCTATCGCACCTCTGCCGTCACCAAATAACCCCAGCTCATCGCCCGCCATGTACAAACGCATCATCTATGACTCCGCGCTCGACTGGGTGCCCTACCTTGCCTTTGGCATCACTGCGGCCGTCTTCATCACCTTCGTCTACCGCGCCATTAAGCTGAAACAGACAAGCGCTGACAAGCTCTCCCGCATCCCTCTGGACGACTGACCCAACCATCCTTTCGCCACGCTATGACTCCCTCCCCTTCCGACAACGGTCCCGTGCTCCGCGACCACACCTACGACGGCATTCAGGAATACGATCAGAAACTGCCGAACTGGTGGCTCTTCACCTGGTACATCACCATGGTCTGGTTCGTCATCGCCTGGGTCGCCTACTACCAGCTCAATCTCGGTGAATCCGGACAAGAGCAGGTGGACAAGGCCCTCGCCAACATCAAGGCCATCCAGCTCAAGGAACTCGAAAAGCTCACCGACGACAAGTTGTGGGAGATGTCCCAGGACGAGAAGGTTGTTGCCGCAGGAAAAGCCACCTATCAAACAACCTGCGTCGCCTGCCATGCGCCGGACCTCTCCGCGCATCTCGCCGGTGCCAAACTTCCCGGACTTCCCCTCAATGACACCGAATGGAAGCACGGCGGCAATCCTCTCCAACTGCTGGGCATCGTGCGCAAGGGAGCCCCCGACATCACCAAGGGCATGCCCGCCTGGGAACCTCAGTTGGGACTCAACCGCGTGGTGGAGGTGGTCGCCTTCGTTCTCAGCAATCACAAGAAGGGCGAGGCCGTCACACTTGCAGCCGATTCCCCTCTGAAACCAGGTGCTGCTCCGGCACCGACCCCGCCCGCTCCCGCTGTAGGCAAATAAATGAAACCCGGGACCCCCACGCTCGATTCGCTCTCCACCATCCACGCTGACGGCTCGCGCAAGTTTGTCCATCCGTCGGATGTCCGTGGTTCCTTCACCCACTGGAGGCGTTTCGCGGCGCTGGCGCTTCTGATCATCTACATCATCCTGCCCTGGATTCCGGTGAACGGTTTCCCCGCCGTCTTTCTCGACGTGCAGGAGCGCCGCTTTCATTTCTTCGGCCTCACCCTTGCCACGCAGGATCTCTGGATCGGATTCTTCCTCGTCACCGGACTGGCTTTTTCACTCTTCTACGTCACCTCGCTCTTCGGCCGCATCTGGTGCGGTTGGACCTGCCCCTACACGGTTTTTCTGGAGCACCTCTACCGCCGCGTGGAGCGGTGGATCGACGGGGACGGCCCCGCTCGCCGCCGCCTGGAAGACGCCCCTTGGACGGCGTCAAAGATCGCCCGGCGCATCTTCAAGCACGGCATCTTCATTCTGATTTCCGCCGTCATCGCCCACATCTTCCTGAGCTACTTCGTATCGATCAAGTCGCTCTACGAAATGATGCAGCACTCGCCCGCGCATCATGCCAAGGCCTTTGGTGTTGTGCTCTTCCTCACCGGCGCATTGTACTTTTCGTTCAGCTGGTTCCGCGAGCAGTTCTGCATCATCCTCTGTCCCTACGGTCGCCTGCAGTCCGCGCTCACGGACGACAACTCCGTCGTCATCGGCTACGACAAGAAGCGCGGCGAACCGCGTGGCAAGGCCACCGTGGAAAAACCCGCGGGCGACTGCGTGGACTGCCGCCGCTGCGTGCAGGTCTGTCCCACCGGCATCGACATCCGCAACGGCCTCCAACTGGAATGCATCGGCTGCGCCGCCTGCGTGGATGCCTGCGATGACATCATGACGAAACTCAAGCGCCCGAAAGGCCTGGTGCGCTACGATTCCTACAACGGACTGCAGGGCGCGAAAACGCGCCTCGTCCGACCCCGCACCATTTTTTACGCGGTTGTCTTGTTCGTGTGGATCGCCGCATTCAGCATCGCCATCACCCGCATCTCGCCGCTGCGCGCCAGCGTCGTGCGCATGGGCGGCGCCTCCTTCTACGTGGACAACGGCATCATCCGAAACCAGTTCCAGCTTCGCGTCATCAACAAGCGCAATGCCGAGTCCACCTACAGGATCGAACTCGTCGGCAACGTGCCTTCTTCGCTGGAAGTCATCGGTATGGATCAGACCATCACACTTCCACCCATGGGCGAAGACTTGAAAACCCTCGTCCTGACCATGCCAAAGGACGACTACCGGGATCGCTACAAGTTCACCATCAAAGTCACCGACACCGCCCGCGATGACAGCAGTGAGACCCGCGTCATGGAATACCTCGGCCCGGATCCCCAGGCCGCGCCTGCCGCATCTCTCAACGCCAAGGACTTTATCCGCTGAACGCCATGATCCCGAAATGCATCTCCAACCGCCCCTGGCTTTTCGTTGCTGCGTTTTTCATCGGCTTCGTCGCCCTGTGGGTGTGGTTCATCTCCATGGCTGTGCGGAACGCCCCTCAGCAGGTTCCCGTCATCACCCGCAGCGTCCATGCAGTCGATTGATACCAGCGCCGCCGCCTTCATCGCCGGCATTGTGACCAGTGTCCACTGCGTGGGAATGTGCGGGCCGCTGTCCTGCTCATGGGCCATCTCCCCGAAAAGCGGCGGCTTCATGCGCAACACCACACTGTATCACGCCGGTCGAATGGTCGCCTACGGCGTCGTCGGTGCGCTGGCGGGCGCCATCGGCACCATGCCCCTCGCCTTCTTTCAGCATGGTGCGGGCATCGTGCTGCCCTGGCTGCTCGTCATCGCCTTTGCGATCGTCGGCATGGGACTGGACGCGTGGCTGCCCAAACCTCAATTCCTCGCCGGCGGATTGCGCCGGATTCAGACCGCCGCCTTCAAGCTGCGTGGCGGCATCCGCGCCTCGATCCTCGGACTCGCCACTCCGCTGCTTCCCTGCGGCCCGCTCTACATGATGTTCGGTCTCGCCATGGCGAACGGCAGCGCCGTCCGCGGTTCGGAGTTCGCGCTCGCCTTCGGTCTCGGCACATTGCCGCTGCTCTGGATCGCGCAAACCCAGCTCCACTGGCTCGGAGGCCGGCTGCAGCCCGCCACCATGCGCAGGCTCCAGCGCGGGCTCGCCCTTGTCACCGCCGTCATCCTGGCCTGGCGTCTGCGTGACACGCTCGATTTCGGCAGCGACGCCGTCCCAAGCTGCTGCCACGCCTCCAACTGATTTCCGGTCATGCCCGCCTCCTGCAAACATTGCGGCACACCGGTTCCCAGTTCCCGGAACGACGAGTTCTGCTGCGCGGGATGTCATTATGTGCACGACATGCTCCGGCAGGAGGGGTTTGAGCGCTTCTATGATTTGAAAGGCGGTCAGAATCTCCCGCCCGTCTCGCCGCAGGCCATGCGCCAGCAGGACTACGGCTGGCTGGAAGCCTCCACCATCGCCGCAATGGCACAACGTGCGGATGAAAACGCCGCGGTAGAAATGAGCGTCTCCATCCAGGGCATCTCCTGCATGGCCTGCATCTGGCTCATCGAGCGCGTCTTCGCGAAAATGGGCGGCGCCCAGGTGAACATCGATATATCCCGCGGGGAACTTCGAATGGCGTGGTCGCCCGGTGAGTTTGATCCGGTCGAATTCGCCCGCGAACTCCAGCGCTTCGGCTACCTGCTCGGCGTGCCGCGTGCGGATGCCACGACGACCGGTGACAACACCCTCGAACGCCGCACCGGCCTCTGCGGCGCCTTCGCCATGAACGCCATGGCCTTCTCCCTGCCCGCCTACTTCGGCATGCCGTCGGATTTCCCGTTTGCGCGATGGTTTGACCTCGTCACCGCCGCTTCGGCGACGCTCGCGTTGTTTGTCGGCGGCAGCTATTTCGCGCAGCGTGCATGGCGCGCACTGCGGGCGGGCGTGCTGCATATCGACACGCCGATCACTCTTGGCATTTTCGCTGCCTACACGGGGTCAATCATCGGCTGGCTGAGCGGCGAGCAGGGGCTGAAGTATTTCGACTTCGTCGCCATGTTCATCTTCCTGATGCTCGGCGGCAGGCTCGTGCAGCAGATGGCCGTCGCGAAAAACCGCCGCCGCCTCGTGCGCGATCCCTCGATCCCGGACGCCGAGGCACTGGCGGCTCTCAAGGCGGGGGAATCCTTCACCGTCAAACCCGGCCAGGCCGTTCCCGTTGCCGCCAAGCTCGAAGATCCGCACGCCAGCATCAGCCTCGAATGGATCAACGGTGAAAGCGACGCCTGCACCCGCGACAGCGGCCAGTTGCTGCCCTCCGGCGCATTGAACGCGGGCACCCGTGCATTCAACGCCATCGCGCTGGAGGCATGGGACGGCTCCACGCTGCAAAAGCTGCTCGAAGCCCGCCGCGGTGGAGAAAACCGCGATCTCTTTCTCGAAAAGCTTCTGCGCGGCTACCTTGTGGTCGTCGTGCTCGCAGGCGTCATTGGCGGCATCTGGTGGTGGCAGCACACCGGCGAGTGGACCCGCGCGCTGCAGGTCATGATCTCCGTCTTTGTCGTCTCCTGTCCCTGCGCCCTCGGCGTGGCCGCCCCGCTCGCGGACGACATCGCTGCGAGTCGCGCCGAAGCACGGGGCGTCTTCGTCCGCACGCTCGGCCTCTGGAAAAAGCTCACCCGCCTGCACCGCATCGTCTTTGACAAGACAGGGACGCTCACCCTCGAAAACCCCGTCCTCGTGAATCCGGAAGCCCTCGCCGCGCTCGACGACGAAGCACGTCAGGCGCTGCGCCATCTTACCAGCGGGAATCTGCACCCCGTCAGCCGCAGCCTGTTCGATGCGCTCGGCGGCACGCCGGATCACGTGCTCGACGCCGAAGTCGTCGAAACGCCCGGCCACGGTCTTCACTTTGATCAGAACGGTAGCACTTGGACACTCACACGACCGCAGGACCAGTCCGCCGACGCGGTCTTCGCGCGCGACGGTCGCGAGATCGCCGCCTTCCGCTTTCACGACGCGCTGCGCGGCGAAACCGCCGACGAAGTCCGCACCCTGACCTCACGGGGTCTGCGCGTCAGCATTCTCAGCGGCGACCGCGAACCCAAGGTCGCAGCCATCGCCACGCAGCTCGGTTTGGAGCGCGATCAGTGGTGCCACAGCCTGACACCGGATGAAAAGGCCGCGTGGATCACCGCGCACGATCCACAGCACACGCTCTACATCGGCGACGGCGCGAACGACAGCCTCGCCTTCGACGCCGCCTCCTGCGCCGGCAGTCCCGTCACCGGTCGCAGCTTTCTCGAGCACAAGGCGGACTTCTACTTCCTCGGCCACAGCATGCGCTTCATGACCGGCCTGCTCGACATCGCCGCCACGCACCGTCGCGCGGTGCATGCCGTCTTCGCCTTCTCCGTCTGCTACAACATCATCACCGCCACGCTGGGTCTGCTCGGACATCTGAGTCCCCTGCTCGCCGCGATCCTGATGCCGCTCAGTTCGCTGGCCACTCTTTCCATCGTCGCAATGACCTTTCGTTCCAGTGCTGGCCGCAAGGCCGTGACGGAAGACGGCGTTGTTCTGGAATGGTCCGAACTGCCGCACTCCTCCTAGCCACCGCCTCCCTCGCTCTCGCCGACACCCAGACACCGCAGAACTACAGCGGCGACTTTGCCATCAAGGTCAATTACAACTACCTGCTGAGCAAACCCGAGGGCTACGAGGCTGATGCGAAGAAGAAGTGGCCGCTCGTCATCTTCCTCCATGGCAGCGGCGAGCGCGGCAACGACCTCGAGAAGATCAAGCGTCACGGCCCACCGAAGCTGATCGCCGCTGGGCAGAAGTTCCCGGCTATCATCGTCAGCCTTCAGTGCGAGCCGGAGGAAATATGGAATCCGCACGGCGTTAAGGCGGTCACGGATCACTTGATCAAGACACTTCGAGTCGATCCCCATCGCGTCTATCTCACCGGTCTCAGCCTCGGAGGCTTCGGCACATGGGACACCGCTTTTGAGTATCCCGACACCTACGCCGCCATCGCTCCCGTCTGCGGCGGAGCTGGTGTGCGCTGGGTGACCACGGAGCGCATCAAGCACCTGCCCTGCTGGATCTTCCACGGCGACAAAGATGGTGCCGTCCCCGTCGAGAACAGCCACAAGATCTACGACGCGCTCAAGAAGATCGGCGCTCCCGTCAAACTCACCATCTACCCCGGCGTCGGCCACGATTCGTGGACGCAGACCTATGCCAACCCCGAGTTCTGGACGTGGCTCTTCGCCCAGAAACGTGGATGACACGCGAAAAGGCACGGTACTTCATCCACGCGGCAGCGTCGTGG